>NZ_JABAST010000018.1 GCF_016107575.1 Psychrobacter faecalis | reverse complement strand
GCCATAGCTTTTTTTGCCGTGTATCGAAAAACTGGGACTGTGACAGTCGGGGCAACTGATATCTATTTGTGTCTTCATAACCTCAAATATATCATCTTGCTTCGGCTGTCACCCTCCTTTCATCTCCTCAGCATACTTTCTGACACACCACCCTTTTTTTTAAAATTTCAACAAACGTAAAACTGGATAAATATCACCGATTAATGATTTATTTTTGGTAAATATTTATTCTGTCGTTAAACGTTACGGTCAGTATACGAAGCATTACTTAGTTGCCTGTTACGCTGTAATATTATTCAATATAAACGATTATTAAAGCATAATTTTGTCGTCTATTGGTTTTTTGCCTTAGCATCACTGTTATTACTGTTATTACTGTTATTACTGTTGGTGTAAGCCTTAGCTATTTTCAGCATCCATATTTAGTTATTTTTTATCCAACTTATTTGGTCTTTAAGCACTACGCTCTATAACACTGCCCCCTATCAGGCTCGGCCTAAGGACTCTCCTTTGTTCAACCACACGACGCTTATTATCATTATTACGGTTATTGTCAGTTTATTGGCGTGGCAAAACAAAACCCTGTTTAATCGGCTGATTTTTTATCCGCCGGCGGTGAATAACGGTCAATGGGATCGTTTTGTGACCCACGGCTTTATTCACGCCGATGCGATGCACTTGCTGTTTAATATGTTCACCCTGTACTTTTTTGGCCGGGCTATTGAAGGCTTATATCAGCCGTTTTTATTCGGTTATGGTTTTGTGGTTTTTTATGTGCTGGCTATCGTGATTGCCATGGTGCCAAGCTATCTTAAAAATAAAAAAAGCGCCAGTTATTTGAGCCTTGGTGCTTCGGGTGGGGTTTCAGCGGTGCTATTTGCATTTATTTTGCTGGCTCCGTGGGAAAAAATTTATCTATTCGCCATTATTCCTATTCCAGCGATAGTTTTTGCTGTCGCTTACGTCGCTTATAGTATTTACGCCGATAAACGCGGCGGCTCCAATATCAATCACATGGCGCATATGTGGGGCGGCGCATTTGGAGTGATTGCGACCATTATTTTAGAACCTCGCGTCTTGCCACACTTTTTAAATGCGCTATTGTCGCCTGGCCTTTAGAGCGGTTAGTTTTAGAATCTTTAGTTTTAAATTTGCTAATTGATAACGTTTGAAGTTTTGCCCTAATTTGTATTTAACAACATGTTTAAGAATTTGATAAAGAATTATGATTATAGATATTATTGGTGATATTCACGGTTATGCAGACAAGTTGATTGGGCTGCTAAAACAATTGGGTTATGTGCATAATGGCAGCCACTTTGTACCGCCGTTAGGGCATCGGGCGCTCTTTATTGGTGACCTGATTGACCGTGGTTCGCAGCAGGTAGCTACTCTTGAAATTGTTTTTGCGATGCTAGATGCAGGCGTGGCCGATGCGGTGATGGGCAATCATGAATACAACGCCTTGGCTTTTGCGATGCTTGACCCAAAGCAGCCCGAGCGCTATTTACGCTCGCATAGCGATGTTCATGTACGCCAACATGAAGCGTTTTTAGCCGAAGTGTCCTTTGGCTCAGAAGCGCATCAATACTGGTTGCAGCGCTTTTATGAGATACCGCTTTGGCTTGAGACCGATTATGCCTGTTTTGTCCACGCTTGCTGGGATGTCGATAGCATGGCGGTATTAAAACCTTTATTAACTACTGATAATTGCCTAACCCCCGAAGCGGTCATTGCCAGCTCACAAAAACATAGCCCCGCCTATGAGGCGCTTGAGCGTGTGTTAAAAGGTGTGGAAACTGCGTTACCTGAAGGTTTGGTTATGGTCGATAAAGACGGTGCAGCGCGCTCACAAGTACGCGTGCGCTGGTGGCTTGATGAGCTAAATAAGCGGCCTATACATGAAATCGCCCGTGCGCCAAAATCGGGCTTGGCGCAGATTCCAAACGATGCCATGGCAGAGAACATTGAATTTGCCCTTAAAACGCACAAACCCGTGTTTGTTGGGCATTATTGGCTCACTGGCAATCCTGAACCATTGAGCAACCAAGTGGTTTGCACCGATTATTCAGCAGCCATAGATAGCGGTTATATGACCTGTTATCAGCTGGATACTGAGCTGCCATTACCATTGAAAGCCAGTAACTTTGTGCAATATCGCCATGATGAAGGCCCATTATAAATCGATAAAACCGCGACATAAAAAACTGCTATTTAGTCAGCTTTGACATTAAACGACAAACTTGGCTTTACGAAGGCAGCAAAACTTTTGTATGATGGTCTTTTTGAGGATATCAAAGCATGTGCACCACCTCCGCTACTGTGAACCCTACTACACAAAACGCTGCTATTGAGCAAAACGGCCCCATTACCTCCCCTGCTGGTCAACCAAAAGTTGGCATTATCATGGGCTCGCAGTCGGATTGGGCGACCATGAGTGCAGCGGCGCAGTTGCTTGCTGACTTTGATATTGCCTTTGAATGTGAAGTGGTGTCAGCCCATCGTACGCCAGATAGATTGTTCGATTATGCCAAAAGCGCGAAAAATAACGGTTTGCAGGTGATTATCGCTGGAGCGGGCGGCGCCGCGCATCTGCCCGGTATGTGTGCCAGTCAAACGCCGCTGCCTGTGTTTGGTGTGCCTGTTAAATCATCGATGCTTAGCGGTTGGGACAGTCTGCTTTCTATCGTGCAAATGCCAAAGGGCGTGGCTGTTGGCACCTTAGCCATTGGTACTGCTGGTGCCTATAATGCGGCCCTCCTTGCCATTCAGGTGCTGGCCTTGCATGATGAATCGCTTGCCACTAAGCTTGATAACATGCGTCAAGCGCAAACAGAGACCATTCTTGCAAGTCCAACACCCGGTATTATTAATCAATAAAGTAAGCAAGATGAGTTAACCTTTTAGCAAAAACTGCTGTTATCAATACTCTTGCTAGTAATATTTGATACTTACCATGCGCTAAACTTGATATTTATAGCCAAATGAGTTTTACTAAAGATAAGGTGCATACGGTGCACCTTTTCCTATTTCTAACCTTAATTTTTAGCCAATCATTTACTAAAAATCCTTATTCATTTTAAATGTAAAGAGCCTGCCATGACTACCGCCAATGCTTATCCTGTTACCCAAACCATCCGTACCATCGGTATTTTAGGCGGCGGTCAGCTTGGTATGATGCTCGCCCAAGCTGCCCTGCCGCTCGGTTATCAGTGCGTGTTTTTAGAAGACAACGCCGACTGCCCTGCCAGCCTTTACGGAAAAGTTTTTTCTAGCGAGCAATTAGATGAATTTATCGCGGCAGCTGACGTCTTTACTTTAGAGTTTGAAAACACGCCAACGGCGACTGTCGAGCAGTTAGCGCATCTATCAAAATCAGGCAGCAAACAAGGCATGTTTCCGCCACCGCTTGCCCTTGATATCGCCCAAGATCGCTTAAAAGAAAAAGGCATGTTTAATGAGCTTGATATCGCCACCGTACCATTTATGGCGGTCAATTCTGAAGCTGAATTGAAGCAAGCTTGCGCTGAGCTAGGATTGCCGATAGTGCTCAAGACCAGCCGCGGCGGTTATGATGGTAAGGGTCAGTTTGTCATCAAAGAAGACAGCGATATCAAAGCCGCTTGGCATGAGCTAAAAGACGCGGTTAGCGGTAAAGGTTCATTAACCCCAACGCCTGCGCCATTAATTGCAGAGGGCTTTATTAACTTTAGCCGTGAAGTGTCTATCATTGCCGTACGCGCGCAAAATGGTCAGGTGCGCTGCTATGATTTGGTCGAAAATCACCATCATCATGGTATCTTAGCCAAAACTCGCGCCCCAGCCGTTGGTACCAGCCATTTATTTCAGCAAGCAACCGATGCCATTACCACGGTGATGAATCACTTGGGTTATGTCGGTGTGATGGCGCTTGAGCTGTTTGTGAGTAAAGATGCGCGCGGTAACGATTATCTGCTAGCCAACGAGATTGCTCCGCGCGTCCATAACTCTGGACACTGGAGTATCGAAGGTGCGATTACCAGTCAATTTGAAAACCATATCCGCGCGGTGGTCAATCTGCCCTTAGGCGATACCGACAACGTCCATCCAGCAATTATGCTCAACGTCTTAGGTCAATATCCTGATATCAGCGCGGTGCTCAATATCGATGGCGCCCATTATCATAGCTACCATAAGGCTGAGCGCGAAGACCGTAAAATTGCCCATATCACCTTGATGCCAAATGACGTGGCGGATTTAGAACCTGCGCTAGCAAAACTGGTTGCCGTCTTACCAAATAAAGTGGGGCTTGATAAAAAACTGGCGCCAACCATGACCGATAAGCAAGCACTTGTATCTGTACCAGAGCAATCTACCAATGCCGAAACTGAGCGTACTTTAGAAAATACTAAAAGTGACGTGAAAGGTAGTCAAAAAGATGCCTTAGCAGAGGCATTATTAAAGACCGATAAGGCTGAGAAATAATGCAGATTTGGGTAGATGCCGATTCGGTGCCATTGATTGCTAAAGACTTAATCATCAAAACGGCTGAACGTACCCAAACGATGGCGATATTTGTTGCCAATCAGCCGATTAAATTGCGCAAATCACCGCTGCTTGTCATGACCGTGGTGCCGTCAGGGTTTGATAAAGCTGATGATTATATCGTCGAGCAAATCCAGCCAGGTGATTTGGCCATTACTAGCGACATTCCTTTGGCCAATGACATTTTGGATAAAGGCGGTATGGTTTTGACCACCCGCGGTGTGGTTTATGATAAAAACAATATCAAGCAAAAGCTCAATATGCGCGACTTTATGGATACCATGCGCGGTACAGGCGTGCTTGAATTGCAAGAAATGAGCGGGCATAAACCTTACGGCGACCGCGACAAGAAAGCCTTTGCCGATGGTCTTAATCGCTTGGTTCGTTAATTGGTGCAGTCATTTCTTTTACTTATCAATTTGAAAACCCTACTTTTTAAAACTTCTTAAAAAATTTCTTATCTCTCTAAATATTAACCTTCACAAAGTCCATTCTTGCAAACCCTATACACTCCATAACCAAACACTATGCAATCAGCACGCTTCATAACGAAGTGTGCTCGTCATTATTGTTAGGCTATATGCAGCTCTTAAAACAAATTATTTTAAAAAAATAGTTTTTGATTAAACGGTTCTTGAATAATCAGTTTTAAAACATAAATCTTTAAATAAAGATAAAGCATATAAAATTCATATAATAATAGGAATGATAATGAAAATATTAGTAATTGGCGCTAGCGGTCGAGTGGGTTCTGATTTGGTTAAACAACTATTAGCGGATAACCATCAAGTGATTGGCACAACCCGTCAAGATGAAAAATTATTTAGCGATAACAATTATAGTCAGTTAGATTTAGATATTACTGCTGAGAAAGACGCCATTCAACAGCAAATTAAATCAGATATCGATGCGGTTTATTTTGTTGCCGGCTCTGGTGGGAAAGATGTCTTAGAAGTCGATTTGCATGGCGCGGTTAAGACGATGCAAGCGGTTCAAGATAAAGGTATCAAACGCTATATCATGCTAAGCACGGTATTTTCCTTAGATACCAGTAAATGGAACCAGCCTGGTATTGCCGATTTAAAAGAATACTATATCTCTAAGCATTACGCCGATCAGTGGTTGGTTAAGAATAGCAGTCTTGATTACACCATTGTACAAGCAGGTGCGCTAAAAGAACGCGCTGGTACGGGTAAAATCATTATTAATGATGATAATGCGGGCGAAAACGCTATTGAAGATGTGGCCATGACGTTAGCAGCGGTACTTAATGCTGATAATACGATTAAAAAAGTCTTTAGTATGCATAATGGTGAGACTGCCATCGATGCAGCGCTGGCTAAACTTTAGTAAGTAAAAGCTATAACAAATAATAAGTAGTTTGTAGTGTAATAAAAAGTACAAAAATAAAAAAACACGTAAGCCCTGGTTTACGCGCTTTTTTCTTATGGGTTTTTTAATCATTGGCGACTATGTCAAAATCTACTAGCAAGCAACTAAGCTAGGCCACTTGGAAATGGAATGACGTCTTCTAAGCTGCTAGCGCCTGTGATGACCATCAGTAATCTATCAATACCGACAGCGATACCGCTACAAGGTATTAAGTCATCAGATGCTGCTAATAAATGCTCATCGATTGGCATTTGCGGCAGATTATGCTGCTTGCGCAATTGATTATCACGCTCAAATCGCGCTCTTAACGCCTGCCCGTCCGCCAGCTCATCATAAGCATTGGCAATTTCAATACCGTTAATATACAGCTCAAAGCGCTTGGCAACTGTATTACCGTCTTTATCGATGGCCGTCTTTGCTAGTGCTGCCGTCGCAGGCGGATATTCTATAATCAATGTCGGCAAATCGTGCCCCAAATTTGGCTCGACGGCATGACTAAACAATAAATCTAACCAACTTTGGCGAATATCTTCTTCACTATTGCTGGCACCATTTTCTGCACTATTAAAATCAAACCCTGTTAAACCTTTGTCTTCTGCCACCGCTTGTAGCGCGGCAAGATTCGCCGTTAAGGGATGAATACCCACAAAATCCATAAAGGCATCGACGTAACGATAATGGCTTAGCACAATCGGATAACCGTAAAGCGCTTCCAATAGCTCGCCCAATTCAGTGCCCATGTCCTCTAGACTATAGTTCGGCTGATACCACTCAAGCATAGTAAATTCAATATTGTGGCGCACGCCTATCTCGTTATCACGAAATACCGGACAAATCTGATAAATGGGCATCTGCCAGCTGGCAAGTAGGCGCTTCATGGCAAACTCAGGCGACGTATGCAGATAATAGGTACAAGGTTTATCTTGATACGTGACCTGCGCCGCTACCGACTGTAAAAAGGTATCGGTATTACCCGCTTGTGAGAGCAACGGCGTCTGCACTTCAAGCACGTGGCGACTGGCAAAAAACTGCCGAATAGCATTGATAAATTGCGCGCGCCTTTGTGCCATCGCTAATGTCATCGTTGGCGCATAACTGGGTTTAGAGGAAAGGTTATTTGCTTGGGTCATTACTCTCTACTGTAGTTTTCGAATAAAAAATCAAATAATTAAAATAGGCTTTGAAATTGAGTTTTAATCTTTAAAGCTGGTTGTCTTCTAAAACTGCCATTCGCGACGTAAATGATAATCTCGGCGCAATTGATCAAAGTCAGTACCCTTTATTTGTCCGTCTATTAATTTATCTCGCAGTGCCGCATCATCTGCCATGATGTCATAAAATTTCACCAATCTATCTGGATGCGCCTTTAATTCAGACCATAAAAACATATTGAGTGGCAGCAATTTATGCATGGTTTGCACAGGGGTCACTGTTAATTTTTCACACAGCGCATCATAAATCATTTGCGTACCGCGGAGCTTACCCTCCAAGGTATAGCCAGCAATATGTGCTGTGGCAATCGCAAGTTTCGATAGCAAACTTTCCGCTATCTCAGGCTCATGCTCAAACACATCAAGCACCACTTGGCGTCCAGTACGGGCAATATCTGCCTGCAAATCACCGGCATTAATCACTGGTCCACGCGCGCTATTAATCAACAAAGTATCTACTGGCATCGCAGCCAATGCTTCTTTATCAATTAAATGACGAGTTGGATAGTCGCTACCATTAGGATTAGTGGCATCTTTTTTATCGGTTAACGGCACATGCAAGCTAATTACATTACTTTGGCTCAATACTTGCTCAAAGCTGGCGTTATTGATGTTCGATGCAGGCAGTAGCGGATCGTAACCCAATACTTGCCAGCCTAAATCATGGGCATATTGCGCAAGAGTACTACCAATATTACCCAGTCCGATAATGCCCAAGGTCGCGGGCGGCGTCGATTGCTGCCAATATTGCGGACGTAAAGTTAAGATAGCGGTCAATACGTACTGCGCAACCGAGTGCTTACTGCAACCTGCGGCATTGGCAAAGGTGATATTGCGCGCTGCCAAATAGGCTTGATCGACATGGTCGGTTCCAATCGTCGCCGAACCAACAAATTGAACGCTATTATTGTTTGCCAATAGCGGCTCGCCTACTGGCGTCACCGAGCGTATCAACAGCACATCAGGTTGACACTCTGCAAGCAAATCGGCATTGATCGCGCGCCCAGCAACGCTAATAATATTTACTGGTCGTTTATTATGTTGCCCAAGCGTCGACGCATTAAAAAACTCATCAAGGCTAGCGATATTGCTATCAGCAACGATAGTTAGAGGACGCATATTTTCATTATTTGAAGCGCTCGCATGTGGCATTTTTAAACATCCCTATTTCTAAAGGTTTATTATCAATGATTGCTGGATTAGCAAGGTGTATTTTTTATAGGTTGGTTTTAATAGTTTTTAAATTGCTGTTTAAATTAAGCACATACCCTAATCCGTAGAAACAATATTTTCGTCTTTATTATTTTGTGCCGTAACTTTTGGTTGCAGCTGGGCGTCAGCAAGCATATCTTCGTGCTGCGCAAATAAATCATTCTTATGCTGCGATATCCATTCACGCCATACTGCAAGGCCGATTGCCAATACCACAGGACCAATAAACAAGCCGACAAAACCAAACGCCGTCAGACCGCCCAATACTCCGATGAAAATAATAATAAAAGGAATTTTGGTCGCACCGCTGATGACGATAGGACGTATAAGATTATCAACCCAGCTGATAACCAGTATACCCCAAAGCGCCAAACCAATCCCTTCTACGGTATGACCTTGGCTTAATAACCAAATCGATACCCCGCCCCAAACAAATGGCGTACCAAATGGGATTAAAGCGATAATAAAAGTGACAATGGTCAGTAGAATAGGACTTGGTGCACCAGCGAAATAATAACCAATACCAGCGAGCAAAGCCTGAGCCAATGCGGTCAAACCAATGCCATAGACTACCGCGCGCGTGGTCGTACCGACCGAATCAATATAACCATCGATGCGATTGCCAATGATATTGCGTAAGGCTTGGCGGATTTGACGTACCAAACTGGTACCATCGCGATAAAAGAAAAACAGCGTCATCAGCGCCATCCCCATTTTGGCAAGACCACTGAAAACGACATCGAACGCGACTTTGCCATAATATAGATGCGACTGTACCCACAGACGAAAGGCCTCTAGCGTGCCTTCTGGGTTTTTATTAATTCTCCACAACACATCTTTGACTTGCTGTCCGATGACGGGTAAGTCCTTGATAGAGTCTGGCACATCCAAATAGCCAACCTTGATACGATAAATTAAGTTGCTAATCAGGCTTAAGGCTTCTTGCTGCAAAATAAAGATACCAGCAACGAGCGGCAGACCTATCATCAATGTGATACTCACCGTCATAATAGCGGCGCTAAAGTTTGAGCTAAAGCGAACGCGCTGATGAAAAAAATTATAAATAGGAAAGGTGACGTACGCCAAAATCGCTGCCCACAGTGCCGGTACAATAAAAAACTGTACGACTTGAAAGCACAATACAATCAGCACCACCAGCAAAGTAATAGCCAATAAGCGCTGAATAATAAATTCTTTTGTCCAGTTTTCGATCATAGCGTATAAACCAAGAGCGGGCAGCAGACAGCCAATTTGGCGCTGCTGTAACGTTTATAAATAGGTGGATAAAAATCACAGACCGTGTCCATTATTTATATCCCTTAGCGAGTGTGTTGCGTTATAAATTCTACGTTGTCAGCTTTGCGAGATATTTGCTTCATAAATTAGGCGAAATCATTGCGGAAAATAAGTCTAATAATAGCGCTACCGTACCATAGCGCGCTTTTATAAACATGTTATTTGGTTATAAAAAACAGTATTCATCTATAAAAATAATTGTGATTCATAAAATCGCTCTTAACTTGCCATTTCTCTATATTTAGAAGAGTAAGCCCAAACATAATAACGGCTTATTATGCCTCAAAGCCTGCCAAATAAATAAGGCTATGTTGTAATCTTTACTTACAATTACCTGCACGCTATCGGCACCAATATTATTAAGTATTAATAGGTACTTTCAAAAATACCTTATTAGAATCATTGCTTTAAAACAATAGTTATTTATCTGCTTTTTAATTACTTGTACGCTGACAACTTGCGCGCTAAATCACTGTGCAGTTCTATTTGTGCAGACAATTGATGTTATACTAAAGGGATTAATTTGCACATTTAAACGCTGTTAAGCAGGTTTGCTGTTATTGGTTTATAGCAAAATCAGCCCTAGCGTTATTAACACTATTTCTGAAAACCTTTATTGATTGCCCTATTCTAAGCGGTTTTAAGCACTACCATTTAGAGCAGCGCCGCATATTTTAGTAATACCGATATTCATTGTATTAATGGCTATCCAAGTGCCGCGCTCAGCATAGGCTCACGATTTATGAGCCTTGATATGGGGGCATAAGTGCATACTCATATTTTGCATTACTTTCATAACCTATTTTGCTTTGGTTTTATTTAAAACCCAGCTAGATTCAATACATTTACACAACCTATTGATAGGAACAATAACAATGTCAAAAGACACCACCAAAGATACTGACAATCCCAACTTTAATTCGTCAAACGAGGCCAATACAGGCTCTAAATCGCAAGACAGCGTTACTTTTGCGTTAGCACAATCGCATTTTTTGGTCGGCGATATCACCGCCAATGCTGAAAAAATGCGCGCCCTTGCCCTACAAGCCCGTGAGCAAGGCGCTGATGTCATCATTTTCCCAGAGCTTGCTTTATTAGGCTATCCTCCGCAAGATTTGCTGCTACGTCCTAGCCTATCTGGCCGTGTCAAAAGCGCGCTGTCTAGCCTGAGTGATATCGATGATATCGTGATGATCGTGGGCTATCCGCATGTCGATCATCATGGTACCTTTAACTCGGCTGCGATTTTGCATAACGGTCATCAAAAAGGCTTTTATCATAAGCAAATCTTACCAAATTATGGCGTTTTTGATGAGCGTCGTTATTTTGATAAAGGTCGCAATCAAGTCTTATTTGACTATAAAGGCATCACCATTGGTCTGCTAATCTGCGAAGATTTGTGGGAAAAAGGTCCGATTGCCGAGCTTAAAAAACAAGGTGCTGACCTTGTGGCCTGCTTAAATGCCTCACCGTTTGAAATTGAAAAACAAGACAATCGTAAAACCATGCTCGCCAAACGTAGCCGCGAAAATAACTTGCCGATTATTTATCTTAATGCCGTTGGCGGGCAGGATGATTTGGTATTTGACGGCGGCTCTATGGCCATCCAATCTGACGGCAGCGTTGCTCATGAAGCGTCGCGCTTTATGAATCAGCTTATGCTGACGACGTTTGACGTAAAAACCGCAAAATTCGATACGCAAACAAAAGCGCCGTTGTCATTGAGCCGCGAGTCGGAGATGTACCAAGCGTTGGTCGTCGGTTTGCGTGATTATGTCAACCTATCCGGCTTTACTGGTATTATCGTTGGCTTGTCGGGCGGTATTGATTCTGCGTTAACCTTGTGTATCGCTGTCGATGCGCTGGGCGCTGATAAAGTTTATGCGGTAATGATGCCGTACGAATATACTTCTCAAATCAGTTTAGAGGACGCGCAAGCGCAAGCGCGCCGCTTAAACGTTTCTTATACGGTTTGCCCGATTTTTGATGCCGTTGAAGGCATCCGTCATACTTTAGCGCCATTATTTAACAAATCGCCTGCTGATACCACCGAAGAAAATATCCAAGCGCGCGCTCGCGGTGTGGTACTAATGGCCTTGTCTAATAAATTTGGGCATTTAGTCATCACTACGGGTAATAAATCAGAGCTAGCAGTTGGTTACTCGACTTTATACGGTGATATGGCAGGTGGTTTTGACGTACTAAAAGACGTTTATAAAACGCAAGTTTATAAGCTTGCCAGCTACCGCAACCGTTTAGAAGACACGCCAGTTATTCCTGAGCGCGTCATCATACGTCCGCCATCGGCTGAGCTACGTCCTGATCAAGAAGACCAAGACAGCTTGCCAGACTATGACGTGCTAGATGGTATTTTGATGTCGTATATCGACGAAGATATGGGCTATCAAGATATTGTCGATAAAGGATTTGATGCCGATTTGGTCGCTAAGGTGATTAAGATGGTTGATAATAGCGAATTCAAACGTGCTCAAGCGCCGATTGGGACTAAAATCAGCCATAAAGCCTTTGGCCGTGAACGCCGTTTTCCTTTAGTCAATAAATGGTCGATAAAAGGCTAAGCGTCAACGACTAAAGTTGCTATTTCAATCTTTTAGATGTCTCTGTAGTCTGAATACACTATCCTTTAGATAAAGGCTAAAAGGTTGAATAACTTTACGTTTCTATATAATTTGATATAATATAATCAGAATGTTTTATAATAAGCTGGGTACTTACCCAGCTTTTTTAGTTTTTATTGATAAAGTTTTCTTTATATAAAACTCTTTGAATAAATAATTAAACCCAGTTCTCTACTTTTCTATATTTCAACTACTTTCAATTTAACTACCCTACCTATCGTTATCCGAGTCCGTCATGAGTTTGCTAACCGCTAGTATTTTTCTTTTATTATTACTGGCTTTGAGTGCCTTTGTTTCTGGGGCAGAAATTGCTATCGCTGCTGGTCGCAAGATTAAGCTGCAAATCATGGCAAAAGAAGGTGAAGTCCGCGCCCTTGATGTCCTGCATATGCAAGAAAATCCTGGTGGATTTATTACGGTAGTGCAAGTCGTGCTTAATGCTGTCGCCATTTCAGCTGGTGCGGTTGGTGAGTCGGCGATTAGCCCGTATTTACAGCTGTTAGTCAAGAATGAAGCGGTGTCATCGGTTATCTCTTTCGTCGTGATTACCAGCTTATTTTCCCTACTTGCCGATTTGATGCCCAGACGTTTGGCGATGTCTAATGCAGAAGTTTTTGCAGTGCGGCTGGTACGCCCTATGATGGCGCTGACATTTATTTTTAAGCCCGTTATTTGGGTCTTTGATGGCGCAGCAAACCTGATTTTTGAGTTTTTTAGTATCTCAACCACACGCCAAGATGATATGACGCCAGAAGACATCTATGCGGTGATGGACGCGGGCGCCGAAGCTGGGGTAATTAAAAAACAAGAACATCATTTGATTGAAAATATCTTTGAGATGCAAGAACGTACCGTTACTTCGGTCATGAATCCGCGTGAGCATATCGTCTATTTTGATAGCAAAACCAGCACCGAAGAAGTGGTTGAGGTAATGATTGCCCAGCCACATAATAAGTTTTTAGTCTGCGAGGAAGACGATTTAGAGCAAATTATCGGCTATGTAGAGTCGCGCAGCTTTCTAGCTTTGGTGCTCAATCAGCAAGAAGTTAGCCTAACCGATAAAGCGCTATTAAAACCGGCGTTATTTGTACCTGACACCTTGTCTTTGTTTGAAGTGTTGGAGATGTTTAAATCGACCGGCGCTGACTTTGCCGTGATCGTCAATGAATATGGCTTGGTAGTTGGTGTCATTACCCTACGCGATGTGATGAGTATTGTCATGGGTGAGCTAGTCACGGTTGAGGAGCAGCCTATCGTGCAACGTACTGATAATTCTTGGCTCATCGATGGTATGACGCCCATTGAAGATGTGGTTCGCGCGCTCGATATCGTTAATTTACCGCGCAGTCAAAACTATGAAACCATTAGCGGCTTTATGATGTATATGCTGCGTAAAATCCCTAAAAAAACCGATACCATCGAATACGCCAACTATCGCTTTGAGATAATCGCGACTGACAATCTGAAAATTACCCAGCTACTCGTCACTAAACTTGAAGAAAAAGTTTTGTAAAAGCTGCATTTTAAAGTGCACTTCACGATAAATAACCGTATAAATTTAGAGAGTTTGAACCCCACTCTCAACTTATTTTTCTAAGGTATTGGTTTACTTAGTTTTTAAAATTTCAGTTAAAACAATTAAAATTTTAAATTCTATAAAAATCAAAGGCCTACGATAAGTTGAGATTGGCGTAGTTTGACCCTCAATTAATGGATTTAATGACATTAGAATAATCAGCCACGCGCGCCAAATATGGCTGTGCCAACGCGTACCATCGTAGAACCATTGGCAATCGCGGCGCTCATATCATCACTCATGCCCATACTCAGCGTATCCCACTGCTTTAATTCCGGATATTCTCGCTTGATACTGTCAAATAATTGTTTGGTTCGAGCAAAGGCGTCGGTATTAGCTTTCGCTGGAATAATCATCAGCCCGCGCAATTGCAAGCGCTCGTAATCTTTAATCGTGCTTATCAAGTTTGGCAGCTCAGCTGGCAAACATCCTGACTTACTGTCCTCGTTATCAATATTGACTTGTATCAACACATTAAGCGCTGGCAGCTCGGCTGGGCGCTGCTCATGTAAACGTTTGGCGATAATCTCACGCTCAAGCGTTTGCACCCAATCAAAATTCTCAGCAATATCACGGGTTTTATTACGCTGGATACTGCCAATATAGTGCCAAACGATGTGTTCGCATTGTGGCTGTTGTCGTAAAGCTTGTATTTTCTCAATAGCCTCTTGCAAGTAGTTTTCACCAAAATCTCGTTGCCCTTGACGCGCCAACGTCGCAATCATCTCAGCAGGTTTGGTTTTAGACACTGCTAATAAAGTGATCTCGTCTTTCTGCCTTTGCGCCTGTACAGATGCTTGCGCCACCTGCTCGCTTACTTGCTGCCAATTTGCAATCAATTCTGCCGCATCAAAATCATCTTCATTGTTTTTTTTATCAGCTAAACTCGTAGCGTTGTTTTGTGGTGTAGAGGTAGTGTTCATAAAAAACTCACAGAAATATTAGGTGATTATTTTATTAATTATAAATAGAAGGAGCTATGAAATTAAGCAGTTAAAATTTTGATAAAAAACAGACATAAACTTATATTAACAAACCAATGTATATTTGGATTATTTTTACATTTTATGCATATAGTAGATGGTTAAATAGTGGCATAGAATCGTAAAGTATCATAATTTCTAAGCGTTTCTTTGTCCATTCTTGTTTGGCTCATTTTTGTCTATCAATAGGGATATTCCACTATGGCTGAAAAGCATCGTTTAAACATCGAAGACTTGTTGCGCTTTACCGTTAAGCACAAAGCGTCGGATTTACATATTTCAGCCGGTATGCCAGCGATGATTCGTGTCGATGGTGAGATGACCCGTATTAATATGCCTGAAATGACGCATCAAGTGGTGCATCAGCTTATTTATGACATCATAAATGATAAGCAACGCGCTGACTTTGAAGAGTTCTTTGAGACCGACTTCTCTTTTGAGATTCCAAATCTAGCACGTTTTCGTGTCAACGCCTTTAATCAAAACCGCGGCGCTGGCGCTGTTTTTCGAACCATTCCTTCTAAAGTTCTCACTATGGAAGACTTAGGTATGGGTGACGTCTTTAAACGAGTATCCGACTTTAAACGCGGTGTGGTACTGGTCACGGGGCCAACGGGTTCAGGGAAATCTACCACGCTTGCTGCCATGATCGATTATATCAATGAAACCCGTAAAGAGCATATTTTAACCATCGAAGACCCGATTGAATTTGTTCATGAGTCTAAAAAGAGCTTGATTAACCAACGTGAAGTCCACCGCGATACTTTGGGTTTCGAGCCAGCATTGCGCTCGGCTCTACGTGAAGATCCAGACGTTATCCTCGTTGGTGAGTTACGTGACCTTGAGACCATTCGCTTGGCATTGACCGCCGCTGAAACAGGGCATTTGGTCTTTGGCACCTTGCACACCAGCTCTGCTGCCAAAACCATTGATCGCGTGATTGACGTCTTCCCTGCAGCCGAAAAAGATATGATACGGGCGATGCTCTCAGAGTCGCTACAAGCGGTCATCTCACAAACGCTACTACGCCGCCAAACCGGCGGACGTATTGCTGCTCATGAAATCATGCTGGGCACGCCTGCGATTCGTAACTTGATACGTGAGAATAAAATCGCGCAGATGTATTCTGCTATCCAAACTGGTGCTGGTGAAGGCATGATTACTCTTGATCAAACGCTTAAAAACTTGGTTTCAAAAGGCACAATCAGTAAAGATGTCGCTCGCCCTTATGCCAAGCAGCCTGAAGCCTTTATTTAGTATGGGTTTACATAGTATTAAAAGTTTTAATATAAATTTTTGTTAAAGTTATAGGTAAACGATGAAAAACTCTTACTCAGCTTTAGTTATTTTAACGGTTGTTGTTATTGCCCGCTTTAAAAGTTTATTGCAGCAGTTTTAAACTATATATTCCAAATGTAGGTACGTTATGGACATTGATAAGCTTTTACAATTAATGATTAATAAAAACGGCTCTGACCTTTTTATTACTGCTGATGTCGCGCCGTCCATGAAAATCAATGGCAAAATCTTGCCGGTGGGTAAAACGCCGTTAACCGCTGAGCAAACCATGAGATTGGTCAAAGGGGTGATGACCCCAAGCCAGCAAAAAGAATTTGACGAAACCAACGAGTGTCAATTTGCGATTTCAGATCAAGCGCAGCAAGCGCGCTTTCGGGTAAGTGCTTTTATTCAGCGCGACATGGCAGGGATGATTTTACGGAAAATCGAAAATAAAATCCCGACCGTTGAAGAGCTACGCCTGCCCCCAGCGCTAAAAGAGCTGGCCATGAAAAAGCGCGGTATTATTTTGTTGGTTGGGGCTACAGGTACGGGTAAATCAACTACCCTTGCGGCGATGATTGGCCATCGTAACCAGAATTCACACGGTCATATTATTACCATCGAAGATCCGATTGAGTTTGTGCATAAGCACCGCGGTTGTATCATTACCCAGCGCGAAGTTGGTATCGACACCCATTCTTTTGAGGCAGGTCTTAAAAACACCTTGCGCCAAGCGCCTGATGTGATTTTGATTGGTGAGATTCGTAACCGCGAAGTCATGAGCTACGCGATTCAATACGCTGAAACGGGGCATTTGGTCTTTGCAACTTTACACGCCAATAACGCCAACCAAGCGATTGACCGTATCATTCACTTTTTTGAAACCAGTCGCCATAATCAGTTGTTTATGGATTTATCATTAAACTTGCAAGCTATTATCGCTCAGCAATTGATTCCAACGCCTGATGGTAAAGGACGCCGCGCCGCTATTGAGATTTTATTAAACTCACAGCTGATCAGCGACTACATCCGTAAAGGCGAGGTGCACGAAATCAAAGATGTCATGACGCGCTCACGTGATAGCGGCATGCAAACCTTTGACCAAGCGCTGTTTGATTTATATAAAAATGGTGAAATCACTTATAAAGAAGCCATTCTGCACGCTGACTCCCCTAACGATTTACGCTTAAAGATTAAGTTAAGTGGTAAAAATGGCAACGTCAACTTAGATGAAGGCGCCGATAGTTTATCGTTAGATATCACTTGATATGGCACTACTTACCTAGAATTTCCCATAAAAAAGCCCTCATCAAATGTGAGGGCTTTTTTGGCGTTTAAGTTAATACTTGAATAGTAATAGACTATAAATTATCAATATCAGATAATTTTTTTTCTAAAACGCTTACTTAGCGTTGTCTCTACAGGCTTGATTATCACAAATACCGTACAGCACCAAAGAATGACCAGATAGCTTAAAGCCATGCTCTGCCGCTACTTTGGTCTGCTCTTCTTCAATGGTTTTGTTATGGAACTCGACGATTTTGCCGCAGACATCACAAACCAAATGGTCATGATGCTCTTCTTGAGTAATCTCAAACACTGATAAATTGTTTTCAAAGTTGTGGCGCTCAACGATACCCGCTTGCTCAAACTGGGTTAATACGCGATAAACGGTTGCCAGCCCCACATCTTCACCTTGGTCAATCAGTGCTTTATATACCTCTTCAGCACTCATATGATGCAGCTCCGCACTTTCGAGCAGCTCTAAAATTTTGATACGTGGTAACGTTACCTTTAAACCCGCTTTACGTAAATCTTGATTGGTAAAAGAAGCCATAATATCCCTTCTGACTATGAAAGTCTTAGCAAATGAATTCAAAAAACAGGAGTTAAATAAACATCAATAGTTAATAATAAGTGCTGATAAAATATAAAAACAATAAAAAATGAACGATTATGCAGAGCATTTTTTGCGAAAAATCGCTGCCAAGTGTTTGAATTTAAAATATAAATAATAAAGGCGGTAAAATAGCACTTGGTAAATAATGTCGTAAGTGGTAGGCAATTGCAAGTAAATGACGTATCATTTGTGCAAGATTGCCTGCAAGACCCACATTATCGGTTTTTAGCGGCGCCTAACCCATTTTTTATGAGTCATTTTACCATGATAAAGACCTTTAATTTTCGTTCGTTAAGCTCTGCAAACGCATTACGTAAGATTGCCATGACGACTATGCTCGGTGCTACTGTGGCTATGTCTGGCTGCTCGTTACTGAGTGTCTATAAGATTGACTTGCCCCAAGGCACTGCCATTACCCAAGCGCAGGCGCAAAAAGTGCAAGTGGGTATGAATCAAAATCAGGTGCTTTATATTCTTGGTAGCCCAGCAATCAGAGACACGCTCGCGCCAAAACGCTGGGACTACATTTACGACTATAAAGCCGGAACAGAAGGTCGCCGTAAAGGTATCGCCGATGTCAAAAATGCCAGCCAGCATTTGATTGTTTATTTCGATGATAACGGTATAGTGACCCGCATTGAAGGTATCGATAGCCTGCCTGCATCATAAGTCTGATAGAAATTTCTAAAAACTAACCGCGAGATTTATTTTTGCGCTGAGACATGGGATCAGCGCTTAAGCTGCGATATACCTCTACCCGATCAGACGGCTGCAATATATAATTGAGTGGCTGCTTTTGCGCGTATACCCCAACATGCCAGCGCTTAGCCGTTGGCGTCATCGTATTGGCAACCTGCTCGCACCAGCTTGCTAGCTCTTCAAACTGTTTTAGCCAACCTGCCTGAGCCAAGGCCTCATACAAAGTTGTGCCCTGCCTAACTTGAACAGTTTGATAATGCTGACGCGTCGCCTCTTCTGCATACGCCAGAAATACTGTTATCAAATCACTCTGCTCAGCCTGAGTTAGGTTAACGTTAACCTCATCTTTATCAGCTGTACTATGGTTAGCAGCAGTCCTCAGCTTAACCACTGCATCACCCAACCGATTAACGCTAACAGTAATGCCAGCGGCACAATAAGGCGTATCGCCACCCGCCACAAGTTATAAAAAGCTTCATTGCCAAAGTTTAAAGACTTACGCAAGTGGCTAATTTTCATCTGCCAACCAGCAAAGACGGACAATAACAGCACGGCGATACTACTGATAATCACCAAAATACCGACTAGCCAATTGGTCGGTATGGCGACAACTAACAATAGCGCTAGCACAAACGTTAACACCACACTGACTAGCAAACCAAATTTATGCGCCAATTGCTGCGTACTATAATGGAGCAAATAGCTGACCACAAACAGCACCCCAACCCAATAAAGTAACTGCCCAATCGGTGGTAGCGCCATGCCACTGATAAATAAAGCGACCACACCAACCACTAGCTGTAATATCCAAATCGGTAATACCAGCTTGGTTGCGCGATATGCTTGCGCGGCACTATTACGAGTGGTTTGCGCATTGTGATTATCAGCCCTTACCGCCGTGACCGTTTGCTTGCTCACTAGGTGTTGACCAAACCAGTATAAACCTGTACCCGCACCGACGCTCACTAATGCCAACGCCACGGCGCGCGCCCACTCGCTCAAGCTGACATCGGTCATGGCAAAAGCGATATTTGGCAGACCGTTGGCCACACCCAATAATAAACCGACCAGCATTAAACCCAAGCCTATTGGTAACGGTGCCACGCCTAGTAAGCTTAATAAGACGGCGATAACCATCAATCCTGCAGCAATGGCGAAGCTTGGTATATTAGGTACGCTATTGAGCTCCGTCAAGGCGGCTAAAATGCCGGTGCTTGCTCCCGATATGACAAGCGCCGCAATGAGGATAGAAACCAGTGCCGCGAGCCAACCAAAACTGCGCCAAAAGGTGCTGGCATCGGCTTCACGCGTAAGCTTTTGCATACCCGCTAAAGGTGCTTCAGCGCTACGATAAGCCAACGCAATTTCCGCATACACAACGGGCAGCGAAACCAATACCATCGCCACAAGCCACAGCAACCAAAAGTCAATCTCGCCTATGGATGCGGGCGCAAACCAGCGAAATAACAATAGCGGTAGCAACGCGGCGATAAAGTAAGAAGCATAGCGAATCATCATAATCTAAATCCAAGCGATTCAAAGTGAATAATAGTTAAGGCTATAAAGTACTGATAGACATCTATATTTTCTATGATAGCGTCATATGAAAGCGCTTAATTCTTATAAGGGTTATCAAAGCTTATGCAAATTATATAAGGACTAACAGTTATAAAAAAACCCCGAAATCGGGGTTTAAGAGCTAAATCATAACGGCGGCAGCAAATTGCTTCACTTATTATATAATCTCACTAAGCGCGTCAAAGTGCGAGCCGCTACATAGGTAGCAGATTAGTGAATCGCGCTCACATAATCTGACAAGATACGAATATCGCGATCAGACAGTTTTGCCGCAACCATCTGCATCATACCCATCTCGCCTTCTTTTTCCGCATCGTTAACACGTTTTTGCTCATCGCTATCGATATCATCAACACGACCAGCAGCACGGAAAAGCTTTAGCTGAGTGGCAATATATTCAGCGTGCTGTCCGCCTAAACGCGGAAATGCAGCCCAAACGTTACCCGCAGCATCTGGACCATGACAGCCTGCACAACCGATCACGCCACGGGATTTGTCACCACCTAAAAACAGCTTAGTCGCTTCTTGCGTCGTCGCAGGATTACCAAATGCGACGCCCCAAGGTTTTTGGCTGGCATAATAGCCTGCGACGTTGGCTAAATCTTGCTGAGATAAATTGGCAACTTGTGACTGCATGATACCGTTTTTACGGTAGCCTGATTTAAAATTGACCAATTGCTTATATAAGTACTTTACGTTTTGACCGCCAAGATTCGGCTGGGCTGGCACAGGACTGACACCATCAACACCATGACAAGCCGCACAAACGGTTTCTGCAATTTGCTTACCTGCATTGACGTCATGTTCAGGAACAATAATAGCAGCTTGTACGCTGAAACTTGCAACACATAAGCTGGCGGCAGCGATTAACTTTTTCATTGATACAAATCCTACTAACTCGACGTAAGCATTATTTAGAGTGATTGCATTATCAAAAGCCGCACCCACTACAAAGATAGCATCTAATCAGCTACGCTATGTATTACGCGGTCTTTATCACAAGCAGCCCGAAAGTACTTACTAATATCAGGGTTTATTTTGGATTATTATAGCAAGACTTTTTACTATTTGCCTACTTAATCGTAGCATTGGTTATTTTTTCTGGCTGTTCGATATTTATTCACTTAATAAAAAAACAAAAAGCGCAATAGGTTTACTCACCCTGCGCCTCGTATCATTTATCATTACATTTATTTAGCCATACAAAACTACTTACTGCTTGGCTATTTATTATTCATTTACTACTTGCTCATATACTCGATAAGCTTACGGTAATCGTCATCGCTACAGTCTTGGCATAAGCCGCCCGCTGGCATTTGAATCATGCCATTTTTGACAGACTTAACCAGCGCTGGCATACCTTTTTGTTTGATAAGCTGTTGCCATTTGGCACTATCGCCTTTTTTAATCGCATTAAGTGCGCCACTATCGTGACAGGCGGCACATGAGTTATTATAGGATGTTGCAATATCGGCGGCGCCTGCACTACTGATCGTCGCCATACCAATGATTAAAGCAGCACTACTGGCAGCTAAGAAACGATAGCTTTTGGCAAAAATGTCGGTGATTGAAAACATAAGACACCTCGTATCTTTTTCGTTTGCTTAATCCATGATTTTATTAAGCGTTTATTGTGCAATTGTCATTCACTTTATCTGACTAAATATTGTAACAATATATGTCATATTAATATATATAAATATGGTTTAGCTTTGTTAACAATGTTTATTGGAATAAAAATCGGGGCTCAAACACGATTTTATTTACGGTTATGTTGTCATTAATATGAGGGTAATTGCCTTTATTTCAATAACTAAGCGCTATAATAGTATAGAATAGGCGTTATCCTAAAATGCTCATGTTATTAACGGCCTACTTTTGCCGCTCACCTATTTTTGGCTTTGCTTACTGCCCTATTTTATTCACAAACTTTTCACTACTGTATCTAATTTTTTAAGATTAATGAGTCATTTATGAGTACCCCGTTTAAAGATGTCGCCGCCGAACATGCGGATTTTAATACCAAAGCCCGTCAGCGCATTCAGCAAACTGAATTTATGACGTCCGCGCCGACTTTTCGTCTTTGTCCGCCCGATGTAGGGCTCGAAGTCGCTTTTGCTGGTCGCTCGAACGCGGGAAAGTCGTCCGCTATCAACGCCCTAACCAATCAACGTCAACTGGCGCGCTCGTCTAAAACGCCTGGGCGGACGCAAATGATTAACTTCTTTAGTATCGGCGATACCTATACGCGTTTGGTTGACTTGCCGGGCTATGGTTATGCGGCCGTGCCCCTTGAGATGAAAAAAGAATGGCAAGTTGAGCTTGAAGAATATCTGGTATCGCGTTCAAGCCTAGCAGGTTTGGTACTGATGACCGATATCCGTCATCCGCTTAAATTCTTTGATGAGCAAATGCTGCATTGGGCAAAAGATGGCGAGCTGCCGGTGCATATTTTGCTCACCAAAGCCGATAAGCTTAAATATGGCGCGTCTAAAACTGCGCTGCTTAATACCCGTAAAAGACTTAAGCAGTTGGGTTTAGACTGCACGATACAGTTGTTTTCCGCATTAAGAAAAGAAGGTCTTGATGAGCTGGCAGGCGTCATGGGTAATTGGTATCAATATCAGGCCAAGGAGGATAAAAATGCTGAAGCGTCTGTTATTGAAAACCAAGAAAATAGAATAGAAACTAACGACCAAAGCGCTGATAAGTAAAAAAGTGCTAAATAGACTACTCAGTTTATTCAGTAGAAATCTCAAAAGGGTTTATCGTTGATAACGATAAACCCTTTTTTATGGAAATTTACTTTTCAATAATTCTATTTACTAGGGCGTGTCCTCATTTTAAAAATGGTGATAAAAATGAGATAAATTGCCGTCAAACGAGGAAAATAGCGCAAATAATATCGAGATATTAGTCAGCTATTTGACGATGTTTGATAAAATTTAGCCATTTTTAGCCCATTTAGATACAAGCGCTTGAATTGAGGACACGCCCTAGGTTTAAATGACGTTTTATTTACATACATAATTTACACGCACGATTTATGCACATAATAATGCCACTAATTCTTGCGGGGTATCCACTTGATAAGTTGGCTGCTCGGCAGCAAGCTCGCTGCTTGACGCTGTGCCATAATTGACCGCAATACTGGTCATGCCTAAACGATTGGCCATTTGAATATCGTAAATACTGTCACCGATAAATACTGCCTGCGAGATTGGCTGGTTGGTGTAATCTAAAATATCGCGCAGCATTTGCGGATCAGGTTTGGAGCCGGATTCATCAGCACAGCGCGTGATGGTAAAATAGTGATGGCTAGCAGAAGCCTCTAATACTCGATCTAACCCCTTTCTTTTTTTGCCGGTAGCGACCGCAAGCTGCTTATCTTGCTGCTTTAACGTCAGGAGCATATTTTCAATAGGCGTAAAAAACGGCGTACGATGGCTGTTCGGAATATAGTATTCTGCATAGCTTTGCTGAATGGCGAGCTTTTGCGTATCGCTTGCTTGCGGATATAAAATCTCAATGCCGTACATTAAGCTCAGCCCGATAATGTCTTTGACGGCCTGATCGGTAGTCCTAAAGCCATGCGCCTCGCCCGCTATATGCATAGACTCAACGATTAGGCCAATCGAATCCATCAAGGTGCCATCCCAATCAAAAATGATCAGCTTTTTACCCGCTAAATGATGCTCGGCTGCTAACTCAGAAATATTGGTTGGCGCTGTTTTACTAGCGATAGATGCTGTCATGGTCTAACCCTTTAAAAATAACAAATGGCAAATATGAAAACGTCACAGGTACTTATTTGGCGAATGTATGCGCAAATAAGCAACTGTGACGATTGTGTTAAATAGTCATTTAAAAACTGCATTGACTATCAGTCTTTAAACAGCCTTTAAAAAGAAATTTTTAAAACTTATTCAGGCAGCTGAATATCTGCTGGTAACCAATCCATCATCTCATCTGGTAATGGCGCGGTAATGGCTTCATAGCCAGGAATATCTAAACGCCACGCATGTAAACACAAACGATGCACGCCCGATTTGTCATGCACATTGTATTTATCGTCACCTAATATAGCATGGCCGATATGCGCCAAATGTACGCGAATTTGATGGGTGCGACCGGTCAAAGGTTTTGCTTCAAGCAGGCTCACTGGCTGTTCATTTAAGGTAAAGCGACCATGCACAATGATATCTGTCTGGCTTTCTTTCGCCTGTGGGTCTTGCGCATCTACTTTTACGCGGCGCTCACCGCTAGCCAACGTATAGCGCAGTAATGGCGCGTCGATACGCTGCTCATTGAGCGCAGGTTGACCTTTTGCTAGGCAAAGATAATGCTTTTGAATGGTTCTATCGACAAGATGCTGCTGGAGCACTTTCAACGCTGAGCGCTTTTTAGAAATCATCAGCAGACCTGAAGTATCTTTATCGATACGATGAATCAGCTCGAGATACTTTTTACCTGTCACTTCGCGCATGGCCTCGATAACGCCAAAATCTAAACCACTACCGCCATGCACAGCAATACCAGCAGGCTTATTAAGTACGATTAGACCCTCATCTTCGTAGACTACCCGCGCCAATAAGCTATTGGCAAATTCAGCGCTGATAATCGGTTTGTCACGAGTCGCGAGCTGTACAGGCGCAATACGCACCACGTCTTCACGCTGCAATCTGTCATGCGCTTTACAGCGTTTATTATTAACGCGCACTTCATCTGAGCGAATCATCTTGTAGATGTGGGATTTTGGCAGACCCTTTAGGCGATTAAGCAAAAAGTTATCCAAACGTTGGTCGTGCTGATGGCGCGTGACTTCAAGGTAATTGACCTTTTCAAAGTTACTGATTTCGTCATCGGCACTTTGCGGGCGCGTTTTACTATTAAAGATAGCGGGCGCTTCGTGGATAGGCTGTTCGGTTGGCATTTTTGAGTTTGTCATTTTTAGTTAGGTATTTACACAAAGATTTGCTATAGTTTAGCATGTTGAGCGCCAATTAAGCAGAGGCTGCGACAATAATTCCTTGTTGTTACAGACAATATTGCGCCGTTGCTACTACTGGTTAGTCAGGCGATGGCCGTTATAAAGGTTGCCAAACTTGTGCGTTTCATCTGATTTTAAGGGTGTTATATCCCTTGATATACCCTATAATGCCCCATAAATTGTAAGAACAACGCTGATAATTATCTATATATAGGATGTATCAGTACCCAAAATTTTTAGTACAACGTTTTTTAGTAATATAGTTTTTTATCAAGACAAAACACGCTGATATTAAACGACATCGCTTTGATAAATTGGCTAACAACCATTTTATCGCGCGATAACAACATAACATTTACTCACTACCGCCTAACCACGACTTATTTTGATAATTATTTATCACGCATAACTAATTATCAGCCAGTCCTTTAGCGCACAGTTGAGCAAGTTTGGGTCGCTTAAAGCCAGAATCGAGCATCATTGATTGATTATCGATAGCTGCCTGAGTATTGGTGGTCAAACAGAGCACGCGAAGTAGGATAGACAAGAGACACCGCGCCGATAAGCCGGTCATTTATTCTGTTTGCCAAGTACGCCCCGCTGATGATTAGAGCAGCGCCACCTAGCTTTGAGTTACCCCAGATATTTTTGACGTGATAGCCAAAAGAACGATAAATAAAGAATGACCAATTGCTTTACCTAAAAGGATAACCGCTGCACGGTACTGTTTTATGCACTAGCACTTACCGATAAAACAGTTCTTTATTAACAGCGCTATGATTGCTAGACCTTGATTGATTAATTGTGACAACACGATGCTTTTTTGGTAATTGTGACCTCTTAAATCTCAGTCCTTATCCATCGCCGCCCTTACAAGGTGTGCGGATTAAACTTGGATAAATGACTGTCAAAAAGACCACAAACCCGCACGTGCCTTAATCGTTAGACCAAGCCTACTCATAATATGATATAGATAGTAGCTTTACACCCTACCTTATCTATACGAACGTTACCGACATTAGCAGGATAAATGGCTAATACATTTTAGGTTAACAGCAGTGACGAAAAGCTCATGTGCTTGCCGATATTTCTGCTTTACGTTCTCCCGCTCATTAACATCTACTCAGGTTAATTTACCCTTAACCGCACTTGCTCCCTTGCCCGAAAGCCTGCCCCGTCGTTGTTATGCGTACTCATAGGATTCAAACATGAAACGCATTTTAATCAACGCTACTCAAAACGAAGAAATTCGCGTTGCCCTTTGTAAAGGTAATCATCTTTACGATTTCGATTTAGAAAACCGTACCCGCGAGCAAAAAAAATCCAACATTTATAAAGGTCACGTCACCCGTGTCGAGCCATCGCTTGAAGCGGTATTTGTCGAATATGGCTCACAGCGCCAAGGCTTTTTGCCGATTCGTGAAATCTCTGCTGAATATCTAAGCGGCAATCCACGCGATGAAAACATCAAAAAACTAATCAAAGAGGGTGACGAGCTGATCGTCCAAGTCGAAAAAGAAGAGCGCGGCAATAAAGGTGCAGCTTTATCAACGTATGTATCTTTGGCAGGGCGTTATTTGGTATTGATGCCAAATAACCCTCGTGGCGGCGGTATTTCGCGTCAAATCTCGGGCAAATTGCGCGAAGATATGAAGCGCATGCTTGGTAATCTTGATTTGCCAAAAGGCATGAGCGTCATCATTCGTACTGCTGGTATTGGCAAGACCCAAGAAGATTTGCAACACGATTTAAATCACTTGCTTAATATCTGGCAAGCCATCCAAGAACAAAATCAAAAATATCCGTCACCGCGTTTGGTGCACCAAGAAGCAGGCGTCGTCACCCGTGCCGTGCGTGATTATCTACGCGATGATATTAGCGAGATTTGGATTGATAACGAAAACGCTTATATCGAAGCGGCCGGTTTTATCGATGCCGTGATGCCAAAACAAGCAGAAAAATTGCGTAAATATACCGATTATGAGCCGATGTTTTCGCGCTTTAATATCGAAAAGCAGATTGAAACAGCTTATCAGCGTGAAGTTCGCTTGCCATCAGGTGGCTCAATCGTTATTGACCAAACGGAAGCCTTAGTATCTATCGATATCAACTCAGCAAAATCAACCAAAGGCTCAGATGTTGCTGAAACTGCCTATCATACCAACCTAGAAGCTGCCGATGAGATTGCACGCCAGTTACGTCTGCGTGATATGGGCGGTTTGATTGTCATTGATTTCATCGATATGAATGACAATAAGCATCAAAAAGAAGTGGAAAAACGTCTGGTTGACGCGACCAAATACGACCGCGCGCGTGTACAGTTTGGTGATATTTCTAAATTTGGTTTGATGGAAATGAGCCGTCAGCGCCTGCGCCCATCGCTAGAAGAGTCGACCGGCTATATTTGCCCGCGTTGCCATGGCAATGGCATGATTCGTGATTTGCGCTCGCTATCATTGTCGATTATGCGTCAGATTGAACAAATCGCCTTAAAAGAACGTCAAGGCGAAGTACAGGCCGAAGTGCCAACCGATATCGCGGCTTTCTTATTAAACGAAAAGCGCGATAGCTTGGTTTATTTGGAGCAAGACAGCGGTACGCGTATCACGATTTTACCGCACGCGCATTTAGAATCGCCAAACTTTAAGCTACATTTTAATCGTGATGGCTTTGCGCCATCGAGCTATGAGCGTATCACCGATACCCAGCAGCAAGAGCATAGCGATTTAGGTTATAACGTCGACTGGCAGACCGCTGATTCAGTGCGCCCTGAGCAGCAGCCAACGCGCCAGCCTCGTCAAGTAGCTGATAATGGTAGCAATAAAAACAGTCAAGCGACTCCTCGAGCCAGTAGTCAGCAGCAAAACACGACCAGTCATAGTAATGACCATCGTAGCAATGCCAATACTAACGCTAGCAATGCAACAACACGTGCGCCCCAACCCCAAACTCAGTCACAAAACACCCCAACTGTTGCGACTACCGCGGCGCCAGTAGCTTCACAAAACAATAACGCGACTGCTGCCCAACCGCAAGCAGTCGCTTGGTTATCCAACCTATTTGCCCAAGCGCCGCAAGCATCGACGACGCCTAAGGTCAGTAGTCGTGATGCTGCCAAAGCCATTGAAGCACTGGTAAACACGGGCGCTCAAAGCCTTGGCTCATTTGGACAAATCGATAACAGCGCCCTAGACGCCAACACTCAAGCCGCAGCAGCGCCGCAAACGGCAAGCAATCAGCAGAACACTGAGCAACAGCCGAACACTAATCGTCAGCAAGCCGCTAATAGTAATACTGATGATAACAACGACGCTGAAGACAGAAGAAGACGTAAATCGCGTAAATCAAGACCTTCTAAAACGCGTCAAAGAAAAGAGCAGTCAGATGAGTCCAATGGTAATGCTGCTAGCAACAACGTAGACGACAGCCGCTCAACCGGCACTGACGACAAGCAGGCTGATAGCCAAGATAAACGTCAGCATGATAATCGACGCACCAACGACCGTAATCGTAACAACCGCCAAGACAGCGGTCGTAATGGACATGACAATAGCAATACCGAGCACAATGACGCTGCTAGGAAAGACGCTAATACAATAGATGAGCAAACGCGTGCCAAGCGTAAATCAAACAGTCAGCGCTCCTCACGCGGCAAAATTGAGCGCGGTGAGACGTTAAGTGCGAATAACGAGCATAGCAATAAAGAAACTAGTAACGGTAATGACAAAAGCCAATCAAGCGCGCGCCGCAACCAAGACCCTAATGAAGTGGTATTACAGGTCAATGAAGCGTCTACAGAGCTCAAGTCGCCAGAAGTTGTGCACTTGTCTTTAGATGATAGTAAATCTGTAGCAGCCACTCGCCAAGCGCCTGAAAAGCAAAGCGCTGAGAAAGCTATCAATGAAGCTGATAAGCAGAAAGCAAGTCAGGAAGACAGCACTGCGAAAAATGCAGATAAGCAGGAAGCCGTTGAGCAAATTACTGATAGTCAAGCTGCTAAAAACCGCCGTGACTCGGTTGATAGTAGTCAAAAAACCAGTACGCAAACTGTGACTGCCGACGCTGCTAAAAGTGACAATCCTGCAAGTGGCGATGCAGTGATACCTGCAGCAAAAACGGATGAAACCAAGCTAAGCTCTACTGATGATAAAGTGCAAAAGTCTGACGCTAACTCTGTAGACGAGCGTAATGTCGAGGCTACACAACCAGCAGCAGAAAAATCATCAATGTCTAAAAGTCGTGATGCTGTCGAAACTAGCGGCAAAGATGACGATGTAGCACCTACTGAGAAAGCGCAGAAAACTGGTTCTAATGTTGATTTTAATACGGATGATACTGACAGTAGCAATCAAGCAGCGTTTGAACTTGACCATCAAGCTTTATTTGCCAAGCGTTATGTAACGGCTGAAAAGTTCGGTCAAGCCAGCAATGATCCACGCGTGGTTCGTCGTCAGCATGCTCAAGCCTCGACAACCACAGCATCGGATAACCAATCGCCTGTGGTAAATGAGCAACGCGCTGTGAACGCTCCAGCTATCCGCGGCACGGTTGGCGAGTTTATCCGCGCAACCTTGCCAGAGGCGCCAGCGCGTTTAGCCGCTGAAGGCGTGATTAATTGCTTTAATGCGGCTATCGCTTTGCACCTAGAGCAAGCTAACGCTGTTAACGAAAAAGTAGATAGTAACAACGAGTCTAAAGTCGAGACTGGCGAAGCTGCCAAGCAAGATTTTGACTTTAGTAACTATGGCTACGAGCCTTTAGCAGCGGATTATCTCGCAAGCTTTGAGGCGATGACGCAAGCCGTCAGTCAGTTTGCTGCGGCGCAAGGTAAAACAGCCGTTGAGCCCCGCCCTATTAGCAAGCGGGCGAGCAACGATCCACGTGGTCAGCATCCTGACTATCAGGAGCCAGCTGCAACCACAGTCGCCGAAGCGCCTAAAAATGGCTCTCTAGCAGCTGACAGCGACGTTGACGTTGACGCTCAGAATGTAGATGCGACTGCACTGGCCAATCAAGCTCAGACAGACGATGTCAGCGCTGATAGTGAAGAACTGCTAAAAGTAGAGCAAGCACTAGAAGCAGAGAACGCTGAGCAACCTGAGGTTAATGCTGTAGAAGCGGACAAAGTTCAGACAGTAGATACTGAAGCTAAAGATGCTGATGGTGACTCTGATGTTGTGCAAAACGAAAACGAGCAAGCGTCTGAGTCAACTGAACAGCTATCTGAGCAAGCGACAAAAGAGGAAATTCAGGCGGCGAAGTCAAAAACGACCATCGCCAGTTATAAAAACATGATCGAAAATGTGGCTGAGCAATTACTACCACAAAAAGGCATGTTTAATTTAACCACGCCAAAAGTCCCAAAAGCGCGGACGCGTAAGCCGAAAGCGGAGCATAAAAAGCCGACGCAAGCGGAAAAATCAGAGAATGACGATTCTGATAGCGAAAGCTAATAGCTATCATTAATACTCTTTTATAAAATATCAAAGCCCCAAAGTTGTTAGCAACTTTGGGGCTTTTTCATTAATAGAGCTTTATATCAATGCCAAGCTTTGATAAACAGAACTTTTGAGCAACAAGATCAATGGGCAGTAGGCTCGTCTTTATGACGTATCTTATTGATAACCGTAAATAGCGCAACGATAGCAGCGCCAATAATAAAACCGATAACGCCATTTAATAAGGCAGTGGTAAAGCTTTCAAACACGCCTGTCAAATGCGCAATATCTTCAACCTCATGATGCAAAAAGTTAATACCGTGCACCAAAATACCGCCACCGACTAAAAACATCGCCAAAGTCCCAGCGATAGATAAAAACTTCATTAATTTAGGCGCTGCCGTAAATAAAACCTTACCGACTTTTTGAGTAAAATCACCGTCTTTCTCCATCATATGCAAGCCTAAGTCATCAATTTTAACGATGCCCGCGACCAAACCATAAATACCAACAGTAATACCGATGGCTAAAATAGAGAGCACCAAACTACGCTGCAACAACGTAGCAGTTGCCGTCGCACCTAGCGCAATCACAATAATTTCTGCCGATAAAATAAAATCAGTACGCACCGCCCCTTTGATTTTTTCTTTTTCAAAGGCGACCAAATCAACGTTTTGATCTGCGTTGGCTTGCCGACGGGCATTTTGCTCTTCATCATCTGGCAAGGCATGCGGCCAAAAGCGATGAATCACTTTTTCAGCGCCTTCATAAACCAAAAACAGGCCACCACACATCAGTAAAAAGGTGATTAAAGGCGGATAAATGGCGCTAATAAGTATAGCTGCTGGCACCAAAATAAGCTTATTAATAAACGAGCCTTTGGCGACCGCCCAAACGACTGGCAGTTCACGATTTGCTGTGACGCCGGTGACCTGCTCGGCATTCAACGCCAAATCATCACCCAATACCCCCGCGGTTTTTTTGGCGGCGACCTTCGTCATGACCGAAACGTCATCGAGTATCACACTGATATCATCAAGTAGGGTTAATAAACTGGCACCAGCCATAGGGTCTCCTTAGAAAGTTAGAAAGAAATTAGAAAGAAAATTTATTTTAATGGATAATTTAGGGTGTGTATAGAATTCAAATGAGTGGCAACCAGATAAAGACACAAGCAAGCATTACCGCTGCTGCATAGCTATCTTTGAGCTTATCATATCGCGTGGCAATGCCCCTAAAATGTTTCAACCTAGCAAAAGCGTTTTCTACCAAGTGACGGCAACGATACAAATACCAGTCTAGTGTGTCATTGTTGCTATTTTTAGAGTTCGACTTAACGGGTATGACTGACTCAGCACAGTGCTTGAAGATACACTCTCTAATATCACTACTATCGTAGCCCCTGTCTGCAATCACCGCTTTAGTCTGGTTATTAATCGTGCTATCTATCAACGTCTTTGCCATCTTAGCGTCATGTACTTGCCCACCTGTCAGCTCAACATGTATAGGGTTACCACAAGCATCGACCACTAAGTGCAGATTGCTGCTATTACCTGCAACACTTTTACCAATGGCCTCATCAAGATGACTGGCTGCATCTGAACTATGCTGATGAGCTTTGACCACGCTACCGTCTATGAATAACCATTCACTATCATAGTTTGCTGTGATTATTTTCATGAGCTTTTGCCATTTACCGGTTTTACGCCAATAACGGTATTGATGATATATGCGAGACCAATGACCGAAATAAGAAGGTAAGTCTCGCCATGGACAGCCTACTCTTATGCGGTACAGCATGCCTTCAACGGTACGTCTTAGATTGGGCTTGTTATATACGTTAATTTGTCGCAATATAATAAATAGCTTGTGCCAAAGTTCATCGTTGAGCTTGGTGCGAGTCATAAGTGATGCCTTATTTCTTTGTTGTGGTAAACAGTAGAGTAAGGCGTTGCTTATGTTTTTCAATGGTTCCTCAATTCTATACAGCCCCTAATGTTTATGACAGTAGCCTACCTAGACTTGACTTCCTCCCCGACCTAAAGGAACGGGGATTCCTACTAAAGACGGCCAAGCCCGACCGCGAGAATGTTTTTTGCTCCATTAACGTCACGTTGATGGGTCGTTTTACAAGAACGACAAAACCATTTTCTTATACCAAGACCTTCTCTACCTTTCGGACTGTCTTGGCGAGAGCCGCAACACGAGCAGGTTTGGGTGGTGTACGCTTCATTTACTTCGATATAGTGGCAACCTGCGTTCGCGCATTTGTAGTCCAGTTGTCGCTTTATCTCAAACCAACCCGCATCATAGACGGATTTGGCGAGTTTGCTTGAAGTAAATGATTTTGACTTGATTTTACCAACTACGATTAGGCTGTTGGCTTTAACAAGCTTTGATGTAAATTTATGAATCAAGTCTAATCTAGTATTTTTAATCTTGGCGTGAATGGCCTTAACTCGTTTTTTGTTTTTGGCTCTTTGAGCAATGGCCAGTTTTTCTGCGTATTGAGTCGTCAGCTTAGTAGTTAGAACCTTGCCATCACTACTGACTGCGGCATCTTTACAGCCCAAATCAATACCGACTTGACCGTCACCACAGGCTGTTTCTGAAAACTCTTTAACAGTGATACAGGCGTACCAGTGGCCGCGAGAATCTTGTACCAACTCGCACGTATTGATGCTGTAGAGCGAGAGGTTATAGCTGTCCCACACATCAATAATCAGCTTTTGACCCTTAGCCAAACTGAATTGTAGAGTTGTTTTTAGAGATTTTTTGCCACTTTGTTTAGTGCTTAGATGCTTGATAGCAGTTTTTTTAAAAGGAATCCAGCCCAAACTTCTTTTCTTGGCTTTAGGATTGTTTGTGCGCCAGTTTAGTTTGGCTTTTTTAAACTGTTTACGGCTTTTGGCGTGAACCTCACTAATCGCTTGCAAGGTTTGGCTGTGCAGGTTCAGGTACTCACCAGCGCCTTTGGTGTAAGCGGCCAAGTCGTAGGCTGAAAAGAATTTGCCTGTGCGCTTAAGATGTTTAAAACTTAGCTCATTAACGTAATTCCAGACAAAGTTGACCGCACCAGCTAAGATATTTAGCTGAGTGGCATGTTTGTCTTTGATGCGTAGCTTGAGCGTCTTCATGGGTTTAGTATGATCCCAATGCGTTTGGTTAACAAGGTTCTTTTAATCTTAGGTGACAACGGCTGACGCCTGATATCCACGCCCTAGAAGGATGTGGTTTTACGGCGCTGGATGATAAATTTGGCGATGCCAATAAAACATCAACAAATAGCCTTTGGTGGTTATTTCTAAAAATATGTTAATATAACCAGTATTGCTACTTATCTTTTATTATCAATAAATTGCCCCTCGTCCTTGAAATATATCGCTCTGATAACAAAATCTAGTGGATACGGGATAAGCGTTCATACACTATCTATGTCCCTGTTTTTATATCTATATCTTGCTTAGGCACCACCGCCTAAAGGAAATACCTATGTTTTTACCTTCTTTCTCTAAAGCCACTTCTGCTCGCGCTCTATTTTCTCGCAAACCTTTATCGAGGATGATGATGGGCGCGTTGCTGGTCGTGGTTGCAGCAGGCTGCTCGAATAATGCGGCAGATGCGACCAGCAATACAGGTATCGTCAATAGCGCTAATGCCAAAGTCAGCACCGCACAAGTCGCCGATAATGATGCAGCAGTGGTCAAAGCCTTACAAACAAATCTAAAAGCCTCAGGGATTGAAGAAGAAATCATTTCAGCCGTACCAACGGATATGGACGATATTTACTGGGTAACGGCATCGGGCTTACCATCGTTTTTTACCGATAAATCTGGCAAACATATTATCCAAGGACAAATCATCGCAGTTGGGCAAGAGGCGCCAGTTGATATCAGTGGCGCTTTGGTTGCCAAAGCCGCGCAAGACGCTCTAAAAACGGTCGATAAAAAAGACATGGTTATTTATCCAGCAAAAGGCGCCACTAAATCAGTTGTTTATGCCTTTACTGATGCCGACTGCCCTTACTGCACCAAGCTTCATGAAGAAATGAGCGATATCAATGCACGCGGTATTGAAGTGCGTTATTTGGCATGGCCACGCAGCGAAGGCAGTATCCCAAAAATGGAAGCTATTTGGTGTAGCGAAGATCGCAAGGCGGCGATGGACCAGGCAAAAATGGGCGCTAATGTCCAAGCGCCTAGCTGTAATAACCCAGTAAAAGAGCAAATCGAGCTTGGAATGTCGTTAGGAGTACGCGGCACGCCTGCTATCTTTACCGAGTCTGGCCAACAAATCGGCGGCTATCTACCCGCGGCGCAATTGGCGCAAACAGCGATCGATGCCAGCTAGTCCTCTCCCCTCATATTGTTGACTTTACCGACAGTGAGATTGGGTAGACGCCACAAGCGCTTATCGGTATGATACGATGAAGCGCTAGGTAAAATTAGCGGTGTATTTTTATACTTTTCTTCTTTATATCAGCCTCATTTATAAGCACTTTTATATAAGTCTTTTTATGTAAGCGCTGTCATAGAAGCATTTTTATCCAACTCTATAATCTCTTGAGGATACTGTGAGCAAATCCATCAAACTAGCGATACTTGGTCTGGGCACCGTCGGAACGGGCGTGATCAATCTAATCAATGACAATTTAGATGAGTTAAAACGCCGTAGCGGACGCGACATTGTGATTACCGAAGTCGGTACCCGTCGTCAGCGCGATGATATCGACGCTACCATCGTACAAAATAGTGACTTGATGGCAACCGCTGCCAGTGACAATGTCGATATTGTCATCGAAGTGATTGGCGGTACGACCTTGGCTAAAGATGTGATTATGCATGCCATTAAACACGGCAAACATGTGGTCACTGCCAATAAAGCCTTGCTCGCCGAACACGGCAATGAGATTTTCGCCTTTGCCGAAGCCCATAATGTACACGTTGCTTATGAAGCGGCGGTGGCAGGTGGTATTCCAATTATCAAAGTCATGCGTGAAGGCCTTGCTGCCAATAAGATTGAGTGGTTAGCTGGTATTATCAATGGCACTGGCAACTTTATCATGACTGAAATGCGTGATAAAGGTCGCCCGTTCGCCGATGTTTTAAGCGAAGCACAAGCACTTGGTTACGCCGAAGCCGATCCAACCTTTGATGTCGAAGGCATTGATGCGGCGCATAAGCTTGCGCTCCTCGCCTCTATCGCCTTTGGGATTCCGCTACAGTTTGACAAAGTTTACTGCGAAGGTATCACCGGTATTACCTTGCAAGACGTCAACTACGCCGAAGAGCTTGGTTACCGTATCAAACATCTAGGCTTTGCGGTACGCCGCGAAGACAACGGTTCAGGTGATGGCCAAGGAAATAACGGCGCGGCTGGTATCGAGCTGCGTGTTCATCCAACCCTCATTCCACAGAACGCCCTACTTGCCAACGTTAATGGCGTAAAAAATGCGGTATTAGTCAACTCGCACCCACTTGGTCAGACGCTATATTGCGGTGATGGCGCTGGTGCTGGAGCAACGGCTTCTGCAGTCATGGCGGATGTCATGGATTTGGTTCGCGTTCTTGGTAGTAAAGATAACAACAATGAAAGCACGAACGGACACCATGTGCCGCATCTAGCGTTTATCCCAGAGCAATTATCAGACACACCCATCTTGCGTGCTGAGCAAATGATTACCGGTTATTATCTGCGCGTGCATGCGCATGACAATCCGGGCGTTTTAGCGGATATTACCCGTATTTTGAGTGACGCGGGTATCAATATCGATGCCATTTTACAAAAACCTGCGCATAAGCTTGGTCAAGTACCAGTGATTATTTTGACGCTGCCTGTGATTGAAAGTCAGATGAATCTGGCGATTGAAAAAATCGAGAAGCTCGATACCATTACAGATAAAGTCGTCCGTATTCGCTTAGATGAGTTGGCGTAATTTATCCAGCGATTCATCTATAAACCTGTGACCTTAGCTAAAAACTTTTTTTAATGACTAAAAAACTTTCGTTTCAAATACCGAAAAAGGAAAAATAACGATGTCAAATGATGCAATTGTAATTTTAAATGGCGCCCGTACTCCGATGGGTGGTTTTCAAGGCGCTTTAAAGGACGTCAGCGCAACTGAACTTGGCGCAACCGCTATCAAAGCAGCCGTTGAGCGTTCAGGCGTGAGCGTTGATAATATTGATGAAGTCATCATGGGCTGTATCTTGACTGCTGGTCTTGGTCAAGGCCCTGCCCGTCAGGCGATGCGTAAAGCAGGTCTTAACGATGCTACTGGTGCCGTTACCATTAATAAACTTTGTGGTTCTGGTCTAAAAGCAGTTATGCAAGCGCACGATGGTATCAAAGCGGGCAGCTTTAACGTCGCAGTGGCTGGCGGTATGGAATCAATGACCAATGCGCCTTACATCATGCCAGGGTCACGCAGCGGCTACCGCATGGGACATAAAGAAGTCAAAGACCATATGTTCTTAGACGGTCTAGAAGATGCCGAAACCGGCAAATTAATGGGGCAGTTCGCGCAAGAAATGGCCGATGAAAAAGGCTATAGCCGTGAGCAAATGGACGAGTTTGCTATTGAATCGCTAAACCGTGCTTTGACAGCGATTAAAGACGACCATTTTAAAGATGAAATCGAGCCTGTCACTTTCAAATCGCGTAAAGGCGAGCAAACGGTTGATACCGACGAGCAGCCTGCCCTTGCCAATGCTGAGCGCATTCCTACCCTGCGCCCTGCTTTTGCAAAAGAAGGGACGATTACAGCGGCAAACGCCAGCTCAATCTCAGACGGCGCGGCGGCGGTTGTGATGATGAAAGAGTCGCAAGCAAAAGCCGAAGGTTTAGATTATCAAGCACGTATTGTTGCCACCGCCTCTAACTCGCGCCACCCAAGCGAGTTTACCATTGCTCCGATTGGCGCGATTGAAAAAGTTCTGGACAAGGCGGGTTGGTCAATTGCAGACGTCGATTTATGGGAAATCAACGAAGCTTTTGCGATGGTGACCATGGCAGCGATGGATAAGTTAAAAATCGACCACGCTAAAGTCAACGTCGAAGGCGGCGCTTGTGCACTTGGCCATCCAGTTGGCTGCTCTGGCGCGCGTATCTTAGTTACCCTTATCAACTCGCTTAAACGTACTGGTGGTAAAAAAGGCGTTGCAACCTTATGTATCGGTGGCGGTGAAGCTGTTGCCGTTGCCATTGAACTGGCTTAATTTTAAGCCAATTCAACGTTTGAGCTTTTAAATTCGAAGTTCTGATTTAAAATATCGACTGATTTTCTTAAAATTTTAAGACCGCATAGCTACTAGCTGTGCGGTTTTTTTATACCTAAAAATGACAAATACCGCAAAGCGGTAAACACGCTGTAAGAAAGCCTTAACTTAATTTTATATAGTAACGGCGTCATTTACAGCCTATTACACGCAATTACCTCAAGCGCACACTTTGCTACCTTGCTCATATATCGTATCGAAAAACCTGCTGCTACGATAATAACAAGTTGATGGAGAGGCTGCTTATTAACGATAGCTAGTCCTTAATGATAGCGAGATTCTATTAATAACCACGGTAATATCTTCTTCATCTAATCTTGTTGATTTATAAAATCTAAGTTTAAACAAGTTCAAAAGAAATAGCCGACATTTTTTTAGCAACGCAAATTTTTACTGTATTGCTATTTTATAAAAAATAATTATTAATCCAAACAAATAAATTTACTCATAAAAAAGGAAGACAATAATGAGCCAACTAATTCGTTTAAGAGATATCCAAGCAACTCACCGTGACCTAATTGGTGATGACTATTATGACCCAACAGGTAAAACTGCTTATGGCGTCAATGAAGAAAAAATCGGTAAAATCGAAGGTGCGCTAGTAGAAGATACTACTGGTCGTATTCGTTATTTAATCGTTGATGCAGGCGGTTGGTTCAGCTCAAAAGAAGTTCTAGTGCCAGCAGGTCTCGCTCGTATCGTCGGTGATGACGTTTTCTTTGATAGTTTAACGCAAGCACAAGTAGAAGCGATGGAAGTATACGATCACGATTATCAGTACAGCTATAAAGAGCAGTACGAAAAAGATCGTCAATCATTCGCTGCTGATACTGTACCAGAAGCAGAGCGTATGGAGATTGCCGACCATGCGTATAATGCGCCAAACACGCTAGAGCTACTAGAAGAGCGTTTGACAGTCAATAAAGACCGCATCGTTGCAGGCTTAGTAAAAGTTGGTAAGCATGTCGTTACTGAAGAGCGCAACATAGATGTTGACCTTGAAGAAGAGCATGCCAATATCCAACGTACCAATGTAGATCGTCCAACAGACCGCCGCATTGGTGATGTAGATGGCAATCAAACGGTCGAAGTTGAACTAGAAGCAGAACGTGCACGTGTGAATAAAGAAACCTATGTCGCTGAAGAAGTAAACGTTGGTAAAACTACCGAACGTCATACTGAAACTATTGCTGAAACCATTCAACGTGAAGAATTAGATATCGATGGTGATGGTAATGTGGTTGACCGCGAAGGTAACCTTTTTGACCGCGATGATATCACTGCCGAAGATGTCCGCCGCGCTCGTGGTATGTAATACGCAATACTTGCGCACCTTGCATAATTCTTAAGGAAGATTTCTTAGCAATTGATAATAAGAAATAATCATTAGAAAAATAATCGTTAAATGTGCATCGCGCGATAGTAATGAGCAGCTGAGTTTCAAGCTCAGTGACTAAGACCAGAGCTTGCCTCTGGTCTTTTTTTATACCTCTTTTTAAGCTACCTCACCATTTAAGGAACACTACCATGATTAACGACGACAAAAAAATTGACCCACAACAAACGCATCCACGCTCATCTTTGGCAAATGCCCCTAATCCTACTTCGCATTTAGAGCAAATTGCCAATCATAGCGGTGAGAACAAATTGCCTGCGCCAGATTTGTCCGCTACGGATTTATCCAATACTAATCAGCAGCAAACTGTGTCAAGCAGTACACAACAAGGCTTAGCAAATAATTTATCTACTAATTTAGCAAACCATCAAACCGATACAGGCAATGGTGGCTATTTAGAATTATTAGAAGAGCGTCCTGTCATTAACAAAGAACGCTTGGATGTTGGCAAGGTCACAGTAACCAAGCACAGACGCACCAAAACCATTGAGGTGCCTATTGAGCTGGTAGAAGAATATATTACCGTGCGTACCGACTATCAAGACGTACAGAGTCAGGATTTACTATCAGGTGATTATGATGATAAGGACATATTGCGTCATGTTGAGCCGTCGCTAGATAGTAAAGCAGTCGTGACCATCAATGGCAAGCAGGTTGAGATTGGTGACGCGCCGATTGAGATTATCTTATCGCGTCAGGTAGCGACGATTACCAAAGACACTCATGTGATCCAAGAAATAGAGATTAATAAAACCACGCATACCCATACCGATAGCATTCAAGTAGCGCTCCAACACGAGGAGCTAGACGTTAAAGAAGAAGGTTATCTAGCCCATGAGCAACAAAGCAATGCCGCTGATAAAAAATAGCGTTTATAAAAAATAGGCTGATAAAGCATTTTTGTAAGCAGTCGTAAGACCAAACCAAAAAAAAGCAACGTTAACGTTGCTTTTTTTATGCGAGGTATTTGTTGTTAGGCGGCTGTTTCTGCCGTTTTAGTTTCAGACGCTGGTGATGTTTTACATTCATAGGTACTGACGTTTTCTGAATCGGCACCAGCAGTACGCATCACACCAGTTTCACGATCTTCGTGCGCCACGCGCCACTGGATAAAGCCTTCACCACCGTCAAACGCTGTATCTAGATTGAAAACTTCAGGGTTGGTCGCATCATTGGTTTTGGTCAGAGTTACTGTACCTTGAGCAGTCTCAAGAATCACTTGTTTGTCAGCGTCTTTGTAAGTGGCTTCGACGGCTAGTGCCGGTGAACATGAGTAGCTCATTTGCTTGACGCCAGAATTAACAGACGCTACGGTATCCTCTTCCACATCGCTGACTGGCGCATCTACCACCACATCACTTGGCTCGGCAGGCTCAGCGGACATAGGCACCGATTGCTCTTCACTGATGCTGTCTTCTAGACTTGGTTCTGGCTCTTGCTGTTGTTGACAAGCACTAATTGTCATCGCGCCAGCGAGCAGACCGGTAACAACGACAGAGGTACGAAATTGTTTTAATAATTCTATATTCATGACACTCTCCAAAAAAATATGTTAAACACTATAGCGTGTATGTAAATTCACGCCTATGTTGAATTTGTAATTAATCACTACAAAAGCGCTGTTACTTTTATATTCTTAATAGTTAGACTATTTATTAATAGAGTTACAGTCACTTAAAAGTGCTAAAAAGAAAGGTAGAAGATATCGCCCGATAATTTTTCCTATCGAAATTCTTATGGCTATAAATCTTATCGCTATAAAAAAGTCCCTATCTAAATAAGACAGGGACTTTTTATCATAGCTTAACAATTTTTGATTATCAATATTTAGATTTTACCGTGACATTGTTTATACTTTAGGCCTGAACCACAAGGACATGGCGCGTTACGGCTGATATTCATCCCAGCGTATGGGTCAGGCTCACTGGCATTGTTGCTACCACTGCTCGCGATAGACCCTGCTGTTACGCCAGCAGCAACGCTACGGTTTTGCGCCGCTGGTCGCTCTACGCCGCCATCCATATTGTCGATATCACTGTGTTCAAACTGCATTTGCATATGCGCGGCGTTTTCACGCTGCTGAGCTTCTAACGCTTCTAACTCTTCTTTGGTTGGGATATGGACGCGTGATAAATCTTGTACGGTTTCAGATTTAATCGCACCAAGCATCATTTGGAACAGCTCAAACGATTCACGCTTATATTCTTGCTCAGGATTTTTTTGCGCATAACCGCGCAAATGGATACCTTTACGTAGCTGATCCATTTGGGTTAAATGCTCTTTCCAGTGCTTATCCAAACTTTGTAGCATAAAATGACGCTCGAGCTGGGCGGCATCTTTTTCGCCCATTTGCTCACGGCGAGCATGATAGCGATCCAGCGCAGTTTGGATAATTTTGGCACGTAAACCTTCTTCATCTAGGCGGCGGTCTTCATCCAGCCAATCGTTAATCGGCATGGAAATTTTAAACTCATCTTCAAGCTCGTCTTCTAAGCCGTCGATATTCCACTGATCATCAATAGAGCCTGGCGGGATAAACTGATCAATCATGGCATTGTAGACTTCATGATGCATGACTTCGATGGCCTCCAATAAATCCATCTCTGCCAGCAAGTCATCGCGCTGACCATAGATAACTTTACGCTGCTCATTGGCGACGTCATCGTATTTCAATAGGTTTTTACGGGCATCAAAGTCACGACTTTCGACTTTACCTTGGGCATTTTCAATCGATTTTGAAACCATTTTATGCTCGATGGCTTCATCTTCTTTTAGACCCATCGCCCGCATCATATTAACAACGCGGTCACCGGCGAAGATACGCATCAAGTCATCTTCAAGCGATAAGAAAAAGCGCGACATCCCAGGGTCACCTTGACGACCGGCACGACCACGCAACTGGTTATCGATACGGCGTGATTCATGACGCTCAGAACCAATGATATGTAGGCCGCCAGCCGCAACGACTTGGTCATGCTTGACCTGCCATTCTGCTTTTAGGCGCGCCATCTCTTCCGGACTGACCGCATCAATGTCTTCGATAAACGACTGCCAGTTACCGCCCAAGATAATATCGGTACCACGACCTGCCATATTGGTGGCGATGGTCACCGCTTTTGGACTACCTGCCTGCGCGATAATTTCTGCCTCACGTTCGTGCTGCTTGGCGTTTAGGACATTATGCTTGATGCCTTCTTGATCGAGCAGATAAGACAACTCTTCACTGGCTTCAATCGTCGCCGTACCAACTAAGACCGGCGCACCTTTGGCTTGGATCTCTTTAATCTCGCGAATGATACCTTTGTACTTTCCTAACTTGGTTAAGAAAATCTGGTCATCCATATCGATACGAGCAATCGGCTCGTGCGTTGGAATCACGATGACGTCTAAATCATACGTTGATTTAAACTCTGCTGCTTCGGTATCGGCGGTACCGGTCATACCGGATAGTTTGTCATAGAGACGGAAATAGTTCTGGAAAGTCGTCGTCGCAAGGGTTTGGTTCTCTGCTTGAATCTCGACGTTTTCTTTGGCCTCTACCGCTTGGTGCAAGCCTTCTGACCAGCGGCGACCGGGCATGGTACGACCGGTGTTTTCATCGACGATAATCACTTCGCCGTCGTCAACGATATAATGGACGTTTTTGACAAATACATGATGGGCGCGGATTGCCGCTTGTACGTGAGCGAGTAGCGGCAAACGACTCGGGCTATATAAACTTTCGTTTTCACCAAGCTCGCCCACTTCGATTAAGAAGCGCTCAATTTTCTCATAGCCTTTTTCGCTGATTTCGATTTGACGATTTTTTTCATCAATCCAAAAATCTTCGTCTTCATTATTTTTATTGGCTTCTTCATCTTTTGAGCGTTTAAGCCATGGAATAATGGTATTAATCAGCGCATACATACGTGATGAATCTTCTGCTTGACCCGAAATAATCAGCGGCGTACGCGCCTCATCGATTAAGATAGAGTCAATTTCATCAATAATGCAATAATTTAGCGGACGCTGTTTTTTCTCAGCCAGGCTAAAGACCATGTTATCGCGCAGATAATCAAAGCCATATTCGTTATTGGTACCGTACGTGATATCCGCTTGATAAGCGTCGATTTTTTCTTGTGGTGGCTGCTGCGAATAAATAACGCCGACCGTCATACCCAAAAAGCCAAATAATGGGCGGTTTAACTCGGCATCACGCGCCGCCAAATAATCGTTGACCGTGACCAAATGCACGCCTTTGCCACTAATAGCGTTTAGATACATCGCCAAGGTACCCATTAAGGTTTTACCCTCACCGGTTTTCATCTCAGCGATTTTGCCTTCGTGCAAGGTGATACCGCCGATGAGCTGCACGTCGTAGTGACGCATACCATTGACGCGTAAGGAAGCCTCGCGGCAGACGGCAAACGCTTCTGGTAATAAGGCGTCTAAGCTTTCACCGTTTTGGTGTCTTTCTTTAAATTCTGCGGTTTTTTGTTGTAATTGCTCATCAGACAGGGCTTGAATGTCAGCCTCATATGCGTTGATTTTGCTGACCACTCTACGCATGCGCTTGAGTTCGCGGTCATTTTTGGTGCCAACGACACTGCCTATAATCTTTGATAACATAATTTTTTGACCTATGGAAATATTCGATAATTAGTGCGCATTCGCCAAGGGTTTATATACTGCCGCTTGGTCATTTCAATGCTGACAATCATCACTGACTAAATACCTTTTAATAACTTACTGATTAATAACGCCCTGATTGTCAAAATGCGGATTAACAAAGCACGCAATAATAAGGTACTGCCTAATGATGAGTCGCTTAATGAAGTATCGCCCAATTAAGTGTGCCGTCATTATATATGGTTATGACGCCGATGGATACAAGGGCAGCGAGTAGATATTTGCCGACGTAAAAAGGTCGCTGAACGTGTTAAAATAGTGCCTATATCCTTCATTTAGCAGCTGTTTCGCGATATCAATAAACGCAAATAACTGCCAACCTGCATCCCTGATTTATTCTAAAAAACAGCCATTGTTTCTAAGCAAACCCAATTAAGCAACATAAGAGATTCTGCATGACCGTAAAACCATCCGCGAAAAACCCTAACGCTTTAATATTTGATACATCTAAAACCTTAAAAGCTAAGCACGTAAAAACTGAGCATTTAAATAACGATCAGTTGCTAATCGGCGATGCTATTTATCATTTAGCCGACCATACGCCGATGATGGTGCAATATCTAACCATGAAAGCCAACTATCCACAAGCGCTACTGCTGTACCGGATGGGTGATTTTTATGAGTTATTTTTTGATGATGCTAAGCGCGCGGCGCAGATACTCGATATCACGCTCACTCGCCGTGGTACGGATAAAGCCGGCAATACCATTGCGATGGCAGGTGTACCGTTTCATGCGGCTGATAGCTATATGGCGCGGCTCATTGCAGCTGGGCAGACAGTGGTCGTTTGTGAGCAAATTGACGAGTCAGTTACTAGCAGCCCGTCCAATACACCGACAATGGGCGATAAGCAAAAGAAAGATAAAAGTAAATCTGCAACCGGCACTATCATGCGCCGTGAAGTAGTTAAAACCCTGACTGCCGGTACGATTACTGATGACGCCTTAATTGCACCCAACCACACCCCGACTGTCGTTGCCATTGATATCGAAACTCCTAAATCGAACAGCAAACAACCTATGCAAGCTGCTATTAGTCAAATGGATTTAGCCGCTGGAACCCTAACCACACAAACACTCAGCGCGCCTCATGGTGATATTGAAGGTTTGCAAACTCAAATACTGACGGTGCTGGCACGTTTTGCGCCGAGTGAATGTATTATTAGCGAGGTGCATGGAAACAGTTTTGACAGTAGTGGTAGTAATGGCGAAGATTGGCTGCTGTGGCTACGGCAAAATCTCGACTGTCCTATTATCGAAGTTGCGGCTAATGACTTTCATCGTGAGCATGCCAGCGAGACGCTTTGCCAGCAGTTTGACGTCCAACGCCTCGATGGACTTGGTATTAATGACTCGCCACTTGCCCAATCTAGCTGCGCCGCCCTTATTCATTATGCACGGCAAACCCAGCAACGCCACGTGCCACAAGTGAATCAGCTTATCGTTGAATATAATGATGATTATTTAATCATTGATGCCAATAGCCAGCAAAATCTTGAGCTGTTTACCCCCGTTAGTAGCAATGGTACATCATTAATATCAGTGCTCAATCATTGTCAAACGCCGATGGGACGTCGTTTACTCATGCAGCAAATGAAGCGCCCACTGCGTCAGCATTCACGTATTAATCTGCGCTTAGATGCAATCACTAGCCTTTTGCAGTCAGACAATAATTTTGGCGAAAATAAGCAGGTTAATGAAAATTTAGAAAAACATTCATTGGTCAGCAGTTTACGTGAAACCTTAAATGCTATCGGTGATATCGAACGTATCAGTAGCCGTATCGGTCTAATGAGCGCCAAACCGCGTGACTTGCGTAAATTGGCTGATGGTATTGCTAGTAGCAAGCTGCTTAATACCCTACTGAGCAATGCAGGTATCAGTCATAAGCGAGCAGGATTATTGCCCATGCTGATGCAGCAATTGCCAGACCAGCTACCGGCGGTGCAATCTGTCGCCGAGCTGATTGAGCGTGCCATTATCGCAGAACCGCCGGCGCATATCCGTGATGGTGGTATGCTAGCAGTTGGTTTTGATGCTGAGTTTGACCGCCTCACCCACTTACATGACAATATCCAAGTAACGTTAGATGAGATGCTTGAACGCGCGCGTCAAGACTACCAATTACCTAGCTTAAAAGTAGGCTTTAATAAAGTCAGCGGTTTTTATTTTGAACTGCCCAAAATGCAGGCAAAAAATGCCCCTGCGCATTTTATCCGTCGGCAAACGCTCAAAAGCAGCGAGCGCTTTATTACCGATGAGTTAAAAGCAGTCGAAACCGAATATCTAAGCGCACAAACATTAGCATTGACTCGTGAAAAACAGCTGTATAATGAACTATTGACCATATTAGGCGGTCATTTAGCGGAACTACAACAGCTGAGCGCGGCTATCGCGCAGATAGATGTGCTTAGCAATTGGGCACAGCTTGCGACCCTTTATAATTGGCAACGTCCAGTCATGAGTAATGATTCACAAGATGGCAATTATTCGAAAAATGGTAGCCAAACCAGTATTGATATTAAACAAGGTCGTCATGTCGTTGTCGAAGCGGCGCTCAACCCCGCCAACATTAACAATACTACTCAACAGAGCAGTACGAAACCTAGCAGCCATTTTGTCGCCAATGACTGTGCGCTCGGCAGCGATGCAGACCCTGAAAGACTTCTGATGATTACTGGCCCTAATATGGGTGGTAAATCCACCTATATGCGCCAAACTGCACTCATTGTTCTACTTGCGCATTGCGGTAGTTTTGTCCCAGCATCAAGCGCTCATATTGGTGATATCGACCGTATCTTTACTCGTATTGGCTCAGCGGATGACTTAGCAGGTGGCAAATCGACCTTTATGGTTGAGATGATTGAAACCGCGAATATCCTTAATCAGGCGACCAATAAATCGCTGGTACTAATGGATGAAGTCGGACGCGGCACCGCAACTACGGACGGTCTAGCAATCGCTCATGCTTGTGTCAATCGATTGGTCGAGATTGGTTGCCTGACATTATTTGCCACCCATTATTTTGAATTGACGCAATTGGTCAACCCTGCTGAGAGCCAACACGCCAGCATTCGTAATGTGCATGTCGCCGCCAGTGAAATCGATGGTCAACTACTACTACTCCATCAAATCCGCGAGGGCGCAGCAAGCTCTAGCTTTGGTTTACATGTGGCAAAAATGGCAGGGATTCCTACGCAGGTATTAAATGATGCCAAGCGCTATTTAGTAGATAACTTAGAAACTGAGAGTACCAAGACCATTGATGATAAAAATGAATTAGCTAAGTCGTTAAACGATAAACAGCAGCAAAATCATTACAATGAAGTAGAAAAACCAAGCTTACGCGACAATGTTCAACCTCAATCGATAAGTAATATTCCACAACAAAATCAATTGTTTAGCTTGCAAGATGAACTGACAGCAATTAATCCTGATAACCTGACGCCAAAGCAGGCGCACGATTTACTGTATCATTTAAAGGAAATCATTAGTCATTAAAGGGATTTGTCAAATAGTGGCAAAAGCGCTAAAATATGTCTTATTTTCAGCTATAGTACTTACAATTGTACTTTGCCAAACCAATAACAGGTAGACCACTATGACCTTTGTCGTTACAGATAACTGCATTCTTTGCAAATACACCGACTGTGTGGAAGTCTGCCCTGTGGACTGCTTTTATGAAGGCCCGAACTTCCTTGCTATCGACCCTGATGAGTGCATCGACTGCGCGCTATGCGAGCCTGAATGCCCTGCCAATGCGATATTCTCAGAAGATGAAGTACCAAAAGGCCAAGAAGTGTTTATTCAATTGAACGAGGAGCTGGCGCAAAAATGGCCAAACATCACTGAGATGAAAGGTCAGCTGCCAGAAGCGGCGAAGTGGGACGGCGTCGAAGGTAAGATTCAGTATTTAGAGAAGTAGCTAGTGTTTTAAAGCCGAACAACGTTGAGACAATAAAAAACCACCTATCTATTATTTAGATAGGTGGTTTTTTATGGCAAACGAATCTTTATAAGGACTTTAAGGTAATACCACACATGGCGTACCTTTAGGAATATTACATTCGATACGCGCGTTAGAAGGCGCTTTTGTAATTGCTTCAATCTTTTGCCAAGTGTTTAATGTCCAACCTGTAGCATCCGTAATAGATTGACAGGAATTCAAGATTAGTGATCTTGGAGTTGAAGCAGAGTCTTCATCGTTTAATACAATGAAAACTTCGTTACCATAGCTTTTTACTTCTGATAGACAAGCATTAACTTTTGCTTTATTTGAGTAAACCTGATACGCAGGTGTAGCAATGGCTGCTAATATGCCAATGATAGCAATCACTATCATCAACTCTATGTTCCACCCATTTTAATGCCATTCATATTGTTTTTAGATTTATCTGTTTGCGAGGCACTAACTAGACTAGTATCACTGGTCATAATCACACCAGCTAAAGGAGTGAAAGGGTTATTGGAGTCCGCCATACCTAAATTACTAAGCCTGATACTTTTCTCAATATTTTGAATACCAAAAATACTCGCTTCTAATATATCTGTACCACCGGACTGCACGCTACTGGTTTTTATACTTGTGAGATAAACCTGCATAACTGCTGCTGATATGAGAAGCCCTAGTGTGAGGGAAATCATGAGTTCGATTAATGAAAAGCCATCTTGAGTATGTTTAGCTTGCATTAGTATGACTCCATAATCAAACAGTCAGAACCTGCATAATAGACGCCAGATGTATCAGCACAAGCTTTATTACTGTCTGTATTAGCACCAAAGACTGGTTTAGTACCACTCCAGGAAGTAATAATACAGTGGCGTAATTGTTTGTTTGCTGTACCAGGACAAGTAACCATATTTAATAAAACACCATTATCACAGGCTTTTTGCATGGCATTCGAGCTATTATATTTTCCTAGTTCCTCTGCAGTGCATAAATCATTATCACAATTTTTTGTGACACTCGCAGCTTTATATGCTGCAACAGCAGTACAATAATCTTTTGTATCAGATACACTGCCTAAAACACTTTGAATATCCTGTTGATAAATTAATATATTGTCAGGATTCAATCGTAAGTCTTCAGATAAACCACGCATTACTGTATTGGCATTGGCAATTAATACACTATCATCTGTGGCTTTCACTGAAACCATATTTAATGCGCTGAATCCTAAAACCGCAACCGCTAATAATAATAGAGCTACCATAACTTCTATTAATCCTACACCACTTTGAGAGTTTGAATTCTTCATTAACATGTTCCTCCCAATTTAGTAGTGATATTAGCGATTTTATTAACCTCAATCTGGCGCGGCGTCGCATTATTACTGCTATCACAGATTGTGTAAGTACGTGCCGTGTTAACCCGTTTACTTGGCTCAAAGACAATAGTTACGGGTGTGTCTGGCTTGATAGTACTTTTAACGTTATAACTATAATTTGCGATAGTGTTTGAATCAGGGGCAGTAATCGTAATCACTTTAGGTGTGCTAGTATTGTTATAGCTCAAAGTAAGGTTCTGCCGACGAATAATGCTTTCAGCTTTCGCTTCTTTTAACGCATTAGCCAGTGTAGCCGTCGTCGACTTTACGCGCTGATTGGCAAGCTGAGTACTGATACTAGGTGCAGCAATACTGACAATAATAGCAAGCACGGCAATCGTTACCATCAGCTCAATCAGGGTAAATCCTGAGCTGGTCATTTGTAACTTTTGTGCTACCTTATTCGTAGATGCGTTCACATCAAATCCCTATCTATAGCTGTCATTGTCTTTGATAAATGCTAGGTCTGTCATAGTAATAATTACCGTACCTAGCCCTTCTAAAATCTATTCTCAGCTTATTATTTTTTAACTATATCCATTAAGATACATGCAATTTTTGTTCCAATAGAAACAATCGTCATACAGTAACGATACTTTTGTCCAATGTATTTTTTGATTTAAGCGTTTAGAACACGAATCGGAGTTATGGGATTTTATTTAAACGATAAAAATCGAAATATGTAGGTAAAATGTGTCAATAATATAACGTTAAGGCAACATATTAGCAACATAATAGTTATTTTAAATGAATAGAAGCAATTTTTTGATAGGAACAGATTTTACAATTGACTGCCGTGTGCTAACGCATAGGCTGATAGATGATATTGATGAGAGTTCTTAGAATTAATGACTGACAAGCCTGTAGATTGACTGCTTAAAGCATGACCTAATGCTTGTAGGCTAGCACCTGTAGTCGCGACATCGTCAAATAATAATAAGCGTTTAACCGGAGGGTTTTCGCTTAAAGCAAAGGCGTTTTCTAAGTTGGTTAAGCGTTCGGCACGTGTCAGCCCTTGTTGACTGATAGCATCATCGATACGTTCTACGCCTTGCCAAAGTGGAATGTGCCAATGCTTAGACAATTGCGCGACTAAAATACTGACCGGGTCAAAACCTCGTTTAATAAGGCGTTGCTCCGTCGTCGGCATCGCAACAATGACACTATTATCCTGATGACAGCCGTGCGGCCTAGGCAATTGACGTAATACATGTAGCAATAACGGCAACTTGGTCATATCTTCATGATGCTTAAAAGCACGAATAGCTTGACGTATCGGATAATCGTAATAGGTCGCTGCTTGAATAGAGAGAACAGTACCCGAAGCGATATCAACCTCAAAGGGTTTGGGTCGCCATGCGATACTGTTATGACAATCGGAGCAAAGCAAGCCGCTGTTAAAACGGTTATTAACTTGCTGGCGCAGTTTGGCAAAAAATGAATGCTTATTTGGCGGACTTGGTGAGGAATGAGTTGATAGGTGTTGTGATTGCGACGCACTGCGATAAAGACGGCACAACTGACAGCGTATGTCCCCATACTCTGCCAGCCATAATCCAGTTTGATAAGGCGCTAAGTGTCGCATCACTCGATGCCCATCGCTGCGTTTATTCTAAAAACCTTTCCAGTCATTTAGCACGATACCAAAACCAATCGAAGTATTTTCATGGTTATAATCAATAATAGATTCGCCATAACCTTGGAATAATTGAATATAGCCGTTGACGTTTTTGGATAATGGATAGACATAGTCGATTTGGGCAGCACCCTTGTTGGTACTCGGATTATAACGCAAAGTACCGCTTAGGCTTTGCTGATCAGGCAAATCATATAAAAATTTGATATCGCCATAGCCCATGTAATCTTCGATATCTGGATTGTCCTCACTGCTAGAGCTCTCGTTATTGACGCGCGCCCATAGACGCGGTATGACCGACAATTTGCCCCACTCTGCCCCTGCCATCAGATAAGCACGGTTCCACGAGCGCGATAAGGGATCATCTTGCCCATTAGAGTGGTGAATCGCACCCGCTCCTAACATGCGCAGACGGCCACCAAAAGGCAGATCAGCTGTGACAGGCTGGGTCAAAAATATCTCTGGCTGATAATCAGTGGCGCGAAATGGTCGTGAGTTGTCTTCGTTATAAACCTGCCAGTGCGACTCTTGGGTATAACCAAACCATAAATCGGCACTGGTATCAAACAAATCCTCCATCACTTTGGTCTTTAGTGACAGCTGGAACTTTAGCTCTGTATTACGGGTGTCGTTAGAGGTAAACTCTTCTTTATCTTGCGACGGCGTGCTTGGTCCTAAATTGGGATCAAAAGTATAAAATAGCGGTAGCAAATAAGTTGGTCGGTGTGGTCTGACTGTCCAGGTACCTCGCTCGCTGTTTTTATCCAAATCATAAGCCAAACTTAACGGCGTGTATTTCTCGATATCAGCTTGGGTGACGCCGACGTTTTCTAATACTTCCGCCTCCCTTTGCGTCAATCCAACCGTATCCAAACTCTCGCCATTACCAGCTTCGTTATTTGCTGTATTATTACTGTTTGCAGAAATGGTGGTATTTTCTTCTACTAGGACAACTTGCGGATTACCAGCAAGGGTACTTTGTAGGGTTTTTGCCAAATCAACTGGTTGTTTAGTCGTGGTGTAACTCGGCGTTTTGCCTTGCTCGGCAACTTTATCAAAACAAGCCAAACGCGCACCACTGGTTTGTACTTGTGTACATTCATAAAACAGTCTTGCTTGTTCGGCGACAAACTCCTTACTAATCACCTTGTCGCTTTGAGCCGCCGCATTTGGATTGACCACGCGCTTATTGACAACTTTTGCCGCCTCATCAGTATCATACTCAAATGCGATACTCTCTACCGGTAGCTCTTCATAGCTTGGAGTGCCATTAGCGGCGTTGGCTTGTAAGGTAAAACAAGCAAGCGCTGTCCCAACCGCCATGGTTAAATAGCATTTGGACCGCTGACTGTTATTATTTTTGCCTGCTTTGTTAAGCGCTAAAGAGGGACGCTGCGGCGTAATAGGAGAAAACATAAGTGTCCTTTATCTAACTGGCATGAGCGCCAGCAGAGTCTATGAGATAATTGATATAACCATTAGCATGATTGCTAAAATAGAGTAAAAACCAAAGAAAACCAATAAATATGGACGTGTCAGGTAGCCATTACTCGTGGTAATGCGCCTTTCGCAATGTTGCTTTATTGTAATGAAAATAAGGGCACTATACTAGCGTTATTGCGAGCAAATTCTGATGTAAATAATAAGGTAAGTAGTTAAATGAATAGTAATAAATAACGTTAAACCAAGGATTTAGCGTCTATATTAAAAAAGCTATTTAGTAAGATTGAAAAAGCCAACGTCCTATTATCAAAGGACGTTGGCTTTTTAATGGGTAGAAATGATGTGGAATTTATCTACATTTAAACGATTAATTTAGCGCGGTTAAGGTTTGCTCAAACGCTGCGTGCCCGATTTCACCCACTTGCTGATTGACCAATTGCCCGTCTTGATAATACAGCAATGCTGGCGGACCAAATAGTTTATAACGCGCTAAGATTGCTTTTGAATCAGCCGTAGTCTCCGTGATATCAAGTCTGACCAATTGCCAATCTTGCATTTGCGCAGGGCGATTATGAAATAAGTTTTTATCCATAATCCGGCACTCAATACACCATTCGGCGGTGACATCGACCAGCACTTTAGGGTTGGCGGCGACAATAGCATCTAATTCAGCGAGCGTCGTGACCGTCTTATCGGTTGCATTACTGCTGGCTGGTTGACCAGCAGTCGTCTGCATCACTGGCGCGGCGCTTAATGACGCGAGCGGATGTAAGCTGTCGTCATTACCCAATGCGGCGCCGACGATTAAACACGTCGCCCAAATACCAGCGATTAAGCTTAATGCTTGGGTCAACATTCGACCTTTGCCTAGCCAGCTCCATGCCCACATCGCCACGACCATAAACCACAGGGCCCACACTATCAGCATTACAGGCGAGATAAAGACGCGCTCAATTAATAACAACGCCACGGCAAACAGCAGCAAAGCAAAGCCTTGCTTGACCCAGTTCATCCACTCGCCAGCTTTAGGCATGATTTTACCTTGGGTCGCGCCGATTAAGATAAGCGGCGCTGATAAACCAAAACCGAGCATAAATAAAGCGGCAAAGCCAAGGAGCGGACTGCCAATCGTCGATACGGCAAGCAGCGCCCCAAATAAGGGTGCCGAAACGCATGGCGATACCACGAGCGCCGATAAGAATCCCGCAATTAAACTGCCACCCGTACTACCAAGTTTGCTATCCCCCGCTTGGCTTAGACCCTGCATTTTACTACTGATGAATCTTGGCAGACGAATGCTAAATACGCCCAACATATAAAGGGCTAATAAGACAAAAACGATGGCAAACCCAATTAAAATAATCGGATTTTGTAGCCAACCGATAATGCCTAACGATTCGCCAAATACCGCAATGACCGCGCCTAAAATACCATAAGCGATGGCAACACCAATAGCGTAGCTGGTCGTTAAAATAACACCGCGTTTTACCGTTGGATTGTCTTCACGCGCGACGATATTGGCAACAATCGGTAGCATCGGTAACACGCATGGCGTCAATGCCAAGCCCAACCCTGCCAAGAACAATAACACCAATGCCAACCACGGATGCGAAGCTAAGCCAAAAGGGTCACTATTAATGGCGTTATCAACGACAACGGTATTGTTTGTTGCAGTTGTAGCGCTATCGTTTGCTGGCATATTACTTGTGACATTGTCGCCTACAACTTCTTCATCGGCACCAGAGATGGTATTGCTAGTACCAAGCTCTGCATCTAATGCTTCATCATCTAACAAAGCGTAATCAATCACCTCGTCATCTGGCGTAGTTTGCTCTGTAGCAAGACGATCAGTATCAGTCGCCTCTGTAGATGCTTGCGCAGTTTCTGCATTGCTGTTATTGCTCGCAGAAACTGTAGCAGTGCTACTTGAACTATTGGCTGCCGATTGTGACGCAGCAGCAATTTTGACCGTGGTTTTTATTTTCTCCGGTGGATAACAAAGTCCTGCTTTGGCACAGCCTTGCCAACCTATCGTCACGGCGGCATTATTTATCGCCTTGCCATTACTACTCAATATAGTGCTAGCAACCATATTGGCTTGGTCAAATACCAGTACTTTTCCAAAGGTCGGATCATCAATGGAGACAGGCTTTTGGCTAAAGGTAAAAGGCGCGGCGGTCACGCCAGCAGGCAGCGTTAGCTTAATTTGGTCTTTATAAACATAGTGCTCAGGCGTAATGTCAAAGTTAATCGCTAAGCGCGTGCCATTATTGGTCGGTTTGCTGCTACTGCTAACTTGAAACGCTTCGTTAACGGGTAAAAATTTCGGTTGGGTCGCGCTTTTATCACTGCTAAATAAATCGCCCAACCCTGCCGCTTGCGATGCCACTGGCACGGCCATCAGCCCAGTCGCTGCTAGCCCTGCCAATAATGAACCAGCGCTTAAAGCGAACGCCAACAGATAAGATTTTTTTGACGGTTTATTTTGCGTTAATGACAGAGACTTTTCTGCGCTCTTAAGGGACATGAAGGGCTACCTATTATTACCAAAATTCGAATTGACCAATTCACTGTCTGTATGGACTTTTCTATTTACATCATTATTTATTTACGAGCTGTGCCAATATTGACCGTGGTTTTAATTTTCTCGGGCGGATAGCATAAACCCGCTTTAGCACAGCCCTGCCAGCCGATGACAACGAGTACATTTTTGGCGCCTTTACCATTATTGGTACTCAGGGTGGTGGTAGCGATGATATTTTTTTGCGTAAAAACAGGCACTTTCCCAAAGGTAGGATCATTAATAGAAATTGGCGACTGGCTAAAGCGAAATGGCGTCGCACTGATGCCCTTTGGAAAGCTTAGCATCAGCTTGTCTTTATAAACGTAATGGCCGGGCGTGATATCAAAGGTAATCGATAACTGCGTGCCTTTAGACGTCGCCTTGGTAATACTATCTACTTTAAAAGCTTTATCGACTGGCAAAAACTTCGATTGTGCTGCATTATTATTGCCAAACAATTCACCAAGCCCTGCTGCCTGCGCGCTCATTGAAATTGTTGATAAACCTGTCATCAACGAAGTGCTTATAAGCGCCATTGCCAATAGATGAGGTTTTTTAGCAAGGCGTTTATTGATAACTGGGGTGGCTGTTTTGATAAACATAAATAACTACCTTTGATAGCGGGTTTTAAAGGTTACTTTTAACAACTGTTTGTAATGACTTTTAATTAAAAAGGCTAAACGTATATGGTGGCCGTCTGTTTAGCATGGTACTTACTAACATAGTACTTATTTTATGCTTTCATAAAAAATATCAACCAATAAAGCCTTATTGGTTGATATATAGAAATTTTAACGCCGCTTTAATCAGTAAAGTGTTAGAAAATGCTATGTTGCTCAGCGCTAATCACTTTAATCTAATCACTTTAAATCGCAGCTTACAACTGAGCATAAATATCAGCATCTTGCCCTTCGCCGCCTTGCTGCCCATCAGCGCCTAATGAAAATAAATCATAAGGACGACCTTCGCTACCTGGCGCAACATATTGCAACTCGTTTTCCCAACCATCGGTCGGATAGCCACCTTTGATATAACCGCCATCGGGATAGTTTTTGGCGTCAGCAGGCGGTGTGGTTAGGGCTTCTAAACCTTGCGCCGTCGTCGGATAACGTGAATTATCAACTTTGTACATATCAAGCGCATTGGATACCGTTGCCAGCGCCGTTTCTGTGGTTTTGACGCGCGCTTTATCACTTTGTCCGACCACTTTTGGTACGACTAGACCTGCGAGAATGGCCAAAATCACAATCACTACCATAATCTCAATAAGGGTAAATCCAGACTGGCTATGAGACATTGACGGACGACCTTTCAGAGCAGCGGGCATATTTTCATTCATGTTTTCTGCCTGCAACTTATCGTCATTCCTAGCGTTTTTTGGCATGGTATCTACTTGCATCGTGTCAATTATAGTCATCGCTTTGGTCATCGCTTTTGGTATCAGGTGATATAAATAATGAATGTACTGTTCAGAGCGTTTTAGTGGGTTGGCTTTAGATTAATGAACCCTCAACCGTTTATCACTATAAACCATGCTTTTATTTTTATCCAGCGCTGCAATGGATTGTTATGAATATCTACTTTTATGGATACATGCCGTGAAATGTTGGATAACCGCTATCCTTTATACTAAGCAGTTTATAAGCAAAGCTTTTGACTGGCGCTTACTATAGCCTGATGACTGGCTGCGCTCTAGTAAAAACATACCGTTGTCAACAATCTACAACACTAAGCAAGGCTTAAGAAATTTAGCGGAAGCTTTAGCAAGATAAAGGTAATGGATTTTGAGCCAGCTACAGAGAAATTAACAAAGCTTAAGCGTTTACTAACCTGCCAAATCATTCATATTCACTATCGGTAGCATCACTGCCATGACAATAATCATGACCACCACGCCCATCAATACCAACATGAGCGGCTCAAGTAACGACAGCAAGGTGCTGATAAAGTTGGTCGCTTCGGCTTCTTGCATATTGGCGGCGCGGCTGAGCATATTTTCAAGCTCGCCTGAGTTTTCCCCACTTTTAATCATTTGCACCATCATTGGCGGAAAGTAGGTAGATTTTCCTAACTGACTCGATAAGCTTGAGCCTTCGGTGACTCTATCGGCTGCGGTGATAATGGTTTTTTGAATGTGTAAATTGGTCGTCACCGCCGCCCCTATATGCAGCGCTTCAATCAACGGTACCCCTGAGCGCACCAATATCGCAAGCGTACTGGCAAAACGGGCCGCATTAAGCCCTTTTGATAAGCGCGCCAATATCGGTAGTCTCAGTACCATACTGTCTATGGCTAATTTGCCTGCTTGGGTTTGCGCAAAGCGATAAAACAAAAACGCCGCCCCTGCCAATACCAGAAGCATCAACCACCACCACTGGGTAATGATATTTGATAAGTTCAGGACGATTTGGGTAATCAGCGGCAGCGCTTGCTCAGATTGCTCAAAAACTTTGACAATCTTGGGAACCACAAAGCTCATTAGCCCCATAATGACCCCGACTGCCATTACCATTAATACAATTGGATAGACCATCGCCCCTTGGATTTTCTTTTGTAGGGCAAAACGGTTTTCGGTGTAATCTGCCAACTGATTAAGGATTAAATCTAAATGACCGGACTTTTCCCCTGCCGCAATGGTGGCGATATAAAGCGGCGGAAAACTAGCGGCTTGTTGCAGGGCGCGTGCGAGGCTTAAACCTTCTAGCACATGCGAGCGCACGGCAAGCATTAATGATTTAATATGGGTTTTTGGTGATTGTTTGGCGACGGCAGCCAGCGTTTCCTCTAAAGGAATACCGGCGGCAAGTAATACCGATAATTGACGAGTCAGCAGTGCTAATTCATAAGCCGATGGTTTTTTATAGCGGTTTTTACTTTGGCTTTGTCGGTCATTGACGGCGGTGACTTCGACGGGCGTCCACTGTTTATCACGCAGCTGCTGGCGCACTTGCCGCGCAGAATCGCCTTCAAGTAAGCCTTTTTGGACACTGCCATGGTCATCTAACGCTTTATAATGATAAGCGGGCATAGCAGCAAATATCCTAAGGTGAGCAATTTAACATGCTGATAAACAGAAGTTTTACAATAGATTTTAAAGAGTAAAAGTCTTAAAAAAGCGGCGTAGAATCACTGCTATCTGGCATTAAACCTTGTAACAGTAAAACATCTAGATGCTGTTGTTGCAATTTTTTATCAAAATCATTGACTTCAGCAATCAGCATGCGCTCGATACGCTTGTCACTGGCGAAGACGCTAAGGCGCGCGCAAATAACGGCCAATTGATAAATACGTTTTTTGCAATAACCATCCAAGCCTTGTAGCAGTCTTACCATATGTGGCGTCTCTAAACTAGCGTATTCATAGTCGCTCACGACCTGCGGACCAAGTGCGGTAACCCCATAGCTGATAGACAGATGAGCACAAAAATAGCAGCTAAATAAGTAACCAACTACATGACCAATATAATAAGCGCGGTCATAGGTAAAACTACTGACGCCAAAATGACCAAGCACATAACTGTTTAAGCTGCCTTGATCTACAATAGGCTTGTCATGTTTGAGCTTACCAACGGTAGGGAAACGCAGTGGATTATGACCATCTTGTGTCGTCAGCTGCCAACCGGCGGGCTGCTGTGCGGGCATATGACGCACGATATCTTCGATAATATCATCGACCACGTGCAACTGTTGCCATAAACGCTCTAGCCCATCGGTATCCATCAGACCACGTTTATCAAGCTGCTGCGCCAGTAAATATTGCTGATATTCTGCAAACTGCGTTTTTAGCGTTTGCACCAGATACGTAGGACGAGTAGCGGCGGAGGCCATATATAGCTGGCGTGTGCGCTCATGCTGACGACGATAAAGCGCTAACCGCTGCGTGGCGACATTGGTTTCGCTGCTGTTCGACTCACTGCTGCTAAGAGTATTTAGACTTGCTTGCTCAACGCCTAATTCAACATTTGACTCAGTATTTGATAACGTAAATAACGCGAGCAGCGCCGCTTTATCAAGCGCAGGCGTAATATTGGTTTTTTGCTTGTTTTTTGCCGTACGCGGTTTATTTTTCGCCTTACTTTTTACGTCTTTTTTATCAGCGTTGCCCGTCGGCGTAGCGGACGCAGTAGTACGCTGGCTATTTGAAGTCACGGTTGGCTTAGCGGTTGGTTCAGTCATAAAATACCATTAGCTGCAAAAATAAACTTTGCCCAAGTTATCCTAAATGAATAGTCTATCAGCGTTTAAAACCAACTACTTATCGATAGCGGCCAGCAGACAGTGCCATAAAATGCGCTAAAATCTCACTACTACGCTTGGGCAAAACATGACTCTATAGTACCTTAACCTAAGTGCATTGTCAGCTAGCCATCGCCGAAATACTCAGTATCGAAATCAGTGATAAAGGTGATGGTAAGTAATAGTTATGGTAAAAGGCGGGAGTTTTAATTAATAATGAGCATCGAGCAAAAAAGCGCTAAGGCCGATAAATAGCCTGAGCGCTTTTTAAAAAGGTATAGCAGTTAACAGCTAATTAAGAGAGCGTTTGTTGTTGATACTGCTGCCGATAAGCTTTAGGTGAGATGCCGTAAACACGCTTAAACGCTTGGCTAAAGGTTGAATCCGAGGCATAACCGACCAAACCGCTAATACGGCTGATACTGTTTTGCTGCAAACGCAAATAACGCGCGGCCAAGCGCAAGCGATAATCCATCAAATAGGTCAACGGCGGTATACCAACGACCTCTTTAAAGCGCTGAGCAAAGCTTGAGCGTGACATGCCTGCTACCTCAGCAAGCTTATTAATGGTCCAATTTTCGCTTGGCATCTCATGCATCGCAACCAGCGCTTTGGTCAAAAACGGATCCTTCATCGCTTTTAGCCAATTCTCAGTGGCTTCAGGCAGACTTTCAATATATACCCGCAAACATTCAATCATCATAATACTTGCCCAATGATTGATCACCGCGGTTTTACCCATGCGCTCGTGCTCAGCCTCTAGCGTCAGTAGCCTAATCTCAACATCAATCACCTCAAACCGGCCATCATCTTCATCATTGACTTCCGGCAGAATCGATGGCAGTACGGACAATAAAGGCCGAATCATCGCCTTATCATACTTACACTCGATTAATATCAATGACGCTTCAAAATCACCGTCACCCTTTAAATCCAGCGTATGATCTTTACAGCTCGTCAATAACTCATCTAACGGCTGCGCCTCATCACTATAATAATTTAGCGCATAACTCACGTGCTGATGCGCGCTTGGAATCATAATCATGTCACCGGCGCGCGTTTCTCGTGGGCCATTGCCGACGTCGATACAAAAACCACCCGACATCACCAAATAAAATAAAATCGTATCTTGCCTAGTGAGTGAATAAGACCAATTGCCCGTCACATTTAATCGATAATACTTCGTTTCGAATAAATGTACATTTTGTAGCAACACGCTTAGTGCGTCCATCCATCACTTCCTCAATCATGGGTAATTAATATAGAAAAATTTAAAAATAGAAACAAAGCACTGATGACTGCAAAATCTTTTAAAATAATGGGGCAAAAAATTTTATTTTTATTTGATAGGCATTTTATTTTGGATAAAATCAAAGCAAAAATTTGAATAAGAATATCGAGTAAATAATTTAATGTGATAGCTTAATTGAACAAGGCTTAACAAATGATAGAACAATCGCGAGCCTATCTATCATAAGAAAAATAGCGAAAAAAGGCTAGCAGATGTTTAAACATTAAATGCCTAGGAAGTTTATAACTTATTAGAATCTTAGATTAACACACCAAGTGCAACACTAATTAATATTATAGAACGCCTGCATAGGCGTTTTAAACCCTAATCGTTTTCTTGGTCTGTTGTTTAGTTTGTTCTCAATGTCCTGTATTTCATTATCAGAGACTTGTCTAAAGTCACAACCCTTAGGCAAGTAGGGAGTTTCCCAAACTCTGTGTAACTGCTTATAATCCACTAACAGGAGAATAAGC
>NZ_JABAST010000017.1 GCF_016107575.1 Psychrobacter faecalis | reverse complement strand
TAGATGGGCTATTTTATTACTTTTATTGAGTTTTTGCCTTAACTGACTGGCATTAATCCAAAGGATACAGTTTTTTTTATTAGTATGAATATTAGACTCAAACTTAAACAATCTTACGATTGATTAAAATTTTGCTCAAAGAACTTACGGGTGGCTTGTGTACAAGCAGTGCTGACCAGACCAGCGTGGTAAGTACTAGCTACAGTAAATTGCGCAGCATCTTCGCCCACTTTAACAGCCAATAGATCAGCCTGAGCGGCTGTTTTACCGTCGGCAAGCGCTTTTTGATAAGCATTGGTGTAAGCTTTTGTATAAGCCGTTGTAGAGACTTGATCAACCGTACCTGTAAATTTAGTTTGGACATCAGTTATTGCTGAGGTGAGCATCCATGGGTTATCTAGTGCTGAACCGATCGGGGTTATTGGATTTTGTACACGATCATCATTGTTAGTAGTATCAACATCTAGAACTGTAACGTTAAGTTTATTCGCAGAATCAGCGTTTGCTTGTTGTAATATGGCAGCCATTGAGCCACTATTCAGATCAAAAAATACAGTTGGATCTTGATTACCACCACAGATAAGCGTAGGCATTTGAGGAATGAAGTCACGCAAATCATTATCTTTTAGAGCTTTACGCAATTCATTTTGCGGGCTAGCCGCTGGTAGTAAACCATTCCCTCCCACTAAACCATCAGGATTTGACCGAACATCTGCTAGGTAAGCGGCACGAAAACTGGTTTGAATCAAATAGTTTTCTTCTGCAAAACCAAATTTATCACTGGGTGAAACAGGGTCAAGCTGAGGTATTTCTGTCGGTGCTGACTGAAATAAAGCGGTCTTTGGTAATTTACCAGTCTTTATCAAGTCTTCAAAACTTGATGTTGTTGGTAGCTTAGTATCCGCATACTGTTTGGAAAAAATTTCCGTTGGATTGCGATAAATTTTATTATCTACTTTTTGCAAACTCACAGCTAATAACGGAACGAAGGCAGTGGCGCCAGCATTCACATTACCTGAAACTATAGCATCACCAAAAGCAGCTAGGGCATAAGGCCCTGATGATGGTGCAATGGCGGTAACAACTCTATTTTGATCCTGTAATAAACGAGCCGTCGCCATAGCTACGTGCCCGCCTTGTGAATAGCCGGTTATGAATAACTTACCAGAATCTTTGACCTTGACATAGTTAGCATTATTGGCAGTTTGCTGTTGTTTAATAAGCGCACGCGCCGTATCTAGTGCAGTGACCATCTCCTCTGATTGCTGCTTTGCATTTAAGTAGGGATGATAATCTAAAGTAGAGGTATCGTACCCTGCATAGTTTGGTACGACTACAATATAACCTTGCGCTGCGAAGTTCGCGGCCATCAGCGTGGCTCTAACACCTGCTGGATTATCAGTATTACCCACTTGCGTGAAATCATAGTTTTTTTCAGTCGCTGTACCGTGGGCATGTAATAATACAGGACGGTCACCTTGACACTTATCAGCACTACCACTGGGTAGCATCAAAGCAGCCGTTGCATTGGTTGCCTCACCTGCTGACCCTTTAGTTTGGTAGCTAATTTTTTCTACGGTTACACCGCAAATAGCATCTGGTGTTACTGCTTTACCTATTTCTGAGGCTTCTTCCAACTCTTGATCTATTTGAGCAGCAGTAAAAGAGGCGATATGTTGGGGCGTATTATTAAAACCAATCTTATCATTATCGTCATTACAACCAACGAGCAATAAGCTACTGGCAATGGCGATCGATAATAGACCACGCGTCATGGCGGGTTTGTTTATAATGGATGAATTGGGTAAGACCATGATTGCTATCCTTAGCAGTGATAAACAGAAAATTGCCTGAAATCCTAGGCAATGGACAAGTGTAGTTTAGTTTAGATACTTTAATAAAAAACTATACTTCAACCGTACTATTTATACGCTAAAACCCTATTAAAATCCAATAAAAGTTATAAACAACCCTTGCAAATACTTTAGATAAAACAGAGCACTTTATGAAACAAAAAGAGAGCCAAGCAAGCAGTCCATCCATTCATCACGCAACTAGCCAGCCAAGCAAACAAGCTATCATACCGCCCATTGCACAATCTGATACGCGCACAGACCGCAGCTTTGACGCGATTGCCGATCATTTTGAAAAAAAGGTTTATGGCGGCTTAAAGGGCGACATTCGTTTGGCCGTATTGCGCCGTGATATTTTTATCTATTGTACGCAGATGAGCCAAATGCTTGGGCGACCGTTACGTATTCTAGATGTCGGCGCAGGTCTGGCGCAAATCGCCATTGAGCTTGCGGCTCAGGGACATAAGTTGGTGATCAATGATATTTCAGCCAATATGCTGGAGAAAGCGCAAGCAAACGCTGAAAGCGTCGAAAAGGATTTAGATATTAGGTGGTATATTTGTCCGTATCAAGCGCTTGAAGAAAAGCTCGCGAGTAACACGGAAAAGTTTGATTTGATTATGTGTCATGCGCTGCTTGAATGGTTGGCAGAACCGGCCGCTGTGATGGATTTTTTTGATAAGCACTTAACTGAACATGGCGCGCTATCGCTGTGCTTTTATAATCCGGCAAGTTTTGATTATCGCAATCTTATTATGGGTAATTTTAACTTATTAGATAATACAGAGTATAAAGCGGACAATAAAAAAAGCCTCACACCCAATCATCCGGTCGCTAAAGAAGAAGTAGAATCGTGGCTAAAGACGCATGAGTATCAAACCATACTTGCCAGTGGCTTGCGCGTATTTCACGATTATGCGCCGCTCAAACGTGGCGGTCATAATGACCCTGATGCGGTAATACGTATGGAGCTACGCTACTCACAACTCGAGCCGTATAAATGGCTGGGACGTTATCTGCATATATTGGCAACGCGCCAAGTTTAAGGCTCTCGCTACGCTTAAAGAGCAGCGTTAACTTTAAAACTGATAACTATCTGATTTCTTCCACGCGCTCGGATCTATCATACTCTGACCAGGTGGTGGCATTGATGTCTTTTTCATCAAACACTACTACATGCTCTAAGATAGGCAAGATACCAATTTGCGAGCCAATCTCATGGTTATGATGACTGGCAACTAAGGACAATACGGTTTGACCGTCAGCAAGCTGTAAGCGATATAGATAGTTTGCCCCGCGGAATACGCGTCCGACGACTAAAGCCGTCTGCGCACTTTCATCGTCATGGACGATATCATCAGGACGTACCAATACTTTAATCGGTGTGCCGTTCGGATAGTCGTACTCGCAATATAGTGGCTGCCCTAACTCGTCATAGACTTCCATGCGCCGATAAATATCACCAAGTACGGTTTCGACATGACCTTCTTTGATAATGCCGTCTATCATTGCCCCTTCGCCGACAAACTCAGCGACAAATGGGCTGATTGGCTCATGATATAGCTCACTTGGCGTGGCCCACTGGACCAATTTACCTTTATCCATGACCCCGACTTTATCCGCTAAAGCAAAGGCTTCGTTTTGATCATGGGTGACCAAAATAGCGGTGGTATTGGTACGTTTAAGGATATCACGCACGCTCATCGCCAGTGATTCACGTAGTACCACATCTAAATTAGAAAACGGTTCATCAAGTAGCAAGAGTTTAGGCTTTGGTGCCAACGCACGTGCTAATGCCACCCGCTGCTGCTGACCACCCGATAGCTCATTAGGACGTTTATCGGCATGTTCCGTCAATTCGACAAGTGCTAGCATTTCTTTAACACGCGCTTTTTTGTCAGCAGCCGACCATTTATTAAGACCGAAAGCGATATTCTTTGCCACGCTTAAATGGCCAAATAACGCATAATCTTGAAAGACCATGCCCATACCGCGCTTGGCTGGCGCGACCGCAAAGGTGGTGCGCGCTGTCTGCTCGGTCAGACGTTGATTACTTAAGCGAATTTTGCCACCGCGGCTTTGCTCTAAACCAGCAATTGCCCTTAACGCCGTGGTTTTACCGCAGCCGCTATAACCTAAAAAACAGCCTATTTCACCTTGCTGTAAATCGAGCGTCAAACCATTAACGATAATCGTATCGTTATAGCCAACGATTAAATCTTGGACGCTAAAGTAAGCGTCATCAGCGCTGGTGTTGTTAGTCGATGCTTTAATAGCTTGGTTATCTTGCGATTGGCTCTGTTCTGCTGCTTCTTGATTTGAGACAGTCTGATTTATAACGCTTTGATTTAAAGTACCTTGTTTTGATATGCTTTGTTTTAATATATTTTGTTTTGCTGTATTTTTAGGCAAGCTTCTATCTGCTTGCAGCTTTGCTACTTGAGCTTTGGTTAATAAAGTCGTCGGTGGTTTTTTCACATGCTCCGGTCTTGGCTTGCCGCCCACCTTGACGGATTTAGGCGCTGCTGGATTGGTTGAATCGTTCATCAAGTTAGTATACATAGACGGTACCAGTAAGCTATTAGTGAATAAAACCCATCATTGACGCGGTATTTGGTATGGCTTTTTTAAAATACTTCTTTTTTAACTAGGGCTTTTTGATTAAGGCTCTTTGATTATAGCGCTTCGATTATGGTTGCTTAATGATAAAGGCGTTTAACCTTGTTTATCACTTTGACGCAGCAATATCCAAACAGGAATAAGACCAACCAGTACAATCAACAAACTTGGCAAGGCGGCGCGTCCCCACATGCCTTCACTGGTCATCTCAAACACTCGTACTGCCAGTGTATCCCAGCCTTGTCGCCGCGTCATCAAAGTAATCGGCATCTCTTTCATAACTTCGACAAAACCCATTAATAACCCAGTTAACACCCCAGGGCTAAGTACGGGTAGCATCACTTGCCGCCAGCGCTGATATGGGCTATCACTGAGTAATTTCGCTGCCGCTTCTTGATTGACGGTCAAGCGTTGTAGCTGACGGTCGACCGGCTGAAAGCTTACTGTCATAAAGCGTGTCGACAAGGCGAGCAGCATCACAATCACGCTGCCAGAAAAAAACTGCGTTGAGGTAATACCAAAAGCTATCAGCTGATTATCAAGCCACGCAATCGGAATAAATATCCCAACCGCCAAGACCGTACCCGGCACCACATAGCCCAAATTGGCTAAAGTAGTCATGAGTTTGGTCGATTTATCCGGATATTGACGCTTGACCCACGCAATAATAATCGCCAAAAATGCGATAAATATCGTCGTCATACTGGCAACCATAAGACTATTGCTAACAAAATCAATATAACGCGCGTCAAAGTCTTGCTGGAAGTTTAAAGCGGTCCAATAAAGCAGCTGCAAAAATGGAATCAAAAACGCTATTAAAAATACCAGCGTACAAAGTAGCGCCATGCCCCACTTCGCAGGTTTACTGGCTTCAAAACGCTGGCTACTACCTTGCGTCACCGTATTACCACGCTTGGTTTGCCAATACTGCTCAAACAAGACGACGATAAAAACCACGCCGATTAATAATGCGGCCAACTGCGCGGCAGTGGTTAGACTAAAAAATCCAAACCATGCTTTATAAATCGCCGTGGTAAAAGTATCGACATTAAAGACCGATACCGCACCAAAATCTGCCAGCGTTTCCATGCTAGCAAGCAGCAAACCACCAATGACCCAAGGCAGCGCCTGTGGTAATGCCAGCCGAAAAAACACCTTACTACGAGTTAAGCCAAGCATCTGCCCCGCTTCAATCGCGCGCCTGCCTTGCGATAAAAACGCTTGGCGTGCCAGCAAATAGACATAAGGATAAAATGCCAACGACAATACCAAACCTGCGCCCCAAACATTACGTACCGAGGGAATAGCGGTGGTAAAACCAAACTCCCTTAACGCCGTTTGCAGCGGTCCACTAAAGTCAACGATACCGACAGTGACAAATGCTAAGACATAAGCGGGCATCGCTAATGGCAGCATCAGCGCCCACGCAAAAAACCGCTGTCCCGGGAAGCGGTACATACTGGTCACCCACGCAAGTGCCGTGCCGATAATGCCAGAAATCAGTGTCACCATCAGCAATAAAATGACGGTATTTTTTAACACTTGCGGCAACACATATTGACGCATGTGGGTCCAAATATCAGCGACCGGCTGCGTCCACGATAATAGTACGATTAAAATCGGTACTAGCATAAACAACGAAATCAGTCCTAAGACTGATTTCGAGATAATACGTTTGCGGACGACATGGTCTTGACTGATAGACGGGCTATTATTGTCGTTATTAGCTTCATTGACAGTATTGTCTTGTTTAGCAGACGCTTCTGGCATTGTTATCATAAATTGTTACCGAGTCATACGCATAATGACGCGATTAGATGCTAGATGACTAAACATCTAATCGCTAAAAACCAACCGCTCAGCGACTTGTAGCCTGTTATTTATAACCCGCTTTATCCATCATTTGAATGGCTTGGGTTTGTAGCTCACCAAACTTCTGCACGCTGATACTGTCTTGTTTAAACGGACCCCAAGATCTGAGTAGCTCTGACTCATCGATACCTACTTTTACAGGATACTCTTTATCAGAACTGGCATAAAGACCTTGCGCCTCATCAGAAGATAACCACTCCATCAATTTAAGCGCACCATTTGGATTGTCTGAGTTAGCGATAACCCCAGCGCCAGAGATGTTGACATGAGTACCAGTCGTACCTTGGTTCGCCCAAAATATTTTTACAGGGAAATTTGGTTTTTCATCAAGCAGGCGACCATAATAATAGCTGTTAGCAATACCCACTTCACACTGACCAGCGGCAATCGCCTCTAACATACTGGTATCATCACTAAAGACGTCTGTTGCTAAGTTAGCTACCCAACCACGAATAATTTCTTCTGTTTTTTCTTCGCCCAGATTTTCCATCATGCTTGCAACCAATGATTGGTTATAAACAGCTTTTGATGAACGCAGACAAAGTTTGCCTTTCCATTTTGGATCGGCCAAATCTGCATAAGTAGATAGTTGGTCGGCGCTAACTTTGCTTGGATCATAAAAAATTGTACGCGCGCGCAAAGACAGACCTGTCCACTGACCTTTTGGATCACGGTATTTAGCAGGAACATTGGTTTCTAAAATAGTAGAAGACACAGGTTGCAATAAGCCCTGCTCCGCTGCTTGCCATAAATTACCCGCGTCAACGGTTAATAACATATCCGCAGGCGTGTTTTTACCTTCCGCTTGCAGACGCGCCATCAATGGGCCGGTTTTATCGGTGACCAGCTCAATTTTAACGCCTGTTTTTTCGGTATATTTATCCAATAACGGTTTAATCAACTGCTCATTACGTGATGAGTAAATAGTAACGGTTTGCCCACCAGCGGCCGTTGCGTCATCATTTTTCGCCACTTCTTGCTCAGTGCCAGATTGTTCAGCAGTGGTTGTAGTGTCAGCATCTACGTTTTCTTCTGGCGTCGATGAGTTACTACAGCCCGCAAGACCCAACATCATGCTAAATACAGCAATAGGTAAAGTAAGCTTACTAGAAGATAGATTTGCACTGATAGCAGTTAATGACATGGCATTCCCCATAATGGTGCTACGGATAAGTGAGATAAGACGACATTAAAATCATTAGAAAATGATTAAACAGCGGGATTAATAAGACCTTAATATCTAAGACACATTATACTAATAGAAATGAGATTAATTATCAATACATTTATCTGGCCCTGCTGTGCCGATAAACTGGTCTAATTTTTAACAAGATATCAATGATTTATGTATCTGCCTGAGCTTAATCTCGACCTTGTAGCAGCCATTGTCCCAAAATGACATTGACCGCCGCTTCGGTACGTAAGATGCGTGGCCCGATATTAACTAGCGTACATCCTTGCTCAGCAAGCAACTCAATCTCATAATCATTCCAGCCACCTTCAGCACCGATAAATACCATACTTGGTAAAACCGATTCATGAGCTGTCTTAGGTTTTGCCAGTGGTTGCTGGACATATTGCGCAAATGACAGCGCGCTATAAGGATGAGCAACGATAGCGCGATTGGTGATTAAACTTGCAAGCTTATCTTCGACAAAGGGTTTAAAGCGTTTTTGCAGGCTAATGCGCGGCGCAATTGTGTCCACGCCTTGTTGCAACCCTTCTAACACAAACTCGTCAAGGCGAGCTAGCATTGGACTTTGCCAATAGCTTTTTTGCGTACGGTAGCTATTGATAAGAATAATATCGTTAACGCCGAGTGCGGTCATATCCATGATTAGGCGGCGTAACACCTTTGGCCGTGGCAATGCCAACACCACCGTAAGATTAAGCTTTGGTGGCGGATTGATGATCAGCTTTATATCACTTAGCTGAATACTGTCAGGCGTAATATTTTTAATGATAGCGCTACCAAGCTGACCACCAAGCTGACCAATTTTCAACCTATCGCCTACTTGGGCATTTAGCACTTTATTCACATGAGCAATTTGCGCCAAATCACTGATATACGCAGACGCGTTATCATGTTGAAAGTTGGTCGCTGGTAATAATATACAGTTCATAGCGTCACTTATATCCGCTGTTAATTCACGTCTTGGCTCAGGTCTTGCTCAAAAGATGGTTGAGCGTATTGTTCAATAACACCTTCAATCATCGATAGCTGCCGATGCAAGACTGCTTGCTGCTGCTCGGTCATTGCTGCACCCGCTCGCCCTGCCTGTTTTGCTAAGGATAGATGACTGAGCCAATACTTTAGCTGCTGATAAAGAAGATTGTCATCATCATCTGAAGAAGATTGTTTACTCTCAGAGCGATGCGGCTGTAATAGCGGCTGAGATACTTGGCCATTCGCACTAATCGCGCTATAAAACACATTATTTGGTTGATATAACGCTCCAACGCTAGCAAGCTTATCAACCACACTTTGACAAGATTGGGTATAAGCACCCATCAATACTGGCGTTGCTACGCTTGCCGGCTCAACGGGATTATGTCCGCCAATATCGACTAATGAGCCGCCTACCAATGCCACATCGGCAAGCGCATACCAGCGCATCAACTCACCCATACTATCAGCGAGATAGACTTGAGTATTTGCGCTAATGGCATCTTCAGCACTACGCCGCGCCATCGCCAATCCTGATTTTTCAATCAGCTCTGCCACTTCATCAAAACGCTCTGGATGTCTTGGCACGATAATCAGCAAACTATTAGCTAATAAAGGGTTAGATAGGATTTGCTGCTGCCATGATAATACGATCTCTTCCTCACCGCTATGGGTGCTTGCTGCCACCCAAATCGGACGATCTGCTATGCCTAAATCTAAGTCCAAGTCTGCGCCATCGTTTATTATTTCAGCTGTTTTTATATTATCGTCATTGTTATTGTCATTTTTTGGCTTTGGCGTATTGATTACCCATTTTAGCGAACCTGCCACCCGAATTTGCGCGCTATGAGCGCCCAATTGCCGAAAGCGTTTTGCCGATTCATTATCCTGCGCAATAATCAAACTCAAATTCTTCATCATACTGGCACTGACAGCGCCAATTTTTTGATAGCTTTTAAAAGAAGACGCCGACAGCCGTCCATTGACCAAAACACTTGGAATATGATGCTCGGACAGTTTGGTTAAGATATTGGCCCAAAGCTCGGTTTCTACAAACAGGGCGGCGACGGGTTGTACATGTCCTAAAAATGTCTCAATCACCGCAGGGCTATCGACAGGAACATAGCTATGGCTTAAGCGACCTTGGGCAATATCATCGGCAAAGCGGCTGGCACCGCGCGCATATCCAGTCTGCGTGGTATTGGTCAACCATATCTGATAGCCTTTTGCCAATAGCGCATCCAGCAAAGGCGCGACAGTATTGGTCTCGCCTAAAGAGACCGCATGGCACCAAATGACTTTTTTGCCATTGCTCTCTTTAAGATTGCCATTTTCGTTGGCAGTCGCATTAGGTTTAACTTTGGCATTAGGTACAGGCGGCGCAGGATAGCGCTTACCAAAACGCTGCTCGACTTCTTGCTGATAATTATCACGCTTATGCGAGCGGCGCCATACTTGCAGACGATAGAGCGGTTTTAGCAACCCAATCGTTACTTGGTAATAAACAGGCGGCTTATAAACAGCTCGGCTTTGTATCGGCTGAGTCGACTTATCAAAAGAGGGTAAGGAATTATCAGAAGATGGCATGAAGAAGCCCAGATTAGTAATGGATCGGACGATAGGAGGTGACGTTATAAAATGACAATAAAAAATGCCAATAAAAAACGCGCCAATTCTACCTGAATTTAATGCTAAACAATAGTTTTAAAGCACTTGCTATCAGAAACAAAGATTTAAAAACGAGGATTTAAGAGCTAGAATTTAAAATAAGTATTTAGACAATAATGAAGATTAATATAGCAATAACAATGATTACCGCAAACAATAGCTGATAACGTTTGAGGCTATGCTGCTCTTGTTTTTGTGTGCTGATTAACGTTTGCGCTTGCCGCCATTGGCTCATCAAACTGGCCGCTTCTGGATGACCATTTTTGGCCGCTTGCTCAAGCCAGTATTTCCCATTAGTCATATCTTGCGGCACGCCAAATCCTTGATAGTAGAGCTTACTTAATAGGCGCTGGGCACGGCTGTCGTTTTTGCTCGCGGCTTTCTGAACCCATTCTACGCCTACTTCCATACCAGCCACTTTATCCGTATTTATTCCTTCACTAAGCAGCTCATACATCGCCAAACGTAGCATCGCCGCGCTATTACCTGCATGGGCAGCGTCTTGCAATCTTGTTAGGGCTTGCTGCTTTGCTACCAAATGCTTTGCTGAAAACATAACTTGCGCGCGCGGTTTCTCTTGCTTAGCAATATGCTGCTCAAATTGATCTAAAACTTTACGGGCTTGCTCATACTCTGTCTTGCCAGCGCTTTGGGCGACGTCTATTTCATCAAGCTCTATCAGCAATTGAGTAAAAAGTTCTGGAGTTGGTGCGGGTTTTACTGTTGGTTTTACTGCAACTTCTTTTAACGCTGCTTGTGAAGATGCTACTGACGCAGTTTCTGCCGTTATAGTTTGTACAGTGGAGCTTTCTAATGAAGCGGTCGATAAATTAGGCTTTGCTGATACCGCCTCTGTTTGGACAACTTCAGGTATTGTTTGCAGCCCGTTATCAGCATTACTATTAACACGATTTGTATAAATGTCTTGTCTGTTATGCTGAGTCGTTCCTACTTCAGTCACGTTTTTATCAGCAGGTGGTGCGCTGTCTACGGGTAATATATGGGTATTATCAATGGCGTTTGGTAGTCTTGCACTCACTGCTTGATATAGCCCGCTTGCCACTTGACCACCTTGCACTGCTTGAAACGCTCTATCAATATGACCAAACAGCCGCAGTCCTATCGGCTCTAAAGCAAAAAATAGCGAGTCAGTCATATTAAACTGATTATTAACCTCACCATCATCGCGATAAACCACGGCCATATGCTGATAAAAATCATCGGTCAGTAGCGGTAAGGCCGGATAGCGCTTACGTAGCTCAAACTCACCGAACCAATGCGGCGTATTTTGCCATTGCTGTGCCAATACGCGCCCGGCATAAAATGCCAAAAATACCATAAAATTACGATAGCGCTCATCTATTAATAGCGCCGCTTCATCCCAGCTGCCCGACCTAACCATATCGCGGCGTATCTGCGACAGCAAAGTATCTACGCGCTGTAAACTTGCCAGCGACTCATCGAGTGTGCATCGATGCAATTCCGTTTCATAAGCCATGCCGCCGGCAACAAAACGGCCAGCTAAAAAATCTTGCCAATAGCCTGCTGCGATGTAATCAAGCGGTGTTAAGGGCGATGCAGACATAAGGCGAGCCTATCTTTTAAAGTTGAGCGTTTTGAAAACCAACATTTCAAATCATAATAAAAATAAGATGGTAATAAAAATAAGTAGTTTACCTTAACCTAAAATCAAAAGCGCTACAATAAAGGACTAAATAAGCGCACCACATTATCAAATAAGCGCTCTGCCCCGTGGCGCTCTTGCCATTCTTCTAAGCTTAAAAACCGACAACTCTGCAAGTAAACTTCTTGGCAATCAGCAACCTGCGCGACCATTTCTGGCGTATAAATCGCTAAGCTGACCTCCATATTTAAATAAAAACTGCGCATATCAATATTTACCGTACCAAACAGACAATAATCATCGTCAATAACCACGGTTTTAGCATGCAGCAGTCCACCTTTAAATAAAGCAATGGTTACCCCGGCTTCGAGTAGCTCTTGATAATACGCTTGCGAGGCATGCTGCACCAAAAATGAATCTACCTTTTCGGGCACAATAATCGTCACCTCAACCCCACGTTTAGCCGCCGTAGTCAACGCCCCTGACAAGGCTTCATCGGGGACAAAATACGGCGTGGTAATGCGAATGCGTTTATTGGCGCGATGAATCACCGTCATCAAGGTATTATAAATCACGTGCGCCGTCACTTGCGGCGCCGAAGGTATCAGCTGCGCTAACACATTCTCAACGACTGGCATACGCGGTATCACAATCGATGTCGACCCAATCTCGGGTAGCTCATCTGTATCGCTAATCTCGTCTAATACTTTAACGCGGCTATTGATATCATTAATAGTCGGACTCATGACATAAAGCTTACGCGTATAGTTATTCACGCGGTGATTGAGCGCATCGAGATTGTCTTTATTTTCTGCGCCAATATCGGTGACCACTACTTTTGCCATCGCTGTGGCAATATTTATCGGCTCTTGACTGACGCTGCGTATCGCCACATCAATCCATTGACCGACATTTTTATTTTGTTTAAAAAACTTTGGATCTACCAAGTTAAAGCTACCGATATAGCCTATATGTTCGTCAATGACGATAATTTTGCGATGATTACGCAAATCTGAGCGTTTAAATAGGGTTTTAAACAAACCAACCGGTAGCGACTGATGCACAAAAACCCCGGCTTCTTCTAACATGCGATGCTGTTTACTATTAAAAAAGCTAAAACTGCCCACACTATCCGCCAAAATATGGCACTCTATGCCGCGCCGCGCCGCTGCCATCAGCGCATCCATGACGTCGAGTATCTGACCTTTTGGATAAATAATATAAAACTCCATCAGGATAATGCGCTGAGCGGCATTAATATCTTCAATCAAGCGCCCAAAGATCGCACTCGGTGTGGTCAATAATTGCATTTGATGGCCGGGAAACACCCCAAAACCTGTCCAGCGCGTACCGATTTTACTGACCCCACGATAATTATCGGGTAGCAGCTCTTGACCTTCATCAAACACCATTTGCTCACGCTTAGCCATATCATTCATTAGTAGCCGCGCCTGATTCATACGCGCACGATAACGCCGCCCAATCATCGGCTCACCCAATAAGATATAAGCAATAAAGCCAACCAAAGGCAAAGTATAAAGCACGGCAACCCAAGCAATCGATACCCCGATATTGCGCTGTACCGAGACGATACGCAGGGTCATGACGATCATCAAAATCACGTGCAATATCAAACCCAATCCCGCAAAGTCTCCTACCGACCATGTCGTAAAGTAGTCTTCAATAGACAGAGCTTCTATATTAAAATTATCTATGCTCACCTCCATGACCCTATATCACTCAAATCATTCATCTATTAATTAGTTATTAGCCCGCTGTTTTATTAAGTAGACGCCCTATAAGTAGACGTATTGTTCGTTAGATGCAAAAAGCTTTATCAGTATAGTGGCTTTTAGCGAGCACGCAATAGCCAACTATGTAGCGGTTATATGGTCTATAAACACCCTAATTACGGCTTAATGTGACGGTTAATAAAATTTATTAGCCATAATTTTAAAAATACTTAAAATAATATTTGACAGCCATGTGTAAATGTATATAATACACACCCACAGCAAGGGTGATTAGCTCAGTTGGTAGAGCGTCTGCCTTACACGCAGAATGTCGGCGGTTCGAATCCGTCATCACCCACCACTCATTTAGCGAGTGGGTCTTTTAGAAGACGACATGCTAAAGACGACCTAAGCAGCGGTAGTTCAGTTGGTTAGAATACCGGCCTGTCACGCCGGGGGTCGCGGGTTCGAGTCCCGTCCGCTGCGCCATATTTAAAACTTGGTTTTTAATTGCATTATTAAGTACAAAGTTTCAACCTCAAGTATTCATTTACTTGAGGTTTTTTTGTGTTTGTTGATTTGTATTAGCTATTAATTGCTACTTAGCCTATATCATTTTATCTAAAAACTTCTCTTTAAAATCCCGTACGGAACAGCGTACCAACCACGACGAACGCCACTGAAAATAACGTCACCAGAATAATATTGATGGCAAACCCATTCAAATTATTAGCGGATAAGCGTGGTATGACCCAAAAGCGCGCATGCATCGCGACTAGTGCCGTCAGTAATAACAAACTCAGCTTTATACCAATCAAGACACTGATGTCATTATCAAAGGCAAACCACATCTCTATGTTAGGTAATATCTTATATACCATCCATAATCCAGTGATGATTTGAATGGCTAATGCCGGCATACCAATTTTTTCAAACTGCCCCTCAAATTGTAACAATGCGTCTAAATTACGTGAAGATAGCACTTTTGGCAACACCACTAATGCTAGTATTAAATGACCACCTGTCCAAATTGCAGCCCCGAGTAAATGCAAAATTAAAAGATAGTTGAACATAGAGTATTACTCCAAATAATTAATCAATCATGACTTCTCGAAGCATTAAGGTATTTAATTATGAAACGCGCCAATCAATTGCAGCCGCTGTCACGCCAACACCATCTTGGGCTTAATCTGTCTCGCCATGCCAAAGAAAGCTTGGATGAACCCAAAGAAATTGCCAAACATTGGGACAATCTCACCTCTTATATTAACGATATGGCTTATCACTTCCAAATTGAAGACAATTTAATTGCTAATGCGCTAGAGCCGTACCGCGCTACTGAATCCGATGTGGCGTCAGTACTCAATACCCTTGATGGACAGCATAAGCAATTACATCAACTGATAAATATGGTCGAACAATCGCAAAAATCTGGCAATAAAGAGGTCAGCGTGGCACAAGTTCATGAGCTTGGCACCCTATTATACGACCATATTCGCTTTGAAGAGCGCGAGTTATACCCGACGGTAGAAAAATATTTGTCGGAAGCAGAATTAGATGCGGTTTATGAAGCCAGCCCTGATAGCATTAAGCGACCTGATGAGAGTCGCTAATATACTCTTAAAGGATTATCCCAATAAGCTTTCATTCAAAGTATCATTGAAACAAAAAGCCCGCAAAGAAACGAGCCATATTTCGGCTTTCGTTTCGTTAACGGGCTTTTTACTTGTTCTTAAATGGTTATTTCTAAAGATTGATTTTTAAGGCACCAATCTTTAAACATGACGTTAAGGCATCAACTTAAAGAAATGCTGACGATAATGTTTTAGTTCGCGAATAGAATCGCGAATATCATCTAAGGCTAAATGGCTGCCGCCTTTTTCAAAGTTCCTTAAAATATCTGGACGCCAGCGGAAACACAGCTCTTTAATCGACGACACATCAAGGTTGCGATAATGGAAGAAGCGCTCAAGCTCGGGCATTTGGCGGGCTAAAAAGCGGCGATCTTGGCAGATTGAGTTACCACACATCGGCGACTTGCCACTATCGACCCATTTATTCAAAAACTTAATGGTTTCCGCTTCTGCTTCTGCTAAGGTCACGGTACTACGGCGCACGCGGTCGACCAAGCCTGACTGGCCATGCTGCTTGGTATTCCAGTCATCCATTTTATTTAACACTTGATCGGATACCTTGATTGCGAAAACAGGTCCTTCGGCAAGGACGTTTAAATCCTCATCGGTCACTACGGTCGCAATCTCGATAATCTCATCATTTAAGGTATCAAGTCCGGTCATTTCTAGGTCAATCCACACCAACCCTTTTTTACCTTGGTTTTTGATTTTAATTTTATTGGGATGGTCGTCGGTACTCATAAAATATCCTATGGTCAATAAACTTTGGCACAACTTATGAGCCTTGTTAATCAATTAAACTGACTCTAAATGGTCAGGCTAAAATCATATGCTTTGCACTTGGTTGGCTATAATGCCTAATAAAACGAAAACATTACAAAACCACTATCTGCTAGCGGCGCTTTAGGCTGTATGTTAGCAAATTTTCACGCTACACTTAGCAATATTTTTCTAATAGGTCACAACCCATGGCATTAATCCGGCAACGCAAACTGACTAAACAACAGATTCGTCGCATCGACAAACAACAGCTTGATAGCCAAGACAGCATCGATGACAGTTTGATGGATGGCGTGGTCATGGCGCATTATGGTAAGCAGCTAGAAGTACAAGTGACCAGCTTGCCGGCAGTAATTCCTGTGCAGCCGGAGATTGCGCCTGATGATCCTGAGCCGTTTTGGCAGGAATTAACGTTAGGCGATATTTGGCGCTGTCATGTGCGTACCAATCTGCCCATGCTAGCAGCGGGCGACCAAGTACGCTGGACTGCAGACCCTAATACCGGCTTTGGACGTATCGAATCCGTCAAGCCCCGCACCTCGCTCGTTTCGCGTCCTGACCGTTATCATAAGCTCAAACCTGTCGCCGCCAATGTTGATATTTTGGCCATTGTATTTGCACCCTTGCCTGCCGCTGCGCCGACATTGATTGATCGCTATTTGGTCGTTTGTCATCATGCGGGCGTAAAGCCACTATTGGTACTTAATAAAGCTGATCTACTGGCGCAAGAAAACGGCGTCGATACCAGTGAATTATTGGCACAATACGCGGCGCTTGGTTACGAGAGCGTACTGACCTCGGTTGCATGCCCTGAAAACATCGCTGATAGTGACGAGCAAAAAGGGCTTGATGAGCTAAAGCGCTATATCGATAAAAAACTGGTTATTTTTGCTGGTCAGTCAGGCGTCGGTAAAAGCAGCTTAATTAATGCCTTATTACCTGAATCAGCACAAAGCGTCAATATTATCTCTGAAAACTCAAAGCTCGGTCAACATACCACCACCACCAGTCGCTTATTACCATTTAATCCAGATGACTTAACCCAAGGCGGCATTGTCGACACCCCTGGTATTCGTGAGTACGGTATTTGGCATTTAACGCCTGATGATATTATCTCAGGCTTTATCGAGCTTGCGCCACTGGCAGGTGATTGCCAGTTCCGCGATTGTCGCCATACCCATAACAGTAAAGGCTGCGCCTTGTGGCAAGCGGTTGCGGACGGCGAAGTGTTGCAGCGCCGGGTCGAAAACCTTGTCACGCTAACAGAAGAGGCGGATACTAAGCCTTATTAGCAGATATGTCTAAAGGTTACTGATAAAGGAACGACGAGATAAAGTAACGACGAAGCCATCGCCCGTTTACTATAGATGACCTTATCGGTATAATAGCGCCTTGTTCACCATCGTTGGGCTGTTATCTCAGTTTGACCGAACACTTATATTTTTGGAGGTATGGTTTGGATCGTGCGCTGGAATTTGTGGGCAACCACCCGTTTTTATTTGGTATATTAGCCGTGCTTGCCGTGCTGTTTTTTGCTATTGAAAACAAACGTAGTGGCAGAAAAATATCGCCCAACACCTTGGGTATGATGGTCAACTCGCAAAATGCGCAGCTGATCGATATTCGCGCCAAAAAGAAATTTGAAACTGGTTATATCCAAGGCAGCCGCAACATACCTTTTACTGAACTCAAAGACCGCATTGAGGAAATTCGTGCGATTGAGCAGCCAGTCATCATCGTCTGTGATATGGGTATCCAAGCAGGTGCTGCTGTCCAAATGATTGGCAAAGACAATGTCTATCGCCTAGAGGGCGGTATCGGCGGCTGGCAAGGCGCTGGTATGCCATTGGTTGGGTTAAAAGATACTAAGTCTAAAAACAAAGGCAAAGCCAAGCCAAGTTTGCATAAGTAAGACAATATTAATAGCTGGTCTTATTGACCAGCAGTACCAATTAAAAAGACACCTCTTTATCAGGTGTCTTTTTTTATACGCTAACTATGCTACCGTCAGCACTTTTTAACCAACACTGCTTGAATTTGCCATAGCCATCCCCATTTTATACGGAGCAGCAGCAAATATAGGGGTTATTTACGTATTGATAACGGATTATATTAATGACTACCCTATAATTTTTTTATCTTACTATTTATCCTATTACTTATAACAAAATTGCTCCCCCATAAATTTATAAATAAGGAATGACCATGACTGTTTCTGTGCAAGTTTATACCACTCCAATGTGCCCATACTGCTCAAACGCTAAGCAATTATTACAATCTAAAGGCGTTGATTACGAAGAAATCGGCATGCATGACATCAGCCGCGAAGAGCGCCAAGCTTTGATGCAAAAGACCAATAACTATCGCACTGTGCCGCAAATTTTCATCGGTGATACCTTTGTCGGTGGTTTTGACGAGCTTAACCAAATGAACCAACAAGGCAAGCTTGACGAGCTATTAGCCGGTTAATTTGCTATTGTCCTTTTCTGTCTATTTTTATTGTGTAAAAATAGACAGCGTTAAGAATAAAGCGTTGTGATAAAAAACATTTAAAAAAACTGCGTAAAAGACCTTGAGATAAATCTCAAACCTTAGTCTGCATTTATATTACAATGATATGTTGTTACAATGACAATCTGCCCCATTATTTGATTAACTTTTAGAGGAATGACCATGGCTGAAGAACAAGCACAACCACAATTGGCACTAGAACGCATTTATGTAAAAGACATGTCACTTGAAGTCCCAGGCGCCGCTGTATTTACTAAAGAATGGAACCCTGAGCTTGATATCAATCTATCAAGCAACGCTGAAAAGCTTGATGACGATCATTATCAAGTAGTATTGACGGTCAGTGTCAACGCCAAAAACGCTGAAGAAGCGGCATTTATCGCCGAAGTGCATCAAGCGGGCATTTTCTTATTAAAAGACATTCCAGAAGACCAAATCGGTCAAATCTTGGGTGCTTATTGCCCGAATGTATTGTTCCCATATGCACGCGAAGTGATTAGCGACATCGTTACGCGTGGTAGCTTCCCGCAGTTATTGCTTGCACCAGTCAACTTTGACCAAGCATACGCGCAAAGCCAGCAGCAAGCGCAAGTTGATGCCCAAGGTAACGCGTAAGTTTTAATCTGCTAAAGTATGAGCTAAGCTGCATTTAAACAATAGTATCTAAAAGCCGTTTACTGAATTTAAGTAAGCGGCTTTTTTATGGACGTTTTTTAGTATTTGCTTTTACGCACTAAAAAACCCTGCTGCTATTAATAACAAGCGGCAGGGTTTTGAATATAACGGTTAATCAACACGTCTATCGGCGACGTTTAAAAAACTTTAGCCTTTTAGTGCCGATAATATTTGCTGCTTAACATCATCAATGCCTTGGGTGCCATCGAATTTGTCATATTTAGGAGCATCGCCGCCCTCAGCTGCTTTTTCTTGATAGTAACCAACCAAAGCAGAGGTCTGCTGTTGATAGGTCGCTAAACGATCACGAATGGTCGCTTCTTTATCGTCCTCGCGTTGAATCAACGGCTCGCCCGTCACATCATCGATACCTTCGACCTTAGGTGGATTGTGGTCGATATGATAAACACGACCAGAACCAGCATGCTGACGACGGCCTGATAGGCGCTTAACGATTTCATCATCAGGCACGCTGATTTCAATCACATGGTCAATCGCTACGTTGGCATCAGCAAGCGCTTGGGCTTGTGGAATGGTACGCGGAAAACCATCTAAAATACAGCCGTTGACACAATCAGGCTTGGCGATGCGTTCTTGCACGAGGTTAATGATAAGATCATCAGAAACCAAACCACCAGCGTTCATCACATCTTTTGCTTGTTTGCCAAGTTCAGTACCTTCTTTGATGGCGGCACGTAGCATATCACCTGTTGAGATTTGCGGGATATCATACTCTTTAGAGATGAACTGGGCTTGGGTACCTTTACCGGCGCCTGGTGGACCTAGCAAAATAATACGCATCATTATACGACTCTCCTTAATAGATAGGATTTTGGGACTAATAAAACTTAGGGATTGGTGGGTTGCAGAGCTTACCTTACCTTGTGGCTTTCAAAAGCTCAAGTATTTTTAGTCTTGATGCGGCAAGTTACGATGACTTATCTGTTCATCAGATAAGATTGTGCGGGTTGTGCGCCGCCAAAAGTATGACGGCGCACATTTACTAAGTATTCAATTTTTACAATATATCTATCAAGGAACTTGTTGATTAATCGCCACATTGACCTGATTTTGGTCAGCGCTAATGACAACAGGATTACCGGTTAAATCACCGGATTCAGCATCGGCGGTGCCGCTATGGCTAATACGCGCAATGACAGCAAGCTGGACTTTATCGCCTCGAGCAGACGCAAGCGTACGTTCAGGCATCATGGCGTCTAAATCACTTAGGCTAATAGTCGCCTCTCCCTGTTTAATGACGCTAATCGGTAAACGCTTGGCAGCGAACGGTGGCCCACCTTTGACATCACGAATAGCGACAAATAACACATCGTCTGCTTTTACTAATGGTAGCAAACTTGCATTAATAGAGACCGTAACCTCAACGCCCTCAGATGCCTGCTGCTGCTGAGCGCTGACATTGGCGCTCAATTCATCAAGGCTTGCCAGCGCTTGGCTATGGTCGCCCGGTTTGGCGGCAATACTGGCGCGCAAACGCTTAATCCATCCTTGTGCTTGCTCAAAGTTATTGCCACGCGCCTCACCCATTGCCATCAGCATTTGGGCGCCTTCATGCTGTGGATTTTTTGCCAGTACGTCTTGTAAGACGCGGCGGCTATTGGCATCGAGCTGGCCTTTATTGGCAAAAAAGCTGATTTGCGCATAAGTGGTGGCGATCTCTTCATTGCCTGGCGACAAACGATAAGCACGCGATAAGGCTTCAAGCGCTGAGTCGGTTGCTTCTAATGATAAAAACAGCTCAGACAGACGCATCCAGCGATCAGGATCATCAGCATGACGATAGACGTTGGTCTGCATGGCACTGATAAGCTGCGTACCGTCTTCAATCGCCCAAGCAGGCGGCTGATCGATTTTACCAGTCAATAAGTCATCTGCCACTTGTCCGACTTTATCTTCAGCCACCCATAAGTCAAATACTGACGTACGGTCACTGATTAAAAAATAAGCCAATCCTGCCAATACCGGCACCCATATCATGATAATCAAACGACTTTTGTAACTTGGCGCTACCATGGGCGTGACTGTGCGCTGCGCGTCCAGTAATTGGCGCTCAAGCTCGAGCTTTTGATTGCGGTAATGGACGTCATCGATGGTGCCGCTGTCTTTATCGGTTTGCAGCTCTGTTAGACGCTCACGGAATACGGCAACGTTGATGTCTAGCAGTTGGTTGTCAACGGGCTTGTCGCGCAAGCGTGAGGCGCGTAGCCATGGCATGATAGCGATAACGGCCAGTAGCAGCGCAATAAATAAGCTTAGGGCAATAAATAAGCCAAAAGTAGAAGATAGGGTCATTTTTTGTCCTCTGTACTGGTGATAACAGCTTCGCTTTTAGCATTGCTATTGCTATTGCTATTGCTACGCGACAATAAACGATCAAGCTCCGCTTTTTCTGCCGCCGATAACGCTGCGGCGCTGTCTATATTAATCGCACTTTCACCGCGCGCCACGCGCTGGCTACGTTTACTTTGCCAAAACCAGCCAATGATTAGCACAATCAATAATAATGGCGGAAAAAACCACAGTATCCAAGTCGATGGGCGCACAGGCGGCTTGTAAGTAATAAAGTCGCCATAACGCTCTTGCATATAAGCGCGTATCTCAGCATCACTACGACCCTCTTTGATCATGTCGTACGTTTTTTGCTTTAAATCTTGTGCGATGGGCGCATCAGAACCTGCCAAATTTTGGTTTTGGCATTTGGGGCAACGCAGCTCCTCGATAAGTCCGCGATACTGCGCTTCTTGCTGCGGCGAATCGAAGTCATAAACGTCAATGGCAGCATGCGCACTGAAACTGAGGATAAAACTAAGCAAGCACGCAAGCATTAAGCCGGCTAACTTTATTATAAAATTTGCTGGTTTTATGCTTTGTGCTGACAGGCTTTTTGATGACGTGCTTTTTGATGACATCACTGTTAAAGGTATGGCGTTCATTTACACACCTCCTGAACCTGACTAGGATCGGGACTGACATTTTTCTTATCCGCTTCATTGAGCACCATCAGACAGGGCATGATGCGGCTTTGCCAGTTGCTTTCATTAATCTCACCAACAATATGCTGACGAATAATACCTTGCCCATCAACCACAAAGGTTTCAGGCGCGCCAGTTAAGCCTAAATCTAAAGCAAATTGCCCAGATAAATCCTGAATAGACATGGAGAATGGATCGCCGCCACGATTTAAATATCCTAGCGCATCACCGATGTCATCTTTGTAATTAACGCCAACCAAATTGACCCCGCGTTCCTCTAATTGCATTAAAAAAGGATGCTCAATGATACAAGTTGGACACCACGAGCCCCAAATATTCATCAAAAATGGTTGTTCGGGCAAATTGTCATTGGTCATCATACGGCTAGTATCGGACAATAATGGCAACTCAAATGACGGTACCGGCCGCTCAAGCGCAGTATTGGTGACGATATCCGTCGGCTGACCCAAACGCAGGTACAGCATAATAATAAAACCAACAAACACAATCAGCGGAATCAAAAACCATATCTTTATTTGGCTTTTTTTCATGGTCTTGGTCGTTTTGTGGTTTGCATCACCTTTATTGTCAGGCGCTTTTTGGGAAGAATTATTTGACTGACTCATGTTACTTCTCCCCTACGTGAGCTTCGGTAATAAATCCTGCTTTGTTGGCTGCCGTTTGCGTTGATGCCTTAGCCTTTTTAAAACGATAACGGCTATCGAGCATACTTAGCAGACCGCCTAAGGCCATGATAATCGCCCCAAGCCATATCCAGCGCACCAGCGGCTTGACATAAATACGTACCGCCCACTTATTACTGTCTTCTGCGATAGGCTCGCCCAGCGCTACATAGACATCACGCATGAGACTGGCATCAATTGCCGCCTCGGTCATTGGCATACCACTAATAATATAAGTACGTTTTTCCGGATACAAAGTTGTCACCGCGCGACCTTCTTTGGTCACCTCAACCTGTGCTTGCATACCATCAAAATTGCTGCCCCTGACTTCATGAAAATCTTTGACCTCAAAGTCGTAGCCTTGTACGTGCACAGTTTCATTTTCACCCAATGCCACATCGCGCTCGACACTCAAGGTGCTGGTAAACGCCACCCCGATGACGGCGACGATTACGCCAATATGAGCAGTTTGCTGCCCCCAGTAGCTCAAACGTAGCTGACGTAGTCCTTTAAAGAAACTTGGGGCGTTTTTGGTTTTGTCTTTAAAATCGACTGCCATCCAAAGTAAAACCCAAAAGCTAACCGCCAGCGTCACGCCAATATTTAACATATCAGACGGGCTAACAAAGTAGGCAATAATCGCTGCTAATAATAAACTGCTGACCGCAATGACCATACCGGCGCCTAAGAGCGGACGGCTGTCTTTTTTCCAGCGAATATTAGAACCCATGCCCATCGCTACTAATAACAGCCAAGCCAAAGGTACAAATAGCGCATTAAAGTACGGAGGACCAACAGAGACCTGACCTAAATTAAAGGAGTCAGCGATGATAGGATATAGCGTACCAAGCAGTACGACTAAGGTTGAGATTAAAATAATCACGTTATTAATGACTAAAAATGATTCACGCGATATCAGCTGATACTGACTTTCAACCGTCAGACGCCAACCGCGTACGGCAAACATCAACAGCCCGCCACCGACGATAATACCCAGAATGACTAAAATAACCAGACCGCGCGTTGGGTCGGCAGCGAACGAATGCACCGAAGTAATGACGCCTGAGCGCACAAGGAAGGTGCCCAAAAGACTCAAGGCAAAAGCAAAAATGGCCAGCATAATGGTCCACGCTTTAAAGACCCCGCGCTTTTCGGTCACGGCTAATGAATGCAGTAAAGCTAAGCCAGCTAACCAAGGCATCAATGAGGCGTTCTCTACTGGATCCCAAAACCACCAACCGCCCCAGCCAAGCTCATAATAAGCCCACCAAGAACCAAGTGCGATACCAACGGTCAAAAAGCCCCATGCAGCCAGTGCCCATGGACGCGACCAGCGGGTCCAGACAGCGTCCAAACGTCCTTCCCATAATGCTGCCATACAAAATGCAAATGGCACAGCCATACCCACATAGCCCATATACAGCATCGGCGGGTGGATAACCAAACCAAAATCCTGTAGCAGAGGGTTTAAATCGGCGCCATCGACGGGTAAATTTGGTAAAGTGCGATCAAACGGTGATGAGGTAAAGATTAACATCGCCAGCATCATCACTTGCACGCCAGCCAATATTACCAGTACGCGGGCGCGCATGGTCAATGGTAAGCCACGGCTAAAGTAGGAGACCAGCGCACACCAAGTGGCCATAATGGTCATCCATAGTAGCAGCGAACCTTCATGTCCGCCCCATGTCGCCGACAATTTATAATACCAAGGTAACAAGGTATTAGAGTGCTGGGTGACATAAACCAAGCTAAAATCATTAAAATAAAAGCCTGCCATCAATGACCCAAACGAGACAATCATGGCCGCAAACTGCGCCCACGCTAAACTCGGAGCAAGGCGCTGCCAGGCAACGTGGTCGTTCATGACACCCATGGTTGGTAATACCACCTGCAAAATCGCCAATACAAAGGCGGCCAGCAAGGCAAAATAACCCAATTCTGTGATTAACATACGGTCTAACCTTGTTTACCTTAATACGGTCATTGTTTATTTTAGAAAGCAGTATTTTTAATGCGTCTGAGAATAGTCAATAGTCGTTACTTTTAGACATTACGCCGTCATTGTCATGCTTTTTTCTGCATCTGTAGCTATCAGCCATTGTAGCTTAGAAGACTTACAGCATGGTACATTAGCGTCAACTTGTCACGTTTCTGTATCCACTCTGTAGGCGATATGTGTAAAGAACATAAAAACCCTTTCTCACTGCATGGCAGGGAAAAACACCAAGACCAGATGCAACCAACCTGCCAAGAAACCTGTCAAACCGCCGAGTATAATCAGCGTCATCTCATCTTCGCGAAAAGCGGGACGCAATAGGTTTTGAAACTCATCAGGGGATAGCGCGCGAATACGATCGCGAAATAGCCCAAATATTTTACTGGCACGGCTTTCATTAAGTTCAGGGTCTCGCAGTGGCACCATAGTCGCGACGATGGATTTGTCGATAATGGTATTTTTCAATTGCCCAAACTCGCGGCGACCCAGTCCAACCCGCAATGTGGTACTAATGACCGGCGATTCTAACACTTTATACAAATGCGATTTCATCAACTCACGCGTTTCGGCGGCGCGGTCACCATACATCATCTCATTCATGATGTTTTCTAAAGTGACCAAATCTTTGACCACAATCTCAGCAAAAACCTCAGACACTTCCTCTTGGCGCTTCATAAAACCGCCTTGGAAACGGTACTGCGCGATATGCGGCAGTTGCGGCTTAATAAATGGGAAACGGCTTTGTAGCACAAAAAACTTCACATACGGAATAAAACGTGGCTCAACTGGGTTAAACACCATCCAAATCGCAATCCAGTTGGTCAAAAATCCCCAAATAGCGGCAAAAAACGGTACCGTCCAATGCTGCGGTACCACCAAAAATATAAACATTTGGATAATACCGAATACAAGGCCAATCAAAGCACTGATATGCCAGATAAAATCAATCTCTTTTTGCCCAACTTTTAAAAACATATTGACCATCAAACGCCGGTCACTTTCCATTTTATTGACAATCATTTTGCGCATATCGACCAAATCTTCGACGTGATAGGTCAAATCGGTCACCAAGGATTGCATGATATTTGGCAACTCTTGATGCGCTTGGGCATAGACGCGGCGCTTTAACGCATAAGGCAGATTGCCCCACAGCGCTGGCGAATGGTCAAGCATAATCTCATCAATCAAACTCTCAAGGTTTTCATCGACCGTATCGGTGATAAATACCGCCATCTGTTCTGGCTCCATCGCCTGAAAAAACTCATCGAGCGAACCCAGCTTTGAGAGCGTCTGATCAACAATCACGCCCGATATCTTGCCTGCCTTACGTGGCACAATCCCTTGCCAACCCAATCCCGGCAAACCAAAGAATGGAAAGTTTGGAATCCGAATACCCCAAAATTTAATCGGATAAAATAGCATCTTGAGTGCCATCCACACGTGTATCCAAGTGACAAATGCAGTCACTGGTGGAATGGTCAACATAGCAAAAAACTCGGGGTGTTCCGCTATCGTCTGCCACAATGAATTTGCATCCATGACTCTAATTATCCTTGAGGTGATGATGGTCGTTGTTAAGCAAATATCCTTAGTCGATTAAGAACGCTCAATAAAAACGCTCTATCCTCAATAACCACTAAATTAAATAACGCTATAGATGCGATAAGTGGCTAAAATAAATCGCCTGATTTTAGCATACTTGCTATTTATTAGCACATATCAAGCCTTGGCAAGTTGTGACTAGCGATGACACGTTTTGCGCCCTACTCACCACCCTAAACCTTTACTATCATTTAATGATGTTAAAAATGGCTAAAGAACACTGTCGATCATGGCAATAACGATCCTCACAAAATAGACGACTGCCTACTGCGCGCAAGTGTTTGTTCTGTTATAATTTGCGGTTGCTTAATGCTACTGGCTAGCTGAAGACGGTAAGTAAATTATTTGACCTTTTTATTGATAAATCATCGCGCTATGTTATTGAAATACTTTGTCTTATCCTTTATGCTCACCCCGCTTTAGATAAACAAAAAAATGACTGTATCTTTCTTGGCTTTATTTATCTGTGCTTAATCAACCATCACTTTATCAACGACCGTTTTACTGATCGTCTGGGTACTGACTTTATATGAACAAACCGCTCGCGTCCGATACTGAACAGGTCAATCGTATTTTTACCAGCCGCATTATTATCCTTGGGCTGTTTATGTTTGTGGGCTTGTTGGGTTTGATCGCGCGGTACGGTTATCTGCAAGTGTATGCTCATGATAAGTACACTACCCAAGCCGATAACAATCGCATCAAGCTCATCTCTGCGCCGCCCAGTCGCGGTTATATTTACGACCGTAACGGTGTGATTCTCGCTGACAATCAGCCCGTATTTACCGCTATGCTCAGCCCTGACGAAGTCGAAGATCCAGAGCGCACGCTAAATCTGCTCGCGCCCATTTTTGATCTTACCGAAAAAGACATTACCGATATTTTGGCACGGGTTAGCAAAACCAAAAACGACCCGGTGACCATCAAAATTGATTTGACCGAAGCGCAATTGGCGCAGTTTAGTGAGCGTCAGCCTTTTTTTCGTGGTATCAGTATTCAGAGTAAACTCACGCGCTCGTACCCTTACGATGAGCTATTTGCCCACGTGATTGGCTATGTCGGACGTATTAACGATAAAGAATCCAAGCAAATTAATAAGGATCGCTACGCGGGCACCGATCTTATCGGTAAGATTGGTATTGAAGATTTTTATGAAGATATCTTGCTCGGACAGCCCGGTTATCAGTCGGTAGAAACCGATGCCCATGGCAATATTCTACGTCAACTTGATACCAAAGCGCCCATTGCGGGCAATGACATCACGCTTAGTCTAGATTATGGCTTACAAACCATTGCGCAGCAGCAGCTTGATGGTCGCCGCGGCGCGATCGTCGCTATCGACCCAAAAAACGGCGATGTTTTGGCTTTTGTTAGTAACCCAAGCTACGATCCCAATCCTTTTATTTCGGGCATCTCTTTTAAGGACTACGGCGCTCTGCGTGATGACCTTGATCAGCCTCTTTATAACCGCGCGCTACAAGGGACGTATCCGCCCGGCTCGACCATTAAACCTTTTGAGGGTTTGGGCGGTATTCATTACGGCCTACGAGATTGGGAAACGACCATTTATGACCCGGGTTATTTCAGTCTACCCGGCGATTCGCACCGTTTTCGCGATTGGAAACGCGGTGGCCACGGTACGGTAGATTTAAAGAAATCCATCATGATGTCGGTCGATACCTATTATTATAAGTTGGCGTATGAGATGGGCATTCAGCGCCTTCATGACTGGATGGTGCGCTTTGGTTTTGGTGAGCAGACCGGTATTGACTTACCCAATGAAAAACCAGGCGTTATGCCGTCACCAAAATGGAAAAGAGACACCTATGATAAAGGCTGGTTACCGGGTGAAACCATCTCTGTCAGTATCGGCCAAGGGTATTTTTTAGCGACGCCATTACAGATTGCCAATGCCACCGCCATGACCGCCAATAAAGGCTATCACATCACCCCGCATTTATTAAAAAGCAGCGATGGCGCGGCGGCCGTTAACGTGATTAGCAAGCCTGATGGCAAAATTGACTACAATGGCAAACCTTCTGACTGGACGCGTATGCACGATGCGATGGAACAAACGATCAAGGCGGGTACAGGGCGTGGCATTTATACCCCGCGCTATCGCATCGCTGGTAAAACCGGTACCGCACAGGTCAAATCAATTGCCCAAGGTAAAAGCTATAATAAAGCGGCCCTCGATAAACGTCACTGGGATCACGCTTGGTTTAATGGTTTTGCGCCTGTAGAAGAGCCAGAAATCGCCCTGTCGGTACTGGTCGAAAATGGTGGCGGCGGTAGTGCTGTCGCCGCGCCTATTGGTCGTGCCTTATTTGATTATTGGATGCTACAGCGTAAAACCGACCCTATTTTGCCGCCAACCGCCGATGAGTTAAGAGCTATCAAGCGCCAAAAGGCCTTTGAAAAAGCCATGCGTGACGCCCTACGTGATAAAGAACAAGCACTCGCTGAGCAAAAAGAAGCGCAAAGCGCGGCAGCCACAACCGGCGCTGCCACTGCTGAGTAATGACAAAGCTAAACAATAAAAAGTTCAGCAATAAAATACTTCAGAATAAATGAACGAAAGGCAATACCTAAAAAACATTATGAAAAAATCTTCAAAACATCGTGAGCAAAAAAACAACCATCATGCGAAACAGGCCGCAGCAGGCGACGTACGTATCATTGGCGGGCAGTTTAAACGCCGCATTGTGAGTTTTATCGATGCCGAAGGTTTGCGCCCGACACCAGATCGCCTGCGTGAGACCTTGTTTAATTGGTTGATTGCCGATATTCATGACGCTCAAGTACTTGATAGCTGCGCTGGTAGCGGCGTTTTAGGCTTTGAAGCGTTATCACGTGGCGCCGCGCACGCTACCTTTATCGAAGTAAGTTCGGCGCAAGTCACTATGCTGCGCAAAAGTGCGGAGAACTTACGCTTAGACGCCCGTAACTATCAGATTATTCAAGGCACCGCCGAGCAAGTACTGACGCAAAACCAAACGATAAAGCAGCATTTTGATATCGTCTTTATCGACCCGCCGTATGCGCAAGATTTATGGCAGCCGATTTTGACAGCACTTATTAAACAGTCTTTAATCAACACAAAAACGCTGATTTATTTAGAGGCGGATAAAGATTTAACCCTGCAACTGGATCAATTGGTAGCAAGTATCAACGAAAGCGCTGAGCCGCAAATAGAGATAACGCAAGGCTTGATACGTTTTGAGTGCCTAAAACAAACCAAAGTTGGGCAAGTTGTCGCTGGACTTTATCAGCTTTCAGCATCATAATTGTCGGGTTAATAAAAGCCATTAACAAATTTCATCAATGTTTAAAACCGCTAAAAAACTGGCCAACGCTGCAGTTTAATGTATATAAGGCGAAAATAAACCCCAATGCAGCTTGCAAGCGTAGGCGCTACTGCTTATAATGTGCAGTCTGTTTTTTGAGAGCCCCGTTCCCAGCTAAACTCTCAACGAATTCTAATTTTAAGGTTTTATCATGAAAACACTTAGTGCAAAACCAGCTGAAGTGACCCATGACTGGTATGTCGTAGATGCTGACGGCAAAACCCTTGGTCGCTTAGCTACTGAAATCGCTAGTCGCTTACGTGGCAAGCACAAGACTTGTTATACGCCGCACGTAGATACTGGTGATTTTATCGTTGTTATCAACGCAGAAAAAATCGCGGTAACGGGCAAAAAAGCGCAAGACAAAAAGTACTATCGTCACAGTGGTTACCCAGGTGGTATTAAAGAAACCAACTTCACCAAGCTGATTGCACATAAGCCTGAAGATGTTCTACATAAAGCGGTTAAGGGTATGCTTCCAAAAGGTCCTCTTGGCTACGCGATGATCAAAAAGCTGAAACTATATGCGGGTACAGAACATCCACATGAAGCTCAGCAACCTAAAGAACTAGACATCTAAGGATATACTTATGGAACGCAATTACGGAACTGGTCGTCGCAAAACTTCTACCGCTCGTGTCTTTTTAGCGAAAGGTACTGGTACTATCGTTGTTAACGGCAAACCACTTGATGAGTACTTCAGCCGCGAAACATCGCGCATGGTTGTTCGTCAGCCTTTAGAACTCCTTGAATCACCTACTGCTTATGACCTATACATCACTGTAAAAGGTGGCGGTATCAGTGGTCAAGCGGGCGCAATCCGTCACGGCATCACGCGTGCATTGATTGAGCTTGACGAAGCCAACAAACCTGCTCTAAAAGCAGCTGGCTTTGTTACTCGTGACTCACGTCAAGTTGAACGTAAGAAATTGGGTCTACGTAAAGCACGTAAACGTCCACAATTCTCAAAACGTTAATCAAAGCTATCTCTTTGGCTTTTACTGCTGGCGTCTTTTTCTCAGAGTCGCTGCAGCCGTATTAAGCAAAAGAGTAGATTTGCAAAACCTTATAAGCTGGTCACAGTTTATAAGGTTTTTTTATGGCTGTTTTTTAGCGCTGCTGTTTTAATTCTATAGTGAGTGAAAAGTAATATCGATACATCATGCCCTGCTGATATCAATTTTTCTTGCTTGCTGTGCCTGCGCAGACAGAGGCTAAAAAAAATTGATATCAGCAGTACCGTAGTGTTTTTAGGATATTTTGACTATATTGTTTAAATGCCTAATAGTTTAAAAGTCCTTAGCTCTCGTTGTCGTTAGTTTATTAAAACTTGCTTGCAAACTTGGACGCGCTCCCCCATCATAATAATAACTTTTATTACACTGTGCTCATTATGAAAGCCCCCGAACAATACGATCCTAGTAACCCATCAAAAATGGGTATGCCGCCGCCTACAGGTAAGCATGATAAACAAAACGACATGGTTAAGTCGCCCGCCATTCCTGCTGGCATGCCTACAATTACGCAAACGCATAAGCAAACAGCGCAAGCAGAAAAAAAACCCTTTCAGTGGCAGTTTTTATTGCCGCAATATTGGGGCATCTGGCTGTTATTGGCAATTATCATGCCGATGATATATCTGCCGCTGCGTTGGCAGTTTTGGTTGGGTCGTAAACTGGGTATTTCAATCTATAAACTGGCCGGCTCGCGCAGACGTGATACCTTAATTAATTTAAGATTGGCTTTTCCAGAAAAGACCGAAGCTGAGCGCGAGTTGATGGCAAAGCAAGTGTTTGTCAATCAAGGTATCGGTGTGTTTGAAACCTTGTGCGCTTGGTATCGTCCCAATATTTTTACCCGTACGGTGTCTATCTCGGGCTTACAGCACCTAGTGAATGCCCAAAACCAAGGTCGTCCAGTGATTTTACTTGGGGCGCATTATACAATGCTCGATCTTGGCGGCATGCTCTGTACGCAGTTTTTTGCCACCGATTGTATGTACCGCCCGCAAAACAATCCGCTTCTTGATTGGTTCATTTATAACGGACGTACTAAGATTTTTGGCAAGCAGATTGCCAGCCGTGACATGCGTAGCCTTGTTAATTCTATTAAAGCTAAGCACGTGATTTGGTACTCACCTGACCAAGATTATGGTTTAAAACAAGGTGTCATGGCGCCGTTCTTTGGTGTGCCCGCTGCTACTATTACCGCATCTCGGCGGATGGCAAAATTGGGTGACAAGCAAAACCCACCCGCACTCATGGCGCTGCATACTTATCGGCAAACACCTGATAACCTGCCCAAAGGCAAACGTCCGCATTATCATCTGACCATCACACCAGAGCTAGACAATTATCCAAGCGATGATGAGGTTGCTGACGCGACCCGCGTTAATGAGGTGCTAGAAGGCTTGATTCGTATCGATCCTACCCAATGGATGTGGTTCCATCGTCGCTTTAAAAACGGCCCTAACGGTCGTACCGATATTTATAAGTAGGTTTTGATTCCCCAAAAAATAGCTGCGAAATTTGCTATACTTTGCAGCTGGTATTTTATCAGCCCTATTACTTACCTCGATAACTTATTAATAACTCACTCATATCAATAACTCATCTGCATAAATAACGATGTGAGAAATAAAATAACGGATTTTTCATGAGTACTCAAACTGACGCAGCTGTAGACAGTTCTAAACAAGAAAGTAAACGTATCCTAACCGGCATCAAACCGACGGGCATTCCTCATTTAGGTAATTACGTTGGTGCTATTCGCCCAGCCATTCAATCTATTCAAGATAGTAATGATGAGGCGTTTTTCTTTTTGGCCGATTATCATGGCATTATCGGCTGTTATGACCCTGCTGTCATTCATGAATCGACCAAAATCATTGCCGCGACTTGGATTGCTTGCGGTCTTGACCCTGAACGTGTGACCTTTTATCGTCAGTCAGATGTGCCAGAGATTCCAGAATTGGCTTGGATTTTAAATTGCTCATGCGCCAAAGGGCTGATGAACCGCGCGCACGCTTATAAGGCGGCAGTCGATATCAATACCGAAAAAGCCGACGTTGATCCAGATCAAGGTATTAATATGGGTCTATTTGGCTATCCAGTGCTGATGGCGGCTGATATCTTGATGTTCAATGCGACTCATGTACCCGTCGGTCGTGACCAAGTACAGCATATCGAGATGGCACGTGATATCGCTGGTACATTTAACCATCGTTATAAACCTCTCTTTACGTTACCGTCAGCGGTTGTTGATGAAGATATCCCACTATTAACAGGGCTTGATGGCCGTAAAATGAGTAAGAGCTATGGCAATACCATTCCTTTATTTGGTGAGCCTAATCCGCAAGTCAGCCCTGAAAAGCAGATGTATAAAGCCATCATGAAAATTGTGACTAACTCGCAGTTGCCTGCTGAGCCAAAAGACCCTGATGATTCTGCCCTCTTTGAGATTTATAAAGCTTTTGCGACGCCTGCAGAGATTATTGATATGCGTGATCAATATGCAGCTGGCATTGGCTGGGGTGATGCCAAGCAAGCATTGTTTGATAAAATCAATAGCGAGATTGCCCCATTCCGTGCTCGTTACGAAGCGCTAATGGCCAATCCAAAAGAGCTAGAAGAAATCTTACAAATGGGCGCAGAAAAAGCCCGTCGCCATAGCCGTAAACAGCTCGATAAAACTCGCCGTGCTATTGGCATTCGCCCCCTCGCTAAGCTTAAGTAAGTCTTTGATTGCTTTTACTCACAGTAATCAGGGCGGTTGCTAAAGGTGCAGACAGTATTGAAAAATAAAACAGCGGCTTTACCAAAGGCCGCATTTTCCGTAAGCGTGGATGAAAACGCTAAGTTTATGGATAACAATAGCAAACATCGTATTTCAATCAATAATGATATGGCGCTGCGTATTTATCAGACGCCGGTGCAGCATCTACCAGAAGATCTCTATGTACCACCGCAAGCCTTTGCCATTTGGCTTGAGCAATTTGCTGGACCCTTAGATTTTTTATTATATCTGGTCAAAAAGAACAATGTCGATCTCACCCAAATGCCGATATTGCCGATTACTGAGCAGTATTTGGCTTATATCGGTGAGCTGGATACCGAACATTTTGAATTGGCCGGTGACTATCTGCTGATGGCGTCGACCTTGATTGCCATTAAAACCGAGCTGCTGCTACCAAAGCCTGAAACGCCAAGCGATGAGCGCGACCCAAAAGCTGAGCTGATTGAACGCCTTGAAGAGTATGCGCAAATCAAAGTGGCCAGTCAGCGTTTGGACAATCTCGTGCGTCTTGAGCGCGATGTATTTTTAGCGCTGGTCAGTATGCCAAGTCAAGACGTTATGAATGCCGAATTACCCAATTATTCGCCAAACCTTTTGATTGATAGCTTATTTAAAATGCAGCTACAGCCCGACTATCAAATGCATACCATTAAAGTTGATGCCGTACCCCTTTCTGATCGTATCGCCAGTATTAGCAGACAACTAAGCACGGATGGTGCGCGCTCGTTTTATGAGCTACTGGATAAATCCCAAGGTAAAGTAGGCGTCGTAGTCAGTTTTGTCGCGGTACTTGAGCTAATGAAACGGCAGTTGGTTGGTGTCGTGAATAATAACCCAGAAAGCCAATCAGCTGCCCATAATGAAACCGCAGCAGACCGCCATATAGGACAATTAACGTTACAGTGGCTAGCTTAATGGTTTTAACAGAGAATACGTGCAATGACAGATAAGCAAAATCAAGATTTAGAAGAAATCAGCAAGCATATCGAAGTACTCCTGCACGCTTCAGAAGCGCCTCTGACTGCCAGTATTTTAAAAAAATATCTGTCATTAAACACTAAAGAGCTTACGCAAGCGTTAGCGCTATTACAACAACGTTTAGATACTGGTGTGCTGACCTTACATGAAACGGCTAGCGGCTATCGACTGCAAGTTGCCGACGACTATAGTGCATTAATCCAGCGTGTCTTTCCTCAGCGTCAAGAGCGCCTGAGCCAAGCCCTGCTTGAAACCTTGAGTGTCATCGCCTATAAGCAGCCGGTGACCCGTAGTGACATCGAGCATGTGCGCGGTGTGACGCTATCAAGTAATATCTTGCGTCAACTGTTTGATAAAGGCTGGATTGAAGAGAAAGGTTATAAAGAAACCTTGGGACGCCCTGCATTGCTACATACCACAGCGCAATTTTTAGATGCGTTTGGATTGACCAATTTAGATGAGCTACCGCCACTGCCCGATATGGAAGCCATCAAAGCTTTGTCTTAGTACCAAGTCGTTATTTCCTATTGATTAAAGTAAAATCTGTATATCTTGGACTTATAGCAATAAAAAAGGACAGGCTTTATAAGCGTGTCCTTTTTTTATAGGCTTAATCAGTAAAAGAATTATTGATTAATAATATCAACGCCCTTTGGCGGCGTGAATTTAAACTGACTGCTATTGATACTTGGGTTCATTTTAATACCGCTAAACTTAATCGTCGTGGTCTGTCCTAGCGTATCATTCAGCACCATCATCACAGGTTTGCCACCACTAAAGCTCATCGATAAGCTCTTAAAGCTGGCGCTATCTGATTTTGGATAGAGCACATAGTAGTTTTTATTGGCATAAGGTTGGGTGATTTTAAAGTTTTTATCAATCTTACTTGGGTCACCTGATAACAATAACGCTGGCGTGTTACCTACTTGGCTATCGACATTTTGCTTGGTCGCTTGTTCCAAGTCTTTGTCATAAACCCACATTGAGCTGCCATTCGCTACAATAAGCTGCTCTGACGGTGATTTGGTTTCCCAGCGGAAGTTATTTGGACGCTGAACACTCATGGTGCCACTAAAAGTACCGCTATTCGCACCTTTGGTGGTTTGGCTAAAATTAGCAGACATGCTTTTGGTGTTGCTTAGTAGCTTATTTAAGCGTTTAGCAGCCGTTAAATTATCCGCAGGAGCAGCGCTTGCTGTTTGGGTCAATGCTACCATCGGCGCTGCCACCCCAAGTGCAGTCATCAATACGCCCGTTAAAGCACCGCCCATTAATTTTTGTTTTAAAGTGATCTTTTTAGTAAGTGGCTTTTTCGTTAATACAGTCATTATAAATCCTCTCTCAAATGCAAAGTTGCATAAAAATAATACGTGTTAATTAAATTTTTTGTTTTCAATAAGTGCTTATCTCGCGCCAAAAAATCGACGTCAGTAAACAATGCAGACAGTGTGCCAGTTTTTTTATTACACGCCTAGTCATGATTTGCAATCATTACTACCGCTGCCATACACGCTTGTAACCGATAGCGTTACACGGCATATGGCGCTGTTTATTCTTTACTTTTCGTATAAATGAGCGCCATAAAAAAGCCCTTACTACCAAAGGGTAATAAGGGCTTTTTTAGTCATCGAATTATTGTAGTGAATAACTACATAACCTAGATGGGCAATTATGCGCTTTCAACCATAACATAACGACGGTTGAATTTACCTTTGGTCGCAAACTTTACCACACCGTCATTTAGTGCAAATAAAGTATGGTCACGACCCATGCCAACGCCTTCGCCTGCGTGGAATTCTGTACCACGTTGACGTACGATGATGTTACCAGCTGTGATAGCTTGGCCACCAAAGATTTTAACGCCTAGCATTTTTGGGTTTGAATCACGACCATTACGGCTCGAACCGGCAGCTTTTTTATGTGCCATGAGAAAATCTCCTTGTTAATGTGACTTATCGCTAATGCGACAACTCTTAAGCATTTAGTGCGCTATTTAGCAGTAATTGCTAAGTGAATAATTAGGCATTAATGGCTTTGATTTTTAACAAGGTATACCATTGGCGGTGACCTTGCTCTTTGTGATAATGCTTACGACGGTTGTGCTTGATGATACGGATTTTTTCGCCGCGACCATGCTCAACCACTTCAACTTCTACGCTAGCGCCTTCAACGACAGGCTGACCGATTTTGACAGTTTCACCGTCAACAACCATCAATACGTCTTCAAATTTGATTGTTTCGCCTTTTTCTGCTTTTAGTAATTCAACTTTTAAAAGCTCATCGACCACAACACGGTGCTGTTTACCACCAGTTTTGATTACTGCGTACATTGTCTGACTCCGTTTAACCCGTGTGCCGTGGCTGATATTATATCAACGCTTCAATAACGAACACGACAGGGAAAAATTAAAGGCAAGATTTTACGGCTTTTTACTCATAAAAGCAAGCCGCGCCTCTTGTTTTTGCAAGGTGGTAATAACAATCATAGCGATTGATATACGTCTCTAAAAAAGCGATAGATTTCACTGGCAAAGGTAGTGACTACCGATGTTAAGATAAACCGCTCTATGTAGATACACTATATCAAACGCGAATGGGTTAAAATCCAACAGCCGCTATTATAGCTTATATAATCAGTAACTTACAGTTTTTTGTAAATATAAACCTTATTAACGACTATTATTAATAAAATATTGCTAATGTAAGTGGCTCATTAAAAAAATCTAACCAGTTAACTTTTAAAAATGATAGAAATCAAAAGGACAACACGTCGCTATATTAAAAGTCCTAACTTACTTTCTGCTATACTTAAATCAACCATTGACCTAAACAGCTATGCTATTATGCGTCAAACGCTAGCCTAACTATTATTTGCTGCAAGCATTATTATAAATAGACCGCTATCTAAACCCATTTTTCATTAGTATGACGACTTATTATGACCAGTAATTCTTTATCGAACGCCGCCGCACCCTCGACCACGCCATTAAACGTTCTAACCAGTACGCCAAGCTCTGCTGATACGCTAAGCTATGCTAATATCCAAAGTATCGTTGCTAACGATTTTGAGATTATGGATAAGCAAGTCTTTGGCAGTTTGAATTCTAAAGTGCAACTGGTAATGAGCGTCTCGCAGCATGTAATCAATGCTGGTGGCAAACGTATGCGCCCGCTGATTACCTTATTGTGCGCCCGTATGTTTAACGACGAGCCATCGCAGCAAGCGATGCATCTGGCGGCGATTACTGAGATGCTGCATACGGCAACCTTGGTACATGATGATGTGATTGATGAGTCAGGTCAACGCCGAGGCAAACCAACGGCTAATGCCACTTGGGACAACGCCACTGCTGTGCTGGTCGGCGACTATTTGATTGCTCGCGCTTTTAATCTGTTGGTTGGTTTTCAAAGCTTGCCGTTATTGCAGGTCTTCTCCGATGGCACCTGTGATATTGCTGAGGGCGAAGTCTTACAGCTACAGCATCAGCATAACCCTGCAGCCACTGAACAAGACTACCTCAATATTATCGATGGCAAAACCTCGCGCTTATTTATGATGGCGACCCAAGGCGCGGCTATTTTGCAAAATAAAACCGAGCACTTGCAAGCATTGGCTGATTTTGGTCAACACTTCGGTAACGCTTTTCAAATCGTCGATGATGTACTCGACTACAGTGGCGATAGTGAAGTGATGGGCAAGAATTTGGGCGATGATTTGGCAGAAGGTAAACCTACATTGCCAACCATCAAGGCGCTTGAATTATTAAAAGACAGCGATAAAGCAGGCTATAAGCAATTACGACTTGCAGTGCAAACGGGTAAAACGCCAAACGCTGAGCAGCTTATCGAGCTCGTCCGTCAGTCAGGTTCGCTTGAATACTGTAAAAAGCGTGCTTTGGAAGAAACCAAACTGGCTCAGCAAGCGCTAAGCAGCTTACCTGACAACCGCTACCGTCAAGGGCTATATCAGCTGACTGAACTTGCCAGCGCGCGGTTAGTGTAAATATTGCTAGCCTATATATTATAGATGCTTAAAAATATTATTGATGCTTAAAATGTTTAGGCATCAATAAAAAAAGTATGTGACCATTTAATTTCTAGTTAAGTTGTACTTTATAATAACAAAATAAATAAAATGAGAAAATAAGGTTGCTATACACGCAGCTTTCTCATTACCCATCGCTTTCTTCGTTCAATTGTTCTTATTTTTCCCTGAAATTTTAGCGTTCACACTTAAGTATTGCTAAAACACCGTTTTTCTGTACATGCCATTTTCTACTGTATTTTTATATGGTTTTCTTGCTACTATCCTTAAATCGTATTTAAAAAAACAAAATTTAACAATATTTTGGCACGGTATTCATTACCAATCTTACGAAGTATTTAGATGGTTACGCTTGTATTATCAATGGTTGTTAAATCTTTATTGAGAAATGAGCTTATCACAAGGTAGATGAAGGTTTTTTTTGCATCTTGACTGTGGGGTATACCCTATAGTTTATAATCATGCATTACTTTAAATCTGCTTAGCCGATTGTTCTGTGTTTAGTTATTATATTATCTATTTAGTAATGAACTCTAACAGCGGTAAAGACATATTACGTTTCATATTTACTTCGTTAAGATTTATCCATAAACTTTTTAAACTGTAATTATTATATGATATTTATATTGCCGAGGACATTGATGAAGCACTCTACTCTTGCGCTTGTAATAGCATCTGTACTATCTGGCGCTGTATTGGTCGGCTGTGATAAAAATGAGGACGCAGCTGGGGCAGCGGCGCAGCAGCAGATGCCACCTGCCGTCGTCAACGTTCAGACTGTCACTCTAGATACCGTACCGCAAGTACAAACCTTTGCTGGTCGTACCGCCGCTTACCAAACCGCCGACGTTCGCCCACAAGTAAACGGAATTATTGACGAGGTGTTGTTCCGCGAAGGCAGCAACGTCAAAAAAGACCAACCTTTATACCGTATCAATACCGATAACTACGCGACGTCTATCACCAGTGGGCAGGCGGCCATTCAACAAGCTGAAGCCAATTATCAGACGGCGTTAGCAAACAACGCCAATGCCAAAGCTGAGCTGGTCAGTCGCCAAGCGTCTTTATCGCAAGCACAAAATGACTTAAATCGCTTGCAAGGCTTGATCGAAATTGATGCCATCTCAAAGCAGCAATACGACCAAGCGGTTACCCAAGTTCGTACGGCGCAAGCAGCAGTCGAAAGCGCGCGTGCGGCGATTGGGCAAACCGAAGCGGGTATTGAGAGCGCTAAAGCTGGTATCCAAACGGCAAAAGCAAACTTACAAGCCAGTACACTAGACCTTAATCGTACTATCGTACGAGCGCCGCTCGCAGGTCGTACTGACCGCTCTAGCGTTACTGCTGGTACCTTGGTTAGCGCCGGACAACCAGATCCTTTAGTGACCATCTCGCGCTTAGATCCTATCTATGTCGATATCAGCCAGTCATCCTCTGAGCTGCTGAAACTACGCCAGCAAATTTCTGCTGGTAAAGCACAAGCAGGTATGAATTCGGTTGAGTTGGTATTAGAGGACGGCTCAACGTATCCGGTACGTGGCGAGCTGGCATTATCAGAAGCAAAAGTTGATGAATCAACAGGTGCTGTGACCTTACGTGCAGTCTTCCCTAATAAGAATAATATCTTGTTGCCGGGTATGTATGTCAGTGCGCGCTTGACTCAAAGCGTCATCACTAACGCCGCTTTAGTGCCACAAAGCGCAGTAATGCGGACACCGAAAAGCGAAACACAAGTTTATATCGTTGATGAAAATAACAAAATCCAAGTACGTCCTGTCACTATTAATGGCACCTACAAAGATCAATGGGTCGTCACTGATGGCTTAAAAGCAGGGGATAAAGTGGTGGTGATCGGTGGCTCAAAAGTCAAACCTGAGCAAGAAGTCGTCGCCAAACCTTTAGAAAATCCAAATGCTGCCCCTGCTAAGCCGGGCGCGCCAACTGCTCAAACGCCGCAGCAAGCCGCAAAAGCGATGGATAAGCCAGCTAGTAAAGATACCTCTGCTAAAAAACCAGCAGAATCTACCGCTAACTAATTCCATTCAAAGATAGGAAGACTAGGAATATACTATGTCACGTTTTTTTATTGATCGCCCTATTTTTGCTTGGGTGATGGCTATTTTGGTCATGCTCATCGGGGTAATATCGGTTATTAACCTACCGATTGAGCAGTATCCACGCATTGCACCGCCAACCATTTCGGTGAGCGCAAGCTATCCTGGTGCGAACGCGCAGACCGTTGAAGATTCAGTGGTTCAGATTATCGAACAACGTATGAAAGGGCTTGATGGCTTGTTGTATATGTCATCATCGAGCTCGTCAAATGGTGGCGCATCTGTAACGCTTACCTTTGAAAACGGTACCGATCCTGATACCGCACAGGTACAGGTACAGAACAAACTGCAAGCCGCGATGAGCTCACTCCCTGAGTCCGTACAGCGTCAAGGCGTCAACGTCAATAAATCCTCTAGTAGCTTTTTAATGGTACAAGGGTTTATCTCTGAAGACGGCAGTATGGATAACAGCGATATTGCTGACTATATCAACTCAAACGTCGTTGACCAGCTCAGCCGTGTCGAAGGTGTTGGTGAAGTGCAGGTGTTTGGTTCAGCCTATGCCATGCGTATCTGGCTTGATCCTTCGCTGCTACGTAGTTATAACTTGGTGCCAGCTGATGTGGTCAATGCCGTACGTGCGCAAAACGCGCAGGTGTCTGCTGGCCAATTAGGACAAGCGCCTGCAGATACGGATCGACAGGTTATTAACGCCACGGTTACCGTGCAAAGCTATTTACAAACCCCTGAAGAATTTAAAAACATCTTATTAAAAACCGATACCTCTGGGGCAAAGGTTCGCCTAGGTGACGTTGCAAAAGTTGAAATCGGCAGTGAAAACTACAGTGTGACTGCGCTTTATAATGGGCAGAGTTCCGCTGGTCTCGGTATTTCCTTGGCGGGTGGTGCAAACGCGCTTGAAACTCGTGAAGCCGTTGGCGCTCGTATGGCGGAGCTTGAACAGAACTTCCCAAAAAATCTGACGACCGTTGTCCCTTATGACACCACGCCATTTGTACGTTTGTCTATTGAGCAAGTGGTCAAAACACTAATCGAAGCGATTGTTTTAGTCTTTATCGTCATGTTCATTTTCTTACAGAACTGGCGCGCGACCATTATTCCAACGCTTGCTGTACCCGTGGTATTACTAGGTACTTTTGCCGTCTTATATATTGCTGGCTTTAGTATCAACGTATTGACCATGTTTGCTTTAGTATTGTCCATTGGTCTACTGGTCGATGACGCCATCGTGGTCGTCGAAAACGTTGAGCGTATCTTGGAAGAAGACCCTCATATTTCCATTAAAGACGCGACCATACAATCGATGGGCGAGATTAGTAAAATCGTTGTCGGTATCGCCTTGATTCTATCGGCCGTTTTCGTACCGATGGCCTTCTTTGGTGGCTCAACCGGTGTCATTTATCGTCAGTTCTCCATTACCTTGATTACCGCCATGGTACTGTCAGCATTAGTGGCGCTTATCTTTACCCCTGCCCTATGTGTGACCTTGCTAAAACGTAGTAAGAGCCACGAGAAAGGATCTACTGAAGAGCAAAAAGGTTTCTTCGGTTGGTTTAACCGCTCTTTTTATAAAGTCAGCCGTAAGTATGAAAGTTCTGTCGGTAAAAGCTTTAAATTTAAGTGGTTATACTTAATCGGTTATGCCGCCATTATCGGCGTCATGGCCGTGGTATTCTTACGTATTCCGGGCTCGTTTTTACCCGAGGAAGACCAAGGTATTATGTTTACCTTAGTACAGCTTCCTGCTGGGGCGACGCTTGATGAAACGGAAGCGGTACTAGAAAAAGTCACCAACTACTATGAAACCCAAGAAAAAGACAACGTGGCGTCTGTGTTCTCTGTGGCAGGCTTCAGTTTCGCCGGTCAAGGTCAAAATATGGGTCTGGCTTTCGTACGTTTGACAGACTGGGCAGAGCGAAGCGGCGATGAAAATACCGCGCAAGCGGTCGCTGGTCGAGCGATGGGTTATTTCTTTACTCAGTTAAATGAAGCACAAGTCTTTGCAATTGTACCACCAGCTATTACCGAACTAGGTAATGCCAGTGGTTTTGATTTGATGATTCAAGATACAGGTAACGTCGGCCATGAAGGCTTACTCGAAGCACGTAATATGCTGCTCGGTATGGCTGCGCAAAACGATCAAGTAACGGGCGTGCGTCCAAACGGCCAAGAAGATGCGCCGCAGTTAAAAATTAATATCAATCAAGAACAAGCCGCTGCTTATGGACTGTCATTGGCTAATATTAATAGCGTGATTTCTACCGCTTGGGGTTCAAGCTATATCAATGACTTCGTTGACCGTGGTCGTATTAAGCGCGTGTTTGTCCAAGGCGAGCCAAGCAGTCGTACCAATCCTGATGATATCGGCAAATGGTATGTACGTAATGATGCCGGTGAAATGATTCCATTTGATGCGTTCTCAAGCAGTGAATGGCAATCAGGCTCACCGCGTCTGACCCGTTATAACAGCTTACCGTCAATGAATATCCAAGGTAGCGCCGCCCCTGGTCTTAGTACGGGTGAGGCGATGAGCTCGATGGAAGCGATGATGCAAAAGCTACCTGAAGGTATCGGCTACGAGTGGACAGGTATGTCACTTGAAGAGCAAAAGTCAGGTGCCCAAGCGCCGATGCTTTATGCCCTATCGATCTTGGTGGTATTCTTATGTCTCGCCGCTCTATATGAAAGCTGGTCTATCCCCTTCTCTGTACTATTGGTCATCCCGCTTGGGGTGCTAGGTGCGGTGATATTTACCTGGCTACGCGGCTTTAATAACGATATCTACTTGCAAGTTGGTCTACTAACGGTCGTTGGTCTATCAGCCAAAAACGCTATCTTGATTATTGAGTTTGCAAAAGAGCATCAAGAAGAAGGTAATACGCTAAAAGAAGCGGTTATGATAGCGGCGCGTCAACGTCTGCGTCCAATTATCATGACCTCACTTGCGTTTGGACTTGGTGTTGTGCCATTATTCATCGCCACAGGTCCGGGCTCAGGCAGTCAAAACGCCATTGGTACCAGCGTGGTAGGTGGTGTTGTCACCGCAACTATCTTAGGTATCTTCTTTATTCCAATGTTCTTTATTTGGGTACGTAGTTTATTCCCTTACAAATATGAGAATAATAAACCGAACGATAGAGATGATGGTAACGACGGCACACCTGGTCCGCAAAATCCAACACCTTCTGACCCAATGCCTTCTGATAGTTATCAGCCTGCAAGCTTTGGAGATAATATACAATGAGTGCTCAAAAAAACTTTACTTTAAACTCAGCAGCGGTAGTCTCTATAGCTACCACTGCCCAACCAGCGCTAGCAGTACTGCGTAAAAATGGCGGTCGCCTCATTGGCCTTACCGCCTTAGCGTTGAGCATGGCTGCTTGTAATACCATTCCAAAAGCGGATATGCGCCCTGTGCTTGCTGAACCAAACGTGCCTATCGAGCAAACCTATGGCGCGTTCGACAAAGAAACGGTCAGCAGCGCCAATCAGGCCAGTATCGCTGGGCAGCGCTGGCAGGAGTTTTACAGCGACGAGCGCTTAAAAGGTCTGATTGCGTTAGGTTTAGAGAACAACAAAGACTTTGAAAGTGCGCGTTTGGCCATTGAGAAAGCACGCGCGCAATATCAAATTACCGATCTCAATGACCTGCCTAGAATTGATGGTAGCGGTGGTTATACGCGCCAAGCGCAAAACAGAACGGATAAAAACCCTAACAGCTCATATAATGTCAATCTTGGCTTGGCCAACTATGAGTTAGATTTTTGGGGTAAAATCGCCAGCTTAAAAGAGCAGGCGTTACAGAACTTCTTAGCGACTACGGCAGCGAAAGACACTACCCAAATCAGCTTGATTAGTAATATAGCTCAAAGCTATGCCAATTTGAGCTATAGCCTTGCGCAGTTAAAACTGGCTGAAGCAACGGTCGAAAGCCGTGAGAAGTCTCTATTTATCGCTGATAAACGCTTTGAAGCTGGTATTGACCCTAAACTGCCGTCTTTGCAAGCCAGTGCGTCACTAGAGAATGCCAGACTTGCCGTTTTACAGGCGCAAAGCAGTATTTTAAGATCGCGTAATGCGCTGCAGTTTTTGGTCGGTGGACCCATTCCAACCAATCTTATTCCAGCGCCTGCAGTTAGCAATATCACAAGCCAGCAGATATTTAGCGCTGGCTTACCAAGTGAATTGCTGCGCTATCGCCCTGATGTATTGGAAGCAGAGTACAGTCTAAAAGCCGCTGGTGCCAATATCGAAGTAGCGCGAGCCTCTTACTTCCCATCTATTAGCTTAGCCAGTAGCGTGGGTGTGAGTAGTGGCAGTTTGGATGACCTATTCAAGAGTGGTTCGGTTGGCTGGTCATTTGGTCCAAGTATTAGCGTGCCTATTTTTGATGCGGGCCGTTTAGATGCCAATTATGATGTGGCGAAAATTGAGCGCGAACAGACGCTGGCAAACTACGAGCGCTCTATTCAAACCGCTTTCCGTGAAGTATCGGACGTCCTAGCGACACGCGCGACATTGGGCGACCAGTTGGCCGCGCAGTACCGTCTGCAAGACAACTTTGAACAAACGTATCAGATTGCCGATGCGCGCTTTAAAGCGGGTATTGCCAACTACCTAGATGTACTCGATGCGCAGCGTTCGCTATTCTCAACGCAGCAAGGTATCTTGGACTTAGAGCTACAAAAAATCATCAGCCAAATCGAGCTTTATCAAGTGCTAGGTGGCGGTGCTAATCTTGATGTGCCAACCGTCATTCCTGTACCGCATAAAAACTTAGTGCAATTGGTCAATCTACCGGCCAATAGCAATAAAGCCAAAGCGGTCGATGCTATCGAAGCTGCCAGCTCAGCTCGCGTGGCTTCTGCACAAGAAGCGCAAGCAATTAAGCAGGCACAGCCAATAGAGAAAGCAACTTTTAACCCAACGGCTGTTGTCGATGTCAATAATGATGGCAAGACAGACGCTGCTGTAGGCGTGGTCACTGAAAAAACCACTACGAAAGAGGCCAATGTTGAGCAAGTACCGGTCACGCAGATTAATGAGCGTTAAGTAGCTCTAAAGGTTGTGGGAAAATTTTCCTCACCTTGATAGTCGATATCTACAATCAGCCCTACCGACTTGGTAGGGCTTTTTGCTTTCGATAGTCACTATTGGTTATAGTAGTGCCAGTTATCGTACAACATTATACCAACGGCCTTTTTATTCTCTTAATGATACCAATCTTATAAAAACCAGTCTTTAAAACAGCTTGCTTAATAAAGCTTATAAATAACCATGCTTAAAATCAAATAAGGAAACCTCATGACTTATACTTTTAACCGTCAATTCCCTGAAACCCGCTTGCGTCGCTTGCGTTATAACGATAACGTCCGCGCGATGATTCGTGAAGTTGAGCTGCATCCTAAGCACTTTATCGCACCCGTATTTGTTTTAGAAGGCGAAAACAAGCGCGAAGCCATAGCTAGTATGCCCGGCGTTGAGCGCCTATCGATTGATCTGTTGATTAATTATGCCAAAGAATTATTAGCAGAGGGCGTCACCACTATCGATATCTTCCCTGTCATTGATAATTCATTAAAAACGCCTGATGGCAAATCGGCTTATGATGAAAATGGCTTAAGCGCGCGCGCCGTCAAAGCAGTCAAAGATGCCGTACCAGAAATGGTGGTAATGACTGATGTGGCGCTAGACCCTTATACCTCTCACGGTCAAGACGGTCTGCTCGATGACTCAGGCTATGTGGTCAATGATGAAACGGTCGAAGTCTTGGTCAAGCAAGCGCTTGTACATGCCCGTGCAGGCGCTGATATCATCTCGCCAAGTGATATGATGGATGGGCGTATCAAAGCTATGCGTGATGCCTTTGAAGCTGAAGGCTTTGTCAACACCGCTATCATGGCCTACTCTGCCAAATATGCTTCTGCTTACTACGGTCCGTTCCGTGATGCCGTTGGGAGTGCCGGCAACTTAAAAGGTGGGCATAAAAAGCAATATCAGATGGACTTTGGCAACCGCGCCGAAGCGCTGCACGAAGTTGCCATGGATATCAATGAGGGGGCTGATATGGTGATGATTAAACCGGGTCAGCCGTACTTAGACCTAATTCGTGAAGTTAAAAACACCTTTGGCGTACCAACCTTTGCGTATCAAGTGTCTGGTGAATACGCCATGCATATGGCTGCTATTCAAAACGGCTGGCTAACCGATGCGGTGATTTTGGAATCCTTGATTGGTTTCCGCCGTGCAGGCGCTGATGGGATTTTGACTTATTTTGCCCTAGAAGCGGCTCGTCAGTTGAATAACGCTTAATATAAATTAAATCGTTTTATACAAAGAACCGCGCCAGCTTATATACAAGCTAGCGCGGTTTTTTTTAGCTTAATTTAAAAAGCTCAATAAAAGCTAGAAACGTGCACGGTCATGAGGTTCGTTAAAATCAAGCACGGGACCGACAGGGATAATACGCGTGGGATTAATGTTGGCGTGACTGGTATAATAATGCGCCTTGATATGCTCGATACTGACCGTCTCGGCGATACCGGGCACCTGATATAAATCACGCAGATAACCCCAAAGATTGGGATAATCAACAATACGGCGGATATTACATTTAAAATGCCCAACATATACCGCATCGAACCGTACTAGCGTGGTAAATAAGCGCCAATCGGCCTCAGTAATCGTATCACCGAGCAAGTAACGTTGGTCAGCCAAACGTGCCTCTAACGTATCAAGCGCGTCAAATAGCGTCACTACCGCTTCTTTGTACGCAGCTTCGGTTGTGGCAAACCCTGCTTTATACACGCCGTTATTCACCGCTGAATACACGAATTCATTAATCGTATCGATTTCTGCGAGCAACGCTTTTGGTAAAAAATTAACGTCCGTCGCCCCTGCTTCATCAAAAGCAGAATTTAACATCCGAATGATTTCAGAGGATTCATTACTGACGATGGTATTGGTTTTTTTGTCCCATAATATTGGCACTGTGACGCGTCCGGTATAATCAGGCTTGGCAGCGACATATACTTCATATAAATAGCTGGCATTGACAATCGGATCGGCAATCACGCCAGCACCTTCTGCAAACGTCCAACCTTTATCGCCCATAAACGGATGCACAACAGACAGCGAAATCATATCTTCCAAGCCTTTGAGCTTGCGATAAATCGTGGTGCGGTGTGCCCAAGGACAGGCAAGCGAGACATATAAATGATAGCGATTGGCTTCGGCTTTAAAGCCACCCACGCCGGTTGGGCCTGCACTACCGTCCGCTGTTACCCAGTTTCTAAAACCAGCATCTTCGCGTACAAAGCGTCCACCGCTCGCCTCGGTGTCATACCATTTATCTTGCCATTGACCATCGACCAATAAGCCCATGTTTTGCTCCTAATTATTTTAGTTTTAAATGAATGGATACTAAAAACGACTGCTAGCAAACAATCAGCATTAAATAACTGTCATCGTTATTAGCTTTAAGAGTTATAGTAACATTTCTATGTTGCCTAGCCATTAAGCTTTGTTCGTCTCTCAAACAAAGCTTAATGGCTAGCAGGTCTGGCGGAACAACAATGAGCAAGCGTTGGTGCCACTATACTTTATCAAAGATTAAGATAATGTAAGTCTCTTCCAAACAGCATTAAATACCAGTTATTTTGAACTGAGCTATTATTAGTTTTACGGGGTATTGCCGCAGTTTGCATTTTAGAGGCCTTAATAAAGTAGATTACTAGATTAAACACCTCGACTACTCATACTATCAGTCATTTAAGATACTTTAGAATTTGATGGAATAGGATTTTATAGTGACCAGTGTTTTAGAGCTATTGCACACCATCCCGAATTGGCACTTGGCAGGCTTATTTGTCGCTGGCATGGTCGCTTTTATCATCTCTACGGTGTCTGGCGGCGGCGGGGCCATGCTATTGATACCTGTCACCTCTTCAATGATAGGAACAGCCGTTACGCCTCCCGTGATCAATTTGGCCACGCTTATTAGCAATGCCTCACGGCTCTATCTATTTTGGCATGACATTGATTGGTCCTTGACCAGATACTATGTTCCTAGTGCCATTGTAGGGGCATGGCTTGCCGCCTTGGTATTTAGTCGCTTGGATGCAGGGTGGATTCAGTTATTGGTTGGCGTATTTTTGGTATCGACCATTTTCCAATATAGGTTCGGTAAAGTCGATAAAACCTTTGATATGCCAAAATTCGGCTTTATACCTTTGGGTTTTGTCATTGCTTTTATGAGTACTTTGGTCGGTGGTCTCGGACCTATACTCAACCCTTTTTATATGAATGCTGGGCTAGAAAAAGAAAACCTGATTGCTACTAAAACTGCCAACTCCTTTTTTGTGGGTATCATGCAAATCGGCGGCTACGCTTTCTTTGGCGTATTCCCTGCCAGACTTTGGCTATATGGACTGGTACTAGGGTTAGGTGCGGTCGTCGGCAATATCATTGGTAAGCATTTTTTAGCGGGAATGACGATTAGTCAGTTTAGAATAATGCTACTCATACTCATGGTTATTAGTGGGCTGATAATGATAATAAGAAACGTCAATGTGCTGTTTTAATAAGTCATTTGGTTTTATTGACGGTCTATCATAATGATTAAATGATATTGATTTCATAACTAAATTTCCCTGCCAGTCCATATGACTCCCTATACTCGATAGGGTCACCCTCTAAATTTTTGGCAATACGGCATACTTTAACCAAACTTTCTTGTTTATTATTGCCTAAATAAGGGTCTATATGATTGGTTATAAAAAATAGCGTCTCGACGGCAGACGACACAAACTGACCACATTTTGTATAATAAAAAGGATAAAGAAGATTCTCAAAATCTTCAGGCGCCAAGTTTGCAAAGGCTTCGTAACAGTTTTTAGGAAGCCATATCTTTTCACTCAGTAAGACTTTATCTTCGACAATACGAACCCGCTCTATATAAATGAGCGCTTCATGTTCATCTATATCTAATTTTTGGTTAATATCATCAATCGCGTCTATCACTGAGATTTTTTTAATTATTCCCGTTGGCGTAACATAACCAGATTCTTTATCACGAAATTTAAAAAACCTTAATAATGAGCTATTAAAATCTGGACGCTTTAAAAACGTCCCTCTGCCCTGCTGTTTTATTAAAACCCCTTCCTCCACCAGTTTTTCAACCGCTTTACGCACGGTGCCTACCGATACCTGATATTTATCAGCAAACTCTTGCTCGCTAGGTAAAGGTGTGTTTTCATCCCACTTGCTCTCTGTCAGTAAGGTTTGTATGTGCCATCTTACCTGCTCATATCGTGGCATTTTAAAGTTTTTGAAATTGTCTATCATTGTTTCACCGTCATGGAAAATTTTTAATAACTCGATTTTTTTAAGCGACATTATTGCCGTAAAAGTAAGACTATTCTAATCGTTTTAATAGGTATTTTTGATCCGCTTGTTATTATCAACCTTATCTAATTCATATGAGTTTTTTTGCTATCATTCTACTTAATTAGAGGCGCTGCTAAGGCTTATTTGACTTATCGTTTATAAAGTTATTTTTCGATATTAGCGTACTGCTTTTTACTCTATAAAAGCTGCTATGGCTTTTTATAGAATTCATACCGTTAAAATCAAGGGGCAGTTGTGACACTTTATATTCTCGCAGCCATCGTAATATGCATTATTTTAGGCTATACCACCAAAATCAATATCGGCTTGTTTGCTATTGCGTTTTCGTATCTGATTGGTTGTTTCGGTATGGGTCTAAAGGCTTATGAGATTATTGAGCTATGGCCGCTAAAAATCTTCTTTGTTATTTTTGCTGTGACGCTTTTTTATAACTTCCCTCTCGCAAACGGTGCGTTAGAGAAATTATCGAATCATTTAATCTATAGGTGTCGTCATTTTCCAGCATTTTTGCCATTGATTATCTTTTTTGTTGCTACAGTTGTCGCAGGCTTAGGCGCAGGCTATTACACCGTTTTGGCGACAATGGCACCGATGATTCTGCTTTTGTCTAAACGTACCAATTTAAACATCGTTATTGCCACCTTATCTGTCAATTATGGCGCGCTCGCCGGTGCTAACTTTATTACCTCACAAAGCGGCGTTATCTTTAGAGAGCTGATGCGCGGCGCAGGCGTTGCCAATGATAATAGCTTTACTTATATTTTAGGGGTTTTCGCTGCTACTTTTGTCATACCTGTAATTCTCTTAGGTGGCTATAGCGTGTTCAATGCCAAAAATAGCAAAATCTCGATTGAAACGACAATGCCAGAGCCTTTTGATAGTAAGCAAAAACAATCTATTATGCTGATTTTTATCATGATGGCGACTGTACTGATTGTCCCTGTTTTAAATCTGCTCATGCCGCAAATATCAGCGATTGAGTTTTTGAACGCTCGGATCGATATTGGTTTTATCGCGGTTATTTTTGCTTTAATCAGCCTATTTTTAAAGTTAGGCGACGAAAGAGCAGTGATAGCACTCATACCTTGGAATACGCTTATTATGATTTGCGGTGTCGGTATGTTGATTCGCCTCGGTGTAGAGGTAGGGGTCATTTACGAGCTCACCGAATGGCTCAGTACCAACGTCCCTATCTGGTTGATACCGACGCTAGTCTTCGTTATCAGCGCAATCATGTCCGTATTTGCCAGTACACTTGGCGTCGTCGCCCCTACTTTGTTTCCTATAGTGTTACCCCTAGCCGTTGCCTCTGGCATAAGTCCTTTATTACTCTTTACCTGTATTGTTGTGGGCGCGCAAAGCTCATCACTGTCACCTTTTTCATCAGGTGGTAGTCTCATGTTAGGCGCCTCTCAAGTCGTTATAGAAAAAAATAAGCTCTTTACTGCTCTGTTATTCAAAGCTGTGCCCTTAGACATCTGTGTTGGGATAATAGCAATCTTAGTGATCCAACTTATCTTTTAATGCCTTATAAATAAGAGAAAGCTATAAAAGTGTTTGTTATTTATAACTGAAAGCTAAGCATAAGAATAATAGTCAATACCCTTATGCGTCTCTATAGTATAATAAAATTCATACAGACATACATATGTTTCTTGTCATTTACAAAATATTCTGTTACTTTTATACAGTGACAAAAAAACATATTTTGATGAAATGCAGAAACTTCGTTAGTCTGATCGTAGCTTCAAACATTAATAACGGGTTGCGCCGATCAGAATTCTATTGAAACTTTAGTACAAATATACACACAAGGAGTGTCGTGTGAAAAAACTTTCCTATCTGGCTCTTGGCCTATCTATTCTATCTTTGACTGCCTGTAACAACGCTAATGAAACGACCAGTACAGATGCAGCCGCGACAGATGGCTCAAGTGAGCTGACTGCTCCTTCACGTCCTGAATGTATCGCACCTGCCAAGCCAGGCGGCGGCTTCGACTTGACTTGTAAGCTTGCTCAAGCGGGTTTGAAAGACACTGGCATCTTAAAGGATCCTATGCGCGTGACTTATATGCCAGGCGGGGTTGGTGCGGTTGCTTATAACAAAATCGTTGCCAATGATCGTGATAATGGTGATGCCATTATTGCCTTCTCAACCGGCTCTATTCTTAATTTATCACAAGGTAAATTTGGTAAATTCACTGAAAAAGATGTGAAATGGCTAGCCGGTGTCGGCACAGATTATGGCGCTGTCGCCGTCAATGCGGATTCAGACATCAAAACTTTAGATGATTTGGTTAAGGTTCTAAAAACAAATCCAAAATCAGTCAGCTTCGGCGCGGGCGGTAGTGTCGGTGGTCAAGATTGGATGCAAACTGCCATATTGGCCAAAGCCGTTGGCGTCAATCCTAACGACATGACGTATGTGGCGATGGAAGGTGGCGGTGAAGCAATCACAGCGGTCATGGGTAATCACATCACCGCCGTTAGTGCTGGCATTGCCGAGCTTATGCCGCAAACCACTGCTGGCAAATTGCGCGTCCTAGCCGTATTTGCCGATGAAAGGTTGGATGGCACTATGAGCGATATTCCTACTGCTAAAGAGCAAGGCTATGATGTCACGTGGCCGGTCGTTCGTGGTTACTACATGGGTCCAGATGTGAGCCCAAGTGCTTATAACTGGTGGAAGGACGCCTTTGATAAGATGCTTGCCGATCCAAAATTTGCTGAGCTACGTGAACAGCAAGAATTATTGCCGTTCTCTATGACCGGTGAAGAGCTACAAGAGTATGTTTATAAGCGTACGGGCGAGCTTCGTGAGTTGTCTGCTGAATACGGTCTTGTTGAGGCTGAAGCCAAATAGTGAGCTTGGTGTTCAATCACGTTATTGATTGAATACTAAAGTTTAATCGTATTCTCAAAAGGCTGGCAGAAAATAGAGATGCCAGCCTTTTTGCCCTAACATTCTAGGAGTCCTATTATGACTATGGAACGTCTGTTTTCTGGGCTAATGGCACTGGTGAGCTTATTTTTGATATACCTAGCCATTGGCTATGTCGCCCCTATTGCCTACGATCCCATCGGCCCTCGCCCTTACCCGATTTTAATTTTTTCATTGCTGGCATTTGGCGCGCTAGTTGTTGCTTTTCGTCCAGCAAGCTTTACCAAGCCGATAGAATTAGGGCTCACCAAACCAATCATTAGAAACTTAGTACTTTGTGCGCTTGCGTTACTTGTCTATGGTTTGATTTTTGAGGTACTGGGCTTTATTGTTGCCACCATTCTGATGTCCTTTGCCGTAGGTTTACTATTTGCTGGCAACCCGCTTAAAAGCTTTATCTTTTCAGTGTTAATCAGTATTGGCTTATACGTCTTATTTGACATACTTTTGGATGTCAAATTACCACTTGGATTGTTATCAGGGATAATAGGATAGCCAGTATGGATACTTTTGATTTTTTGATGCATGGTTTCGCTATTGCATCTACCCCAGAGAACTTACTGATTGCACTTATCGGTGCTTTTTTGGGTACCATTGTCGGTATGTTGCCTGGACTTGGTCCTATTAACGGTGTGGCGATATTACTGCCTTTCGCCTTTGCTTTAGGATTACCACCAGAAAGTGCGCTCATCTTACTTGCCGCCGTCTATCTTGGTTGTGAATATGGTGGTCGTATCTCCGCCATTCTTATCAACGTACCAGGTGATGCTGGCGCTATTATGACGACGTTAGATGGTTATCCATTAGCCAAACAAGGCAAAGCTGGTATTGCACTGTCTTTATCCGCCGTTAGTTCCTTCATTGGTGCAACGATTGCCACGATCGGTGTGGTTTTATTTGCCCCGTTATTAGCCAAGTGGGCCATATCATTTGGGCCCGCCGAATATTTTGTATTGATGGTATTTGCTATTACGTGTCTAAGCGGTTTGGTCGGTGATCAACCGGTTAAAACTGGTATTGCCGCTCTAATCGGTCTTGGTTTGGCGACGGTTGGTGTCGATGCGGTTACAGGGATTTACCGCTTTACTTTTGATTCGGTCAATCTATCTGATGGCATCCAATTTACCACCATTGTAATTGGTTTTTTCAGTGTCAGTGAAATCTTAATCTTACTCGAAAAAACTACTACTGGACACAAGGTCATTGAGCAAGGTAAGCGTAGTTTATTAAACCTTAAAGAGTTTATGTTTACCTTGGGCGCGATGTTACGTAGTGGTTTAATGGGCTTTGTCGTTGGTATCTTGCCAGGTGCAGGGGCTACTATTGCAAGCGCCATGACTTATGCCAGTGAACGCAAAATCGCTGGTGATAAAGGTACGTTTGGCGACGGTGATCTGCGCGGTGTTGCATCGCCAGAGGCAGCGAATAATGCCTCAGCTTGTGGCTCGTTTGTGCCTATGCTGACTTTAGGTGTGCCAGGTTCAGGTACCACAGCGGTCATGATGGGCGCATTGACTCTATATAACATCACACCAGGTCCGCAGTTATTTACCGAGCAGCCTGATATCGTTTGGGGTCTGATTGCCTCTTTATTTATCTGTAACGTTATTTTGCTGGTAATGAATATTCCATTGGTTGGCTTATTTGCAAAATTGCTAAACGTGCCAAATTATATCTTAGTACCAGCAATTGCTGCGGTCAGCTTTGTTGGCGTATACTCGATTCATAGTACGACTTTTGATCTGGTCTTTATGGTCGCACTCGGGGTGTTCGGTTATTTCTTACGTAAGTTAAACTTCCCATTATCAGCGCTTATTTTAGGTTATGTTTTGGGCGAGCTGATGGAATCTAACTTAAGACGCGCGCTATCTATTTCTCAAGGTGAGCTAAGTATTCTGTGGGGCAGCCCTATCACTATGGTGTTATGGTTATTGGCTATTTTAATGGTGTTTATGCCAGTGTTGCGAAGTATCTATCGTAGAAAATTTAAGCCTGCTGTTTAGTTTTTAGCGATTCTGTTTTTGAAACACTCTGCTGTGGTGGTTGTACTTTAAGTATGATCACCATTTTTTTATGAAAATTAGCGTCTATCGTCTAATTTTCCTACAAAAAACATAACCATTGCATTAGCTAATGTCGTCTTTTTGAATCGTGCGGAGCTGATTATCTAACTGTGTTTATAAAATGTTTGGTGCAGATATTTCCTGCTACAACGCTTGTAAAACGGGCATAAAAAAAGCCCCAATCATCAAGATTGGGGCTTTCGAATCTGGTAGGCGTAACTAGATTCGAACTAGCGACCTCTACCATGTCAAGGTTGGTCGACTAAATAATATAATACGATATTATCTTACATATACTTATTCTATTGACCTACAGCCACAATACAATTATAAAATAACTAAGTCATTCGTTGTAAAATAAAGTTTAACACATTTTTAGGCACCGTTTTTTTTAGTCTTTTTACCTCCACTCCATCGCCAGTTAAGACTATTCCTTGTAAAAAATATCTTTGTTTAGCTTATTATTTAGGCTGCTCTACTGTTATTTGTATTCGTATACTGAATCGCCTTGGGATTCTCGGAGACTCAAAATTCCGAGAGAATACGACAATGCAAAGATAAACTCATACTCCTGAAATTAAAGATCGAGCCGTTCGCATATTGATGAAAGCAACATAAGACTATCCCTCCACTTAGTCAGCTGACAAGAGCTTATGCTTACTTGAAGAAGGAAAACAGTATTGCCCAAGAAAATTAATATTCTCGAGAATTCCAAGTTAGTCAGACTCTCCTGACAGCGGGCGACTGTTGAAGGGCTACAGTTGGCGTATCGTGCCGCTCATGATACCAAATGACATGCTGTTTCATTTGGGTCAGAGATTCTATTACACCAACAAAATATTCGCTGAATTCGTGCAATTTATGATGGTATGACACAAAGTATGGCAGAGGCGGCAACTATTGGAGCAACATCCCAACTGATACTTCATTTATAAGCTTTAAAGCATAATAGATGCCAAATGGTGATTTTGGAAGTATGTTGCGTCTAAAATTGTCTTTATTGATTACGAATAGAGCCATTAACAAACCGTCAGACCGCACCGTGTTAACGACTATTTGTCATTACCTAAAGAAGAGAAACGGTAATTCAATTTAACACTGATAATAAATCAAGGTTTGTTGATCTTGGTAGCATCAATCTTTGGTGACCACGGCAGTTTAGAATTTTGCCACCCATTTATTATACGAAATCCCTTCATGACACCTTCCTTTACTGCACTACCTTGAAAACCATGATCGATATACTTCATGTTTGAAAAGCCTTGAGTGAGCAGGTAATCGGCGCTAGACTTGCCACATTCAGAGCCTGAGCGACACATGGTCACTATCAGAGCATCTTTATCAAGACCTTTAGCCTTAAGAGCCTTTTCAACTTCGCTAGCAAAATTCGGATTGCTCTGCATCATAAAAATAGCCTTATCTTCATTAACCTGCTTGCGATCTACCAGCTTGAAGGGAATATTGATATTCACAGCATCGGTAGACCCGATAAACATAATTTCCACAGGATCTCTGATATCAATGAACAACATCTAGTCAGGATTTTTTTGTACGAGATTTCAAACAGATTATGGGGTTACTGATAGGGCATCTTCCGCAATAGCAGGAGCAATAAAACCGAGCTTACTGTGGTATATCGCTCTTTTGATCGGACAGGCTTTTGGATGTTCCAAGGTCTTTTTTTTGACTGATACCAAGACGCTTTAAAGCATTAAAGATATCTGTCTTACTACAGTTCAAGCGACGAGCTCTTTCATAGTTATAATCATCTGGGTATCTTTTTACGTCTTCAATCAATGCGTCATCAGGTATTTTAGTTGGGGCTTTATTTCTGGTTGTTTTAGGAGCTAAATTCTTCTGCCAGCTGTGAATGGTGCTGGTGCTAAGTCCATAAAATAGCGCAGCTTCTCTTATGGTCATACCATCAGCGTTACTAGAAAGTACCTGTTTGCGATAGTCGATTGAATAAGTCATCGTTTATTTTATTAATTAAGATTGTTATAAATATTGTATCGGTTTTATTTGGATTAGAATATGTTTAGAAACTTTATAATCCTCTAGAAAATAAATTATATTTATAATAAAAAATCATACTTTAGTTTATTATATATAAATTTAAATTTACTATAGAAAAGGATTGGTTTTTATCTAGATTAGTACAATTTTCTCTATTAATAATCTTGATATCTGAATATTCAAAAAACCTCATCGCTATTAACAAAATAAAAAACGCTTCCCTTTTGGAAGCGTTTTGAATACAGCATATGATTTGATACCAATAACGATTAGATAATATTTTGCATATCTGTGCCGATATCATTTGGTAAGCTTGAATAATTGCTTGGCTGCCAAGCATCATATAGCGCTGCTTGATTATCTGTCGCAGATTGCTGGCTTCCCTGCAAACCATCTACTGCTGAGCCCTCAGTATTGGTGCTCATACTTTGCACCTCTATAGTTTCGTTTTCGAAGATATCTGACAAACCGATAGAAGTCTCTGAATCCATCATCATGGCTTTAGAGCCCTCGCTAGCGTCGATAGATAAGCCATTAAGCGCATCGAGATTAAATTCAGCGATACCAGCAGCGCCAGCCTCCCACTCTATACTACCCAACAACTCATCTAAGTCGGTCGCCGTCACTTCTAACAGCCCCTCAAACTCAGCGTTGCCGTTGCGGTCGACCATGAGGACACCATTTTCATAGGTCAGGTAGTCACCGATATTTGCTGCCGTTTGGTTGCCATCGAGCAGTCCTGTCACATCGATCGTATCGCCTTGAACAGCGCTAAAGTCATTCCAAGTATCCAGACCGTTATTACCATTGCCGCCGTTTTCTGTCCCTAGATTACCAAAGACTAAAGTATCAGCGCCTTCGCCCATGATGAAGCTATCATTAGCGGCGGAGCTGATGGCAACATCATCATAAATAGAGGCCGTAATGTTTTTGCCAACATTGATCTCTAAGGTTGCAGTCTCTTTGACACCTGTCACAGAATTAGTCTCATAAGTAAAGCGCTCAATCCCAAAGCTTTCACCATTTGGCAAATAGCTATAACTACCATCTTTAGAGACAGTCAAAGTGCCATACAGGCCTTTGATATCAATCGATTGTGCACCTTGATTAGGGTCGCTAATGAAGACTGACTTACTGTCAACTTTTAGCTCGGTAATGTTATCTATGCCTTGGTCATTATCGTTACCAGCAATCAAAGAGCCACTGATAGCCATCACATCACTAGCGGTATAATCCGCTGAATGAATGACTGTGGTGTCAAAACCGATACTCTGCAAGTTACCTTTGTTTGTCGTAATGGTCAGCTCATAATTGCCTGCAGGCAAATCAGGTAATGAGTCGCTCAAGGATGCTCCTGCCTTTGTCCCTTCCACTGAGCCCACAAAGCTCTGACCAGTTGTGGTATTTAGCAAAGTATAGGTAATGGTGACATTATCACCAAAAGCGATATTAGTAGATCTGGCAGTCGCTTCTATGATAACCGGAGCGGCGGCATCATGTTCAGCGATCTCAAACTCTTTAGTGTAAGACTTGCCATAATTACCTACTTTATCTGGCTCATTAAAGTTGATGTTGGTGACGGTATTTTGCATTTGTACTGCCACTTCATTAAAATCATCAACCGCCGTATGCGTGCTAATCTTGATGTTTAAGGTTTCGACAGCCGCATTACCATTTGCGTCCTTAGTCACCAGTCTAAATGAGTCGACCTCGCCATAGGGCGGCTGCCAGTTAGGATCACTAGCGTTGTTGTTTACGCTATAGGTGTACTCGCCATTGGCATCGATGACTAGCTGCCCGTACTTGCCCTGATAAGTCATAGGAGCGTTTGAGGTGACCGCCTCTTCGCCTACTTTGAGTATCACAGTACCCACATCAGGAGTGGCATCTCCTGTGATCTCACCTGTAAATTTCGAGGGCTGGTCATAATCATAGATGGTGTCATGATCCACATACAGACCATTGCCGCTGAGCACTCCCACGCCGCCTGCGGTCAATAACACAGCCTTATAGTCACCTTCACCAAACTGCAAAGTCAACGGGTCTGACCTACCACCAAGTAATGGCGCATTAAACCAGTTTTTTTCAAAGTGAACTTGCTCATACTGTCCAGTATCTTCGTTGAGCTTATAAACTGCCATGCTATAGGTTTTTGCAATCTCTACGCCGCCTGCGCTACCATGCAAGGTAAGCTCACGCACCTGATTGTCACCCACGCTAAACTCAAGTGGCGGCTTACCGCCTAGTAGCTCAAGATCTAGGACGGACGATGAGCCAAAACTCAAATCCAAAACCCCAAAGCCGACAGCGTCTTTAATCTCAGAGTTCTCTGTGTCTAAGATGACCGTTGGCTCTGCATCGACCACAAGATTCTCATCGATCTTAACTTGTTTATCGGCGGGGAGGATGTTTAACTCAATGGTGAGATCTGCAGAGTCGGTATTACCATCAGGCGACGCAATGGTATAAGTAAAGCGCTCCTCACTGCCATAAGGCCCGCGGAAGTCTTCATTGACACTATACTCATAGCTGCCATCAGGCGCTATGGTCAAGGTGCCATATTGTCCTTGAATCGTTGTCTCGCCTGATTCAAGGGCTTGTGTGCCAGTAGATGAGGTGATGGAGGTCACCGTGGTACCAATTGGTAGCTCATCGTAACTAAAGCTCGCATCATCATCCGCTAAGAGGTCTCCTGTCACTGAGCCGCTAACCGCTGTTGCTTCGGAGTAGTCTAAAACAACATCTTTTTCAAATTGTAGCGTATAACCCGTCAATGCTGAGATACCTTCATTACCAGACATGACAAACAGCCACTGGCCTTCATCCAAGCTAAAGTCAGCCGGTTCAGACACGCCGCCTAGCAGATAAGACACTACCCAGTTTTCTTTGACTGCCTGTAGCTCCCACTCACCGGTAGACTCATTGAGTTTGTATAAATTCAGATTCATGGTGCCTGCGACCTGTACACCGCCTGCATTGCCCTTGACAGTCACTTCACGGACTTGATCCTCACCCACCTCGAGTACCACTGAGTTGTCAACGACATCAGCGACCACACCTGCGCCTAATACAGGACCTAAGCTTGCACCGACAAGAGTAAACCCTGTTTTATTCAAATCTGATGGTGTGTCGTTTACTATTTCTAATGGCGTAGCATCGAGCTGAAAATCGACAAAATTATCAGCGGCGGCGATGATCTCATCTGTATTGACAGCATAGTCTTTGGTGGTAGTGACAATGCCTGTATTGCCTGCTTCATCCGTTGCGCTAATACTGACCTCAATAGTGTTATCAGCATCTGCCACAAGCTCAGCGCCGGGCACTTCGATACTAAAGCTGCCAGCGAAATCTACAGCGCCTGCATATTCAATACCATTGACCGTTATCGTCAAGGCATCGCCCTCACTATAATCACCCGTCACGCTGCCCGTAACCGCGATATTGCCCTCAGCCTCGATAGCATTAATAACGTTGTCAGCGGTCACGTCGTCAACGACAATATCGGTCGTCGTATCATCGGGAGCGGCGGTATCAATGGTGATCGTGGCGCTAGCCGTATCAGAGCCAGAGGTCGCTGTTAGAGTCTCTACGCCCTCTCCCATAGCAGGCACTTGCGCTGAATCAATAGTAATACTCCATCTATTATCGGGACCCACAACCACAGTATCAATCAGAGCGCCTGTTTGGTTGGTCAATGTGATGGTGTCACCTGCCGCACCTGTACCTGTGACATCAAAACCAGTACCTGCTTCGTCAGCATTGACAAGGTTATCACCTGCGATTGGAGTGGTAATGGTCAACGCCGTCGCTGGCACGATGGTAATGTCGGCGGTCTCAGAGCTTACGTTACCTGCTGGGTCTGTGGCGGTGATGGTCAATGACTCTGCCCCCTCTCCCATGGCATCAATGTCTGTTTGCGTGACCGGAATGGACCATTGGCCATTGGCTGCAACCACAACGGTACCAACCAAGGCGCCCGCTGCATTGGTTAAAGCAATCGTATCGCCTGCCGTGCCAGTACCAGTGATATCAAAACCAGTAGCCGCCTCATCAGCATTGACGACGTTATCACCTGCAATGGGGGTGTCGATAGTAAGCTCAGCCGCTGTATCTACCGTAAAGTCAAAGGGATCACTCGGCGCACTGCTGTTCCCTGCTTGGTCTGTGACGGTAGCTACGATACTATAACCACCATCTTCAGTGATGCCATTTAGGTCATTGGGCATCGTAACTTCTGAGAGTCCAGTTGTCGCTTCAGTATCAGTGACAACGTGAGTAATTTGTATTGGTGTACCACCCACTGGGGTCACGGTTAAAGTAATGATATCCCCTTCTAGGGTACCTGTCGGCAACGTAACTTCGGTTTGAATGCCGTCGGCAATCTCGTCAGCATTAACACCGTTCTCAGCTTCTGCTATGGCTATGACTGGAGCAACTTGGGTGGCGCCGTCTTGTTCACCTGGGGCGGTGGTGTCGACAGTAACGTTGACCACAGGTCCACTGCCACTTACGTTTCCTGCTGCATCCTTTAGGTTATAACTCAGATCATGTGCGCCATCTGTTAAGGCGTTGTTCGGTGTCAATGTGAGGCTGCCATCAGCGTTGTCTACGATGGTTGCTTCGACCACTTCACCATCGATGATCAACTGCGCCGTTTCGTCAGCGCCTAATGTACCAGCAGGAATCGTAATACTTGGGGTGTTGTCATTAGTGACACCATCTGCTGGAATGATTTCTGGCGGCTCTAAAACATCGCCACTACCGTCATTGGCGACGTTATCTGTAATGGTGAAGTCATTTATTGGGGCGTCAGGGGCTTCGGTATCCACCACACCCACATTCTTGTTTAAGGGTTGTGACTCATTACCCGCCGCATCTTTGATAGTGGCGGTGATGTTAAGCGACTCACCCTCAGCAGGTGCAGGTACTTTGACGGTGATTTCTTTTGCGCTGATGTCATCAGGCGTTAAGGCCTGGTCTTGACCATTGACGATGACGGTGTCGCCTGCAATGGCGTTGTCTGGTAGGCCGATAATAGCGTCTACGTTGCCATCTACATCAATCTCTTCTTCGTTAAGGAAGCCGTCATCATTACCAACGATGATACTGGTTGGGGCGTTTGGGGCAGTTAAGTCTGGGGCAATGGAACTGGTTGGATCAGAAGTATTTCCTGCCTCGTCTGTCAAGGTAACGTCT
>NZ_JABAST010000016.1 GCF_016107575.1 Psychrobacter faecalis | reverse complement strand
GAAGGCGGCCGTACCGTAGGTGCTGGTGTTGTTGCTAACGTCCTTAGCTAAGCATTAAAACCCTAACGCTATAGAGTTATCTAAGCGTTAAGCAGTAAGAAAAAAGCCATCCTGATCAAGGGTGGCTTTTTTTGTGGGGTATGAATGAGGATAAATATTTAAAAAGACATATAGTAAACATATCCTAAAAACGCGACGATATTGCTGATATCAATTTTTTGTAGCCTCTGTCTGCACAGGCACAGCAAGCAAGAAAAATTGATATCAGCAGTGTGTGATGTATCTATATTACTTTTCACTCATTATAGTAGAAGAGTGGGGCAGACAAAAACCAATCTCACCTTATATGGGTTTATACATGTACCTTAAAAAGCGCTTATTATCTGATTGGTGTCTATTGTAATTCTTAACCGAGCTTGCTATATTAACGCTGCACCTCGTTAGCACCTTGTACGTTTAGTTTTTATTCGTATTAAGTGTTTTCATAGAGAGGCTTAAGAACAGTGATATTAGCGTCGCAGTAGAATTTTATTCCTAAATGCTTGCATTCTATGCTCAATATTGTATAATGCTGTCCTTTACACCCATAGGCGATTGGCTCAATTGGTAGAGCATCGGTCTCCAAAACCGAGGGTTGTAGGTTCGAGTCCTACATCGCCTGCCATCTTCTTATCATATCTTTGTCATACCCCACCATCTCCGAAGTGAGTTCTTTATGAGCAATAATCAAGATAACCTCGAGACTAAGTTATCTGATGCTAAGGCAGTGGCTGGTGGAATGCTGTCCAAAGATAAGCACGTTTCGGCGAACAATCAAACAACCGCTGTTGAAGTTGCTAAAACTGGTTCAGTTAAAGATGTGGTATTGTGGCTACTTGCCGCAGTAATTTTGATAGGGGCAACCTTAGTCAATCAATACCTACCAGGCTATTGGCAACCTGCCAATGATGTTTGGATGCGTATTGGTATCATCGTTGCTCTAGTTATTATTGCCTTGGTCTGCTTAGCGTTAACGCATCAAGGCCGCGCTTTTAAAATATTATTAAAAGATGCTGCCGTTGAGCTACGCCGAGTCACATGGCCTGGCAAAGATGAAACCTTTCAATACACATGGCAAACGATTGTCATGATTGCTATTGTGGGTTTTTTGGTTTGGTTGTTAGATAACTTTTTTAACTGGTTCGTTGGTATTTTTATTGGTTAATGACGCGTATTAGTGTCCATTAAGCCAGATTTACTTATAACGACTTAACTTTACTGATCAGGAGCGTGATATGCGTTGGTATATTGTCCAAGCGTTTTCAGGATATGAAAAGCAAGTACAACGTTCATTAACTGATCGTATCAATCGTAGTGAATTTGCTGATTCATTCGGCGATGTTTTGGTACCTACCGAAGAAGTCGTTGAAATGAAAGACGGCAAAAAGCGTAAAAGTGAGCGTAAGTTCTTTCCAGGCTATGTATTGATTCAGATGGAAATGAACGACAACACGTGGCATATCGTCAAAGACTGCCCGCGTATTATGGGCTTTGTCGGTGGCACGCCTGAAACGCCAGCACCGATTACGCAAGTAGAAGCCGACCGTATTTTAAACCGTTTAAATCAGACTGAAGCTGACCCACGTCCGAAGACTCTATTTGAGCCAGGCGAAGAGTTGTTGGTTATCGATGGTCCATTTACGGACTTTAAAGGGTTGGTGGAAAAAGTGGATTATGAGAAGTCTAAACTGCATTTAACGGTAAACGTATTTAATCGCCCGACCCAGGTCGAGCTTGAGTTTAGTAAAGTTGAAAAACTAGACTAAACCGGTAAAACATTCATCAACCGGGGAGCTGTTAGTCAATGAGGTGCATACCACATTGATTTGGCGCTATTACCCATTTAGGAGAGTATCATGGCTAAGAAGATTGATGGTTACATCAAACTGCAAGTGCCTGCAGGTAAAGCAAATCCTTCACCACCGATTGGTCCAGCATTGGGTCAAAAAGGCGTGAACATCATGGCGTTCTGTAAAGAATTTAACGCTGCGACCTCAAACCAAGAGCCGGGTCTACCGATTCCTACTGAGATCACCGTATACAGCGATAAATCTTTTACCTTCATCATGAAGTCACCACCAGCTGCATACTTACTACGTAAGGCTGCTGGTATCGCTAAAGGTTCTGGTACACCTAACACCGCTAAAGTCGGTAAAGTTGACCGTGCACAATTAGAAGAAATCGTTAAGACTAAAGATGCAGACTTAACCGCTGCTGGTCTTGATGCTGCTGTCCGTACCATCGCTGGTACTGCACGTTCAATGGGTATTACCGTGGAGGGTGTGTAAATGAGTAAACTTACTAAGCGTCAAAAGCTAATCGCTGAGCGCGTTGAAAACGAAAAATTATACACTCTTGAAGAAGCCGTTCAAATCCTAAACGATTTGCCAGCTCTTAAATTCAAAGAGTCTATCGACATCGCAGTAAACTTGGGCGTTGACCCACGTAAATCTGATCAAGTCGTTCGTGGTGCTACCAACCTACCTGCGGGTACTGGTAAAACCAAACGCGTTGCTGTCTTTGCTCAAGGCGCTGCTGCTGAAGCCGCTAAAGAAGCCGGTGCTGACATCGTTGGTTTTGAAGACCTAGCTGAGCAAATCAAAGCCGGTAATATGGACTTTGATATCGTTATTGCTGCGCCTGACGCGATGCGTGTGGTTGGTCAATTAGGTACTATCCTAGGTCCACGTGGCCTAATGCCTAACCCAAAAGTTGGTACGGTAACGCCTAACGTTGCTGAAGCTGTGACTAATGCGAAAGCGGGTCAAGCACAGTACCGTGTTGATAAAGCGGGTATTATCCATACCACGATCGGTCAAGTTGGCTTTACTGCTGAGCAAGTTATGCAAAACGCTCAAGCATTGCTATCTGATCTTAAACGCGCTAAACCTGCGACGTCTAAAGGTACTTTCATTAAGAAAATTACCTTGTCTAGCACCATGGGCCCAGGTATCTCAATTGATCCTGTTCCATATCGCGTTGCCAAATAATTTTATTGTATAAAAACTGCTCTTTATTCAACGATTTTGAATAAAGCGCCCATATTGTTTTAAAGAATTAGGTCAGCGTAGCAAACGCTTCGCTGTCTAAGACCGTAGGTAGAAAGCGGTTTATTATTACTTGTGATGGTAAGCTGCTTTTGTTAATCGACGACAGGTGAAAATCTTAGTTGTCCTACGCAGACGGTGACCCACCCAGTTGTTGATAAGAGCCAATAGATTGGTATTTATACCAAATTATTACTCGATGTCAGTCTGATAACGGTGCCGTAATCAGTCGTTATGAATGAACTCTTTATGGAGTTTATACATAACGTGTCGTATCAAGTCAGTCGTAGTAAGTTGTTTACATTGTCCAAAACTTCGGTTTTAGAATATTAAATAATGAGCGGATTGATAAGATTAAAGGAGTCAACTTATGGCATTAACGCTAGAGCAAAAACAACAAGTTGTGGCTGAAGTGTCTGAAGTTGCTGCTAATGCTTACTCAGCAGTAGCTGCCGAATATCACGGTATTGGTGTTGCAAAGCTTACTCAGCTGCGCGAACAAGCTCGTGATAAAGGTGTCGTTTTGAAAGTGGTAAAAAATACCCTAGCAAAACGCGCTTTTGAAGGCACTAAGTTTGAGAGCATGTCAGACCGTATGACTGGTCCACTACTTTTGGCTTTCTCTATGGAAGATTTGGGATCTGCCGCTCGAGTCGTTTTCGACTTCAGCAAAGATAACAAAGCTTTAGAGACCAAATTGGTATCAGTCGGTGGTGAAGTTTATGGTCCAGAAGAGCTAGAGCGCGTATCGAAGCTACCAACTCGCGACGAAGCAATCTCTATCCTAATGGCTACTATGAACGCACCAGTGACCAAGCTTGTCCAGACTATGAACGCAGTTCCTGGCAAGTTCGTTCGCACGGTAGCGGCAATCAAAGACGCAAAAGAAGCTGCTTAATTGCTTGTTTTAACGTAACTTTGACATCGCCGATTGCACTTTATTGCCAACCCTATTTAAACATTTGGCAAGCAATCCAAGCGATATTAAAACCAACTAAATTTTATCAGATAACGGAGAGTTCTCATGGCACTATCTAAAGATGATGTGTTAAACGCAATCGCTGAAATGTCAGTAATGGATATCGTTGAGTTAATCAGCGACATGGAAGAAAAATTCGGCGTAACTGCTGCTGTTGCCGCTGCTGCACCTGCTGCTGGTCCTGCTGCTGCCGCTGCTGAAGAAAAAGACGAGTTTGACGTTGTTCTTGCCAGCTTTGGCGAGAAGAAAGTTGGCGTCATTAAAGCAGTACGTGAAGCTACTGGCCTTGGCTTGAAAGAAGCGAAAGATTTGGTTGAAAGCGCTCCAGCTCCAATCAAAGAAGGCGTAAACAAAGCTGAAGCTGAAGAGTTGAAAAAGAAACTTGAAGAAGCTGGTGCAACTATTGAACTAAAATAAGTTCAACTGCTGTAAAAAAAAAGCTGGTAATGCCTTGCATTATCAGCTTTTTTTTATTATAATCCGTAGCTTGACCTTTTGTGTCTGCCAACATACGTATGCAACATCACGGTGGATACCCATCAAAAGGACAGACGATATACATGCAAGCACACTTAGTAGTTATTGAAATCAGTTAACGAGCTAAACGTCGATCGATGTTTGGCATTTTTTTGTGTCTGCATGCTTTTCATTAACACTATAATTTATACTGATTCTAAAAGTCACTGCTTTATAATAAGTCACTGTTTCAAAATTTATAGTTATCTCAGATTTTTAATCTAAACGCTGTTAATTAAATCATCTGGTAAGGTTTTACTGTCAGTATATGCACTGGTAGACGGTAGATATCAGCGACGATATTACTTATGATAGCAGATGATGAGTAGGTTTTTAAAAGAGAAGTAGCAATAGTACTTTAAGTGAATTTACAAAGAGAATCAATAGTATCTAAATGCCAGTCATTGGTCTTAGATACGGTGCAGTGGTTACTCGTAAGTACTACAAAGTTAAAAGGTGCAAGGCATTGAAATTTTTAGTGTTAGCACTCATATAGGCATGCTTAGATGCCGATTTACGCTTAAATAAACTGGATTAATTATGCACTATACGCGTGAATTAATCAGCAGTCATTAAATGAGCATGAATATCCGTTTTATATTATCGTTTACGTTGCCAGGTTTGCATGATATTCATATTAAATAGTATTGATGCAAGTCGGCCGCGCTTTCAATTTGTTTCCACGTTTACTGTAAGGACTCTCGATGGCATATTCTTATACTGAAAAAAAGCGTATTCGCAAAAGTTTTGCTGAATTGCCTACTGTGATGGACATTCCCTATTTGTTGTCTATCCAAGTAGATTCTTATGAGCAATTTTTGCAAGAGCATAAAAAGCCAAAAGCTCGTGAGAATACTGGTTTACAAGCTGCGTTTTCTTCTATTTTTCCAATTGAGAGTCACTCTGGTAACGCAGAGCTACAATTTGTTGAATATTATTTAGGTACGCCTGAGTTTGATGAGCGTGAGTGTATCTTACGTGGTTCGACCTTTGCAGCGCCAATGCGCGTTAAAATCCGTCTGATTATCAAAGATAAAGACAGCAAAGACAAAGACAGCAAAGCGGCGATCAAAGACATCCGTGAGCAAAGTGTCTATATGGGCGAGATGCCATTGATGACGGCTAACGGTACCTTTATTATCAATGGTACTGAGCGTGTGATCGTATCACAGCTACATCGTTCGCCAGGTGTGTTCTTTGACCATGATAAAGGTAAGTCGCATTCAAGTGGTAAAGTGCTTTACAACGCCCGTATCATTCCTTACCGTGGTTCTTGGTTAGACTTTGAATTTGATGCCAAAGATTTGGTTTTCGCGCGTATTGACCGTCGCCGTAAATTGCTTGCGTCTATTATCCTACGCGCTCTAGGCCTAACTACCTCTGAAATCTTAGATTTGTTCTTTGATAAAGTAAAAGTATATAAAGGCGAAGAGCAGTTTGAGATCGATTTGGTTGCGGATCGTCTGCGTGGTGAGATGGCACAGTTTGATATCGTATCACCAGAAGGTGAGGTGATCGTCGAGCAGGGCAAACGTATCAACGCCCGCCGTATCCGTCAGCTTGAAGAAGCGGGTATGACCAAAATTGCGATTCCTGATGAGTATTTATACGAACGCATTTTGGCCGAAGACATCGTTGTCAATGATGAAGTGATTGCGCGTGCCAATACGCTTATTGATCATGAATTATTGGTTAAGTTAAGCTCGTATGAAGCCAGTGATTCTATCAAAGAATTCAGCATTCTATTTACCAACGATATCGATCAAGGCAGTTATATTGCCGATACGCTACGCGCCGATAGCACCTCAAGCCGTGAAGAAGCCTTGATTGAAATTTATAAGGTCATGCGCCCCGGTGAGCCACCAACGGTTGAAACCGCTGAAAAGCTGTTTGAAAGCATGTTCTTTAACGCTGACCGTTATGACCTATCAAACGTCGGACGTATGAAGTTTAACCGTCGTTTGGGTCTAGAGTTTGAAGACACTGACGATGCTGATGTACAGCGCGCGCGTAGTGTTTTGACCAATGATGATATCGTTAACGTTCTAAAAGAGTTGATTGAAATTCGTAACGGTCGCGGCGAAGTCGATGATATCGACCATTTAGGTAACCGCCGTATTCGTTCGGTTGGTGAGATGGCTGAAAACCAATTCCGTGTCGGCCTAGTGCGTGTTGAGCGTGCGGTAAAAGAGCGCTTATCATCAGCAGAATCTGACAACTTGTCACCACAAGATTTGATCAACTCAAAGCCTGTAGCGGCAGCAGTGAAAGAATTCTTTGGTTCAAGCCAGTTATCACAGTTTATGGATCAGAACAATCCATTGTCGGAAGTGACGCATAAACGCCGTGTATCAGCGTTAGGACCGGGCGGTTTGACCCGTGAGCGTGCAGGCTTTGAAGTACGTGACGTTCACGATACCCATTATGGCCGCGTCTGTCCGATTGAAACACCTGAAGGTCCAAACATTGGCTTGATTAACTCATTAGCGACTTTTGCTAAAACCAACAGCTTTGGTTTTTTAGAAACGCCATATCGCCGTGTGGTTGACGGTAAAGTAACGGATCAAATCGAATACTTGTCAGCGATTGAAGAAGTCGGTACGGTCATTGCTCAGGCGGATTCGCCAGTAACGGCAGAAGGCGCGCTATCTGATGAAATGGTCAGTGTGCGTAGCTATGGTGAGTTTGTACGTATGCCGCCAGAAAAAGTGACGCATATGGATGTGTCACCAAGCCAGGTGGTGTCGGTTGCCGCCGGTTTGATTCCGTTCCTAGAGCATGACGATGCTAACCGAGCGCTCATGGGCTCGAACATGCAACGTCAGGCTGTTCCTACGTTACGTGCTGATAAGCCATTAGTTGGTACCGGTATGGAGCGTCACGTTGCTCGTGACTCTGGTGTTTGTGTGATCGCGAAGCGTGGCGGTGTGATCGAAGACGTTGATGCGTCGCGTATCGTCGTGCGTGTCAATGAAGATGAAATGGTCGCCGGTGAAGCGGGTATTGATATTTATAACTTGATCAAATACACGCGCTCAAACCAAAACACTTGTATTAACCAACGCATCATTGTAAACCAAGGTGATGAAATTGCTTTTGGTGATATCTTAGCCGATGGTCCGTCAACCGACCTTGGGGAGTTAGCGTTAGGTCAGAACATTCGTATTGCCTTTATGCCTTGGAATGGTTACAACTTCGAAGATTCGATTTTGTTATCTGAAAAAGTGGTCAAAGAAGATCGTTTCACCACCATTCATATTCAAGAATTAACCTGTGTAGCGCGTGATACTAAGCTTGGTACCGAAGAGATTACTGCCGATATTCCAAACGTTGGTGAAGCGGCGTTATCAAGCCTTGATGAAGCAGGTATTGTTTATATCGGTGCTGAAGTTGACGCTGGTGATATCTTAGTTGGTAAAGTCACGCCAAAAGGTGAGACGCAACTGACCCCAGAAGAAAAACTGCTCAGAGCGATCTTTGGTGAAAAAGCCGCTGATGTGAAAGACACCTCATTGCGTGTTCCAACATCAAGCAAAGGTACGGTCATTGACGTCCAAGTCTTTACCCGTGACGGCGTTGAAAAAGATGCGCGTGCTAAAGCGATTGAAAAATCACAACTTGATAGCTACCGTAAAGATTTAAAAGAAGAGCTACGCATCTTTGAAGAAGCGGCTCGTGGCCGTATCGCAAGCTTGCTTGATGGTCAAAAAGTCAGTGGCGGTTCTGGTCTAAAAGCCGGTACAGTCATGGCATTGGCTGACATGAAAGAGATGAGCCTTGAAACCTTGCTTGATATCCAGCCGGTTGAAGAAGAAATCTCTGAGCGTCTGACCCAAATCGCTGATTACTTGGTCGATAAGCAAAAAGACATCGATGTGAAATTTGCAGAGAAAAAACGCAAATTGACCGCTGGTGATGACTTACAGCATGGCGTACAAAAAATCGTTAAAGTATATCTAGCGGTTAAACGCCGTATCCAGCCTGGTGATAAAATGGCCGGTCGTCATGGTAACAAGGGTGTGGTATCGCGCATTATGCCGGTTGAAGACATGCCTTATGACGAACATGGCAATACCGTTGACATCGTCTTGAACCCACTTGGTGTACCATCGCGTATGAACATCGGTCAGGTATTAGAGACGCATTTGGGTATGGCAGCGAAAGGCCTCGGCGAAAAGATTGACGGTATGCTCAAAGCCCAAGCTGCGATTAAAGATTTGCGTGATTTCTTAGATAAAATCTATAACAAAGTAGGCGGTGAGAGCGTTGATCTTGATAGCTTAAGTGATGATGACATCATGGCGCTGGCGGACAACTTACGCGACGGTGTACCAATGGGTACCGCAGTATTTGATGGTGCTCATGAGTATCAAGTCAAAGAATTGCTTGAGCTTGCGGGAATGGATCGCGATGGTCAGCAGACCTTGTATGATGGTCGTACGGGTCAGAAGTTTGACCGTAAAGTAACCGTTGGCTATATGTATATGCTCAAACTTAACCACTTGGTTGATGACAAGATGCATGCGCGTTCTACCGGTTCTTACTCGCTTGTGACGCAGCAGCCGCTTGGTGGTAAAGCCCAGTTTGGTGGTCAGCGCTTCGGTGAGATGGAAGTTTGGGCCCTAGAAGCCTATGGCGCGACTTATACCTTGCAAGAGATGCTAACGGTGAAGTCGGATGACGTTGAAGGCCGTACACGTATGTACAAAAACATCGTCGATGGTGAACAATACATGGATCCAGGTATGCCTGAATCGTTTAACGTATTGACCAAAGAAATCAAATCACTGGGTATTAATATTGAGTTAAAACAAAGCAACTAAAACCAACGCAGGCAAAATAGCTGTTTAACTTAGTTGTCCACTAAAGGCAGTCTGCTTTATTGCTGCTGCTTTTAGTGATTTGTCTCAACCCTATTCATTGCCTTCATTCATCTTAGCCGCGCTCATAGCACGCTGTCAGATGATTATAAAGATAACGGAGAAGCAACTTGAAAGATTTACTCGATATCATGCAAAGCCCTACCGGTAACGGTAACCATGAATTTGACAGTATTCAAATTACGTTGGCCTCACCTGATGTGATCAAATCATGGTCACATGGTGAAGTTAAAAAACCAGAAACGATTAACTATCGTACCTTTAAGCCTGAGCGTGATGGTCTATTCTGTGCCAAAATCTTTGGCCCAGTAAAAGACTTTGAATGTTTATGTGGTAAATACAAGCGCCGTAAGTTCCAAGGCGTTATCTGTGAAAAATGTGGCGTTGAAGTCACGACCGCTAAAGTACGTCGCGACCGCATGGGTCATATCGACCTAGCCAGTCCTGTTGCGCATATTTGGTTCTTAAAATCTTTACCAAGCCGCATTGGTCTGTTGTTAGATATGACGCTTCGTGATATCGAACGCGTCCTATATTTTGAAAGCTATATCGTCACCGAGCCTGGTCTGACTTCTTTAGAGAAGTATCAGCTGCTTGATGATGAAGATTATTATAAAGCGCTTGAAGAATTTGGCGATGAGTTCACGGCCAAAATGGGTGCTGAAGCGGTTCAAGACCTATTAAAAGACATCGATTTAGATATCGAGATTGATGAGCTGCGTGAAGCCATTCCGCAAACCGGTTCTGAGACTAAACTTAAAAAGATGTCTAAGCGTCTTAAATTATTAGAAGCATTCCGTGATTCTAATAACAAGCCTGAGTGGATGGTAATGAATATCTTACCAGTACTACCACCAGATTTGCGCCCGCTAGTACCACTAGAAGGCGGCCGTTTTGCGACATCAGATCTAAACGATTTATATCGCCGCGTAATTAACCGTAACAACCGTTTAAAGCGTCTATTAGAGCTAAGCGCCCCTGATATCATCGTACGTAACGAAAAACGTATGTTGCAAGAATCAGTCGATGCCTTGCTTGATAACGGTCGCCGTGGACGTGCGATTACCGGTAGTAATAAGCGCCCATTAAAATCTTTGGCAGATATGATCAAAGGTAAGCAAGGCCGTTTCCGTCAGAACTTACTTGGTAAGCGTGTTGACTACTCTGGTCGTTCGGTTATCGTTGTAGGTCCGACCCTGCGTCTACATCAGTGTGGTCTACCGAAGAAAATGGCACTAGAACTATTCAAGCCATTTACTTATAACAAGCTATTGTCTCATGGTCTAGCGACTACGATTAAAGCTGCCAAAAAGATGGTAGAGCGTGAAGAGCCACAAGTGTGGGATATGCTGGCCATGGTTATCCGTGAGCATCCAGTACTACTGAACCGTGCGCCGACGCTTCACCGTTTGGGTCTACAAGCATTTGAGCCAGTATTGATCGAAGGTAAAGCGATTCAGCTGCATCCTCTCGTTTGTACCGCGTTCAACGCCGACTTTGACGGTGACCAAATGGCGGTACACGTGCCATTGACCCTAGAAGCACAGCTTGAATCACGTGCGTTAATGATGTCGACCAACAATATCTTGTCGCCTGCGAACGGTGATCCAATCATCGTACCATCACAAGACGTTGTACTTGGTTTGTATTACATCAGCCGTTCATCAATCAATGCCAAAGGCGAGGGCATGATCTTTGCCACCGTTAATGAAGCATTGCGTGCGATTGGCTCAAACGATTTGCATGTTAACGCTAAGATTAAAGTGCGTGTAACGGAAACTCATGTCGACGACGAAGGTAATGAGACCAAAGAAGTCAAGATGCAAGATACCGTTGCTGGCCGTTTGTTGATCTGGAACATCATGCCTAAAGGTATGACGTTTGATGAGTGTAACCAAGAGATGACCAAGAAAAATATCTCTAAATTGATCAACTCTTGCTACCGTAAAGTTGGCGTGAAAGAAAGTGTTATGTTCGCTGACCAATTGATGTACCTTGGTTTTGCACAAGCAACCTTATCTGGCGTATCTATCGGTATCGATGATATGGTCATTCCACCGCTGAAAAAACAAATCATCGAAACCGCTGAAGCAGAAGTTCGCGAGATTGAAGATCAATTCGAGCAAGGTTTTGTGACCGCGGGTGAGCGTTATAACAAAGTGGTTGATATCTGGTCGCGTACCAATGATAAAGTCGCTAAAGCGATGATGGATAACTTGGCAACTGATAAAGTTATCAATGCCAAAGGTGAAGAAGACGAGCAGAAATCGTTCAACTCTATCTTTATCATGTCGGATTCTGGTGCTCGTGGTAGTGCCGCTCAGATTCGTCAGTTAGCAGGTATGCGTGGTTTGATGGCAAAACCGGATGGCTCAATTATTGAGACGCCGATTAAGGCCAACTTCCGCGAAGGTTTGACCGTACTGCAGTACTTTATTTCAACGCACGGTGCACGTAAAGGCTTGGCTGATACCGCTCTAAAAACCGCTAACTCAGGTTACTTGACGCGTCGTTTGGTTGACGTAGCGCAAGATTTGGTTATCACTAGCGAAGATTGTGGTACTGAGGAAGGCTTGCTCATGAAGCCGCACATTCAAGGTGGCGAAATCATCGAGAAACTCGGTGAACTAGTCCTTGGTCGTGTGACCGCGCGTGATGTTACTTACAACGATGATGCGTCAAAAGTCTTGATTCCAGCAGGTACCTTAATCGATGAGTATTGGGTAAATGTGCTTGATAACAACGCGATTGATGATATTTGGGTACGTTCGGTCATCACGTGTGATATTGAGCATGGCGTTTGTTCACAGTGTTATGGTCGTGACCTTGCTCGTGGTCATAAAGTCAATATCGGCGAGTCAGTCGGTGTTATGGCAGCGCAGTCTATCGGCGAACCTGGTACTCAGTTAACCATGCGTACGTTCCACGTTGGTGGGGCTGCAAGTTCGGCGTCTGTAGACAATAGCATCTCAGCACGTAATGCGGGTCAAGTGCACTTTGAGAACATGAAAACGGTACAACATACCGATGGTCACTTGGTTATCGTATCGCGTTCAGCAGAATTGGCATTGACCGATGAGCTTGGCCGTGAGCGTGAGCGCTATAAAGTACCTTATGGTTCTAGCGTCCTTGTGAAAAACGAAGAGCAGGTCGAAGGCGGTCAAACTATCGCTAAATGGGATCCGCATACGCACCCAATTATCACAGAGTTCGCCGGTACCGCACGCTTTAGTGATATTGTTGATGGTTCGACAGCAACGGTTAAAGTTGATGATGCCACTGGTATGAGCTCGTTTGAAATCCTAGCGACTCGTGACCGTTCAAGTTCAGCCAAAGACTTACGTCCGGCGATTATCTTGAACACTGACGAAGGTAAAGAAGTGGTTTACTTCTTACCAGCTGAAACGATTATTCGTGTCAGCGATGGTGAGAAAGTAGCAGCCGGTTCGATTTTAGGCCGTGTACCACAAGCGTCTTCAGGAACCAAAGATATTACCGGTGGTCTACCACGTGTTGCTGACTTATTTGAAGCGCGTCGTCCGAAAGATCATGCCATCATGGCAGAAATGACGGGTGTCGTCAGCTTCGGTAAAGAGACCAAAGGTAAAAATCGCTTCATTATTACCAATGAAGATGGTGAAGTCCATGAAGAGCTAATCCCGAAATGGCGTCAGATCAACGTCTTCGAAAACGAGACGGTTGCTCGTGGTGAGATTATCGCTGATGGTCCACAAAACCCGCACGATATCTTACGTCTAAAAGGACAAACTGCGCTTGCTGATTATATCGTAAACGAAGTTCAGGACGTTTATCGCTTACAGGGCGTGAAAATCAACGACAAGCACATCGAAGTTATCATTCGTCAGATGCTGCGTAAAGTTGAAGTCACGGACGGTGGTGATTCAAGCTACTTTAAAGGTGACCAGGTTGAGTACGCTGACGTCAAAGCGCTGAATGCGAAACTGGAAGCGGAAGATAAGTTCCCAGTTAAGTATGAGCGTCAATTGCTTGGTATTACCAAAGCAAGCTTGGCAACAGAAAGCTTTATCTCAGCGGCATCGTTCCAGGAGACAACCCGTGTCCTAACGGCGGCAGCTGTGACAGGTAAAGTTGATGAGCTACGCGGTCTAAAAGAGAACGTGGTGGTTGGTCGCTTGATTCCTGCTGGTACTGGTCTTGCTTATCATAAAGCTCGCAAAGAAAAAGCGGAGCAAAAGCTGCAAGATAATGATTTGAATGCAGCGTTTGATATGTCTGCTAGTACCGATAGCACAGACTTTGCAAGCTTTGATGAAGCCTTTGCTCAAGAGCTTAACCAAGGTAATCATTAATCTAAATAACCTTTAGTTATTTCTCTCAATAAAAAAGCCAGCCTCAGTTGCTGGCTTTTTTATTGCCTAAAGAAAATAGAGTTTATAAATTATTTTTGTATACCATCACTTTTTTATAATAACTTAAGCAAAACGTACATTGCTATAAAGATGCCTTTTAAATTACTATTAATAGATTTTGAGCGCGTTATAGAATGATATGACATTTTCAATGACGGTAGCCAATTAAACAATTCACTTCATTCAATTAACTTATAAATACATAGGGATAAGCGCATGGCCGGTAAGACTCGCGTTGCTAAATACCAAGCTGATCGTACCAATCAAAAATTATATTTTTGTCGTTTGGGCTGTCAAGCAGCTGCTAATACGAGCGATAAACAACTATACCAAGCGCACTGTGAGACCGCTATTTTTCATTTATACGGCGCCTATCTTGCTTTTATACAAGAGCTTGGAAATTTTTATGGTTTAACGATGACCGCGCCAACCTTAGCAGATATTGAAGAAGGACTAAGCGCCCGTACGCAAGTATCGCCTGAAGTACAGCGCTTAGAGCAGCTTTTACAGCAAGGTTTTTTGGCTGATATAGAGCGTGCCTATCAGCGTTGTCTATATCCAGTGTTACCTGAGAATGTAATAGATGATAAGGTAATAAATGACAAGGCAGGTCGCGGCACAGCAGCGGCACCCGATCTGATTGTTAATGTCGTGACGTTATCAAATCAGTGGCTGCCAGATGAGGCGACCATACGCGAATGGCGGCAGCAATTATTAGAGCTGATCGAACAACTGCGCGCCGGTATGGTTGAGTTTTAAATAACCTCTAGGCTTTTATACTCTGTTTAAGTAATAGGCTTTATTTTTATAAATAAGTGTTAATAAAAAAGGTCTGGCACAGTGAAATTGTGCCAGACCTTTTCTTTGCATCTAAACTAAAACTGTCCCTTATTTATTCGGGCATCGGCGGCATGCGCTCAACCGGCGTGGCTGATAAAGGTTTGTTTTGAGGATTACCGTTATCAGTACGACTTGGTTTTGGTTTTTCAGGAGCGGGTCGATTTTGAATCTGCTCTTCAACTGGCTCAGGGGCAGGTGGCTTACGTTGTTGAGTGGTGGTTTTGACTGGCTTTGCTGATTTGCCATCATCTGCTTCTTCATCTTCAAGCTCAGCTGCGCCTTCGTCCATCATTTCTATGATAGTCTGCTTCTGCTTTTTAGATTTGGCACGGTTATTGATAGCTACCCATTGATGAGGGGTGTTATTTAACTGGGCTTTCATAAAGTCCATCCAAACAGGCAGCGCTGCCACGCCGCCATATTCACGGCGTCCAAGCGTTGATGGCTGATCAAAGCCCATCCAAACGACAGTAGCATTGGTAGGATGAAACCCTGCAAACCATGCGTCTTTTGCTTCATTCGTCGTTCCGGTTTTGCCACCAATGTCATCGCGTCCCAACGCTTTCGCGCGCACAGCCGTACCGCGCTGGATAACGTCGCGTAGAATATCGGCCATCTCAAAAGCCACTCGCGGTTTTAAAATACGCGGCGCTTGCTCAGCACGTACATACTGCAAAACTGGCGCTTTTAGGCGATCCGAATCTGGACTGGCATCATAAACTTCTACATCAAGTGCTTTGCTATCTTTTAATGGACTGTCTTCTGTAGCATCAGAATCTGAACTATTTTCAGCTTTAATATCGCTCTCTGATTTTATCGACGCCTTATTTTCTTCTTCTACTTTTGCTTCATAATCTTCGATAAGTTTTTTGTTGAGGTCGTCGAGCTGTTCATTAAAACATAACGCGCATGCTTGTTGCGGGTTGGCTTGAAACAGCAGCTTATTATTATAATTATAAATTTGGTCGATAAAATAAGGCTGAATACGATGACCACCATTGGCAAAGGTCGCATAAGCCGTCGCCATTTGTAATGGGGTAGCTTGACCTGTGCCCAATGCTAACGACAAAGTGGTAGGCAGCTTTTCTTTATCGAGTCCAAACTCATCTAATAAATTACGTGCATCGGAGATACCAATGGCTTGTAGCAAGCGAATAGACACTAAGTTACGTGATAAATAAAGTCCACGGCGCAAGGTAATATCGCCTAAAAAACGTTGGTCAGAGTTTTTAGGTTTCCAATCGCCTACTTGAATCGGACGGTCTGAAACAATGCTGTCTGGGCGGTAGCCTTTTTCTAGGGCCGCGGTATAAACCAGTGGTTTAATCGTTGAGCCGGGCTGGCGCCAGCCTTGTAGGGCGCGGTTAAATTTACTGTGATTAAAATCAAAACCGCCAACCAAAGCTCGTACAGCGCCTGTTTCAGGGTTTAAGGAAACCAAACTGCCTTGTACGTCTGGTATTTGACTCAATTGCCAACTGCCATTAGCGGCTGGTATCAAGCGCACGATGTCATTTTTACTAACAATCTGGCTGGCATTACTCGGAAAATAGCCAATACGGTCGGCAGAGATATATTTACGTGCCCAGCTCATGCCAGACCAATTGACGGTGACGCTTTCACCGGACTGCAGGATTGCTTCAAAACTGCGTGAGTTAACCTTGGTGACTTTCGCCGGCGACATATTGCTATAACGACGGAATTTTTCCAGCGGTTCACCGTTTGCTTCTGGACCGCGCCAGCCATGACGATGCTCGTAGGCCACAAGCCCCGTCAATATTGCCTTTTCTGCCGCTTTTTGCGCTTCACTATCAACAGTCAAACGCACGCGCCAACCGCCATTCATGACTTGTTCGCCATAGCGCTCGACCAAGGCAGAACGTGTCATCTCTGCCAAATACGGCATGTTCATATCAAGCTTTTCTTGATAAAGGTTGATACCGATAGGGGCGTTGATCGCTTCGTCGTGCTGCTGCTTGGTGATATAACCAAGCTCATGCATACGGCCAATAATCCAGTTGCGGCGGGTGAGTGCACGACTAGGATTGGCGACAGGATTGTATTTAGAAGGGGCTTTTGGCAAACCTGCAAGCATAGCCATCTCGGCCACCGTCAGGTTCTCAAGTGATTTACTATAGTATTTTTTGGCAGCAGCGCGGATACCATAAGCGCCTTCGCCTAGATAGATTTTATTGACATATAAGGTAAGAATGTCGTTCTTACTCAGCTCATCTTCTATTTTACGGGCTAAGAACAGCTCCGTTAATTTACGGTTTAATGTACGTTCAGGGCTTAAAAAGTAGTTTTTAGCGACCTGCATAGTGATGGTAGAGCCGCCGGTTTGGCTTTCATCGTCGGTTACCACTTCGGTCACGGCGCGACCAAGTCCTTTAATACTGATACCGCTATGCTGGAAAAATGTTGCATCTTCGGCCGCCAAAAAGGCATGCGTTAAGCCTTCGGGGATTTCTTCAAATGTAACTGGTAGCGATAAACGGTTGCCATACTGACCAATCAGCTTGTCGTCACTACTATAAATCTGTAAAGGCATCTCAAGATTGGCGGTTTTAATCTCTTGGGTACTGGGTAAGGTTGGCGCTAAATACATCGCCATACCATAAAAACCAATCGGTACAGCAAGCGCTAAAATGAGCGCTAACGCTAAGCAGGCAATGAAAAGCCCCACCAAAAAGTGAATGAGACGAGCGGTAGCATTTTTTTTGGTCATAATCAGGCTTATCAATTAAAATTTGCAACAGGTAGGAGATTATACCTTGAACAAAATAGGCAGGTAATAATAAATGTGTAAGTGTGGCTTAATAAGTAGTCTAAATGCTTGATAAACAATCTAAATGCTTGAATCTATCTATTAAGTAAAGTGTTGTACTAAATTATTACAAATAACTATCAGAATGTACACTTAATATAAGGTATAGAGTTTGTGAGGCTATTTACTTCTAAAAGTCGGCATTTGATTGGCGTGGATATTTGCGCCACGTCAGTAAAGCTGGTCGACATTCAGCGCCAACAAGGTATCTTTCATTTAAAGTCTTACGGTATCGAAGCGCTACCAGAAGGCGTAGTCGTTGACAAACTCATCGTAGACACTGAGGCCGTAGGTAATACTATAGCAAGCCTAGCACGGCGTTGCCAAGCTGCGGGCAGTAATGCGGCAACTGCTGTATCAGGTTCTGCTGTGATTACCAAAATTATTGATATGGATATGGTGCTTAACGATGTCGAGCGTGAAGCGCAGATTCGTTTGGATGCCGATCAATATATTCCTTATTTATTAGAAGATGTAAATTTAGATTTTGAAGTACTAGGGCCGTCACTGATAAATGATGATATGGTGCAAGTGCTCCTAGCGGCGTCGCGCTCAGAAAACGTCGACCAAAGAGTCGATGCGCTTACTTTTGGCGGTTTGCAAACCGAAGTGATGGATATCGAATCGCATGCTATTGAGCGTGCCTTTGGTTTGATGGTCGATAATCTCTCAAATATACCAGACTTGGTCGCTTTAGTTGATATTGGTCATAACCAAACGACCTTATATATAGCTAAAAACGGTGAGTTTATTTATAGCCGTGAACAGTTATTTGGTGGTGCGCAGCTCACTGATGCGATTCAAAACCGTTATGGACTATCTGCTGAAGAAGCAACCATTAGCAAACGTGAACGCACTCTACCTGATGATTACTACCCTGAGGTATTGACACCGTTTATCGAAAATACCATTCAGCAAATTACGCGCTCATTACAGTTTTACTTCTCATCAAGCCAATCCAGCAGTATCGATCATGTCGTGCTAGCAGGTGGTAGCAGCTCTATTGCAGGGCTTGCCGGTATGGCGCAGCAACGATTGGGTGTCCCTGTCACTATCGCAAATCCGTTCATCAACATGACCATTGCTCCTTATATCGATAATGAGCAACTGGCGATTGATGCACCAAGCTTAATGGCCGCGTGCGGTCTTGCGTTAAGGAGCTTCGACTAATGGCTCGTATTAACTTATTGCCCTGGCGGCAAGAAGAGCGCGAACGCCGCAATAAAGAATTTATCACTTTGGTGGCCGCAGTAACCTTGCTCACTTTATTAGCGGCATTTGCCTCATGGAGCTATTTTAATAATGAACTCGATGAGCAATTGGATGCCAATGCGCTGATTGAGCAAGAAAACGCGCGCTTAGATAAAGCCTTAGTAGAGATTGATAGCTTAGAACAACGCCGTGAAGACATCATCTCACGGATGCAGGTTATCCAAGATTTGCAAGGTCGACGTCCGGTTCCAGTCCGTATATGGGATGATCTTGCCAAAGCAATACCGCCTGCTCTGTATTTAACCAATTTAAAACGCGAAGGCGATGTACTGACGTTAACAGGTCTTGCTGATAATCCAAATATCGTCTCTAGCTTGATTCGTAATCTAGACAGCAGTAAATGGATGGGCAATTCAGCGGTAAGCAATATTCAGCAGAATATCAGCGCCTATCAAGCCGCGCCCATCTTAGAAAATACGGTGACTACTGGAGCGCAGCCGCGTCCGGTTTATCCTGAAGACAGCTATGTTCAGTTTGTTGTCACGACTAAAGTACAGTCAGAAACAGCGGAAGCGACTGAAGCTAACGCTGCGTCTGGAGGTGAGTTATGAAACTGATTCGAAAAAAGAGCTTGGTTAAAACCAAGAAAGAGGCGTTAAGTACGAAAAAGCAGTTTGACTTGAATGAGTTTCGCCGCAGTTTCGAATCATTAGACAGCGAAAACTACGGCAGCTGGCCGCTTCCTGTCAAAGTTACCGTGATTGGATTTATTATTGCTTTGATTGCAGCGCTATCTTGGGCGCTGCCAATCAGCAGTAAAATTGATGAAATTAATGCCGCTGAAAGTCAGCAGCAAACTTTACTTGATAGCTACCGCGAAAAAGAATCGCGTGCGCGTCATTTAAAAGCCTATCAAGCGCAAGTGATTCAAATGGAAACTGAGTTTAATACTTTACTCGATCAACTCCCAAAAGATACCCGCGTATCAGAGCTGGTCGAAGGTATCAATATGACGGGCGTTGGCAGTAACATTCGTTTTCAAGATATCTCTGTTGAGCCTGAAATTGAGAATGAGTTTTTTATTGAGCAGCCTATTCGTATCGCTGCCTTAGGTGAATACCATCAGTTTGGTAGCTTTATCAGTGGTCTTGCTGCCTTGCCGCGTATTATTACCATGCATGATTTTGAAGTCAGTAATCCGCAGCCAACTCTAGATGTATTGCCTGAGCTCAATCTGGCGCTACAAACCAAAACCTATCGCTCAAAAGAAGCTGCTCCTGAAGGTGAAGAAACCGCCACACCAGACGCTGCTACCACTGATGCTGCAGGAGGCAACTAATGCGTATCCAAAAACTGCCCATGCTGCTGATTTTAAGCGCGACTGTTTTGTCAATGACCGGTTGTACTGACCGTATTGGCATGGCAGAGCAGGCGATGACTGATATTCGCAACCAGCCAGCACAGCCAATTGAGCCGCCGCCCAAAGCTGAGCTGGTAGAAGATTTTGTTTATAGTGCCAGTACGCAGCGCAGCCCATTTTTGCCACCAAGCTTAGTGAATGTCCAAGGCCCTGCCACCTCTATTGATGGTGTGCGCCCTGATATAACCCGAGTGAAAGAACCACTTGAACAATATGAGCTGTCGCAACTCGTCTTTCGCGGCGTCGTTATTTCACCTGAAGGTCAGCAATATGCCTTAGTGCAGCGTCCTGACGGTTCGGTTGCGAGCGTAAGAGTCGGTAATTATCTTGGCTTAAATGACGGCCGTATTGTTGAAATCACGCCGACCCAGATTAACTTGATCGAAATTGTGCCAGACAGCCGCGCTGGGTTTGTTGAAAAACCCCAGTCGCTGGTCTCCCCTATAAGCTAAGTCGGCAGATTTTTTGAGGAATATATAATGACAGTACGCAACAACAAGGTAATGACGATGAGCGACCGCGTATCTTCTAGTTTTGCCATCTCTGCATTGGCAATGAGTATGGTAGCAATAAGTAGCAGTGCTCATGCTGAGCAGCGTATCAATAACGTCTCTGTGGTACAAACAGCGCCAGCGGTTACCCAAATGCGCTTAGGGTTTGCCGGTAAGCCAGTATTACCTGCTGCCTATCAGCTTGATAATCCAAGCCGTTTGGTATTAGATTTTGAACAAGTGCAAAATGGGCTTGCCAGCCGTTTTAGTGAATATAATGTTGGTATGATCAACGATGTCACTACCCTGAATAGCGACAATACCACGCGTCTGATCGTCGGTCTCAAACAAGCGGGCAATTATACTACCGCTATTGAGGGCAATAATTTGCTGCTAACCATCAGCGACCCTAGTCGTCCGGTGGTTAATCAAGTAGTTACCAATGACCCAGTCCAAGACTTATTAAATGGCAACGCAGCTATCACCACTACTGCGGTAGTGACGCCAATTGTTGAAAGCAGTAGCGTTGCAGTTGCACCAATTAAAACCAAAGTAGTGAAAACTCAAGCAGTTGCAACACAGGCACCTGCTGATACGATGGTAGTGCGCGTCAATCCTTTATTAAGCCCACAGCTTGCCGCCTCACAAGTGAGTAAGCAATATAGTTATGATGGTTTAACGGCGTTTAATTTCACTAAAGGCAATGACGGCGGCGGTAATGTCAGTATTGCACTTGCTAACGAAGCTATTCCAGTAGACGTGCAGCGCCAAGGTAATAAGTTGGTGGTTCGTTTAACGGGTAGCACGGTACCGAGAAACTTGCTGCGCCGCTTGAATGTGAATAGCGGTCTGGTTGATAGTATTGATACCAAAAACCAAGGGCAAAATGGTGTGATCACTATTAATGTCAAAGAAGATTTTGAATATCAGGCTTACCAATCAGGCAATCAATTAAACATCAGTATCAGAAAGCCCGAGCTACTACGCGAGCCGACATTAGAAGAAAAAGTCTATACCGGCGAAGCATTATCGATGGAGTTTCAAGACGTCGAAATCCGTAGTGTTTTAGATATATTGGCCCAGTTTACAGAAATGAATATTGTGGCGAGTGACTCGGTGGCGGGCAACATCACTTTGCGTTTGATTAATGTCCCGTGGGATCAAGCACTAGATATTATTCTAAAGAGTAAGAATCTTGGCAAACGTGAAAATGGCAATGTGATTTTGGTCGCACCTTCGACTGAGCTTGCAGAACAAGAAGCGCGTGAGCTTGAAGCGCAGCAAGCGGTTGAGTCTTATGCACCGCTATGTACAGAATACATTCGCTTAAGCTATGCTAAGGCAGCAGATGTATTGACGCTGATCTCTCAAGGCAGTGGTTCAACAGGTAGTAGCGGTACTGGCAACGCAAACTCTGTTGATAACAATACCTTATTGTCAAACCGTGGTACGGTAACGGTCGATGAGCGTACCAATACCTTGATTATCAAAGATGTGGCTGAAAGCATCGAGAATATTCATAAGCTGATTGGTAAAATTGATATTCCAGTCCGTCAAGTAATGATTGAAGCGCGTATCGTTAGCGCAACCGATAGCTTTAGTAAAGAGATTGGCGTGCGTTGGGGGATTTTATCAAACGGCGCTGCCAATAACCGTAACTTGTTGGTCGGTGGTAGCAATCAGACGCTATGGGACTTAAAAGACTTTGATGTAGAGACGACGACCGTCAATGGTCAAACAGTTTCTTATCCTAAGTATGACATCAGCCGTCCTGATAACTTAAACGTGGATTTAGGGGTTGCCAACCCAGCGGGTAGGATTGCTTTTGGACTGCTTAGCATGTCAGATGTGATGCTCGATCTTGAATTATCAGCCCTACAAGCAGATAACCGCGGTGAAGTGATTTCGACGCCAAAGATTTTGACCGCTGATAAACAAACGGCAAAAGTATCTTCTGGTACGCAAATACCTTATCAAGAAGCCTCGGCCAGTGGCGCGACCACCACCAGCTTTAAAGAAGCGGCATTGAGCTTGGAAGCCACGCCAAACATTACCCCAGACGGTAAAATTGGTTTGCAACTGCTTATCACCAATGGCACACCGACTATCATTAATAATCAGGTTGCGATTGCTGAAGATTCTATTTCAACCAATGTGATTGTGGAAGATGGGCAAACCGTTGTACTGGGCGGCGTCTTTAAAAACCGTAAAAGTAATGGGGTCGATAAAGTACCTTTCTTAGGCGACTTACCTTATGTTGGTCGTGCGTTCCGCAAGGATGTACGTAACAATGCAAAAGAAGAGCTATTGATCTTTGTCACGCCAAAATTGATTAATGATGGTACCAGTCGCCTAAACTAATCTAGCGTTTCATTATTTCATAATAGAAAAAAGCAAGCAGCAACGCTTGCTTTTTTTATGGGTAAGTTTTGTGCCTCCCTATATTTTACTGACAATAATCAATACACGTTACTAGCCAGAATATCCATGACGTTGTATCATACCTAATTTAGCTGAGTGCGTATTATGGTTGAGGAATTACCGTCGGTATTTCTAGTGGGGCCGATGGGAGCGGGAAAGACCACCATTGGCAGATTGCTTGCTAAGCAGTTGGGACGCTCGTTTGTAGACAGTGATTGGTATATCGAGTCGCAAACTGGGGCTGATATTGCTTGGATATTTGCCAAAGAAGGCGAAGCGGGCTTTCGAGAGCGCGAGACGCGTGCCATTGATGAGCTGACGCAGCAAACACAAATTGTCTTAGCAACCGGCGGCGGTGCGGTAATGGCCGCTGAAAACCGAGCGTTTCTTAAAGAGCGCGGCATCGTCGTCTATCTCAATGCTCCGGTGGACGTGCAAATGGCGCGTACTGCAAAAGATAAGTCGCGACCTTTATTACAACAGCCCAACCCTAGAAAAATATTGCAAGATTTATACAGCGCCCGCGACCCCTTATATCGGCAAGTGGCGCATATTATCATGCCGACCGGTCATACTTATCCGCGCCATATGGTCAATCAGTTATTGCAGAAATTAGAAACCTTTTGTGAGTCGACTTCTATTAGCTCAGCACATGAAGAAGATGAATAATAAAAAATGAAATTTCGTTAATGAGCTTAAAAAATATTTATTAAAAATCCGCTAAATTTAACTCAATCCTCATACTTAAGGAGATTTTCATGGCAACGCCACTGTTTCATGCCACCCTAACAGTACAGACGCAAAGTCATGATTATCCTATCGTCATTACTGAAGATAGTAATGCAGGCAACCCTAAAAACATTGTTAGTAATATTACTGAAAATGGCGCTAATGACATTGCTGAAAATGGCGCTAAAAAAAGCAGCATGGCCAGTCAAATCGCGCCTTATATTACCGGTCATCAAGTCCTTATCGTGACTAATGAGACGGTTGCGCCTTTATATTTAAGCGCTTTACAAGAAGAACTTGAAGCAGAGTTTACGGTCAAGGTTTGTGTGCTGCCAGATGGTGAGCAGTATAAAAACCAGGCCAGTATCAATCAGATTTATGATGCGCTGATGGCAGAACACTTTAACCGCGATGTGACTTTAATCGCCCTTGGTGGCGGCGTGGTCGGCGACATGACAGGATTTGCCGCGGCAAGCTTTATGCGTGGGGTCAATTTTATTCAAATCCCAACCACTCTGTTATCACAGGTGGATTCGAGCGTCGGCGGCAAGACCGGCATCAATCATCCGCAAGGTAAAAATATGATTGGCGCATTTTGGCAGCCGCAAATGGTGCTTGCTGATATGAGTACGCTAAAAACCTTGCCCGCGCGTGAGCTATCAGCAGGATTGGCAGAAGTCATCAAGTACGCGCTGATTATGGATGCAGAGTTTTTGACTTGGCTTGAGCACAATTTGCCAGCGATGATGGCGTTAGATTTAGCCGTACTTGGCGAGGCGGTAAAGCGCTGCTGTCAGTATAAAGCCGATATCGTCGCACAAGACGAAAGAGAGTCCGGCGTACGCGCTTTGTTAAACTTCGGTCATACTTTTGGCCATGTGATTGAAACCCATCAAGGCTACGGCAATTGGCTACATGGCGAGGCGGTCGCCGCTGGCATGGTACAAGCGGCTGAGCTGTCGCAAAAAACTGGCTGGTTAACAACTGCGGACGTTGAGCGTATTAAACGCGTACTTACCTTGGCAAATTTGCCGATTACGCCGCCCGCTATTGACGTACAAACGGCATTAGGTTTGATGGGTCATGATAAAAAAGTCAAACACGGACAAATCCGCCTTATTTTGTTAAAATCATTGGGTGAGGCGGTATTGACCAACGATTTTGATGCCAAGCTTTTGACCGAAGTTTTGTCGCAGCATCAATAGTACAAGCTCGTGAAGTATTCAGTAGGTAAGTTGCACGTTTAATTTATCAGTTAATATATAATCGTTAAACGCTTAAAATAATCATTTCAGCCATTTTTAGCTACGATATATTTCGACAATCTTGAGCATTATTTTTTTAAGACCATTATTATATAAAACTCTTTTATAAGTATCTTTTTATAAGTACCCTTTTCCAAGGACCTCTCCATGGCAGCATCACGCTCGACGACTCGCACAGCTGGGCAGAAATATCGCCGTCAAGCACTGATTTGGCTGATAGCAACCCTGCTATTGGGCGTGTTTACCGCCTTAGTTTGGATGTTTAGTCAAACGCCAGCGATAGGTGCTAAGATTGAGAATGAGCCAATATCAGCGCCACAAGCCTCAACCGCTGAGCTTGAGCAGCCGCTAAAGATAGAGTCCTTGCATGAGCTCGATACAGACGTGCAGCCGATTAGTTTTGATACCACGGTTAAAGACTTACGCAGCTATCCTGATGAGTTTAAAGACAAGCGTTATCTGCTCGCTAATAAAGGCAAGTGGACCGTACAGGTGATGAATGTCGCTGAAAATGATGTGATCGTCAGCTATTTAGAAAGCCGAGAAGATCGCGATAAGTTCGCTTATTTCCGCTACCTTGATGAAAATGAGCAGGTGCGTTATATGCTGACTTATGGGCTGATGAGCAGTCCACAAGAGGCGGTCGGTGCCGCGAAGTTGATAGATTTTAAACTGCCTGCAAATGTACGCGTCTTACCTGAAGAGATCAATCGTTACGTCAGTATCATCGATAATTATGAACGTCCAGATCCGGTTAAGGATTTGAGCACCAAGCGCACGCGCAATGTAAACTTGCGCCCAACCAAACGCGAAGTACCAGTACGTCAACAGACACAAACGTCTGATGACAGTAATGGCCAAATGGCAAATAATAATGCCAATCGCGGCGCACAAGATGGCGCTAATGAAAGCATACGTCAGTCAGCTGATACTTCTGACACTTTGACTGTCAATGAAGAGCGGACGGTCGAGATCGAAGGGCAACCAACGACCACGCAATCCTCTACAGATACTAACCGTAAGCCTGAAGCAACCACTGGTAATGCAACAAATAATGGTTCAGGCAATAATAACGCACCGAAAAAACCGCCGGTGGTTGAAGCGCCTAAACCACCGAGCGCCAATGCAAATAGTAACGCCGCCAATAAAAATACCAACGCTGCTGGCAAAAACCCCAATGCCAACGCAGCTGGCAAAAACCCCAATGCCAATGCTAACGCCTCAAAAGGCAATAATGACAGCATCAAAGAGCTGATAGAAGAAAAAAGTAACTAATCTTACTAAGCATGCCGTTTTATAAACGCTCCTGTCGTATTTTATGGCGGGGGCTTTTTTGTGAACGATTTATTCACTATTAAAAAAGCTTAGTAACGCTAATAAAAGCGGCTTTGAATAAGTAATTATTCTCAATAGTTAGTCATTAATGTGTCATTGATAATATATTTTTTTTACAAAATCTAGAGTATGAGTTGACAGAAAAGACTAGATTTTTTAGTCATCATTCACTAAGATAACTGAGGGCGACGTTCTGTATAGTTATCGTAAACTGTTATTTCATACCTCGATATTGTCGTTTCAAGCGCTGCTACTTGCTACCTATTTAAGCTTATCGCAAGTGGCGCAACTCCTCACTTTATCCCGATTGGGATTGTTAAGGCGCTTGAATATAGAGCGTCTCATATTCATATTTAACGGCGGTTTAACCTATTCATCGCCAATTTATCCATAACTTTCTTATCAGCTGCTTTGCTTATTGTCTCTTAAAGAAGTTAAGGCGTCACCGTTTTTATTAACGTTTACGCCGCTCATATTGAGTTTTTAACCGCTAAAACAGACATAAAAGTAAGCAGAGTCCGATAAGGGTTTAGGTATAAATGCTTTAGCGTTAACGTTAAATCAGTAGCTGCGATGGTTATAAAATAAAGAGAGTCGTGATAAGTATTCTTATCACCCTCAAAACGCTTGCATTATTTTCTCCGCTTGCGCTTTATTAATCCGCTTACGTGAATATATTTAGCCCGTTCTGCCCGCGGAGTTTGGTTGCTACTTCATATTGAAAGTATAGGCCGTCCGCTCACTCAAAAGGACAAGCTATGTCAATGATTTCTTCCTCTACGCATTTGGCGGCGCCAGATGACTTCTCTGATAATTGCGGCTTTGGTTTGATAGCTCATATCGAGGGCCAAGCCAGTCACGATTTGGTAAAAACAGCTATTCATAGTCTAAGTTGTATGACCCATCGCGGCGGTGTTGCAGCTGATGGTAAGACTGGCGATGGCTGCGGTTTATTGCTGGCAACGCCGACGGTATTTTTTAGCGATATAGCCGCTGAGCAAGGCTTTACCCTGACTGCTGATTTTGCCGTTGGCATGGTGTTTGTCAGTTTGGATGAGACAAAAGCGCAGTATAGTCAGCAGGTGCTTAATGAAGAGATTGCCGCCCAAGGGTTAGCAGTGGCGGGCTGGCGCGATGTGCCGCTTGATTTAAGTATCGTTGGTGAGATTGGGCGTCAGACATTACCTGGTTTTCAGCAGATATTTGTCAATGCACCAGACGAGATAGCAGCCGATGACTTTAACCGCAAATTATTTGTCGCGCGTAAAAAAGCTGAACAACGCTTGGTTGATGACGAGCTATTTTATGTTTGTTCCTTAAACTGTCAGACCATTATCTATAAAGGTTTGGTCATGCCATCAGATCTGCCAGCGTTCTTTTTAGACTTACAAGATACGCGTTTGGCCTCGCATATCGTGGTCTTCCATCAGCGTTTTTCAACCAATACCTTGCCGCGCTGGCCACTGGCGCAGCCGTTTCGCTATCTGGCGCATAATGGCGAGCTTAATACCATCACAGGCAACCGTAGCTGGTCTGAAGCGCGCACGCCAAAATTAAAGTCTGATAAATTGCCCAATTTAAGTGAATTGACGCCACTGGTGAATAGTACGGGTTCGGATTCATCGAGCTTAGATAATATGCTAGAGGTGCTGATGTCGGGCGGTATGAGTTTATTCCACTCGATGTCAATTCTGGTACCGCCCGCTTGGCAAAATGTCGACAGCATGGATATGGACTTGCGGGCGTTTTATGAATTTTACTCGCAGCATATGGAGGCGTGGGATGGCCCAGCAGGACTAGTGATTCAAGACGGTCGCTATGCGGTATGTATGCTCGACCGTAATGGTCTGCGTCCGTCGCGTTGGGTCACCACCAAAAATGGCTATATCACGGTGGCCTCAGAAGTCGGCGTTTGGGATTATGCGCCAAAAGATGTGCTTGCTAAAGGGCGCGTTGGGCCCGGTCAGATGTTAGTTATCGATACCATGACCGGTCAAATCATGGATACTAAAGCGATTGCGACGTTACTCAAAAAAGCGCATCCATATCGTAAATGGCTGCGCGAAGAAGCAACCCGCATCCGCGATGATGAGCGCTTAGAAGAAGAATTAGCCGCCCAAGCTTGCCGCGGTGAGCCGCTAAAAGCATTGCAAAAAATGTATCATATCACCAATGAAGAGCGCACCGAAATTATCCGTCCTAATGCCGAAAATGCGCAAGAGCCAGTCGGCTCGATGGGCGATGATACGCCGATGGCGGTGCTATCTCAGCAAATTCGTCATGTCGGCGACTTTTTCCGCCAGCAGTTTGCGCAGGTGACCAATCCACCGATAGACCCGTTGCGTGAGTCAATTGTGATGTCGCTACAGACGTGTCTTGGTGCTGAAACCAATGTATTTGCGCCGTCAGCACGCGACGCGCATCGTATTATCTTATCGTCACCGGTTTTATCGGCCAGTAAAATGCAGCAGCTCGAAACCTTGGCTGATCCAGCGTTTCAAATGGCGCGTATCGACTTAAACTACGATACCAATCTTGAGCTAGCAGCCGCTATTAAAGCCATCTGTGAGCAAGTAGCAAATAGCATTCGTGCGGGTTTTACTTTAATTGTCTTGTCTGATAAGAATATCGCAGCCGACAAACTACCTGCCAACGCCATTATGGTCACTGGTGCGGTGCATCATTATTTAATTGCGCAAGGTATTCGTACCGATGCCAATTTAATCGTCGAGACTGGTCTGGCGCGCGATTCACATCAAGTGGCGGTATTGATTGGCTTTGGCGCGACTTGTGTCTATCCATATCTGGCCTATGACGTCATCGATGATTTGGTGGCGACGGGTGAGCTGCTTGGCGATCCGATTCAAGCGCGGGTCAATTTCCGTAAAGGCTTGGATAAAGGGCTGCTAAAAATCTTATCAAAAATGGGTATCTCTACCATTGTCTCTTACCGCGGCGCGCAATTATTTGAAGCGGTGGGGCTTTCTGAAGAAGTGGTAAGCTTATGCTTTAAAGGTGTGCAAAGTCGTATTAAAGGCGCAACCTTTGCCGATTTAGCTGCCGATCAAGCACAATTGGCGGCCAATGCTTTTAAACGCCGTGCGCCACTTGACCAAGGTGGTTTATTAAAATTTGTCTTTAATAAAGAGTACCATGCCTTTAATCCTGACGTAATTAACAGCCTACATACCGCAGTCCGTACCGGCGATTATGACAATTATCGCAATTATGCCGATTTGGTCAATAGCCGTCCCGTAGCAACCTTGCGCGATTTATTACAATTAAAAACCGATAATTCAATCGACGTAAATGACGTCGAGGACATCTCAGAAATTTTATCGCGCTTTGATTCTGCTGGTATGTCTTTAGGAGCATTGTCACCTGAAGCCCATGAAGCGATTGCCATGGCGATGAATACTATTGGCGGGCGCTCAAACTCTGGTGAAGGCGGCGAAGATCCGGTGCGTTATGGTACCTTGCGTAACTCAAAAATTAAGCAAATTGCCTCAGGTCGCTTTGGCGTCACACCGGCGTATCTGCGTTCGGCAGAAGTGCTGCAAATTAAAGTTGCTCAAGGAGCAAAACCGGGTGAGGGCGGTCAGCTGCCGGGCGGTAAGGTTAATGCGCTCATCGCTCGCCTGCGTTATTCGGTACCGGGGGTGACGCTCATATCGCCGCCGCCGCATCATGATATTTACTCTATCGAAGATTTGGCGCAGCTAATTTTTGATTTAAAACAAGTCAATCCAGATGCTTTGGTGTCAGTGAAGCTGGTCTCACGTCCGGGTGTTGGCACCATTGCAACGGGCGTGGCAAAAGCCTACGCTGACCTAATTACCATCTCAGGCTATGATGGTGGCACGGCAGCGTCGCCACTGTCATCTATCCATCATGCTGGCTCGCCGTGGGAGCTGGGGCTTGCTGAAACGCATCAATCGCTTCGGGTCAACGGCTTGCGTGATAAAGTTCGTATTCAAACCGATGGCGGTCTAAAAACGGGTCTTGATGTGGTCAAAGCCGCAATTCTTGGGGCAGAGAGCTTTGGTTTTGGCACCACGCCGATGATTGCCGTTGGCTGTAAATACTTGCGGATTTGCCATCTTAATAACTGCCCAACCGGCGTTGCCACCCAAAAAGCCCAGCTACGTGATGAGCATTTCATCGGTGAAGCAGAAATGCTGATTAACTTCTTTAAATTTGTCGCCACCGAAACGCGCGAATGGCTTGCCGCTCTCGGCGTGCGCAGTATGGAGGAGCTGGTCGGGCGTACCGATTTGCTTGACGTGTTAGAAGGTAATACTGATAAGCAGCGGCATTTGGATTTAACGCCGTTATTATTTAGTCATCCAGCCAGTAGCAGCAAAGCGCAAACTTGTCAGGTGGCGCGTAATGAGCCATTTGATAAAGGCTTGCTCGCTGAGCAAATGATTAACGATATGCTGCTAAGTATCCGTCAAGGTAACGGCGGCGATTATAGCTACGCCGTCGGTAACTGTGATCGCTCTATCGGCGCGCGTATTTCCGGCGAAATTGCGCAGGTCTGGGGCAACCTTGGCATGAGTGATAGACCCATTAAGCTGCATCTAAACGGCACCGCAGGTCAAAGTTTAGGGGTCTGGAATGCGGGCGGTTTGCATATTGAGCTAGAAGGCGATGCCAATGACTATGTTGGTAAAGGCATGGCGGGCGGTGAGATTGTCATTTATCCACCGCAAGATTCAAGCTTTACCACGCATGAAACCGCCATTATCGGCAACACTTGTCTGTATGGCGCTACCGGTGGCAAGTTGTATGCGGCGGGTACAGCAGGCGAGCGTTTCGGCGTACGTAATTCGGGCGCTCATGCGGTTATCGAAGGCACGGGCGACCATTGCTGCGAGTATATGACCGGCGGCATCATTACCGTCCTTGGGCGTACGGGGCTGAATTTCGGCGCAGGCATGACCGGCGGCTTTGCTTATGTCCTCGATATGGATGGTGACTTTTTCGATCGCTGTAATCATGAACTGATTGATTTAAACCGTATCTCAAGCGAGCAAATGGAAGGTCATCGTATTTACTTGCAACAAGTGATTGAAACTCATGTTGAAAAAACGGGCAGTGCGTGGGGGCAAACCATCTTAGCGGACTTTGAGCATTACGCGCGTAAGTTCTATTTGGTAAAACCCAAAGCGGCAAACGTTGCGACCCTGCTTAAAACCACGACGGCTGACCCACAATAAATTGGCTTGGTCAATAATAGGTTTACAAGCAGTTTAATTCATAGGTTTTAAACAGGTAAATGACAACCTCTATCCGTAAATTTGCCTCATTTGGGCTGCAGATATTGGCTGTCGTTACCCACTATAGAAGAGACAATACCATGGCAAAACGCTTAGAAAATAGTTTTCAGTTTTTAGATGTACCGCGCCTTGAGCCGATCAAAAAAGACATCGTTACGCGCTCAACAGAGTTTGTAGAAATTTATCAGCCGTTCGATAGCGAATCAGTAGCGCAGCAATCGCACCGCTGCCTTGAGTGCGGCAATCCATACTGCGAGTGGAAATGTCCGGTACATAATTACATTCCCAACTGGCTTAAATTAGCGGCAGAAGGACAAATATTTCAGGCAGCAGAATTGTGTCATCAAACCAATACTTTGCCTGAAGTTTGTGGCCGTGTCTGTCCGCAAGACCGCTTGTGTGAAGGCGCTTGTACGCTAAACGATGGCTTTGGCGCGGTCACCATCGGCAATGTTGAGAAGTATATCAATGACACCGCTTTTGCCCTTGGCTGGCGCCCTGATATGTCCGAGGTGGTTTGGACGGATAAAAAAGTCGCTATTATTGGCGCAGGGCCTGCAGGACTGGGCTGCGCCGATATCTTAGTCAGAAATGGGGTCAAACCTGTTATCTTTGATAAGCGTCCTGAGATTGGCGGTTTATTAACCTTTGGTATTCCAGAGTTTAAAATGGAAAAAGATGTCATGCGCAATCGCCGTGTCATTTTTGAAGGCATGGGCATGGAGTTCCGTTTAGAGACCGAAATCGGCAGCGACGTCAGTATTGACGAGCTGCTAAGCGAGTACGATGCGGTATTTATGGGCATGGGCACTTATACTTATATGCGCGGCGGCTTTGCAGGCGAAGAGCTAGAAGGCGTCTACGATGCGCTAGATTATTTGATAGCTAACGTCAATCGCTGCAATGACTGGGAAAAAAATCCAGCAGACTATATCGATTTAAAAGGCAAAAAAGTGGTGGTGCTAGGCGGCGGTGATACAGCGATGGACTGTAACCGTAGCAGTGTGCGTCAAGGCGCGCAGCAAGTAGTTTGCGCTTATCGCCGTGACGAAGAAAATATGCCCGGCTCTCGCCGTGAGGTGGTCAATGCGCGCGAAGAAGGCGTTGAGTTTTTATTCAATCGTCAACCGACGAAAATCATTGGTTTAAATGGCAAGGTGAATGCGGTTAAGGTGATTACCACGCATTTGGGCACGCCTGACAGTCATGGTCGCCGCCACCCTGAGCCCATTCCTAACTCAGAAGAAATCATCCCGTGTGATGCGGTTATTCTGGCTTTTGGTTTCCGTCCTAGCCCGGCCGATTGGTTTGCCAGTCAGCAAGTGACAATGGACACGTCAGGTCGAGTCGTCGCCGCCGAAAAACAAACCTTTAAATTCCAAACCAGTAACCCAAGAATATTTGCCGGTGGCGATATGGTGCGCGGCTCTGATTTGGTGGTGACAGCGATTTGGGAAGGTCGTGAAGCGGCAGAAGGTATTTTGGATTTCTTAGAAGTCTAGCTTTTAGAAGTCTAGTATTTAGCTGTTGGCAGTTATCAATAGCCAAACACGCTTTTCCAATATTTTTCTGGTTATGTGCTAGTATCTTTACACCTTTAACGCCTTTTCTCTTTTAACAGATAAAAGGCGTTATTTTTTTGATAATTGTTTTATGAATGGTTAAGCTAGCAGTTATCATTTAAGCCACTTTTTATTTATTATAAGAGACGCCCTGCGTGAAACCGACTTTTTGGCAACGATTTACCGTGCCGTTTGTAGAGCCTTACGCCCGCTATCAGCATGCCGATGTTTTGCATGCCATACGTTTGGGCGTGGCCGTGCTTATTGCCCTGTTGTTAAATGAGTTTACCCACTTACCGCATGGTGAATGGACGACCATCACCGTGTTTGTGATATTGGGTTTGTTGCAGTATCAAGGGGCGATTTATACCAAGGCCAAAGAGCGCATACTCGGCACTTTATTAGGTGTGGTGGTCGGGCTGAGCTTTTTATGGTTGATTCAAGATACCGGTGGCTGGCTATGGTTATATTACGGGCTAATTGGTATTATCAGCGGTATTATTGGCTACGTGGCGGTTAAGCAGTTGGGTTATATCGGGCTGCTAACGGGCATTACCATGCTGATGATTGTCTCAAGCCCCGACCATAGCAATATCACCCAAGACGGTCTGTATCGCGCAATTAATATCTTACTTGGCGCAGGGGTTGCGGTCGCTGCGACCTTGATTTTACCGCTGAAATCAACGCTAATGTGGCGGTTTTTATTGGCCAGTAACCTTGAAACCTGCGGTAATTTATACGCTGGAGTGGGCAATCATATTGATGCCGAGATTTTAGTACCAAAACCCTTTAAATATAGTAAGGCGACCAGTTCAGCCAGTATTATTTACCCAAAAAACCCCTCTGTACCAGATACACCAGTGAATAAAGCCTTGGTCAAAGCGCTGCAAAAGATCAATAAGCGCCTGCTTGCCGTACGTCCGCATATCGCCGCCACAGCGAGCGAATCTGGGATTGAAAAAGAAACGCTAGAGACCATTCAGCGTACCCATCGCAATATTATTGGTACGATTGATTTATTATTAAGTGCCGCGCCGCGCTTGGCAAACATCGAGATTGACGATGAAAACCATATTTTACTGATTCATTATCAGCACGAATTAACCCAAGCGATGCAGCATATGGCGGCAGTATTACGTAGTCCAAATGATGAAGTGTTTCGCCCGATTACCCGTATCGCGGTATCAGAATATCCAAGTGTGGAAAACTTAGGCTTTGAATGGCAAGGTTATTTTTGGCTCACCCAAACGCTGCAAGTACAGTTACAGCGGCTTAGTGAATTATTGCAAACCACCAAGCCGCAGTGGTTTGCTGCCTCTGGGTTGCGCTATCAGCGCCGCGAGCAGCGCCGTATTGAACATAAAGGTAGCGAAACCGATTTGCACTTATAAATAAAAGACAAATAAAAGAAAAGACAAATAAAAAACGCTGACTTAATAAAGGCAGCGTTTTTTGGATAGATAATAGGTATCTAAAACAGCAATCAATAAATGCGTATTAATTTACAGAATTAACGCCCCGTTTTAAGCTTATCCCAATACTGCTGATACACTTGCAACGCTTCATCACCGACATCTTCTTGAAACTCCGCTTTTGCTAGCACCTCTTTGCTTGGATAAATGGTTGGATTGTTGCGCACCTCTTCTGGCATCAGCTCACGCGCGGCCATATTCGGTGATGCGTAACCAATCTCTTCGCTGACGATTTTAGAGTTCTCAGGACGCAGTAAGTAGTCGATAAATTTGTGCGCCGCATCCACCTGTTTGGCATTTTTTGGAATAACAAAGTTGTCCATCCAAAGAATAGCCCCTTCAGTTGGGTATTTATACACCAAGCTGGTCAAGCCTTCGTTATTGGCGATGATGGCTTCACCATTCCAGCTCATACCAACCGTGGTTTCCCCTTCCATATACGGCATGCGTGAAGCATCCGAGTTAAAGGTTTTTACATTTGGCATCAAGGTCGTTAGCTTCTCGTAAGCGGCTTTGATTTCTTCAGGGTTTTTACTATTACCTGAATAGCCCAAGGTTAAGAGCGCCATGCCAAACACTTCGCGCATGTCATTCATCAGCATCACTTGACCTTTATACTCAGGACGCCATAAGTCATTCCAGCTATTTACGGTTGCAGGATCGACCGCTTCGCCATTGATGGCAAGACCGGTGCTGCCCCACATATAAGGAATCGAGTATTTGTTTTCTGGATCAACCTTGGTATTGGTAAAGGAGGTATCAAGATTTTTAAAGTTGCTTAATTTGGATTTATCAAGCTCTTGTAGCAGTCCTTCTTTGGCCATTTTTTCCACATAATACGTCGATGGAATCGCTAAATCGTATTGGCTAGAATCATCAAGCAATTTAAGCTTAGCGTACATAGCTTCGTTAGAATCAAAAGTAGTGTAATTGACTCGAATGCCAGTCTCTTTGGTAAAACCATCAAGAATTTCTTGCGGCATATATTCCGACCAGTTATACAGGTTTAACGTTTCTGCACTGGTCGCAGCGCCATCGGTAGCGGCGTTATCTGATTTACTACAGCTCACAAGTGCGAGCCCAACCGCCACGGCTAATAAGGCTTTTGGAAGCATGCGAGCGCTACGAGCGGCAGCGCGCGACGATGATAAATGAGTCAAAATATCTCTCCTAAAATAAGAATGGTGCAAAGCAAGAAAACCCGTAAAACAGGCGCGATGCTAAATTTACAGCTATGTAAACCATTATGGCTATGATTGCGCATAATTTAAAGGGCAATCGTGCATAGCGTTTTTGCTAGTATCGTTACAGCTAAGGCGATTAAAAATAATATGCCAAATGATCATAAATGATGACAAATGCCGCTTTGTATTATGCTTGATTTAACAATAGCCTTTTATAGAATAAACAGATTTACCATAGCGTCGTAATCAAAAAGGCGACATGATAGGCGCGTTTTATGCCACTATAGTTACCGCATGAGACTTTAAACAATAAAAATAAGACAATTTTACCCAATTTGATTGAATTAAAAGAGGAAGACAATGAATAATCGTGTACGCGCTGGGATAGTGATGGCTTTAATTGGCATTATAGGTTTTATGATTATATTTAATTCGGGCTCGCCAACCTCAATTCTGAATTGGCCAGTTGAAACTTATCTGGGTTTGGCATTTACCATTGGCTGGTTAAGCCACGTACCAAATTGGCTGGCTTATGTGCTCGCAGCGTTGGTAATTATTTTAATCATCGTCGGATTTTATAAAGTCGGTAGCTGGCTTTATGGTTTGATGGCTAAGCGTCGTTAAATAGCGTCGTTAAATTCTGCTAGGACGTGCTCTTCTTTTAAAAATGAGGACACGCCTTATATAAATAGCGGTTTTTATAAACTATTTATCAAGACGCTATATGAAATTGCTTGAGTACCGACTGGATGCCACGCTCTTCAATCGTACCCGTGACAAAATCCGCGCGCTCAATCAACGCAGGCTGGGCATCGCCCATCGCTACTGCATAGCCGACCAAATCAAACATCTCTAAGTCATTCATGCCATCGCCAAACGCCATGCATTCGGTTGCATCTACGCCATAATAGCGACAGACGTCTTTGATACCGCGCGCTTTAGAAGCATTGGCGGGCAGGATATCTGCGCCGATATGATGCCAATGTACCAGTTTTAAATCGTCCTGTGCAAAGTCGATATCTTGCATTTTATCGAATTGATTGTTAAAAAACACTGAGCATTGATAAACGGGGTTTGATTGATAATAGAGTGGATCCACGATAGAGTTGGGCGTTTTGGCATTAAAATCACGCAAACGCTCGTTTTCGCCTGACCAAGCAATGTGGGTCGCCGAGTCAAACTTATGAATCAGCTGACTGGTTTGGCATAACTGCACAATTTTGTCCGCTTGCTCAGCAGACAATGGATAATGGCTAATCAAGCCTTTATTATCAAAACTATATTGTCCATTCATACAAATAATGGCATCTAAGACATCCGCTTCGAGCAAGGCTAAAATATCCGCTGGCAATATCGCTTTAGAGCGTCCGGTCGAAATCACCAATTTAATATCAGTTTTGGCCAGCGCCTCAAGCGTCGCTTGGTTGTGCGTAGCGATGATGCCATTACGGCTGAGCGTGTCATCAATGTCAAAAAATATTACTTTCGGCACTGGTAACGCCTGATTGATATTGGCTGGCGCCGCCTTATCTACAATAAACATGAGTATCCTTTATATTTAAAAACCGACTGTATAGGTATTCAAAGCAAGTATAGAAAGTCGTTGGAACTTGCTGAATAATTTTAAATGTAGGGTGCGTCCAGCGCATTATTTCCATACTTTATTAATCTTATCGGTGCGTGGAACGCACCCTACTAACACTCAACTTGTTAGATTGTAAAAGCTAAAAACCCATAAAGTACATCTATGAGTATCATCACTCTTATCGATAAGTTACTCATTGACAAACGATAAAAGGCTTTGAGCGAATTCGAATTGTAGGCCAAGTCTATATGCGTCATCATCAGACCAACCTAAATCTTTTAAAGACCTAATAACTAATTCAACGTCAATTTGTTTATGAGTTTTATGGACTAAATATAAGAACCGAAACCACCTTTCTTCGTCTAATGGATGTCCAGCAAGAGTCGACTTGTTTGCTAATCTTGAAAATCTCTCAAGAGCTTCTTTTGTTTCAGAATTAAAAGTACTTTCTAAAAAGTTAATATTTTCTGAATTCATAAGATTTTTTCCAATAAAGTTTATACGATAAAGTATTTTTCTTACTAAAGAACCATAAACTACCCAATCTCAACACTCGTCACATTCTGAAAGCCTCTTGGCAACTGTCCACCGCGATTACCGCGAGTGCCCGTATAATTAGCCAAATCATTAGGCTTTAGCGTCACATGGCGTTTGCCAGCAGTGATGATTAAGCTGTCTTGCTGACTGAGTGGCGTGATGGCAAGTACTTCTTCACCGTCTTTTAATTTGATCAGCTTATTACCCTTACCACGTGCCTGTTCAGGCAAATCATCAAGGGCAAATATCAATAGATAGCCCGCATTGGTCACGACAGCGAGATGGTCAGGTGTGGCTGTTACCGCTTCACTATTATCGCCATTAGCTTCTGCATTAGCATCAATCTGCGCAACAGGTAGCAAGCGGCTATCAGTTGCTAGGTTGATGATGTTTTTACCCGCTTTTTGATTGCTATCGAGATTGCCAACGGTGTTGATAAAACCATAACCTGCTGAACTTGCGAGGATGATGCGTTGGTTATTATCTCCCGTTAATAGCTGCTCAAAACTGGCGCCCGCTGGCGGTTTGAGTACGCTGGTCAGCGGATCGCCTTGACCACGAGCCGATGCGAGGCTATGGGCGTCGATACTATAGCTGCGCCCAGTGCTGTCGAGCACGTAGATTCTCTCATTGGATTTAGCACGTACATGCGCTTGATAGCTATCACCTGAGCGATAAGTCATGCCGGCAGCATCGACGTCATGACCTTTGGCAGCGCGAATCCAGCCCGCTTTCGATAGGATGGCAGTGACAGGCTCGCTTGGTACGAGGTCAGACTCTTTTAACGCTTGCGCTTCTTCGCGTTCTGCCAATTGCGATACGCGCTCGTTGCCGTGTTCCTTCATGTCGGCGCTAAGCTCATCAATCATCAGATTGGTCAGGCTGTCTGGATTGTCCAAGTATTCTTGAATGATGGCACGTTCGGCAGCCAGTTCATCTTGCTCGCGGCGCAGCTCAATCTCTTCTAGTCTTGCCAGCTGGCGCAGACGAATATCTAAGATAGCATTGGCTTGGATTTCAGTCAGATCATAGCCTTGCATCAATGATAATTTTGGATCGTCTTCTTCACGAATGATACGAATGACTTCATCGATATTGAGATAAGCAATCAGCAAGCCTGCGAGGATATGTAAGCGTTTATCAATTTTATCGAGGCGATATTGCAGACGGCGGGTGACCACGGAGCGGCGACAGACAAGCCATTCTTCAAGGATTTCTTTGAGGTTTTTGACCTGCGGCTTACCATTTAAGCCAATCATATTCATGTTGACGCGGTAATTACTCTCAAGGTCAGTACTGGCAAATAAATGACTCATGACACGCTCAACATCGACGCGCGATGAACGTAGTTCAAGTACGATACGGCAAGCGTTTTCGTGGTCTGATTCGTCATGGATATCCGTTACCCATGGCAACTTTTTATCCATCATGAGTTTAGCGATTTGCTCTTGAATTTTATTGCCTGACACTTGATAGGGAAGCGCGTCGATGATGACTAAATTCTTCTCTTTTGGGTCAATATGGAAAGTGGCGCGCATTTTATAACTGCCGCGACCGCTTTCATACATTGCCTGCAAGTCTTTTTTACTGGTGATGATTTCAGCAGGCGTTGGCAAATCCGGTGCGGGTATCGATTGGGTCAATTGCTTCACCGATAAATCAGGATTTTTAAGCAAACGAATTGCCGCCCGTACCACTTCATTAAGGTTATGCGGCGGAATATCGGTCGCCATACCGACGGCGATACCCGTCGTACCATTCAATAAAATATTGGGTAGGCGCGCGGGCAGGGTGACCGGCTCTTGCATGGTGCCATCGAAGTTATCTTGCCAATCGACCGTGCCTTGACCAAGCTCGGCAAGCAAGGTATTGGCATAAGCCGACATTTTAGCTTCGGTATAACGCATGGCAGCAAAGGATTTGGGATCATCAGGGCTACCCCAGTTGCCTTGACCTGTAATCAGCGGATAGCGATAACTAAACGGCTGCGCCATCAGCACCATCGCTTCATAACAAGCGCTATCGCCATGAGGGTGGTATTTACCCAGCACGTCACCGACCGTACGTGCGGATTTTTTGGCTTTGGCAGACGATTTTAGCCCAAGCTCGCTCATCGCATAAACGATACGGCGCTGCACAGGTTTTAGACCGTCAGCGATATTGGGCAATGCGCGATCCATGATGACGTACATGGCGTAGTTGAGATAGGCTTGCTCGGTGAATTCCGCCACGGAGCGGGTATCCATCGGTTCATTAGGAATAATAGGGTCAATCGTATGATCAATAACATCGGACATAAAATAGGGTTCGCTTTTGATTCTTAAAAGAGGTTTTCAATCAGTTTATATCGATAAAATAGGGAAAAATAAGATAGTGCTATCGTAAAGGATATTGGCAAAATTAAAAAGGGATAAGTCAGAATAGACGACAGGTCGTGACGCGCTTGATATAACAGCTTTAATATCAAATATTGAGAATGAAGTGTTGAGCAAAGTAAAAATGTGCCGGTTTTATAATTTTAGAAATGGTGGAAAATAGTGAAAAAACTGATAAATTTCTTAATAACAAATAAAAGTTTATTATATAAATAGTCGTAATTATAGCCAATTTTAGTATTTAAGTCACTGATATTAATAAAGATAGATATCGTCAAGTAAGTTTAAGAACTCAAGTTTCAATCTTTTGTATTGAGTAGTTTGTATAAAGTGTGTATGTTAATCAACAAAGGGCTATTTACCGCTATATTGTTGATCCTTCGCCATATTTTATATCGTCAGCCGCCGCCATTACTTACGTTATATCAATGGTTGGTTGTACGGCGATGTTAGATATGTTTGACCTTTTCGATTATGGATGGATTGATACCAGCACACTATTATTAGGAGCAGTAAGATTATGGAAAATCAAGGTAACGTAATTCGTCGCGATGACAAACCGTGGGTAAAAACTTACGAAAAACTTGGCATCCAATACGATATTGATATGCCGCCCGCCAACACTTCTTTGATCGATATCCTCGAACAGAATTTCGTTACCCATGCAGGTCGTACCGCTTTTGTGTGCATGGATGTGACACTTTCTTATGAAGATTTAGACCGTTATAGCAAACAAATTGCCGCGTATCTACAGTCGCTTGGTTTACAAAAAGGCGATAAAGTAGCGGTTATGATGCCCAATATCTTGCAGCTACCGGTTGCTGTATTAGGGGTGTTACGCGCTGGCATGACCTTGGTCAATGTCAATCCACTTTATACCACCAAAGAGCTTGAGCATCAGTTAAAAGACTCTGATACCAAAGTGCTATTCATCCTAGAAAACTTTGCCAAAACCTATCAAGACATCGGTAAAGACTTGGTTGATCACGTCGTCATTACCTCGATGGGCGATTTGATGAGCCCGTTAAAAGGCTTTATCGTGAATGCAGTCGTGCGCCATGTCAAAAAACTGGTGCCTGATTATAAGGTTAACGGTAGCGTAAACTTTAAAAAAGCACTTAATAAATTGTCTGTCAAAAACTATAAACGCCCAACCAATATCGGTCTTGATGACGTGGCGGTCCTACAATATACAGGTGGAACCACAGGTGTTGCCAAGGGCGCGATGCTGACGCACGGCAACTTGGTCGCCAACCTTATTCAATGTGATACTTATCTTGGCGATGCGTTTGATAAGTTCCAAGAGCGTAACGAGCAGCCGGTCATTATGACCGCCTTGCCGCTGTATCATATTTTCTCATTTACCGTTTGCGGTATGTACGGTTTATATAGAGGTTGTATCGGCTTATTGGTACCAAATCCACGTGATGGCGCAAGCTTAATCAAGGCTTATAAGGACTATCCACCGGCGTTTTTCCCAGCGGTCAACACGCTGTTTAACGCGCTTGCCAACAGCGAAGCCTTTCAAGCATTGGACCATAGCAAGCTTGAGATGTCGATGGGCGGCGGCATGGCAGTATTAAAAGACACCGCGGCTAAGTGGGAAAAAATAACCGGCAATATTATCGTCCAAGGTTATGGCTTATCAGAGACATCTCCTGTCGCGTCGGCAAACCCGCAAGGTACCGGCGAGTTCTCAGGAAATATCGGTCTACCGATGCCAGCGACTGACATGGCCATTTTGGACGAAGAAGGTAATGAGTTGCCAATTGGTGAGCGCGGCGAAATCTGTGTTCGTGGTCCGCAGGTTATGAAGGGCTACTGGAAACGCGAAGACGCGACGGCTGAGGTCATGACGGCGGATGGCTATTTCCGTACCGGCGATATCGGCGTGATGAATGAAGAAGGTTACTTTAAGATTGTCGATCGCAAAAAGAATATGATTTTGGTCTCAGGCTTTAACGTTTATCCAAACGAAGTAGAAGATGTGATGTCTGGTCATCCAAAGATTTTGGAATGCGGCGTTATCGGTATCGACGATGAAAAAAGCGGCGAAGTGCCGAAGATTTTTGTTGTGCGTAGTGATAGTAGCCTGACCGAAGAGGAAGTGCTTGCTTATGCCAAAGAAAACCTCACCGGTTATAAGCGTCCTCGTTATGTTGAATTTATCGACGAGCTGCCAAAGTCTAACGTCGGTAAGATTTTACATAAAGACTTACGCGCCCTAGAAGAAAAGAAACACGCTTAAACCGTTTCATATAATAAATAACCTAATACCAAATTTAGCGGGCTTTTTATAGCGCTTTATCAATACTGAGCATTGATAAAAATATCTTGATATTTGATAGGCGAATGGTGAAAGATGATAAGGTCTTATGCAAATGACCTTATCATCTTTTTTGTTTTTCTATAAGGGTTTGCTAGTATTCATAGAGAACTGGGCGCAAAACTGCTATAGTTCTTGCCCATAAATACTCTATTTAACAGGTGTATTTGACGATAAATGTAGAATATTATCGTCATAAATACCCTTAGACATGCTCTATATGTCTCGAGATTTTTAACTTAAAAGTTTGTGAATGACAAATTCTCTTGAATAAGCAGTTTCTTATGTCATAAGACTTCTTATTCACAAGTTTTTGCTTTTATAACTCAGTGATTGTAAACCACGGTGATTCTATTTAATAAATTTTGATAGCAACTTACTAACAGTAATATTTAGGGAAGATTATGACGGACAGTACCAATAAAGAAGCCAAAAACCATAACGCTGCGGCAGATAGTCAATCAATGGTTGAAAATACCTTTCCTACCATGCCGACGATAGATAGCGACAGTCCGTGGTTAGGCGCGTATGAGCGCTATGGCATCAATGCAACCATCGATATGCCAGAAGACAATACGTCTTTACTGGAAGTGTTCGAACGTAATTTTAGCCGTTATGGGCAAAAACCTGCTTATATTTGCATGGGTTCATCAATCACCTTTAAGCAATTAGATTTATACAGCCGCCAAATCGCCAGTTATTTGCAGTCATTAGGATTGGTCAAAGGTGACAAAGTTGCCGTTATGATGCCCAACATCTTGCAGTATCCTATTGTGATGCTCGGTATCATCCGCGCTGGCATGATTTTGGTCAACGTTAACCCGCTATATACCAGTCGCGAGTTGTCGCATCAGCTAAACGATAGCGGTGCCAAAGCGTTATTTATCGTTGAGAATTTTGCCAAAACTTACCAAGAAGCCGAAGACAAAGGTCAAGTGCAGCACGTTATCGTCTGTAAATTGGGCGATATGCTTGGTTTGGTCAAAGGCACCGTCGTCAATCTTGTTGCGCGCCACGTGAAAAAAATGATTCCGGCTTACCGCTTGCCCGGTAGCACGAGCTTCAAACACGCGTTAAATGCTGTCTCTGCGAGTAAATATAAGCGTCCTGATTTAAACTTAAGCGATGTCGCTTTATTACAATATACCGGCGGTACCACCGGTGTTGCCAAAGGCGCGATGCTGTCACACGGCAACTTAGTCGCCAACATGCTCCAAATCAGTGTCTTAATGAATAGCGCCTTCAACGACGATGTCGATGCCGATGACGTGATTTTGACCGCGCTGCCGCTATACCATGTGTTCTCGTTTATGGTTTGCGGTATGTACGGCATGTATCAAGGTTATGCTGGCTTGCTGATTCCAAATCCGCGTGATTTGGATGGCTTGATTAAAGAGATGGCGAAATATAAACCGGCATTTATCCCGGCGGTAAATACCTTATTTAACGGTTTGGTGCATAAAGAAGGTTTTGCTGATTTAGATTTCTCTAATCTGAAAGCCTCGATTGGCGGCGGTATGTCGGTCTTGCCAAGCGTGGCAAAAGAGTGGCATAAAATCACTGGCTTGCCCATCGTTGAAGGGTACGGTTTGTCGGAAACCTCACCAGTAGTGGCCTTTAACCCGATGACCATCTCTGAATTTACCGGTAAAATTGGTATTCCTGCTTCTAGCACCGACATTATTTTAATCGATGATGATGAAAATGAAGTTGCACTCGGCGACCGCGGCGAAATCTGTGTCAAAGGGCCACAGGTGATGATTGGTTATCAAAACCGCCCACAAGAAACGGCTGAAACCTTTACCGCCAAAGGTTTTTTGAAAACGGGCGATATCGGTATCATGGACGAAAAAGGCTTTATCAAAATCGTTGATCGCAAAAAAGATATGATTTTGGTGTCAGGCTTTAACGTCTATCCAAATGAAATCGAAGAAGCCATGAGTGAGCATCCGAATGTGGTAGAATGCGGCGTTATCGGCATTCCTAACGATGAGCGCGGCGAAGATCCTAAGCTGTTTGTAGTCAAAAAAGGCGAGGTAACCGAGCAAGAGCTGATTGATTTTGGCAAAAAGCAATTAACTGGTTATAAGCGTCCGCGTCATATTCAGTTCGTGGATGAATTACCAAAATCAAACGTCGGTAAAATCCTGCGTAAAGAATTGCGTAAGATGGAAGGGTTAGAATAAGGTTGGCAGCAGACCTTTAACACTAAACTTTTGGCATCAAACTTTTAGCACTAAATCTTGCGAAAGTAGCGGCGTAATAGCTTGGTGATTCTTGCTATTGCGCCGCTGCCACGTTAGGATAACGTCATCTTTTCGTCTGCCAACATAGCTGTTGACGTCGCGACGACCCTATTATTTTATAACGCTTTATCACTTTGATTTTATAACATCGTACTAGGAAATTTTATGCGTATTGATAACCGTGAGCTTAACCAACTTCGCTCGATCAGCTTTGAGCGCCATTACACGAAGCATGCTGAAGGTTCAGTATTGGTCAGCTTTGGCGATACCAAAGTACTATGCACCGCGAGCGTGGAGACGGGCGTACCGCGCTGGCTCAAAGGTAAAGGCAAAGGCTGGGTTACTGCCGAATACGGCATGCTACCGCGTGCGACCAATACTCGTAATCAGCGCGAAGCGGCTCGCGGTAAACAGTCAGGGCGCACGCAAGAAATCCAGCGTTTGATCGGTCGCAGCTTACGAGCGATGATTGATTTGGGTAAACTTGGCGAAAATACCATCTATCTTGATTGTGATGTATTACAAGCGGATGGCGGCACGCGTACCGCCAGTGTGACGGGCGCGGCGATTGCCCTTATCGATGCATTAGAGAGCCTACAAAAAGCCAAAAAACTAAAAGCTGATCCGTTAATTGGTTTGGTCGCTGCGGTATCGGTTGGTATGAAAGATGGCGAAGCGTATTTGGACTTAAACTACGAAGAAGACGCCAGCTGTGATACCGATTTAAACGTGGTAATGACCCAAAAAGGTGAGTTTATCGAACTACAGGGTACGGCAGAAGAAAAACCTTTTACCCGCGCACAAGCAGACGCTATGCTTATCCTTGCCGAAAAAGGTATCGCTGAGCTGATCGATATGCAAAAAACAGCATTAGGTTGGTAAATCTCTAAGCGTATTTTTAAGGTTTATTATTTCAATTTTTAACTATCCACTGCTCTTAAACAGGTATTCATGCATGCTAAAGCTGACCGATGACGGCGCCAAAATCACCTTGCAAGGTCAGTCGCCCGCAGCCGATAATGGGCTGTTTTGGTTTGGCACGGCATTGTTGGTTGGAGCGGTGGCGGTCGCTTTGGCAATGAGCTTGCTATCTGAGCGCTTAGCAATTGGTGCTTTGGCACTATTGATTATTGGTAGTTTTATTTTTAATCGGCAGCGCCAGCAGCGTAAAAAAACCATGAGCGGTGTTATTAGTAGCGGCGTCTTGTGGGTGCGCGATGGCGAGTTGGTACATGACCATCAAGGTAAACGCGCGCATATCCATCTGACCGATGGCGACAAAATTAACTTAATTGGCGAGCAGCTACAAATTGTCGACTGTGATGACATTCGTAAATATCTAATCAGTGGCTTTGATAATATCCAAGAAGCAACCGCGACCAAAGCCATCTTACAAGGTCAGGCTTTGAGCAAACGCCATGCCAATATAAAAATGAGCGATGAGTAAATTATTGATTAGCTTTTATCCTTTGGTCTGTTTTTCTATAAATAGTCTACAATCTGATAATAGCTAAGTATTCTTTCTGAATCTCCGTTCATATTTCTAAAGCCGATGTCTTTCTAAAAACCATATTTTTATAAAAACCAAGCCTCGTTTTACCACTTATCCTCAATTTCATACCTTTTATCGCTTATCTAAAAGCAATAGTACTTGCAGATTCCTGTACAAATGGTTTATAAGTAGGGTTGAAAAATTTATCTTATTTATCGTTAATATGCTTATTGATACCAGCTTATAAAGACCAAACTTTGTGAATGGTCAAAGCTCAAGCTAAGTCATCAATAATATGTCGCCAAGGAGTTGGTCATGTCGCGTTTGTCCTTTTGGTCAATCACAACGTCGAGCAGTGCATTATTATTTACCTTTGTTACAGTTTTTCCGGTCAACCAAGCAAATGCCGATAGCATGAGCGCCCTGATTGCACAAAAATCAGCTCAACCTAATTATAGCGCCCGATATACCCCAACGTACTCAGCGGTTCCTCCTGCCAAAATCACGACGCGATCTACCATTCAACGCGCTAGCAATGCTGCTAGCTATCGCGCGAATGCGAGCAGCGCGCAACCAAGTTATACGACTAATAGCGCGTCTAATACCTCGTATGCTAACCAAAATGCTTATATCGGTAACGCCCAAAGCAATTACCGCTATCCGGCAGTCCAACGCCAAGCGCCAACCGTTCTGCCGGCATTTCTATCGGGCAGTTATGACAATGTCGATAGCGAATATTTGCCGCTACTCAGTAATGCTGAAACCCAAAGTAGTCGGGCGGCGCGGGAAGTCATCAGCACCGCGCGCAAGATGGCGCTCAATGAGCGGACGATTATTAAAGGTGGCTGCTGGGATTATCTCAATGCGGTATTTAATCGAGCAGGGGTGAGCCGTAATACCATCCATAAAGGCACCTACGGACAAGGCCCTTATGCCAATAGCAGTGAGATAGAAGTCGGTGATTGGCTCTACTATATCAATCACGGCTACAATGGCGTCGAGCACAGCGGGCTATTTGTTGGCTGGGTCGATGAGCGTGCCAAGCAAGCATTGATACTTAGCTATGCTGGTGAAAATCGCCGTGAGCCTGCGCGCTACCGTGTTTATGATTTAAGCAATGTCTATCAAATCATGCGGCCAAATGTTTAATAGCGTTAATTTGAGATAACAAGACTTAAAAAAAGCGTCCGTTACTTATTAAAGTAATAAACCGTCCAACATTTGGGGGTCAGTTCATAACGGACGCTTTTTTTTGAGTTTCAGACTCAAGATAAAAATACTTTTAAGGTAAGTCAGCTTTACTTTCCATTATTTTAAAAAGGTTTTACCACCACTAAAATGACAATGAAAATTAACGCAAATACGGGGATTTCATTAAACCAGCGCCAAAATTTATGTGTTTTATAATGCGGATTATCAATCAGCTTTTTGCGATAAAATCCGCAAGCGCCATGATAACCTGATAGCAGTACCACCAATAGTAGTTTTACGTGTAGCCAGCCCTGAGTTTTATACACATCCCAGCCCATTCCCAACATCCATAAACCAAACAACCAAGTGGCTATCATCGATGGCGTCATGATACCGCGATAGAGCTTTCGCTCCATAATGGCAAAGCGCTCGTAGCTGATGCTATCGTCACTCATCGCATGATACACGAATAGGCGTGGCAGATAAAATATCGCCGCAAACCAGCACACCATAGAGATAATGTGAGCCGCTTTAATCCAATTAAAATAGTCTGCCATCATTTTCTCTCTTACGTTTTAGTATTTTACGTTTTAGTATTTTGTGCGCAATTTCTTAATTAATAATGTTGGCAAGCTTAGCGTAGATGACGCGATAATGGTAGCGGCACGTATGGCATTTACTCTGCTAAGACAACTTGCGACTGATGACCACTCATGGCGTCAAGCACCGCTACTTGCTTTGGCGCTCGTGGCGCGGCAAATTGCTTAGTCAAACCAAGCTCGCGCATCAGTCTATCATCACCTGACTGGCTGGCATTGCCAGTGGTCAAAAGCTTATCACCATAAAAGAATGAATTTGCCCCTGCCATGAATGCCAATGCTTGTTCAGCGTCAGACAAGCTTTCGCGTCCAGCAGATAAGCGTACGTAGCTGGTTGGACAGCAGATACGCGTTACGGCAATCGTCCGTATCCATTCAAGAACGGATAGCTGACCTTGTGCTAATACTTTATCGCCAATCGGCGTCCCTTGAATAGGCACCAGTAAATTGACTGGAATAGATTCAGGCGCTTTGGGCATTTTTAGTAACTCATGGACCCAAGCGATGCGATCATTACGGCTTTCACCCATGCCAACGATGTTGCCGCTACAAACGTTAATACCTGAATTGCGTACATTCGCAATGGTATCTAAGCGCTCATCATAGCTGCGCGTACTGACCACTTGCTCGTAGTAACTTCTCGAGGTATCGAGATTATGATTGTAATAATCTAAACCTGCATCCGCCAACTGTGCTGCTTGGTCTGTATCTAGCATACCAAGAGTCATACAGGTTTCAAGTCCCAATGCTTTGACTTCTTTGACCAGTTCGACCACATAAGGCATGTCTTTGGCGCTTGGATGCTTCCACGCTGCACCCATACAAAAGCGCGATGAACCTGTGGCTTTGGCGCGTTTGGCGGCGGCAATGACTTTATCGACTTCTATACGCTTTTCTGCTTGTAGCTTAGTGGTATCGCGGTGGTGACCGGACTGCGAGCAGTAACCGCAATCTTCAGGACAGTTACCGGTCTTGATAGACAGTAAGGTGCTGATTTGTACTTCATTAGCGCTAAAGTGTTGGCGGTGTATCGTCTGTGCTTGCAGTAATAAATCCATCAACGGCAAGTCAAACAACTGAGCGATTTGTTCACGGCTGTATTTTTTCTCGCGGTTTTTAGTCGCGTCTGTCGCTAAGCTTGCTAAAAAATCATGGGACGCATTGTTATTATTAAGTATTGAATCAGTATTATTATGACTATGGTTATTGGCATTTGGTTCTGAGATATTAAGCAATCCTGCCATGAGATAAATCCTTTTATAACGATATTAAGAGGTATTAGATAAATTAATAGCGATTAGTTAAATTAAGAAAAATTGAGTAACCTTGGGTTTATGCCTTTGTTAAAGTGTAGACAAAATAATTTAGGCAATAAAAAAAGGTTGCCGTATAGTATACCGCAACCTTTTTAGAAAATCAGAATAGTGCTAAGTAGTGAAACGTATCTAGGTTATTTTTACACTAGACTGTTTTTACGCTAAATTGTTTTTACGCTAGATTATATGGACGTTAGCCAGCTACTCTCTGCTTATTTTCACTCGTGACATTATTTATTCGATTGAGTTATTACTTACCCAATTTATGCTTAGCAACACCGATCCAATGATTGGCAAATTGCTGCGCTTTATAGGCATAAGGCTTGGCTTGTTGAATATAAGGTTTGTACTGTTCTGGCACCGCTGGCACAATATGTTTGGCAAGCTTATTGAACCACATCATGAGGCTATAGTCGCCCTCGATGCTCAAATTGCCTTCTTGCACGGCAGTCATAAAAGCAGGCAGGCTGCCTTTGGTCAATAGCTTAACGCCCGTCATCGAATCTTTAAAATTAATCGTCAAATCAGCGTCTTTGGCGTGACCGCTATGTTGACTAAATTGACCATTATCAAAGCTATAGTAACGCGCGATATCAGCGTCAGTGCTGGCAAGCTCGATAGTGACTTTACGATCAGCAAACAGCGCTTTGACGTCTTCATCTTCGCTATCAGCGAGCATCGATAAACGATAACCAATCACCGCCAATAACACATCTAATGGGTCAGACTTAATATCTAATACAGGAACAGTAAACATAATCGAACTCCTAAACAACCTAAAGAATGAAAAATGAAACGCAAAATAATGCGTACTTTATAACAATTTTTATGACAAATATATAATTAGATTATAAACGATTGAATAGATGATAAGTTTCCATTCTTTAGGATTTACGTAGAGTGCCTTAAGTATCTTGTAACATTCGATGACAGCGGTATGATTGGAACAAGCTTAGTAAATGACCGAATGACTGAATTACTGAAAGCGCGGTTGATAGTCATCATCATAAACGGGCGTGTGTTCAATATAGCGGGCGGCTTGTCGCTCGCGCTGCTGATGTACAGTGCGGCTGACGTCTTCGTAACGCAATGCTCTATAGAGTACCCAACCTATCAAAGGCAACCAGCTAATACCCATCGCGATCACATAATTGTGCCATTCTGATAGTACCGACCAATAACTTAACAAGCTATGAATGGCTTCAACCGCCAACCAATACGCCATGCCGCCAAACAGATACCACAGTAACCAACGCTGCGACGATAAAGCCAGCGCAAGCACCAAACCCATTAGCAGTCCAGTACCCAATATGGCACCTACGCCCCATGTCTCACTGGCAAAAGTAGAAAATATGGTTAATAACATTGTTCATCTCGCTCTTTATCAGGTGAATTCCAACAGGGTCATTATGGAAGTTTGCGAGCTAAAGCTAAAGAGGCTAGCGACGACTTTGCGACAACAGCTGACGTTTGATTTTTTTAAACAGTTTTAAGGAAATTGCTCGCAAATATCGCCGTTAATAGCAACAAAAAAGCGCCTCAATCGTGGGCGCTTTTTTGGACTTAACATACTCTTTAACGTAGATTTGGCTTTAAGGGCGAACGCCGCGGCGCCCCCACCACGATAAGGCAGTGACCAAAACAGCGCCTAACAGCATCAAGCCCAAAGTCGTCAGCCAATGCGCGCCCGTAGGGTATTGCCATGGCATGACGTTACTGATAGCAGCGCTATTTAATGTACCGAGCGCATCGGTTTTCCATGGCCAAACTTTCACCAGCGAGCCTGCAATAAAACCTGTCAACAAGGCAAGGGTTGCTTGATAATAGCGTGATAGCAACCATTTGAGCATACGGGTAAATAATAATAACCCCGTTGCCATGCCAGCTATGACGGTAAAAATAATACTAAAGTTTAGCGTATGCACCGCTTCGAGTACGGTGTCATAAGCGCCCATTAATAATAGAATAAATGAGCCTGAGATACCGGGTAATATCATCGCACAAATGGCAATCGCACCTGCAAGAAACAAATACGGCAAACTCGGCGCGGTGGTCAATAACGGTAAGCTACTGATGACAACCGCGCTACCAGCCCCTAGCAAAAACAATACCACCCGTCCTATATTCCAGCGTGTAATCTCAGTCAATAAGATAAAGACTGTTGCCACCACCAAACCAAAAAAGAACGACCAAATCAGTAAAGGCTGATGGTCGAGTAAATGCTTAATAAATCCAGCTAACGTAGCAAAACTGGTGGCGATACCAAGTAGCAAGCACACCAAAAAAGTGGCATCGACTTGCTTCCATACGGCGACCAAGCCTTTAAGCCCGCCTTGTTGGCGAAAGATTTGCCAAAGATGAGGGCCGACGCTACTCAAAGCATTAATCAAGCGCTCGTAAATCCCTGCAATTAGGGCAATCGTGCCGCCAGAAACACCGGGTACAATGTCTGCTGCACCCATCGCAATGCCTTTGGCATAGACGCCAAATAGCTGCTTTGGACTGTCATTATAAATAGGGGTGCTTTCTTGGGATAAAGACGCATTATCTATAGGAGTGGAAGATGACGGCGCATCTGGCCGCGGTGATTGTGATGCCGTCATGGACAGTCCTTTTTTATTTAATAAGATAAAAGTAAGATGAATAGGGTAAAAGAGATGTAGGTATAAAAAAGCTTCAACCATAAAAGCTAGGCTAAAGACAAATCCTTAACCTAGCTAATTTTTTAGAATGGTTAAGCGTTATTTAGTGCGGGCAAAGGCTGGATAGCCAAGCGCATAAAGCACGCCTTCAAGCCCTGTAACATTGACCGCAGCGTCCGCACGCGCTTGAACGATAGGTTTGGCATTAAACGCCACGCCCAAATCCGCTAGCGCCATCATCGGTAAGTCATTGGCGCCATCGCCGACGCAAACCACTTGTGACATATCAATACCCAAGCGCTCAGCAGTATGTTCAGCAATCGCCGCTTTTTTGGCGCCATTAATAATCGGCAGTTGCACATGACCGGTCACTTCGCCGTCTTCGATATCTAGCGCATTGGCGTGGACTTCATCGATGCCTAGTTGCTCAGCGATATAACGGGCAAAATAGGTAAAGCCGCCTGAAACCAAGACTGTATGATAACCCAGAGCTTTAAGGGCGCTGATAGTGGTCAGCGCGCCTGTTGATAAGGTTAAACGGCTACAAATATCATCAAGCACATCGGTCGATATGCCTTTTAGTAACGCCACGCGCTGTGCAAAGGATTCATCAAAATCCATCTCACCGCGCATCGCCGCTTCGGTAATGGCTGCAACTTTCTCGCCGATACCCGCAGTTTTTGCCAGCTCAACGATGACTTCTTGTTCAATCAACGTCGAATCCATATCAAAACAGGCCAGCTTATGGGTACGTAGCATATGACCGACCGACAAGATATGACAGTCGACCACATCTAAATGCTCGCTACCTATGGCAGTTTGCGAGTTTTTATAGTCTTCCATTAATTCTTGACGCAGACGGGTGGTCAATTGGTCATCGATAATGTGCGCCGCTGCTGTCTTTTTAGCAGGGTGCATGAGAGTATCGGTGACGGGCACCAGCAGATAGCGGAACACTTGCACATCAATAAACGAGCGCTTGGCAAATGGCTGCGTGGTATCTATATCAGCAATCTCAATATCGACAAAATTGGCGTCGGCGTCTTCTGCGACAGTGACCAAGTGCCAGTTTGGCTGCTCATCGACCCAAGACTGCACATATTGATGAATATCGAGCGAAGATACATGCGTCGGCAATACCACAATTAAGGCAAACACAGGCAAGGATTGTAGCGCATCAAAATCATGTAGATTTGTGCCTTCAGGCAATAATGAGGCTACAGAATCGACCGCTTGTTGCCAAGCTTTGCTGTCTTTTGGTAACGAGTAAGATGTATTTTTTTGCATCGCTCAATTGTCCCTTGTATGCTGATATAAGATTGGGAATAATAGCAGCTTTACTGGGCAGCGCCTATAGATGAGGTACAAAGTCTCACAGTCTGATAAAAACGCTTAGCATACCCAATTAACAGGCCTAAAAAGCGCCGCCGCATAGAAGAAAATTCTTACAATAAATTTATGCGATTCGCTAACGCCATAACCCTTACTATGATGATATAGTAGAGAAAATAAGCGCTCGATTTGTCGGTAAAGGTATGAACCAAACATAATTGCACAACAAAACTGCTGTACGATGGCAAGGTCTTATCAATAGCATTGGTTTCATTGTCATCTGTTTAGGTGCTATTTGTTTAAGTGCTATTTGTTTAAGTGCTATGCGTTTAAATACTGCAATACTATTGATTGAGTGGCAGCGCTAGTAAATTAAGCAAAAAATAAATAGACAAATTAAGAGCTGCATACACTTCTAGAAAATGAGCCTTAGCCTCGTTTTTTTACTTCCATTTATCCAAAAAAGTTTACCATATCATGACGTATTTAGCGCCGCGGCAAGGGTTGTTTGCCATTATTCTTCTGGTTAGTTTTTGTTTGCAGACCCTATTATTGGTCATCAGTACCGATCAGCAGCTGAGCAATAGCCGTGCCCAAAAGGGCGAGCAAATGGTCGCTCAGCTCATTGATGAAGCGCGCTTATCTTTAGAAAATAAAGACCGCGTCAGCCTTAGCGTCATAGCCAATCGTTATACCAGCGAGCAGGACGTCACGCGCATTTTGATTAAAGACAATAATGGTGATGTCTTGGTACCAGTCGGTAATGCACCGATGCAGCAAGGCGATACCATTAGCCAAATCGCCACCAAAGGCGATGCAGTCATCGGTAGCGTGGCCTTGACGCTTAAAGACATTAGCAAGGGTGAGATTATCGCCATGCAGTGGCCGTTTGTGATTGGCTCGATGCTGCTGCATTTGTTGCTATGGCTGATTTATGGTTATATTGCGCGCCCAACCAAAGAGCAAATCAATGCGCTAAGCCGCGATATTCAAGATTTGCATCGCGAGCAGTACAGACAGATTGATCAGCGCGAATTTGCGCGAGGTTATGAGCGCAACCTTGAGCGTGGCGATGAAACAGAAGATGTGTCAACAGAATCCGCTAGTGCAGCCAATGCCGCGGCTACCAGCCGCAATCCAAATGCTGATAAATCAGACCTACCGCGTAAACTAGATATTCATAGTGCGGTCAATCAATACGTTAGAGGGCAGCAAGGTCAAAATCCTGAGCTTGATGCGACTCATGACACCACTTCACATGCTATGAATAACGATGGCGCGGACAATCTACAGGACCAACTGACTGCTGGCAATGCTAACAATCATGACAGCCATAAGTCTAATGGCTCTAATGGTATGGCTCGGCTGTCTGCCAACCGTCCATTTGATAGTGTCAGCGTCCAGATAGTCTTTCATGATGAGTTCAATATGCTCGAGCGCTTAGCGCCGTCGCAGCGCCTGCCTTATTTGGCATTATGTACGCAGTTATTAAATCAAGCGGTGACCGAATTACTGAAGCAGCCATTATTGCTTGGGGTCAGCGCAATTAATGAGCCACACTTTGATGAAAGCGGCGCTTATGTGATGCTAAAGGCAGATAATAGCCATGCCAAAGTAGCATTGGCAGGGGTGATGCTCGCTAAGCTGTATCTCATGCTCAATAAAATTATCCACGATAAGCATATCGAGCTGTCAAGATTTGCCTTACCAGCGAAAGCGGGTGTCAGTGACAATGCGCAAGTTGAAGCGATGAGCCATTTATTAGAGAGCGTCGGTAAAAAAGAGCAGATGCTTATTTTGCTACCAAATGCGGGTATTAAACAAATCAATCATCATGTTCAGCTCCAAAGCGTCATGCGCCCAACGACCGTTTATGAGCGCGAATGTGCGATATTCGATGGCGGTAATGATGCCATGATTCAGCGGCTGGCTGATGTACGTAATGCGGTATTGATGATTGAAGAGACAGAAGAGCAAGGGTAAATTTGTCACTTTAGACGTCAGTGAATCTCTACAATTGCCTGTAAGATAAATGCCTATGCGCTTATTATCTTTGAGCATAACGTTGTCATAGTGATAAAAAGGATTGACAACGCTTGGGAGAGACTTTATAAGGCATATATATATTTATGTATTTTTAATACCTTTGCCGAAAAACGATAGGAGCTTGTCATGAGTGACGCTGATATTGATGACGATTTTGATGACGATTTTGTCGATGATGACGACGCCAAGATGGTGGAAGAGGCCGAAACCAGTGTGCGTACGCGCTTAAGCAGCCTTGAAAAACGCCGTTTGATTGATAACCTACTAGAAGAAAAACGTCTAGAAAAAGAGCTCAAAGACGATCTTGATGACATCGATAATTTTGATGAAGATGGCGATGACTGGGATGATGACGATATTTAACCCGTTATTTCTGTTTTAAGTTTGCCGCCTGATAATCAGGAAAAGTAAAGATAATGGCTTGTGTTAGCCGAAAGTTGTTAACTGGTTACACAGATAAGCAATCATCATGTTAAGTATATTGTGCTAAGCTGATTGTCAGATATTTTTAATAATATTAAATTGTTAAAAATGATGCTGCAATCAGCTCTTTTTATGTTGCCATACTCATGTATGGCGTACGCCGTAATCTAGCCGCCAAGGACTCCCTGCTATGAATAACCCACTCAGTTTCGATGAATTATTAGACTATTTGGACAATGATGAGAGCCAGTTCGTGCTGGATAGTGTTGCCACCCACGGTTTTTTGACCGCCACTATTATCGGACGTCCATTGCCAAATTGGCTAGATGCGCTATTTGAAGGTCACGTCAGTGACATTCCTGCAAATGTGATTGACGGTATTCAGCGCTGGCGCGACTCGATTATGGCTGAGCTAAAAAACGAAACGCCGATCGAGCTACCCTTTGGTGAAGATGCGGGTAATGAGGAAGTGGCGGTCGATTTTTCAGAGGAGTCTGACATCGTTGCTTGGTCGATCGGTTTTGTCGATGCGATGTATGGCGATGAAGCCAGTGATTGGTTTGAAGATGAAGAAACGGCAGAAGATGTGGCGGTCTTAACCTTGCCTATGATTGTGCTAAGCGGTATCGATGATGAGGATCCTGAGCTTGCCGAAATGCGCGCTGATGAAGATAAAATGGCGCAAATGGCCAATAGCATCGAAGGCAATTTGACCGAGCTGTTTTTATTGTTTCATACCAATGACTAGCAGGGTTTGTTTCAACAATATTGATTGTTTATTATGCACTGACACCATCAATCTTCATTAAATTCATATAAGTCACCAATAAGGCTGTAGCATGACTGTGCAACTTTCCAACCTTGAGCACTTACCCAACTACCAGATTACCGAGCGCTTGGACGTTGTTTACGGTAGTACTGTGCGCTCAAAGCACATGGGCAAAGACTTGTTCGCTGGGCTAAAAAATATCGTTGGTGGTGAGCTGACGGCTTATACCGAGCTATTAGAAGAGTCACGCCAAGAAGCCATCGATCGTATGGTCATCAAAGCAGAAGCCTTAGGTGCCGATGCCGTGGTAGGTCTGCGGTTTTCGACTTCGAGCATTGCCCAAGGCGCTTCTGAGCTGTTTGTCTATGGCACCGCGGTTAAAGCCGTACCCATGCCGCAGCAGTCCGTCTCTTCGCCGTCATCTCATCAACCGCCAAGCAATCCTTCTTGTCCTACAGGTTTGCAAAATCACGACCAAGCAGCGCCGCAAAACCCCAACGTCGCCGCTGATGATTTGCCACGTTTCAATCCTTTTGGTTAATTAACCAGCAAAAAAAGCAGCAACGCTTTTTGACGCTCGAGACGGTCCATGAATAATTCTCTCACCCAAATGCTCATCAACTACGCGCCGCTTCTGGTGTTGTTTGTGGTCGGCTGGTTTTTTGGCTCACGGCATGAGCGTCAGCACTTGGCACAATTAAAAATCGCTGAAAAAGAGCTTAGCCATATTGTCGTCTCGACCGAGCGCTTTTATGTCCCCAAATTGGATGCTCATACTGAGGGTGAATTGGTACTTGGCAGCGTGGTGATTGCGCAAGATTATTTTAAAATGGTCATTGCTCGCGTTTTAAGTATCTTTGGTAAAAATCTTACCACTTATGAGACCTTACTTGATCGCGCGCGCCGTGAAGCTGCCGTACGTATGCGTAGCCAAGCGCAGGCGAAAGGCTATAGTCATATTTATGGCCTGCGTTTTGAAGTCAGTAATGTCAATCAGTTGGGCAGCATGGTCGAAGCCATTGCCTATGGTACCGCCGTCCATAGTTGTGAAAATTCTAATAAAGCCTCTATGTATTAGATATCATTTAACCGTAACTCCTTAGAATCTTCTGGCAAACCCTTTCTATTTCTACTCTATTCCCACATTTTACACTTGACTGATGAGTCGTTGAATAAAGCAAATGTATATGACATTTGCGCTATATACTCGCTATATGTTTTGCTGACTTTTATGCTATAAGCACTCTCATAAAAGCTATAGTGAGTGAAAAGTAATATCGATACATCAGCAATTCAGTATAACAATGAGTGATGGCTGTTGATGTTAAGCGTTAGCCGCTATTAACCAGCCTTAGCAAGGAATGCTAAGCAGGTATCACTTAATCATTAGCAGTTGATCTAGGAATAGGTCACATTTACAGGGATGTTAGTATGGAAAGTTTGGCGCTAGTCACTTTAGTAAACTCAGTTATTATTCCTATTTGCTTGTTTTTAATCATGATGGGCATGGGCTTGACCCTCGTCACCAACGATTTTAAACGGGTGTTAAAGTATCCCAAAGCTGTCGGTATAGGCTTGACCAATCAGCTGATACTACTGCCAATCATCGGCTTTACCTTAGCCAATATCATGCCATTACGCCCAGAGTATGCCGTTGGCGTTATGCTGCTCGTGCTATGCCCAGGCGGCACTACCTCAAACTTATTTACTTATTTGGCCAAAGGCGATGTGGCGCTGTCGGTGACGATGACCGCGATTGCCAGCGTTATCACGGTATTTACCATTCCAATTGTACTGAGCTTTTCGTTGATTTATTTTATGGGCAGCGGTAGCGCGTTTGAATTGCCCGTATTAAAAACGGTGCTTACTTTGGTGCTGCTAACGATTGTGCCTATTAGTATCGGCATGCTGATTAAGCGTTACGCGCCAGCAGTCGCCGATCGCTCACAAATCTATGTGTCGCGCTTTGGCGTGCTTTTTTTAACGTTTTTAGTGCTGTTTTTGGGCTATGTGCAACGCGATATCATCGTCGATGCCTTTATCGCTACCGGCCCTGTGTCGATAATATTGAACCTTTCAACCATGGCGCTTGGTTATTATAGTAGTAAATGGTTTGGTCTAAACTTGGCGCAAAGAACGTCGGTCACGTTAGAAGTCGGGCTCCAAAACAGTACCTTATCGATATTTATGGCGTTGACGTTATTATCGAACTACGATATGTCGATGATGCCAGCCATCTATACCTTGGTGATGTTCTTGACGGCAGGGATTTTGGTACGCATATTTAGCGCGCGACACAATAAACTGAGAAAGTCTGAAATAGAAAGCAGTGTATTAGCCGCGCGCATGCTTTAACGCTAATGATTTAGACAGACGTTAAGCATCTATAGCCAATTCAATATAAAAGTGGTTCATTTAAAATAGCGCTCTGCTGGAATAAATCTTCCTCGCTTGCTGTGTGCTTCGCACTCCAGAGGCTTCGAAAAATTTATTCCAGCAGTCCTATAACATTTCTAAATGGAATTTACTATATATCACTCGTTCATAAAATCCCATAACAGGTTTAAATGCTTAAAATCTGTTATGGGAAATTAGCTTAAGGATTTTACTGCTAATTATTGTTAATAAGGTCGTCGGGTATTTATACGGCTGTTTATATTGTTGACTTCGTTTGGTTTGTCTTTGGCAGTTTCTTCTTTGACCTTAGCAATATCAAACAAGAAGGTACGGTTTTTTAGTACCGCGACAAACACCACCCCGCCAACGGTGTTGCCAACCAATATCACCGCCAAAAATAGCAAATAGCGCGCTAAGCTGACGGTATTGCCATAAAGCAAAGCAGAAAATATCTCGATATTACCGACGATACTATGATGCAAACCTAAAAAGCCAATACTGCCAGTAATCAAGGTCACTAAAACAATGCGACTTAGGGTATCGCGCGCCGAGGTCACAAGCCAGGCGGTGATACCCATCATCCAGCCTGCCAAGATGGCGCTACCAAATATCACCCACCATCTAAACCCTAAGATATGCTCGGCATAGGCATCGATGTCACTGACGCTAAACAGCTGCATATTTAAACCTAGTCCGATCATCAAAGCGGCAAATAAACAGCCACCAACGACGTTACCGGCGATGACAATGCCCCAAAGGCGTAGCAATTTATGTAAGGGTTCGATTTTATTGAGTACAGGAAGGCTTAAAAGAGAGGTTTGTTCGGTAAATAAAAGCGATTGACCGATGACGACAATAATAAAGCCAATCGGATAAAGTAGGGAAGCGAGGACGATCGCGTAATGGCTCGGGAGCACGCCACTCAAAAGCGCAAAAGCCGATAAAATCATAAAGAAGCTGATGCCAATCTCAAGCCCAGCAGTAAAAGCACTGGTAAATAACGAGCCAAGCGAGCGCTCAAAGGTTTCTCTGGCATCCATCACCTGCTCAACCAAGATACTGGCATAGCTTTTTGCTTGGCTGAAATTGTCATCATTGGCGACTTTTTTGATGGTCTCTTTGTCTTCTTCGCTAATATCCTCAGAGAAATCTTCGTCCTCTAAGTTTTCTGTGGTATCGGAGTCGCTCTGCGCCTCAGTATCGCCTTCTACTTTGTCTTCAGTACTATTTTCTTCAGCAGCTATAGAGCGTACATCCTCTCTTTTTTCAGCTTTAGAGTGGCTGCTATTGCTACTATTATTGTTATCGTTGTGCTCGCTATCTTTAGACACGGTCGGCTCGCTGTTTATCTGATAATAATTTAGGTTTCTCTTTATTCTAGCGTATGCGCAGCGTTTATTATGTTGAGTGTTCAGCCGATTACTGTTGTAAATTGGCCCCTGCCGCTATTGAAGACTGATAAATGTCCTTAGCATCTAACAAAATCTGCCCATCTGCGTTAAAATCACTCTATTAATTATTTTCCCTATTTTTCGATAACTTTGTTTGACCACCTTCATTTTTAATAAAAGACCATTCTATTATGAGTACTTCTAATACCCCTGATAATACCAAGAGCAACACCAAGAGCAACCTGACACAATCGATTCAGGCCGCCTTAAGTCAATTAGAGAACGCCTATAATCCAAGCGATGTCGAAGCAGGCATGTATCAAGGTTGGGAAGAAAACGGTTATTTTAAGCCAAGCTTTGATAAAGACGAGTCGTTCTCTATCGCCTTGCCGCCACCAAACGTCACCGGTTCACTGCATATGGGTCATGGCTTTAACAATGCCATCATGGACGCACTAACCCGTTATCACCGTATGGATGGTGACAACACGCTTTGGCAACCGGGCACCGACCATGCGGGTATTGCCACCCAAATGGTCGTTGAGCGTCGTTTGGAGGCGCAAGGTTTGAAGCGCCGTGATATGACGCGCGAAGATTTCATCGATAAAGTCTGGGAATGGAAAGAAGAGTCGGGCGACAATATCACCCGTCAAATTCGTCGTTTGGGCAGCTCAGTCGACTGGTCACGTGAGCGCTTTACCATGGACGATGGTTTGTCGAATGCGGTAAAAGAAGTATTTGTACGCCTATTCGATGATGGCTTGATTTATCGTGGTAAGCGTCTGGTCAACTGGGATCCTAAGTTCCAAACGGCGCTATCGGATTTAGAAGTAGAAAACGTCGATGAAAAGGGTAGCTTATGGCATTTCCGCTATCATTTCACCGATAAAGACTTAACGACCCAAGAGGGTAAAAACTATCTGGTCGTTGCCACCACGCGCCCTGAAACCTTGCTTGGCGATACCGCCGTTGCCGTCAATCCAAAGGACGAGCGTTACGCGCACTTGATTGGCAAAACCATTACCTTGCCGATTACTGGTCGCATTGTTCCTATCGTTGCCGATGATTATGTTGATATCGAATTTGGTACTGGCTGCGTAAAAATCACCCCAGCCCATGATTTTAATGACTATGAGCTTGGTCGTCGTCATAACTTGCCATTGATTAATATCCTTGATGAACGCGCCAATATCTTACCTGCGATGGAAGTTTATCCTGACCTACAAACACGTGAGCCGACATTAGAAACCACGCCAAGTGAATATGCAGGACTTGAGCGTTTTGCGGCGCGTAAATTCTTGGTTGAGCAAGCGGGCGAGCAAGGTTGGCTAGAGGATATCGAAGACTACGCACTCAAAGCCCCACGTGCTGAGCGTGGTGGTACGATCGTTGAGCCGTGGTTGACCGATCAATGGTACGTGGCCGTCAGTAAGCTTGCCAAACCTGCGATTGATGCCGTAGAAGATGGCCGAATTGAGTTCGTTCCTGCGCAATATAAAAATATGTATATGGCGTGGATGACGGACTTGCAAGACTGGTGTATCAGCCGTCAGCTATGGTGGGGACATCGTATCCCTGCATGGTACGACGATGCGACTGGTGAGATTTATGTTGCCCGTGATGAAGCGGAAGTGCGTACTAAATACAATCTAAGCGACGATGTTAAATTGCGCCAAGACGATGATGTGCTCGATACCTGGTTTAGCTCGGGACTTTGGACGTTTAGTACGCTTGACTGGGCAGACCCGAACGCTGATCCGCGCGTACTTAAAACCTTTCACCCGACCAGCGTCTTGGTCACGGGCTTTGACATTATTTTCTTTTGGGTCGCGCGCATGATTATGCTGACCATGCATTTTGTCAAAAACGACGATGGCAGCCCGCAAGTACCGTTTAAGACCGTTTATGTCCATGGTCTCGTCCGTGATGGCCAAGGACAAAAAATGTCCAAATCAAAAGGCAACGTTCTCGACCCAATCGATATCATCGATGGTATCGATTTGGAGACGCTAGTAGAAAAACGTACCAGCAATATGATGAACCCAAAAGACGCGGCGAAAATTGAGAAGCAAACGCGTAAAGAGTTCCCTGAAGGCATCGCGGCTTACGGTACGGATGCATTGAGATTCACCTTTACCTCCTTGGCGAGCACGGGCCGCGATATTAACTTCGATCTGAAACGCGTTGAGGGCTATCGTAACTTCTGTAATAAAATCTGGAACGCCAGCCGTTTTGTACTGATGAACTGTGTCGATAAAGAGGGGAGCGCACTGCCTATTGACCAAAGCGCGAAGCCTGAGGTGTGGGAGCTACCCGAAAAATGGATTATGAGTCGTCTAAATTCTAGTGTCCAAAATATCCATCAGCACTTTAACCAGTATCGCCTTGACATGGTCAGCCATGATATCTATGAGTTTATTTGGAACGAGTACTGCGATTGGTACGTTGAGCTTGCCAAAGCCAGTCTCAATGATGACTCAGTGACAGACGAGCGTAAAGCGCAAATCCGCTACGTACTGCTGCATGTGCTTGAGAGCTCCATGCGCTTCACCCATCCGATTATGCCGTATCTGACCGAAGAGATTTGGCAAACCATCGCGCCGCTGCTAGATCGCAAAAACACCGACAGCATCGTCATCGCTGACTACCCGCAAACCGATAGCACGCTGATTAGCGAGCAAACCGAGTCTGATATGGACTGGTTACAAGAGCTGATCGCTAGCGTCCGTAATATCAGAGGCGAGATGAAACTCGGTAACGCGGTGCGCTTGCCTGTGCTACTACAAAATATCTCTAATGAGGAAGAGCAGCGTCTATCGCGCATTGCCAATCAATTTAAGGCATTAGCGAAAGTGGAGAGCTTAACCCTTCTAAAAGACGGTGATGAGGTGCCACTATCGTCATCGAGCATGGTTGGCCAGCTACGCGTCCTTGTACCCATGAAAGGACTGATTGACCCGACCGCTGAGCTAAAACGTCTGGGTAAATCTTTTGATAAGCTACAAAAGCAAGCCGAAGGTATCTCGCGCAAGCTCTCTAATGAAGGCTTTGTCAGTAAAGCGCCAGCCGAAGTAGTCGATGCTGAGAAGGCGAAACTGGCTGAGTTAGAAGGTCAGATTAAGACTATGGCGGGGCAGATGGAGGAGCTTAAAGCGTTGTAAATAAAGCGTAAATATCTATATAAGTAGAAAACGCCGTCACGATTGTGATGGCGTTTTTTATTGTCTACTGGTAGGTTCTATAAGTAAATCTTGGTTCTGATAAATAACTGAATATTTGTATGCTATTATCTATGGTTTATTAATATGAACTCGAATATATTTATATAAAGTAAAGCATCTGCAGAAGCGGTTGAGGCTGAAAAGATTAAACTGGCTAAGTTAGAGGGGCAGTTGACCGCGATGAAAGAGTCAAAGGCGTTGTAATGAAATACACATTAGTGAATCCATCCAAGACCAAGAGTTCTGTTCATTCAAATATATTCACTACAAAAGTAAAATGTAAAATAGATGATTGCTTAAATCTTACGTTCGGCACATTGGATAAGTGTGCCTTACATTGTGAAAAGGGTGATTATCGCACAGATTGGTATAATGGTTTACTATCAGAATTTACCAACTTATTAAATAGTTATATATTGAGGTACTTTAAAGATGACTATTATAGTTACAAAGGTCTAAACCATCATGCTAATCAGTTAATTTATGAATTAAAAGCATATCTTAATACTAGTAGAGATCTTTATTTATCGACTGTAATAGAAAGGTTTTTTTGTGAAATTGATATAGTGTTTTCAGGTATAAGGTTTCCAACTAGAGATAGCAAAGATAGTTTTGATTATTTTAAGACATTAAGAATGTTCAAAGGAATACACTTTGTTAATTGTGAATTTTACCTAGATAATTTATATATAAAAAATATAAGTTTTTTCTTTCAAAACTGTTACTTCAATAGCAACTTTACAATCCATCCAATAACACTGTTGAGACCATCCCGAATTCTGTGTAACTGCCATTTAGATTAAATGCTTACTGATACGGTCA
>NZ_JABAST010000015.1 GCF_016107575.1 Psychrobacter faecalis | reverse complement strand
TCGTGCATATGGTGCGTTACTCAATGAAGTTTGTGCCGTGGACAGATAAGAAGGCAATAGCGGCTGATTTAAAAGCCATCTACGGCGCTGATACGCTTGAGATAGCAGAGGCCAATCTTGAGCACTTTGATGAGACTTGGGGCACAGAGTACCCACATGTCATCAAGTCTTGGCGTAATAACTGGGAGGGCTTAACGGTGTTCTTTGAGTATCCGAAAGATATCAGAAAAGCCATCTATACCACCAATGCTATTGAGTCGCTAAACAGTGTGATTCGGACGGCGGTGAATAAGCGTAAGGTGTTCCCGTCTGATCAGGCAGCGTTTAAAGTGGTATATCTAGCAACACAGCAGGCATCCAAGAAGTGGTCGATGCCGATTCGTAACTGGACGTCTGCTCTGAATCGTTTTATGATTATGTTTGATGACCGTATCAGTAAGCATTTAATCTAAATGGCAGTTACACAGAATTCGGGATGGGCTCATTGATTGGTAACTGGATATCATTCAGCTTTATTCTCTGATAGTTTCAGTATTCATAAATACTTGACTTATGTCAACCATCGGATTTAACAGATCTGTACTCTTCGTCGATCACTCTCTTCAAGCAGACTACAATATCCTCGTCATAGGCTTCTGAAATTTCTTTTAGTTTCTTTTCATAACCATGTGGCAATTTGAGATTTTTTTCAGCTTTCACTGGTTTTTTATCTCTAAATACCTTTTGATTCCATGCAGTACGCATTCTCGTTAATAACTCTCTCTTAGCGTTGCTAGCCTCATGAACCTCTTTCACTAACGCTCTAAAAGCTTTGGAATTTGGCCTACCATCCAATGCAGTGCTTTGGGGTATATTAGCCTGATTATTCATATCTTGGTCTAGCGCACGGTTTCTTGTTATTACTTGATTTGTTTGTGAATCCATAACTCCATCATGAACTTGATTAGCATTATTTGCCTTTATGCTTTCTTTAGGTCCTCTAGGGTAGCTATCAGTTAGTTTCTGCTGTAAGTCTGAATGCATATCAAGTGCGTCCAGTGATGCACATACTTGCGCATAGCACTCTTTCGTATTAATGGGCATAAAGTTAGGAGCGTTAATTAATAGCTCTTTTTCTTGAAGGTAATCGAGTGCCCACTCCATTTGTTCTCTATTGCTTTCATTCAGCCAACGCAAATAATCGCGACTAGTTTTGCACTTATGAAAGTAAGGAACAGCGATTCTTATAGCTCGTGTTTTAAAAAAAGTTAAGAAGTTTCTTAATCCATTAGGTGTAGGTCTATTGATTTCATAAAAGCAATCAAAGCTTAAAATAAAATCCTTAGTAAATATGCCATGAACTGATAATAGATTTATTGGCCATTTTTGCTTTATAACGAGAAATGCATAAAACCAGAGCGCTGCCCTTAAATCATCTTTAAACCAGCGTATAGATTCATTCGAAACTAAATATGTCTTAGGATTAAAATAGTTTAAGGAGTTAGGATCTAATCCGTAATTTTTGTACATTCTCTCAAGATAATTCGCATCGTTTGGGAGGATAACATCATAACCGTCCAATTCAATATTTTGTAATATGAAATCAACTTCTCGTTGATCAAATTCTAAATGTTTCAACTTAGACATACCATTCTGCATTTTATCACTCCTAAAACTAAGCCGTTATGTGGTTTATTTTCATCAATTATCAATCACTTTAGCATAATAAATTAATAACTTTTTTATAATTATTAAATTGTTATAAAATTATTTTTTAGTAGTTAATATGCAATTAATAAATAGTTAAAGCGTGATTTTAGAGTAATCAGTAAATGGAGTAAGCCCTTGAAAATAAGGGGATAGACTATTCTAGTATATGAATTTGCAGTGGATTCGCCTTCATTAAGTTTAAATTATCAAAATACGTAACTCCCCATACCGTGAACTCATGTATCAGTAGGCTTTTTAGAAAATTAAAACCACACCACAGCATGATATTTGTCACCCTCAAAATCCGGTTATTAATAATATTTATATAACATGGCATACCACTTTCTAGTGTAGCCACCTTTCAAGTTGCAGTAATAATTTACCTATCTGACCAAGATTATGAACGTATAACCTTAGGCAAATAGCATGACCACCTTAAAATTAACCCACGAAACAGTAGTCGCTAAAGTCGACAAACTCGTTAACGATATTCTTACTCCTAACAACAAAATGAGTATTCAACAGATCAGTGAGCAACTGAACACTTACTATCAACCAATGACATTGCTCTTCGATGACGAGTTGGAGTACACCAACTCTATAAAATGGTTCATAGGCAGTGGCTATCTTGTGTGTGGTAGTTGCTATCCCAATGAAATTTTTTGGAACGAGGATATGACACAAAGTTTCTTACGTGCGTTAGTTTTTTATCGTGATGAATTTAACACTGCTATCACTAACTTCGCTTATCAAGAACAAAGAAACGGTTATTCACTTTACAATTATATGAGTTATTTTTTGAAAGAGTATTCACGGGTGCTTATCGTAAGAGTGGATTTTAAGATAAAGTCGGAGTTTGCACATCTAATAGGTATAGAAAAATTTCATAATTTAATGGACGAGTTGAGAGGTAGTATTGGGAGAAAGAGAGGTTGTTTTGAGCATTTAAGGGGTCATGCTTGGGCGATAGAACAAGGAACTGACACAGGTGGCTTACACTGCCATCTGCTATTGATATATAACGGTGACAAGCGGCAGAAAGACTGGTTTTTAGGTGATGCTGTTGGTAAAGAGTGGGTGAAGATAACAGGTGATTTGGGGTGTTACTATAACTGTAATACGAGCGCGCATAAACGCGCGTACGAGAAGCAAGGCACGCTTGGTATCGGCATGATTCATAAAAACAATGCTGTAGAAGTTAAGAATGCTATCAATACAGCACTGTACTTAACTCGACCTGACAAGTACGAACAGCGCCTTAAAGCATGGACGCCAAGCATGCGCAGCTTTGGTCGCGGAACTATCCCTAAGTAGTACTTAGCATAGTCCATAGCTAAATAATTTCAGATACATACCACATTCATGAGATCGAGCATTAGCGTGTTAATGCCTATCCTTACTCATCATTGAAGGTCTGCCTCGTGCAGGCCTTTTTTATGCCCAAAATAAAAGGAGTCTTTATGAAACCAGTATGACCACGTTGTCAGTCATTAGCGGTGTATGAGATGACTGATGGTACTCACGACCGTTTGATCGATGAGCTGCTGTCTCCTACTGTGCTGATCGGTCTTGGTAACAGTCTATGCAAATCATTCAGAGTGCATCCTGTGATCGGTGTGATTACAGGTACTGCTATCGCAACCCTGATCGAGATGGCTCAATCAAACACCGCTTTACCGATGCTGATCAATAAGCAGTATCGCTGTGATGACTGTACTCACGTGTTTACAGCTTTTAATTAACCATCAATCATCAATTTACTTAATCAATCAATTTATAAGGAATATCCTCATGGCACATTTAATCGAAACAATGGCATACGTTGGCGAAACCCCTTGGCATGGTCTAGGTAACGAGCTTGCACCTAAGCAACCTATCGATATCTGGGCAAAGCAAGCCGGTATGGACTGGCGTATTGAGTCATCGGACGTCAGCTACATGGCAAACAATGACAAAGGGCACAATCTGATTCTGCCCTTTGCTGAGCAGAAAGTACTTTACCGCAGTGATAACTTCGAACCGTTATCAGTAGTCAGCCAACGCTACCAAGAAGTACAGCCTCGTGAGATTCTAGAGTTCTATCGTGATCTTACTGAGCAGTCTGACTTTGAGCTTGAGACTGCTGGAGTATTAAAGGGTGGTCGTAAGCTATGGGCATTGGCTCGTACAGGCCAGTCAGCAACGCTTAAGGGTAAAGATGTGAGTAATGGGTACTTGTTATTGGCAACCGCTTGTGACGGCACGCTAGCGACTACTGCTCAGTTCACCTCCATCCGTGTGGTGTGTAACAACACACTAGCGATCAGCCTTGCCAACGGCAATGGCGGTGTAGTGAAAGTGCCACATTCAACCTCCTTTGATGCTGACAAGGTCAAGCAGCAATTAGGCGTATCAGTGAAGCAGTGGGAAGAACACAGCTATGAGATGAAGCAGCTATCAGAGCGCCGTGTGACCCAAGCAGAAGCAGCCAATTATTTGAGCCGTGTGTTCAATGATCAAGACAATGACATCATTCTATTTAACAGCGCTAAGAAAGAGAAAGATGCCGTGCCTAATGCTAAAGCGATGAATCAGGTCATGAAGATGTTTAACGGTCAAGGTCGCGGCGCAGATTTGGCTTCTGCTAAAGATACCGCTTACGGGTTACTGTCGGCAATGACGGAGTTTGTTGACCATGAACGCCGTGCCATGTCGAGGGACCATCGCTTAGACTCAGCATGGTTTGGTGCTGGCGCTAAACTCAAAGATAAAAGCTTGGATGAAGCGCTGCGCTTAATTGCCTAATCACATAGACACTGTATTTAACTAATGAATCAACCACGCCTTTGAGCGTGGTTTTTTTATGCCGTAAGTAAGCCTATTCACATTAACTAATTACCAATAAGAAATCTAACCAAGGAGTTCATCATGAATATGATTGCATTAAATAATACGACTACGACTCAGCCAAGACTTAAGCGGGCCACTGTTAAGAATAAGACTCCACTAAACGCTCGGCACAATAGCGAAGAGTTGCCTAAGGTAGAAGGTAAAACGGTTAAAGCATCTGCTAATCAATCAATCACTGCTAAGCGTTTGGTCAACACCAAATCGTTAAGTCGTGAGGACTGGCTACAATTTCGCAAGCAAGGGATTGGTAGCTCTGACGCTGCCGCTGCTTGTGGTATTCATCCTTATCTATCCATGCTGGAGTTATGGATGATTAAGACAGGACGTATGGAATCAAGCATCGATGAAAGCTTAGAGGGCTACTCACCGCTGTATTGGGGCAATTCCCTAGAGCCGATGGTGGCGAAATACTATCAAGAACATACAGGCAATAAAGTCAGGCGCGTAAACGCGATCTTGCAGCATCCTGATCCTGACAAGCATTTTATGCTGGCTAATCTAGACTACGCCATCACAGGTAGTGACGAGGCACAGATTTTAGAGTGTAAAACGGCTGGTGAGCATGGTGCCAAGCTTTGGAAGCATGGCGTGCCCTTGTATGTCACTTGCCAAGTGCAACATCAACTAGCGGTTACTGGTAAAACTGCGGCGCATATCTGTGTGCTACTTTGTGGGCATGAGGCTAAGATATATAAGGTTGAGCGTGACGAGCGCTTGATTGAATCTATCATGGAGCATGAGCGTCTGTTCTGGCAGTACGTAGAAACCGATACCCCGCCAACGCCTGATCATTCAGAATCTGCTGCGCGAGCATTAAAGCAGCTTTATCCAACGCCCAAGCCGTCAAGCAAGGTTGATCTGCGAGATGACGATGGTGCCAACAAATTGTTTGAGCAACTGCTTAGCTACCGTGACTATATGCAAGAGCTAGAGCAGCGTCATGACCAAGTGAAGCATCAGCTGCAAAGCTTAATTCAAGATAATGAGGTCGCTGTATTTGAGAAGGGCGCGATTTCATGGAAGCGCTCGAAGGACAGTGTCAGTCTTGATAGCAAGGCGGTCATTAAAGCCCATCCGGAATTACTCGAGCGGTTTAGTAAAACCCGTCAAGGCAGCCGTCGATTTGTTATTCTTAATGACTAAGCTATCAGTCATTTAATTATTAACACATTCATCAACCACTCAAAGCCAATCAATCAAAGTAAGCACATAATAGCCCATCCGTCATAGGTGGGCTTTTTTATGGCTAAACAAAACCTATCAAACACAAAAGGAACATGACTATGATTAAAGGTCTAACTATTACCCCACCAGTTTTAGGTCGTATCAGCATTGGGCGTGTCATTGTAAAAGATGGCAAACGCTTACCTGCTAAAGACGATCAATTCACCATTACCAGCCAAGTTCAAAACAAGGATGGCTGGATCAATCATCCACTTGATGCAAAGCTACGCGCAAATAGTGACGGTAAATTGAGGCAAATACCAGTACGCATGCTGTTTAACGATCCGACACTAAACCTGAGAGCTGAGTACACACTGTTTGATCGACAAACTGGACGACCACTCTGCGTCGGTGACGGTGAGCAGTGTCAACGTCGAACGAATGGTGGCGTTGAGCAATTGCCTTGCCCATCACCTGATCGTTGCCCATTAGCACAAGGCGGTGCTTGTAAGCCGTATGGCAGGCTATACGTTAATCTCAGTGAAGATGATGAGCTAGGAACATTCATCTTTCGCACCACAGGCTTTAATAGTATTAGAACGCTTGCAGCAAGGCTGAGCTACTTTGCTGCGGTATCAGGCAATAAGCTGTCATGTCTACCACTGCAATTAACGCTAAGAGGCAAAAGCACCACGCAAAGCTATCGCACACCGATTTACTTTGTGGACCTGACCTTGCGTGATGGGGTAACACTTAAAGATGCGGTACAACATGCCAGAGTGATTGATAATGAGCTAAGTGAACACGGCTTTGATCAAGCGGCACTAGAGGAAGCAGCAAAGCTTGGTTATGTGAACTCGTGCTTTGAGGTTGATAGCGATGGTCTGCTTGATGTGGTTGAAGAGTTTTATCCAGTAGAAACAGATGACATCAGTAGCAATCAGCAAGGTAATTATCAGAATGGGTTAGCCACTCGTAACGTGAATAGCATTGAGAAAGGATTACGACAAAGCGTGACAGCGGTGAGTTAAACCTATCAAGCCAAATAGGTGACATAAAGAGGAGCGGATTCATTCTGCTCCTTTTTTTATAGTTTCGTTCAAGGCTAACGGTCGGACTGTATAGGATGCCGTAAAAAAATATAGGACTCCCTAACTGTATGAGAGATAACGCTCTCATTAACTTACAAGGAGAAAACAATGGATAATTTAAACGCAGCACAGCCAGTAATCGAGCAATGCAATCATATACCGCAGCTACTTAGTGTCAAAAAAGTCATAGAATATACAGGTATCAGCCGCTCAACTATCTATGCAATGGGCGACGTAGATTCTGATCAATATGATCCAACATTCCCTAAAAAGCTCCAACTGACACAAGTGAGAGTAGCTTGGGTGGCAAGTGAGATTGCGGAGTGGATTAATACTAAGATTGCTGAGCGTTCAGCTTAGATGTATCTGACCGCTCTAGCCCTAAGAGTAGGGCGGTTTATTTCTTGTATTTAGCATTAGTAAAATAAAAAAGTAGATATTTTAGAGGTATTAAAAATCCTAAAAAAGTGTAACGAGGATGTTATCTGTATAGATAAAGCTGTTTTTAACAATAGTAGCTTACCTAATAAAAAAGCCATACTGAATTACATCAGCATGGCCTTTAAAATTACTACTTTTTATAATTTACTTTGAGTAGTGGCGTTCAGATCACTCTAAGTGGTGAACCTCCTGTAAACCATAAACTGGCGTTTCTATCCCTTCCATTCTGGCTTTAAGTTGCAATGATAAGTATTGAGAGTAATGTCGCGACTGATGAAGGTTTCCACCATGGAACCATAACGCATCTTGTTGCGTTGGTCTCCACATATTTCTTAGCTCGCCTTCCCAAGGACCTGGGTCTTTAGCGGTATCTGAGCCCATTCCCCAACATTTACCAACTTTATCGGCTACCTCTTGTGAAATAATTTTTGCAGCCCAGCCATTCATGGAACCATATCCGGTCGCATATACAATTAAATCGGCTTCTAACTCCGACCCGTCAGTTAAGACTACTGAATTAGATTTGATATGATCGATACTTACATTGGATTTAAGTTTTATTTTACCTTTCGCTACAAGATCAGAAGCACCTACATCAATATAATAACCAGAACCTCGACGTAAATATTTCATAAATAGACCAGTATGATCTTCACCAAAGTCAAGCATAAAGCCTGCATCGGTTAGCTTTTCATAAAAGTCAGCATCTAGTTCCGCCACTCTACGGTAAACGGGCTCATGAAATTGTGGCATGATTTTAAAAGGTATTGAGCCAAAAGTGAGGTCTGCCTTATATGTAGTTATTCCTTTTTCAACCGCTTCTTCAGAATATAAGCCACCTAATACTTCTTCCATTAATGTGTCTGATTTAATAATATGCGTTGAGGAGCGTTGTATCATAGTTACGTCTGCGCCATTTTCCCAAAGGGCGGCACAAATATCATGCGCTGAGTTATTGGCACCTAGTACAATACATTTCTTTCCTCTATAAGCCTCACCACCTGGGTGTTGGCTTGAGTGATGTTGCTCTCCAGAAAAATCTTCCATGCCAGTAATTTCTGGAATATTTGGTAGTCCTGACATACCAGTAGCTAAAACCAATTGCTGAGGGTGTAATGTTAAACGCTCACCCGCTCTATCAACCTCTACATTCCACTGCTTTAGTTCTTCATCAAATTCAGCGCTAATACACTCAGTTGACCCCCAATAGTTCAACTCCATAATCTTAGTGTACATTTCCAGCCAATCACCAACTTTATCTTTTGGAGTAAATACTGGCCAGTTCTCAGGAAAAGGAAGATAAGGCATGTGGTCGTACCAGACAGGATCATGCAAACATAATGACTTATAACGATTACGCCACGTATCACCTGGTCTAGGCTGCTTATCAATAACAATTGTTGGAACTTCGAGTTGTCTCAAGCGAGCTCCTAAACCTATACCACCCTGTCCACCACCAATGATTAAGCAATAAGGTTGCTCGCTATAACCAAGGTTCTTCTCTTCAGCTTCACGTTTTTCCTGCCACGTTAAACGATTGGGGTCAGCACCGTGTTCAGCACCTTTTGGGCGTAATCTTTTACGCTTTTCAGGGAAGTCTTTGAGCTCAACCATAGTCGTTAATAAGGTCCAAGCTTTGCCGTTACGCAGACGCAAATGTCCATAGCCTTTCGCCACCTTAGTGTTAAAGCTTATCCAAGCTTCTATAACGCCATCATTTTCTACCGCTTCTCCATCAAGCTTCCAGTTATACGGTTCAGTCGTTTCTAAAGTATGTGAAAGCATGTCTTTAATTTCATCTTGACCTTCTAACGTTTTTATATTCCAAGTGAATGAAATTAAATCACGCCAAAATCCTTCTTCTTCAAAATACTCTGCTGCTTTGTCTATATCTTTTACACGCAAGGCTTGATCAAAACCTTCCAGCCAATTAGTTACTTGTTGACTTACAGATAGCTCGCTATCTAATTTTTGAATAGTCATAAATTCCTCTCCATGGTTATTTTTATTTACTCTATTGCTGAAATCCATATGCAGCAGTAAAAATTTTACTAATCGCTAAATAGCATGCTTTTCAAAGTGAGTCGAAAAGTATAATCTGTTGATATAAGTGAGAATCATTTCAAAAAAAGAATATACCAAATAGAAAGTATATTTTTTACGGACAATATCTGCTTGTAAGAGCTATAGCTCTTAAAAACTATATCTCTTAAAGACTATATCTCTTACAAGTAGGTATTGTCAATTATAGCGTACGGTTGTTCTCTGATATTCTGAGCTATGCTGAAGAAACCGTACAACTAAACTTGGTAAACTAAGCGTATTAATCGGAGTTTATCATGACCAAGAAAATAAGAACCTACAGTGACGAATTTAAAGCAGAAGCTGTCAAGAAGATATCAGACAATAATGGCAATATCTCGGCTACCGCAAAGCAGCTTGGCATTGCCATGCAAACGCTCTCAAATTGGCAGAACAAAGCCAATCAAGGCAAGCTTGTCGGCACAGATCAATATGATCCTGATCTTATGAGTGCTCTTCAAGAAATAAAGCAGCTCAAGCGGCAGCTTAAAGTGGCTGAAGAGGAGCGCGAGATCTTAAAAAAGGCGACGGCGTACTTTGCCAAGCACAGTTAGTGAAGTACGCCTTTATCAAGGATAACCAGAAGATATTTAGCATAACCACTATGTGCCGTGTATTGAGCGTTAAGCCCTCAAGCTATTACGACTGGATTAGTCGTGACATCAGTGACCAACAGATACACCGCAACCAGTCTGAATTACTGGTTAAAGCGGCTCACAGTGAAACGAAAGAATGTTATGGCGTAGATCGACTGCATGCTTATCTAAGCGAGCAAGGCCATAACATTAGCTTGTATATGGTAAGAAGCATCAAAGAGCAACACGGCATTAAATGTCGTCGTCATAAGCGCTTTAAAGTGACCACCGACTCTAATCACAACAAGCTAGTTTATCCGAATGTGCTGGATCAGCAGTTTGATGCCAGTTGCCCTAATGAGTCTTGGGTGAGCGATATTACTTATATCTGGACAAATGAGGGCTGGCTGTACTTAGCAGGAGTGAAAGATTTATATACCAAAGAGTTGGTCGGTTACGCTATCAACAAACGCATGACTGCTGACTTAGTTTGCAAAGCACTAAATATGGCAATCAAAAACAAACGACCTAATAAAGGGTTAATTGTGCACTCAGACAGAGGTAGTCAATACTGTAGCCATGCGTATCATAAAATCATTAAACAGCACCAGTTTATAGGCTCAATGAGTGGCAAAGGTAATTGCTTTGATAACGCACCCATAGAAAGCTTCTGGAGCATATTAAAGAATGAGCTGGTATATCATAAGGATTATAAAACAAGGTTTGCCGCCATTACCGATATCATTAGATACATCGAGCTATATTACAACCAAACTAGGATTCAAAAGGGCTTGAGCTATAAATCGCCAAGACAGGTGTGGTTTGATTATTATCGTCAAGCTGCGTAATTAAAATCTCCCAAGTTTGGTTCTACGGATTTGACGACAGTGGTCAAAATTGTGTAACTGCTTATAATCCACTAACCAAAGAATAGGTAATGAGTAAAGTTTACGACATTTCGATCCTAACTGAACAGTCGAAAAGGTTAAGGCAGTTTATGTGGGTAGTGAGACAAATCTCAGAATAATATACTAAAAAACCTCTTAATTTCATTAAGAGGTTTTATTCTAATATCACTAACTATCTATATTTAAACCCTAAAAGTATAAAACCGACGTATGTCACTTACTTATTAAGGCAATCTTCTGGAGATGCAGGACGTGGAACCTGCTCAATGAATTTTTTTGCAATATCATCTCTATGCATAAATACTACGTCTTCTTTAGATTGTGCATAGCGAATAAATTCAGCCAAACCATGTGCACGTGCTGGGTTTCCAGTAATGCGCGGATGTATACCAATAGACATCATACGACCACAGTCGTCGCCATCTTCTAACAATTGGTCCAACATACGTGATGCTGTTTCAACAAAGTCTGATGGTGCTCCAAAGCCTGTACCTATGATATATCGACAGTCGTTACTGACTAAGGAATAGGGTATTACTAAATGTGACTTTCCATCCACAAAAGTCCAGAATGGTAGATCATCACCATAGTAATCTGAATCATAAGTGAAACGTCCATCTTCGACTAAAAGCTCACGCGTGTTAACTGACATTTCACGGCAATACCATCCTATGGGCTGTCGTCCAAGTGTCTTTTGGAAAGAGTCCATTGCTAAATTTATGAGATCTTTTTCTTCTTCACGTGAATACTCATAATGATCAATCCAACGATAACCATGACCAACAATCTCGTCTTTGCGCTCATTCATTTTTTTTGCAACATCAGGATTGCGTTCAAGTGCTACGGCTGCAGCAAAAAAGGTTGCTGGAACTTTATAACGATCAAATATTCTAAATAGACGCCAAATGCCTGCTCTAGATCCATATTCATACATTGATTCTTTAGCAAGATCACGCTGATCATCTACTTCAAACGGTAACTCATGCATGCCATCATTCATACCATCGCCCATAGCAAAGGTTTTCTCAGACCCTTCTTCATAGTTAACAACGATATTAATTGCGACTTTCGCACCGTTATTCCATCTTATTTTTGGAGGGTGTTCTCCGTAACCTTGTATTTCGCGATTGGGTCCGCTCACATTTGGTAGATCGTCGTTACGATACCAATGATTTTTTGAAAGCTGCTCTTTTCTAGACATATTAACTCCCTTTAATAAAGATATTCTTCCTATATACCCTATAACAAAGAAGTGAGTAAGTAAATCTTTACATTTGTCATTATATGTTGTAATGATATAGAGAATGAGGATGTTAAAAAACTTCAATGGAGGGAATACGTATGTCTGATCATCTACATACAGCTCAGTTGGATGAGCAAGATAGTCATGAAGAACATATGCTTACACCTGTGCCAACCAGTGAAAGACGTTCATGGTGGGCGATGTTTGCGATTTGGGTAGGTTTTGGCTATGTACCTACGGGACTTATTATTGGAGGACTATTAGCAGGCCAAGACGGCAATCCCGGAATGTCTTTTACTGATGCTCTGATTGCTATATCAGTTGGAGAAGGGGTCTTACTAGTACTTACGTTTTTACTTGGTTTTGCGGCTATGAAGACTGGATTGAACCTTTCTCTTATATCTCGCATTTCCTATGGTAAAAAAGGCATGATCCTACCTATGCTAATTATGGCTTGTTTAACTTTAGGTTGGTTTGCTTCAATTGTAGGTATGGTAGGTGATATCTTCAACGTAGCACTAGGAGATGTAACAGGAATAACTGTTATTAATGGCCTTAGTCTAGAATATATTTTAATTTGTTTAATATGGGGAGCTGTTTTTACGTATTCTGCATGGAAAGGTATAGCTGCAATTGAAAAGATTTCAAGTTTCGCGGCACCATTTGTTTTGGTCATCGCTATAGTTGCTTCTTATATAATGGTCAAACAGTTTGGCGGTTTTGATAAAGTGATGGTTGAGGCTTCAACACGAGAAGGGTTATCACGAGGTACTGCAGTTACTGTGATGATTGGTGCTTGGATCGCTGGCGTTATTATGGGTGTTGATATCTTTCGTTATGCTAAACGTACGTCACATGTTTTTATTGGTGCAATGGCCTGCTTCGTATTAACTAACCCTCTTCTGAATGTTGTCGGTTATTTAGGTGCTATAACAACTGGAGATGCGAATTTTATAACGTGGATGGTACAAAATGGGCTTGTCTTAACGGTAATGGGTGTTACATTATGGGTCGTAGCTCTTTGGACGACTAACATGTCTGAGCTTTACTGTAATGCTTTATATATCGGCCCTTCAGCTGAGTCTATGGGCATTAAATTACCACGTGGTAAAATCGTTATTACAATGGGAGCTATTGGTAGTGTATTAGGGGCGTTAGGCTTTTATAGTTATTTTTTCAGTGATTTTATTACAATTCTAGGAGCCGCATTTGTGCCCTTGGCAGGACCAATCCTAGCAGATTTCTACATCATTAGACGTTCTGAATATGCGACAGCAAATCCTAATGATATGCCACCAGTACGATGGCCTGCCATAATTTCATTCATAGTTGGAGCGATTATGGGAGTTTTATTTCAGTATAAAATATCTATACCATTTGATTTCCCCGCAGGTCTAGCGGCATTAATAATTACCTTTGTTTTACATATTGTTCTATCTTTTGCTATGTCTTCGCGTGCTGAACAAAAGCAAGTCATAAGTCCTGGTTTTTTATCTCCTATTTCAAATTAATCTAGATATGATAGAGTTTAGACAAAAACTCCTATAGTTTGTTATAAGGTAAGGCCTTACTATCAATGCTGATAGTAAGGCCTTACCTTGAATGCACTGGATTAGCTCATTGCTTGGGGGAGCTATCCATCTCTTGTAATCGTCGCAAGACGGTGTCTGAAAACGGCTTAAAGTAATTCCATGACTTATATTTTTGGTTGTACTGACCACCGCCTTCGTTATGCCATTGCTTTAGTATCTCAATGACATCATGGTTGTAGGTCACACACTTAATAGATACCATGCCTGAATTAAAGACCCTGACATCTACCCAAGCGTGTTTGATGGTAAAGCGATAGATGGTATAGCCTTTATCAAAGCTTCCGTTGTTATTCTCATCAGTACTGCTCTGGCAATTATAAAGAGGCTCAGGTGATGGTGCAGGGGCTATTGGTACTGCTAACGATTTCGGTGCTGGAAATATCCACTGCTTATTACTGACACAGTCTAAAATGTAATCTTTGGCTTCCTCACTTGGCAACTCAATACCTTGTGTGATGATTCCTCTCAAATCGATCTCAACGGTCTTAATACCTAATTGCTTAATAAAATCCGCTTTATCGGTATCGATGAAAGAAGTCACAGCAACTTCAATAAACATCATTTCCCCGTCAACCGTTGCGACTATATCAGGCCGAATACAGCCAACAGCTTGTTCCTCAATCAGCTGATCAAACTCCCAAGTTTTATCCTCGCTATTTTCGTCATCAGGTAGTGATGGCAGTGTTAAATACCTCTGTTCCATAATGACTTGCTTGGCAAACTTGTGTAGGATACTTTCAGGGTGGATCGTGCAGCTTTCCTTATTGTTGAGATGCGCAAAATGATGCTCATTTTTCTCACCTTTACGAGCCACTACAGGCTCACCACATTCAAAGCAAAAACACATACAAGCCAGCCCTCGCTCGACTTGCTTAAAATTGACGATTTGCTTTTGCTCATTAACAGCGATTGACATTGACATAGTTACCATCCTCTTGTTAGTTGGTTAGGAGTGAGGTAATTATGAGAAGAATTCTGCCTCTGGAACAGACTGCTATAGGGGATATAATAGGGTTTTAATCGGTATTTATCTATGAAAAACATACACTTAGTTGTTTTTGAAGAGCTCAAAAAACAATTGCTTAATTTTCCAAGAAATACTTTTTATGATCATTGTCTAAGAATAATAGTTGACGCACAGCTCAACAAACTAAAATATTCAGATGAAGAGTTTGAGCCTGAGAAGCTATCGAGGCAAGTTATTTACGCCAAAGCTAGAGGCGTAAATGAAAATACTGTAAGCAGTGAAATCGCTAAAAATAAGATAAAAACGGATAGATTAAATATAGAGTTAGTAAAGTTTATTGAGTCACAACCAGACTGTGAACAGGCGTTTAATGATATAGGCTATTTGCCAGAAGTTATCTCATCTTTATCAGAGGGTGGTGCCAAGAACAGAACCCTCGTATGGATGAGCATTAAAGCTATTGAAAATGAGGAAGTAGATGAAGAGCAGATAGCTGGATCTGCCGTCATTGACTCTGATGACATTGAGGATGATGAATATTTAAGTAGTGTTACTTATGAGCGAAAAGCGGCTTCTGAGATTAAGCCATCTTTATTCACTCGGCTTTTCTTCAAAAAGGGTGAGCTAAAGATCTTAAGCTTTCGAGGCGTTTTGCTAATGGTTTTGCTGATGCTAAGTTTTTTATTGGATATCTTTATTGCTATATTTTCCTTACTCGTCATCTTATTGCTAAGCGACTTGCCAAATTTTAAGCTTTGGCAAGCCATAATTTTTGTAGCATTCATTCCTCTGGCTTATCTTAACTGGCGATATTTCTTTGTGCCGTTATATAGACTGCCTTATTACCGTGTTGTTAAAGCGCCTATGTTCTTTGCAAATATTAATGTCGTAAATGCGGATATCGAGATGTATTGGGACAAAGATAGGCTGAATGTAGCGAGAGTCACAGAGTTTACTGCAACTTGTCCAATTTGCTCAGGATTGATAGAGCTTGCTGATGGCAAGCCTGATCAAAAGCAGCCGCTAGTAGGACTCTGTAGAGAAGCGCCTCATGCACATGTATATAGCTTTGATCGGATGACGATGAAAGGATGGTTTTTGGGAGTGGATAATTTGCTAAGATGTGAAAATCCAAATACTTAAATATTGGTGATCTACGAATTTTAGTAGGTGAGGTATCATAAAGTAATTAGTAATTAAATAGATAAGTCGTTTAATTGCGCGACACAAATTGACGTTTTAAATGGTGGAAGGATTGTAAATTAGTATCCAATGAACCACAATGTAATGATACATGTAAGGCATCATGATCTAGTTTTAAACATCTTAATCAAATTTTTTAAATATATCTGAAGCAATTATAGGCAGCAGTTTAACGGAGCAAAAATGATTAGTAAGCAAGCATTAGGTAGTACTCTTTTTGGAATGGCAGATATTCTACGAGATAAAGTTGAGGATTATAAGTCATATATACTATCACTCCTATTCTTTAAGCGCTTATCAGACAACTATGCTTGGGAGATTGAGCATGGCATCAAAGAGTTTGTAAAAGAGTATGGCGTAGAGCCTAATGAAAAACAAAAACAAAAAATTATTAAGGACAAACACGACTTTATTATTCCTGAAGGTCATTTTTGGACAGATGTCCGAAACGCACCATTGGATAGAAAAAACGATGCTTTAAATAAAGCCGTTAATGCAATTGCTGATGCTAACCCATCACTTAAGGGCGTCATCAATACAGTACGCTGGAATGAGCCATCTCCAGATGGTTCTGGTGGTAAAAAGTTGCATCCTGAGGTTGTTAGCCTTCTAGTTAGCTATTTGGATGCAGTAGATTTAAGTAATAGAAATGCTTCAGTAGATATACTTGGTGATGCTTATGAATACCTGATTAAGCGATTTGCAGACGAAAATAAAGGTGGCACTACGGCTGGGCAGTTTTATACCCCGCAAGAAGTCGTTGATATTATCGTGCGTTATCTAAAGCCTCAAAGAGGCACTACATTATACGATCCAACTTGTGGTTCTGGAGGCTTCTTAATTAATGCCGCCAAATACATCAAAAAAACCACAGGATCTCAAAAAAACATTCGGTTATTTGGGCAAGAGGATGTGTGGAATACTTGGGCAATTGCTAATATAAATATGATTCTTCATGGGTTAGACGCTTCTATCGAAAAAGGGGATACTCTAAAAGACCCTAAATTTACTGAAGAAGATAATAGTTTAGCTATAAAGAAATTTGATTATGCCACTGCTAATTTCCCATTCTCACAGGAAAACTGGTGGAAGAACGGTGAACCTAAGAAGAACAAAAAGGGTAAACCTGAAACTAATAAGGATGGCTCTCCTAAACTGAGCTATCCAGGTAAAGAAGAGTTCAGTGATCAATATAAACGTTTTGATTATGGCATTCCGCCTTATTCAAATGGTGATTTCGCATTTCTACAGCATATCGTTGCCTCAATCAATGAAAATGGTAAGGCTGGTGTGGTATGCCCACAAGGGGTATTGTTCCGTGGTCAACCTGAAAAAACTGAGGAAGAGGATGGACAGAATCGAAAAGCGGATGATGAATATTTAATTCGTCGTGGCTTTTTGCAGGGTCCAGTTAACAAAGATGGTGAGTTCGTTAAGAGTGTCAATATTATTGATGCCATAGTCGTATTGCCGGGTAATTTGTTTTATGGAACGACAATACCAGGCTCAATCTTGCTTCTTGATAAGAATAAACCAGAAGAGCGCAAAAACAAGGTGCTGATGGTCTATGCTGCTAGAGAGGGCTGGTATAAAGAAGAGTCCAATATGAATACGCTTATGCCGCAAGATATGCTGCGTATATCTACCATATTAGAGAGCTGGGGTGATATAGAAATAGCCAAAGCGTGGATAGACTCGCAAAAAACGCGGCTGCGTGAACTTATTGATGAAGAGCTAGCTTTTAAACTAAATGAAATAGAGATTGATAGTATTGATGACATTGAGTTTGCTAAGAATAAAATAATAGAAGCGGATGAGCAGATATTAAAGCGAGAGTCTGAAGATAAAAAGCCAACTAAAACGATGATCAATAACAAAGTAAAGGGCGAAGATTTACTCGAAAAGCTGATCTTTGAAAAAGAACAAAAAATATCAGATGCTCAAGAGCAAGCAAATAAAGAGCGACTAGCTATTGATGAGGTTGAAACTGAGCTATTAACTGTACTAGCTGATCCAGAGCTAAGTAAGCGTTATTTCTCTGTAGTAGACATGGAAGAATTAGAGGAAAATGAATTTAACCTTAATATCCCACGTTACGTTGATACGTTTGAGCCAGAGGAAGAAATTGATCTAAAAGAAGCAGTTTCAGACTTTAAATCGTCATTAGTTATTGAAAGTTCGCTTGATGATTTACTTAAGGAACTAATGGAGGTAATTCAATAATGAAAAAAATTATCGAAAGCCTACCGATAGGTTGGACTGAAAAACAATTAAAAGATAATAATACCTTTCTACGTCGTGGCAAATCTCCTGTTTATAGTGAAGATAATCAGGGCTTATTTGTTGTTAATCAAGATTGCATTAGATGGAACTGCATTAATTTAGGAAAAGTTAAATATCATGTAGTACCAAATCAGATAGATGAATCTTCCTATTTGTGCGAAGGAGATATTCTCATTAACTCTACAGGTACAGGTACTATAGGTAGAGTAAATCAGTGGTCATACTCTGACGTTCAGGCAGTTGCTGACAGTCACGTTACTGTACTAAGAACGATGGAAGATTCCATTGATAGTACATATGCTCGCTACTTTTTAACATCTGAACTTGGTCAACGATATTTGGAGTCAGTCTGCTATACAGGATCAACAAACCAAATTGAGTTATCGAAACGTTATTTTTCAAAACTTGAGCTGCCTTGTGCTCCACTTCCTGAGCAAAAAGCTATTGCAGGTATATTATCTATAGTTGATGAGTCTATCAAAGCAAAAGCAAATAGCATACTTTCGGCAGAACGCCTAAAAAAATCTTTTATACAAAACTTACTGACAGGTAAGTTAAAGCCAGATGGTGTTTGGCGCAGTGAAAAAGAGTTTTATATTGATGAAAAGTTTGGAATGGTTCCAAGAAATTGGCAAATCAAGAAGGTAAGTGATATTTCCTTTAATTATGATTCTCGCCGAAAACCCATCAAAGCTGAAAACAGGAAAGGTATAGTTGGTGATTTTCCTTACTATGGCGCAGCTGGAATAATTGATTGGGTAAATAGCTATATTTTCGATGGAGATTATATACTCTTTGGTGAGGATGGTAATAATCTTCTATCAAGGAAAGTTCCACAAGCGTTCATTGTTAGAGGAAAGTTTTGGGCTAACAACCATGCACACGTGATACAAGCAAATACTAAATATATTACAACTGAGTATTTATGCGAACAACTAGAGTCAAAGGATTATCGTTCAATTATTTATGGTTCTGCTCAACCAAAAATTAACAAGCGCGACTTAAATGGTATCAAAATATTAGTACCGGATAATATTAGTGAGCAGATTAGCATAATGAAAATTATTGGAGTTGTTGATGAAGAGTTAAATTTATTGTTAGCAAAAAGATTAAAGCTCAATAATTTGAGAAAGTCATTAATGCAAAACCTATTAACAGGAAAAGTCCGAGTGGATGTGGACAAAATAAATAAGCTATTGGATAAGGCGTAAGTCATGGGAAAGCTGTCAGAACTTAAAGGCGTTGAGAAGCCAGTCACGAAATGGTTATCTAAGATGGGTTGGGTATTTGAAAGTTATGATGACTTAAAGAGGTATAACCGACCAGTTTCGAATCCCATTATTGACACAATTCTTATTGATAAAGTTGCTAGTATCAATGAGGTTTCAGTCGATATCGCCGAGAGAGTGGTAGAGCAGCTAACCCATAACCTTAACAATCCTAGCCCAATTCTTGGAAACGAAGCTTTTTTGGAAAAGCTTGTGAAGGGTATTACTTTATCAGTAGACGGTGAGGATAAAGATTTCTGTTTTATTGATTTTAATGATGTTTGGCAAAACAGCTTTATTGTCACCAACCAGTACTCAGTACAAGGGTTTAAATTGGTAAGAACGGATATTGTCCTGTTGGTAAATGGTATTCCATTAGTACCTATTGAAGCAAAACAACGAGCACGTAAGGGTACGAACTGGCTTGAAGGTGTTAAGCAGTTCTCAACCTACGATCAACGTGCTGATAAACTCTACATGTGTCACGGCTTTGGTGTGGCATGTAATGGACGCATCGCAAAATATGGTATTCCAGGAGCATCTTCGTCGTATTTCAACGAATGGAAAAGTACTTTGTTGGAAACAGATCATCCTAACCCTATCTTGGATGAAAATAATGATCTATGTCATACTTCAATAAATGAAGAAGATGGCTTTTATCACTTCGATGTAGAGCGCTTACCTAACGGTGAAGTCTTAGAGCAGATGAAGCTTGGTATCGTTGGTCTGTTACAACCAGCCCGAGTGCTAGATGTTGTTAAAAACTTTTTGGTCTTTGAAAGAGCTGAAACCAGTATTGTTAAGAAAGTAGCACGCTATCAGCAATTTCGTGCGGCTAATAAAATTGTGCACCGAGTTGCAGAGTCGGATTTAAAGCAAGGTGTAATCTGGCATACTCAAGGGTCAGGCAAGAGTTTGACCATGCTATATACCGCTTATAAGCTTCGCAATACCCCCTCCCTTAAAGACCCAACCGTATATATAGTTGTTGACCGTAAAGAGCTTCGAGAGCAGATAGGTGGTACTTTCGATGATTGCGACTTTCCTAATGCTAGGCCTGTCCACAATATTGGCGATTTAAAATATATTATTGATAAATCACCAGCAGGGGTGTTTATCACTACAGTGCAAAAATTTAGAGAGCTTGGTAATGTCCAAGACACTCGGGATAACATCATCATACTTATTGATGAGGCACATCGTACTCAGTATGGTAACTTTCAGATAGAGCTACAAAACGTTTTGCCTAACGCGCGTCGTTTTGCGTTCACCGGCACACCAATCCCCAAGACTCATCAAGAATTTGGTATAAAAAACGAAGAAGGCTCTCATGAGCATTATCTAGACAAATATAGCATTCAAGATGCTATCGAAGACGGAGCTACTGTACCCATTCGCTATACTTTCGGTCCGCAAGAATGGTTTCTTGACAAAGATAAGCTCAAGCAAGGTTATGATGAGATTACGGCTGATTTAAGTGAAGATGAAAAGAAATTGGTAGAGAGAAGAGTTCAGGCGTGGAAAGTATTTTTAAAGCATCCTGATAGAATCGAAGTTCTTGCCAAAGATATTGCTCAAGATTTCAAAGAAGGTGTTGAGCCTCAAGGCTATAAGGCACAGATAGTAGCCTGTGATAAAGAAGCGTGTGTTCTTTACTATAATGAGTTACTAAATTACTTTGATCAATCAGAAATGACGATTATCTTCTCTACAGGTAATTATGAAGAAGGTGAGAAGTATGAGCTTTTCAAAGATCATTATAAAGAAGATAAAGAACGTCGTAAATTAATCGCGAACTTTAAAAAACGTATTACTCCTAAAGAATTGAAGAGTGGCAACAATCTTAAAATCATTATTGTTTGCAATATGCTCCTTACTGGATTTGATGCACCCATTGAACAAACCATGTATTTGGATAGTCCAATTAGAGACCACAACTTACTACAAGCAGTTGCTCGTACTAACCGCCCTTATGATGACAAAATATCTAATCTATCTAAAGAGTTTGGTCGCATTGTGGACTATGTTGGCGTATTCCAAAACTATAAAGCAGCTTTAAATTATGATCCTGAAGACATCGGAGAGTTTGAGGATGTTGAGAGTTTAGTAGATCAGTTTCCTAAGGTTTTAGAAGCGGCATTAAAGCCTTTTGAAGATATAGAGCTAGAAGATAGTTACGAATGCTCAATGGCAATTGTACGCAAATTGAATGAATTAGACCAAGGCAAATTTGAACAGGATTATAAAGAAGTACTTCAGTTATGGGAGGCAATATCACCACATCCTAAACTAAGAGAGTACCGCAATAAGTATCTATGGCTCAATGTAATATATGAGATTTATCTGGAAGAATTTAAACGCTTGGACTTCGATGCTGAGATATATGCAGCTAAAACTAGAAAGCTGATAGAAGAAAGCGCTCAATTAATTGACTTTAAGGGACATTTACCTGAGGTCACTATTGATTCGAATTATCTGGATGAGTTAAGACAAACTAAGTTGTCTCCATCAGATAAGGCAGAAAAAATTATACGTGATATCGAAACAGTCATCCGCAGGAATGAAGTAAATAGTGCAGCATATGTTGAGTTCCAGAACCGATTGGATGAGCTAGTAAAAAAGAAAAATGAAGAAAATCAGGCGATTGAGCAGCTTTTACTTGAGCTAGGAAAGCTTTACGATGAACTTGATGATATTGCTACCTTGCCTCAAAAAATGGGGTTTGCAGATAAAGGGACGTTTGAGATCTATGCCCACATTAAAAACGCCAATTTAGTTAGGTTTAATGATGAGTTAACAAAAGAGCTTGCTAAGGATATAGTAGAATCAGTTGTTAAAAGGAAAATTTACATTGGTTGGCAGGATATACCTAAAGAAGTTACACGTTTGCAGGTATACATTGAAATATTTGCAGCTTCAGACAAGTACCAAGAGTTGGGCATTGAAGATGATTCTCAGCTTATGGATGCTATTATGCTGAGCATTATTAAGTATTTTGGATTAAATTAAAAATGTCATCAAAGATTTACGTAATAGAGAAAAAAGATGTTAAACACGCCAGAATAAAGGTGTCAGAAGATGGGCAAGTCAGAGTTCTTATACCGACTTCATTTACTGATGATGAGATAGAGGCATTAATCACAAAGAAATCAAAATGGGTTATTAAACAGCAGTCTTTTTTTAGTAAGAAAACCCAGATTGAGTTGGGCCGTAACCAACTCTTAATGTTTGGTAACAGGTACTCTTACTTCTACGATGAAACTTGTAGTACTAAAGTTATCATTGACCATGAATATAAGACAATTCGAGCCAAAAAAGATCTGCTAGATCCCGTTGTTCAAAAAAAGTGGTATAAGGCTGAAGCCAAAAAATACTTAGTGCCTAGAACTAAAGAGCTAGCAGGAAGGTTGAATTTCACTTACAAAGCTGTCTACATTAGAGATCAAAAAACTAAATTAGGAAATTGTTCTAGTGATAAAAATATTTCTCTAAATTGGCGTTTGATTAAGGTGCCAACTCTAGTATCAGATTATATTATCATTCATGAACTTGTACACACAAAAATCATGAATCATTCAGCTAAGTTTTGGACGTTATTAAAGTCACTGTATCCTGATTATAAAGAGGCGATTAACTGGCTTGATAAATACGGGAATAGCTTATAAGCATACAGTAACAATATATAGGGTTCAATCTACCTCGTTATTGGAATCAATTAAGCTATACCCAAATTCTGCAGTTATTGTAGTGATCAATTAATAAATGACAAAATTAATATCAAGGAAATATTTACAGCTATGAAAGCAACAGAAGCCAAACTCCTTAAATTCCTGCAAAAGTCACCACAATTTGTTATTCCTATTTATCAGCGTACCTACTCATGGACCGAGCAACAGTGCCAACAGCTGTGGGATGATATCATTCGAGCAGGTAGTAATGACGCTGTAGGAGGTCATTTTATTGGATCTATTGTTTATATCGAGCAAGGTTTATACCAAATATCAAGTCAGTCTCCATTGTTAGTTATAGATGGACAACAGCGCTTAACGACGGCTATGTTACTGTTAGAGGCTTTATCTAGGCATCTTGGTGACAGCGAGCCAATAGAGGGGTTCTCAGCAGAAAAGTTACGTAACTACTATTTGCTTAATCCTTATGAAAAAGGTGAACGCAAATATAAATTAATATTAACACAAACCGATAAAGACAGTCTTTTGGCGTTGGTAACACAGAAGTCACTTCCAGAGAATCATTCGCTTCGTATTGAAGAAATTTTTAATTTCTTTGATAAGAAGATCGAAAAACTGAATGGTAATTTGGAACAACTCTGCCGTGGTTTAGCTAAGCTTATTATTGTTGATATCGCTCTAAGTCGAGATCAAGACAATCCACAGCTGATTTTTGAGAGTATGAACTCTACTGGTAAGGCGTTGAGCCAAGCTGATCTGATTCGTAACTTTGTACTAATGGGGTTAGAGCCAGAACATCAATCTAAACTATATAATAATCATTGGCGACCGATGGAAATTGAGTTTGGTCAAGAAGGGTATGGAAGCTATTTTGATAGTTTTATGCGCCATTACCTTACCGTTAAAACTGGAGATATACCACGTATCGATGGTGTCTATGATGCCTTTAAGCAACACGCGCAAAATGCTGAAACAATGGGCTTAGGTGTAGATCAGCTGGTAACAGATATTCACGCATTTGCAAGTTACTTCTGTGCAATGGTATTAGATAAAGAGACTGATAATCAGCTGTCTATGGCGTTTAAAGACTTGCGTGAATTAAAGGTCGATGTAGCTTATCCATTATTGCTTGAGTTATATGATGACTATAGTCAAAGGCAGCTTACTAAAGAGGACTTCCATACAGCAATTCGCTTAATTGAAGCTTATGTATTTCGCCGTGCAGTCTGTGCTATTCCTACCAACTCTCTAAATAAAACCTTTGCCACTTTTCATAAATCTTTGGATAAAGAACGTTACTTAGAAAGTTTTAAAGCGCATTTACTAGGATTGCGTTCTTATAAGAGATTTCCACGTAATGATGAGTTTAAGCGTGATGTAGTTCTCCGCGATTTGTATACCATACGTAGTAGAAGTTATTGGTTACGCCGTTTGGAAAATTTTGAACGCAAAGAGCGTGTTCCAGTGCACGAATATACCGTCGAACATATCATGCCTCAAAATGAAAAGCTTTCCAAAGAATGGCAGAATGAGCTTGGTGAAGAATGGGTACGAGTGCATGAAACCTATCTACATACCTTGGGCAACTTAACACTCACTGGTTATAACTCTGAATATAGTGACCGTCCATTTACTGATAAACGCGATATGTCAGGTGGTTTCAAGTATAGCCCTCTTATACTCAATGAAGGCTTAGGTGCTGTAGAATTATGGAATGAACAAGCAATCAAGGCTAGAGCCAATCAACTTGCTAATCGTGCTATTAAAGTTTGGGATACTCCTTCGCTGACTGAAGAGGTATTAAGAACTTATCAAAATACTCCACCAAAGCAAGGAAGTTACACATTAGCTGATCATCCTCAACTAAATAAAGGAATGCCCATGCGCGAGCTTTTTGAACAGCTACGCAATGAAATAATGGCACTTGATCCTAGTGTCACTGAAGATATATTGAAACTTTATGTTGCGTTTAAAGCGGATACCAATTTTGTGGACGTTGTTCCTCAAAAGAGTAGACTGCGTCTCACTTTAAATATACCCTTCCATGATCTAAATGATCCTAAAGGTATAGCTCGTGATGTTACCAATCTTGGTCGATGGGGAAATGGGGATGCTGAGGTAGGAATTAATAATATCTCTCAGGTGCCTTACGTCATGGGTCTGATTCGCCAAGCTTTAGAAATACAGATGGGTGAGGGCGTATAACTCTCTACAGTAATTCTGCTAGACATAAACGCTAACACAAACAGCTTTCTTATAAATAATAGTTATCTTGAATTGTGCTTGATGAAAAATCGGTTTTTTGAAGAGAGTATATGCCTGTAAGACGATTGTTTTTTAAATACAACTTATTAATTTGATAGCTAGGAAAGCCTAATATGAACATGTGTGAAAAACATAAAGAGGTCGAAAGGCAAGTAGTAGAATTTACTGAAAATGTTAGACACGTAGGCGAAGAATCTATTACCGACTATTTATTTTGGAAGTGGGCAGATATTAATAAGTGTTTCCAACATTTAGATTTCAGACACTATACTAAACTTCAGGAGAGCAAGACATCAGGCGCTGACTTTAGAATGGAGATTTGGTTAGTAGGTAAAACTCAGAGCTTGCCTTTACTGTTTCAAGCGAAAAAAATTAGTAAAGAGCATAATAAATACGTTTCAGCTATTAATTATCCAGACCAATCGAAGGGACAAATTACTAAATTATTATGTCACGCTAATATAACTAAAAAAGTGCCCTTATATATTTTTTACAGTGCTTCTTCTACAAGTAAAGTTAATATTGTTTCACGCAAGCTTCTCAAAGATTCTGGTGTATTCATAGCCCATGCTAAAACTGTGAATAAACTTGCACCGCAGAAGCCATATGCGAAGTTATCAAAGACTAAACTACTCTCTAAAAGTATCCACTTTCATGAGTTATTTTGTTATGGACAGGAATATCTCGACCAGAATAATAGCAACATCGTAGGGCTAATTATAGAAAGGCTTTCAGCTTTAGTAGATAGTTCTGAAGAAATTACCAGTTGTGTAGTATCTTCAGAAATGTTGCCAGACTATGTGACTAAGCTTCTATCGGAGGAAATAGAGGCTAAGGAAGAAGATTATAAAGATGCTGAGAAGGCATATATAAGAAATCGTGAATCAGTAAAAGCTTACATAGCTAGCATCGGAATCCCAGATAACAATATTTTTTATGATGATTATAATGACTCTAATAGTCATAGTTTAATGAGCACAAATATTGCTGTATATGATCTTAGAATATAGTAGTACTTATTAGCTGAAAGACTATGCCTCTTCCTTCTTAAGAAGTTCCATTACTTTATCCTCTCCCAGCTGATCAATCAATGCTTGGAGCTGCGCGGTAGAGTCAGTTTTGGATTGCGCATCTGCTTTAAATTCTGCTGTATCTCTGCCTTCTCGCAAAGCATCTAAATAATCAGCCCACTTCTGCATCATATCACTACGATCATCAATGTACTCAAATCGACCATATGCCGTGCCATTAGGATCTTTGGTTGTATGTCCCAAAGCCATCTCAACAAGCACGAGAGGATACTTTAATTGCTCCTGTAAGATGGTTTTCGCTGTAGCTCTAAAGCCGTGAGCACAATGAATGTCTTTGTAGCCCAAATCTTTTAAACGCTTATTCGCTGTCGCATCAGAGATGATCTGATGCTTTTTTGCCGTCTCACTGTAGAAGACGAATTTAGTATGACCATTGATTTGCTGCTGCGCGCGTAAGATAGCCACTGCCTGACGAGGTAGGGGCACGACCATGTCCTTAACCATGTTTACCTTGCCTTGTCCTTTGAGCGGCTTTAATGTCCACCTACCAACATCTAAGTCGACGTCAGCCCAGCGCATGCGCCTGAGATCTCCATTACGCATGAACAGTAACGATAATAGCCTAAGAGAGTTGATAGTGTTTGGATCACCTTCTATAGTCTCTATGTCACGTAGCAGCTTAGCTAGTTCTTTAGGCTTAGTGATCGCAGGACGATGACCATAGCTCGACTTAGCCAGTTGGCTTTTGATTAATGCGGCTGGATTGCTACTACAGAAGCCGCGAGCACCAGCATAGACAAATACGTCGCTAGCGATACCTGCACAGCGCTCCGCCTTATCTGTGGGCTTGCCAGCTTTGTTTAATGACTTAGCTTGGATGTCTAAAAGCACTTCAAGCATTCTAGGTGAGTCGATTTCACTGATAGGCTGATCACCAATATATGAGCATATTAGCTCCAAGCGACCTTTCTTACGAATTAACGTATTACCTTTTTGAGTCTGCTCTAAACTATCAAAGTACTCCCAAGCAAAATGATTAAATGAGTTTTTAGTTTTACTAATAATACTATTCTTTAATTCTTCACGGTGATTTTTAGGATCAATATTACGACTTAGTAGCTCTTCATAGTCACGCCAGATTTCACAGGCACGAGCGAACGAGACGTTTGGATACACGCCAAGCGATATACGTTTATTTTTTGAGTGAGTAGGAGACAGGTAGCGATAAACCCAAGACTTAGTGCCGTTAGGTCTGACCATGAGATACAGCATGGGGTAGTTTCTTACAGAGACCAGATATTCTTTGTCTTCGGCCTTGTGACTGCTGATGCTGCGATCAGAGCTGATTGGCTTGCGTATTCCCATGACTGCCACCCAATGTACATTTAAAAGTCAGTGTACATAGTAGTGTACATCAGATGCATGGATTGGGATAGATATTAAAAGACAGTATAGGACGTCAGATACAGCAAAGCCCCTGATATCAGGGGCTTTGGCTACTCTATGAGATAGCATAGAACTATGTAATGGTACCCGGAGCCGGACTTGAACCGGCACGCTATTACTAGCGAGGGATTTTAAATCCCTTGTGTCTACCAATTTCACCACCCGGGCAAAACTTGTCTTATCTAAAAGTAAGCTTTCTACTTATTAGATAGTGGTCGCTATTATAAGCATTTCCATTAATAATGCAAGCTAAAATTAACGTCATACTTATATATTTATAGCTAAATAATTGGAGGCTGAGGTCGGAATCGAACCGGCGTTAACGGAGTTGCAGTCCGCTGCATGACCACTCTGCCACCCAGCCAATCAAGGATGCCTATATTAGCAAAAATAATTTAAATTACAAGTCATTTTTTAACGAAACAGCGCTTATTTGCTAAGTTGCCGCTATTTAACCATAAATGAGGCATTATTTGAGCCTTAATAAGGTAAAAGGACAGCAAAAGTGGTGCAAATGAAGTCATCGCCAAACCTAAATTCAGTGATGACTTGTTAAAAATAGTTATTCTAGTTTAGCGCTTGCTAGACAATATCTTGATTATTACGTTTTGCTTTTTTGAAATCGCGATAAGTTGCGGTACAGATTAATGTCAGCACCCCAAGGGTAATCGCCGGCCAGACGAGGATATAAAATCCATAGATAAAGACGTTTTCCATGATGTCTCCTTATAGTGTTTATATAAATTTTTTGCTTACTAGATTTTAGTAACAATGGCTAGCCAAGCATTGGTTAACCATCAATGACTAATGAGTTTTTGCTTAAGTTTTTGGTAACGTTTGTGCTTGCGGCTGTTTATCGTAGTTGCCCACCCGCTGTTTAATGAGGTCAAAATCAAAATGCTCGTCACCCATAAGGCTAACAATCACGCAGACGATGGTACTGGCACCGTAAGCGGTCAAGGAAGCCAGCAAGACCATATATTGGCGTAAAAAGCCGGTGGCAAAAATGAGCATCAGTACGAGCGTAATAGCGGCGGCGCCCACACCGATTTTGCGTCCTAAAAAGCCAAAGACCATGAGTCCAATGACGACAGCAGCACCAACACTGGCCAAAATTTCAAAAAATAGTGCGGTGAAGCCTTCAATGGGAATCAGCTCAAAGCGCGCGACGCAAAATAATAACAACCCGACGATGACGGCTGAGGTAAAGGCCACATTGGTGACGCGATTCCAGAACACACTAGCAATCACAGGGAATACAATGGTGCCCCACAATGCGCCAACGAAGACCAGCATGACCAATATATCAAGCTTAAAGCTGGCAAAAATCAATCCGGCAGCGGTGGCAATAATCATGGTTGAGCGTCCAACCAGCATCATGGTTTTTGGTTTTACGCGCCCTTTAGCGATATTTTTGCCATAAACGTCCGCCATCATAATCGTTGATAGCGCCGATAAATCTGAGTCAGCGGTTGAGGATAACGAGCCAATGACCAAAATAAAGAACAAGGCAATAAATACCGGATGCAAATAAGTACTAACCATTTGCGGGATTAAGTTATTCATATTGCCATCGAGCGGTTCAATACCAATGGTCAAAGCCATCAAGCCAATCATACCAAGTCCAATGACGATGCCCGCGTAGCCGACCGTTGCAGTGACAAAAGTGGCTTTGATTTTGCTTTTATCAATGGCAAATAATCGCTGGGTAATGGTTTGGTTGCCGATAGCATAAGCCAATACCGCGACAAAATAAGGCGCCCCTTGCTGAAAAAAGGCTTCGGAAGAAAACAGGTTTTGCTGCTCTAAGGTTAAGTTTGATAAGCCACTGACCATGACCGATGGCCCGCCCATGGCAAATAGCACCGCAGGGATGATGATGACTCCAATCGCCATCAAAGCAACTAATTGAGCAAAATCGGTAAATACGGACGCTCGAAATCCAGAGGTTAACGTATAGCTGAGCACTCCGACACCTGCGATAATGACGCCGGTCTGAAAAGATAACGGCGATAATACTGATACCAAAGCACCAGCAGCGGTGAAGTTGACCATCAAGCTAATTAAGCTGCCCATAAGATTAGATATTGCTAAAATTAATTGGCTTGATGATCCGTGGCGCGCGTGGATAAGTTCACCTAAGGTGTGTCCATTAGGAGCAAGTTCGCGAAAGCGCATGCCAAAAGGGTAGATGAATAAAATCATCAAGGCGCCCCAAAAACCATAATGTAGCGGTCCTGAAACGCCGTATTTATAACCGGAGGTTGCAGCCGCATAAAACGAGGCTGCCCAAATCCAAGTTGCAGTCATACTCGCCGCGCCCATGCCAAAACCGACACCATGACCGGCGACCATAAATCCAGAAGTGGTTTCCTTATCTTTTTTAATCAATAAAGACAGCAGGTAAGTACCGCCATAAAATCCTAATAAAAGTAAAAGAATGGTGATTGATGAAAATTGGAACAATGACTCAGTTTTCAAATTCATACCTCGCAATTGTTTGAAGAATAAAGGTTTGCAATAAAAGTCATGCCACAAACTGTTAGGAATGTAATAGGACGCATTGGTTCTATTCGCTGCTTGTATACAGCGCACAAGCACGCAATGAGGCAAGCCAAACGCTCACGTTAAATGTGATGCCGCTTTTTCATTTAGCACAGCCTGTTAGACAAATATTTGACAAAAAATATAGACTAAAAATTTGTCTTAGAAATAACGGCGGCAACTCTCAATAGGCGTCTGTTAATGGATTGACCATTACGCTGTCAAGTGATGCCTACTCGATAGTAACGAGACGCTAAAAGACGCTTATTGACTAAGCATCTCTAGCAAAAATACGGATAAGCACTGAGCCTAAACTGCTTGAGCGGTGCTAAATAGAGCTGTTTATAGTAGCTGCGTTAAGCAACAGTTAGGATGGATTTTCATCCCTTTATTGCTTGTGAGCGAACATCCGCTGTCGTGATAATAAGTAAATTTTTACGGCAGTTATTGCCAGTATTTACTTCTCATTGATAAATAAAACTACAGCGATGTTAAATTCTCGTAACATGTTTGTGCGGTAAGAGTAACCTATTCTGTCTGCTATCTCAAATTTTACCGCAGACTTTTTAGTCAGCCAGCATTAAGATAAACTAATAGGTCGTCATTAAAATGATCCTAATAAGCAGAAGAGGTTAGGAGAAACTATGAAGTTTAAACAAATTTTCTTGTATTAAGGAAAGGTAACGATAAAGGCTAGGGGCTCTTTTACGAACTTACAGGGAGAGTTAAGTTGAAGTAAAAATAAGTAGAAAATAGTTATTGCTTAGCGGTTTAGTGATAGAGTTAAATGGATATAATAAAAGAGTCGCCCCTAACTTGTTGTTTTAAGCGTCTTTATAATTGGTATAATAAGTAACTCGGTCATCGCGTAAAAACCCTGCCAGTCCCAAACCATAGTGTTCAGCGACGCGTACTGCAGTACTGGTCGGTGCCGACATACCAACGAGCCAAGGAATGTGGCTACGAATGGATTTTTGTACCAGCTCAATAGACAATCGCGAGGTCATCACCACGCATGTCAGCTTGGTCTTGTTGCGCAATTGCCAACCGATGAGTTTATCAAGTGCGTTATGACGCCCTACGTCTTCAAATAAATACAAATCCTTGCCTTGCATGGTGGCTGCAGCGTGTACCGCACCAGTGAGTTGATGGGTATGCTGGGCGGCGTTAATTTGCTGATGCATGTGCAGTAAATAATTAAGACTGGGCACGGAGGATTCTGACTGTTTTTGTTGCAAGCTGGATGATAAATAATGACTTAAATCGGGAAGCGCTTGCGAAAGCCCGGTGATACCGCACATACCGCAGCCTGTACGTCCTGCTAGCTGTCGCCTCTGCGCTTGAATACGCTGATGACAGCGCTGATTTAGTACCAGCTCTACTACATATACATCATAGTCTTGCAACTGCGCTGAAAATTGCTCAAATGCCGTCTTTTCATCAAGTAAGTCATCCGTTAAATCACTGGTGAATTTTCGGTAACTGGCAATATCGGTCAGTTGCGTTACCTCCCACTCTAATAATTCATGACTATGATGAATCAATCCTTCGCTATACAAAAAACCAATAGCAAGATACTCAAGCTGGTAGGGGCTTGCCATCAATATCGCATAGTGGATACCATTAATGACAATCGCAACCGCTGCCTCTACTGCCAGCAGCGCTGATTTGTCATCAACCTCTGTTTCTGCATTTTTAGAAGAGACATTTGCTGTAGATAAATAAGCATGTTTTTGTGTTAAATGTAGGCGCGATAAAGGCACGGTCTGCATATCCATTATTGGCGCAGCAGCATGATCAGCATTGGTTTCTAAATCGGCCGCTGAGCCATTTAACCAAGGTTCTACTGCAACTACGTTATGTTTACTGACCATCATATTTTAACCATTTCCTTTATCAAACTATCTTTGTTAAGCGCTGGCAGCTAGTGTGTTTTCAGTAACGCGCTGCAAAACAACGGTAACGGATTTATAAGAAGGCGTCCTTGAGTCTGGCGCGTGAGTGTCTAAGTCGATAAGGTCGTTACATTCAGGATAATAAGTCGCCACTGCATTGGCAGCGATATCCATCTCAGTCAGTATTAATGGACCTAAGGTGCGCTGTTCATCTTGACTGTCTTGACGCGATACCATAACACTATCGCCTTTTTGCCAACCTAAACGCTTGATTTCATCGGGATGCATAAATAACACGTCGCGGCGGTTGGTCTGGCGATAGCGGTCTTGATGACCAAAAATCATGGTGTTAAATTGATCATGACTGCGGACACTGGTTAGCTGCCATACTTTTTGCTCAGCGCTTTGGGTTGGATTGTGATCGCTATTGCTTGGATGAATCGCGGGTTCATTATTTTTGCTATGGTCACTTTTAGCATTGTTATTTTTAGCATGGCTATGATAGCTCGATGTGGTTTCTGCCATCTGTGCTGCGACATAAGTAATGGGATATTGTGGGACTTCAAACTGCGCTTTGCCGCTATCGGTATTCCAAACGCGATGACGGGCAGGGTGGTATAAATGAAAACCGCGCTCGTTTTCACGAATACGATCGTTAAAATTCTCAAAGCCTTCAATCGCTTGAGCGATATAATTACGGATGATATCAAAGTCGCTGCTCATTGTTTGCCATGGAATAGACGAATCAGCGTCAAGCGCGTGGGTTGCCATATCGGCCACAATTTGCGCTTCAGATTTTAAATTATCACTAATCGGCTCAATGCGACCGCGCGTAGGAACAATTTGGCACATAGAGTCTTCAATCGTCGCGAACTGCTCACCTTTTTCCGTTACTAAGCGTTCGGTACGACTGATACAAGGTAAGATAAGGTTATTTTTACCCGGATATAGCATAGTTTCATTAAGTTTGGTGCCGATGAAAACATTGAGTTCGGTAGTGGTTAAGACCGTTTGAATCGCACTTTTATCGGGCGCGGCAACGGCATAATTACCGCCCATGCTGATAAAAGCTTTGAGCTTACCTTGCATTAATGCTTTTGCGCCAGCGATGACATCAAGCCCATCTTCTTGTGGCATAGGGCGCTTGAACACGCGCTCAAGGCTATCAAGTAAGCTCTGTTTAGGGCGCTCATGGATACCCATGGTGCGATCGCCCTGCACATTGGAGTGACCACGCACCGGTGAGGCGCCTGCGCCATCGACCCCAATCATCCCCATGAGTAGCAACAAATTGGTAATCATGGCGACGTTATCTTCGCCTTGGACATGTTGGGTAATACCCATGCCCCAGGTACAAATGGTTGCTGGGCTATCAGCAACAAGTTTGGCAAGTTTGATAATGTCTGCTTTACTAATACCGCAGCCACGCTCTACCTCTGCCCAAGACTGCTGGCGTAACCAAGTATCGAGCGCCTCATAACCTGATGTGTGCTGCTCAATAAAATCATTATCAATTTTGCCATTTTTGGTCAGCCATTTGGCCAAGCCCGTCAATAAAGCGGTATCACCACCGATTTGAATTTGAATGACTTCATCAACCATTTCATCACTTTGCCCTGCGGCCATATGGGTAGGTTTTTGTGGATTTCTAAACTTGCTTAAACCTTGCTCCCGCATCGGATTGATAGAGATGATTTTGCAGCCTTGCTTATGAGCGTGTGCCAGCATCTCAAGCATACGCGGATGATTGGTGGCAGGATTTTGCCCAAACAGCATAATTAGCTTCGCCTGTTCAAAATCTTCCAAAACCACCGTGGCTTTACCGACGCCTAACTGTTTACCGAGCATCACTGACGTTGGCTCGTGACACATATTTGAGCAATCTGGCAAATTATTGGTGCCAAAACAGCGTACGAACAATTGATACATAAAAGCAGGCTCGTTAGTGACGCGTCCTGAGGTGTAAAATAACGCTTCATCTGGCGAATCGAGATTCTGTAATGTCTCGGCGATACGCTCATACGCTGCCTGCCAAGAAATCGCCACATAGCGGTCTTGCCCCGCATCATAATATAACGGCTCTGATAAGCGGCCGCTGTGCTCAAGCTCGTAGCCTGACCAGCCTTGTAGTTCTTTAACGCTATGTTTGGCAAAAAATGCGGCATCGGCGCGCCTACTCATCGTTTCACTAGCAATGACTTTAATACCCGTTTCACAGACATCAAGGCTTTTATGGGTCTTATGATCTGGCCATGCACAGCCCGGACAGTCAAAGCCGCCGTTGGGCTGGTTGCTATGCAAGATACTTATGCTGCCACGCAAAAAAGCCTTATAATCCATTAACTTACGAGTAGAAGCAACCAAAGCTGGCCAACCAGCTGCAGGGTGAGAGTAAATAGGAATTTTACGCATGATAGACCTCATAAGCGAATGGCGATAAGTAAGTATGACTGTAATAAAAGTCATTGCCTTAAGCACTACTATATAATGGCTGGTCAAAATTTTTTAGTCGCATTAACCATAGATAACAAAAAACCTCAAAGTCATTCAGGCGTTTGAGGTTTTTTTATTTTAAAAATCAGCATGACTGATATGTTGTCAGGTTAGTGCATTTAATAACGCGCATCTTTAGGTTTTTTGCCATTAGGCCAGTCGTTTACTTTGCCAGCAAAGTCAGGACGCGGTTGATGGGTAAAAAATTCAGCGACATCGATGGCGTCTTGATCACTGAGCACATTGCCATGACCCCATAGACCTTTGGTTTGAATGCCCATCGGCATATTGTATTTCACAAAAGCCGCCGCTTTATAAGTACGCGCCATGCCCGCACCGATATTAAAGGATTCATCGCCCCATAATGGTGGGAAGACAATATCACCGCGACTGTCTTTCATGCCTTCGCCGTTATCACCATGACAGGTGGCGCATTGTACTTGGTATATTTTTTTACCGCGTACAGGGTTACCGACCAAGGATTCATCCACTTTACCCGCGTTTTGGATATCGACCTTTTGTTCTTTCGGCGTATTTTGGGACAGCCATTTCATATAGGCCAACATTGCTAGCATTTCAGGGGATTCAGGTTTTAATGGTTTGCCATTCATCGAACGCTGAAAACAGCCATTGATGCGTTTGATTAAATCGATTTCTTTACCTGCGCGTGGCATCACACGCGGGTAGAAGTTGTAACTGTTGATATACGGGTCGCCAAGGGGGATTTTACCTTGCGAAATATGACAGCTATTACAGTTCATTTGCGCGCCAACGTGCTCGGGTAATAAGCGCTTGGTTTCGTTTAATAATCGCTTACCATAAAAGATTTCATCAGCGTTTGGCTCATCCAAGATAGAAGTATCTTGCGGCAGTACATAAGTACCGATGTCTTCGTTGGCATCATCAGCAGTAACTAAGCCATATTTAGGCGCGTTTTGCTCAGTAGGCTCGGGCTGTGAGCAGCCACTACTAATAGCGGCGATACTAAGCGCTGAAGCAGTCAGGGCAGCGGTGGTTAGTTTGCCCATTTTTATTTTCTGAGAGATTACGCTAACAATAGCAGGCAAGTTGAGTGGAGAGTTTTTCATTATTTTGCTCCTTTTGTTTGCGCATCAATACTTAAGTCTGGGGCGATATCGGTACTGGTCTTTGGTTTTTTGGCAAGAAAAGCGCGCATTTTTACCACATCATCGACATCGATTTCAGGTGCTTGGTTGGTCCAGCTATTACGGACATAGTTGACCACTTCCGCCACATCGGCATCACTCAGGTTAATAAATTCAGGCATGGTAAAGGCCATGCGGTCGTGCGGGGTTTCTGGCATGCGGCCACCGCTCAAGGTGATTTGGAGTACCGAGTCGGCATTTTTCGCATATACCGCACTATTGCCATCAAGGGCTGGGAAGATACGCGCCACGCCTTTACCATCAGCACGGTGACAAACTTGGCAATACTCGGCGTATAGAATCGAGCCGCGCGAATCATAATTGCCATCAAGCAGTTTTTGCGTGGTAATGTCTTTTTTCGCCGGCAAGGTTTTTTCTTTATTGGGCGCTGGCGTTAAGGTTTTTAGATAAGATGACATGGCGTTGATATCATAGTTTGTCATATATTGCGTGCTGTGCTCGACCACTTCGGCCATGGCGCCAAAAGCAGCCGTGGTGTCAGTACGACCGGTTTTAAAGAAATCATTTAATTCTGCGACGGTCCACGTAGCCAAACCGCGATGCTCACCGCGGATACTTTTGGCGCGCCAACCATCGATAACCGCCCCGCTCAAATATTCTTCTGAGTCGGCATTGTTTAAGGCGATTTCTTGGAAACCGATACCGCGCTCAGTATGACAAGAGCCGCAGTGTCCAGGACCTTCTATTAGATACTGGCCACGGGTCAATAGCGCATCATCAGTTTCTGGCACAAAGTCACGTTTTGGGTCAAACAGTGCTTGCCAATAAGCCAGCGGCCAGCGCCAATTGGCTATTGGCGGCAACTCACTTTTTAAGTTGGCTTGCTTGACCGGTTTGACGTCAGACATAAAATAGGCATACATCGCGGCCAAATCTTCCTCTGGCATAAGCTGATAAGACGGATAGGGCATGGCAGGATATAGCGCTTTATTATCACGGCGCACGCCATGCTTGACGGCATTTTTAAAGTCGCTAAAGGTATATTGACCAATACCGGTTTCTTTATCAGGGGTAATGTTGGTTGAATAAATGGCACCTAGCGGCGTCAGCATAGGCAGACCACCGGCATAGTTCTCCCCGTCAAGCGTCGTATGGCAGGCGACACAGTCAGCAGTACGCGCGATGTATTCGCCTTGTTTAATAAGCGCAGGGTCGGTGACATTAACCTCAATGTCACTGCTGGTTGTGCGCATATTAGGCAGTATTTGCCCAATAATAAACGCTAAAATCAGCCCGACAATGGCTGCCATAATAATGATTAATAGCCACTTTTTCATAAGCCTGCCCTCCATAAGATATTTTTACTAAGCTTCTCATTCGTCATATACATTCTATGAGGACTATTAGATAGTCCTATGAAACATTTAGGATTTAAGCTTAGTGAATGAAAAGTTACACGATTGTCATTCAGTATAGAGGAGCGTGTAACATTGTGATATTGTGGAAAACCACATTATAATTATGGTTTTAATTTATAATGAAGGTTTGATAGCTCAATTGTAAGGCTAGGTGTATGGATAAAAAGTCTAAAGTCTGGGCGAGCTTGAAGGCTTATTTTCTTGTCGTGGTAGCGTCCTTTACTTGGTTAATGCTAGCCAGTGCCAATGCACAAACCTACTATTTAGGCGTGCTGGCGCCGCAAGGGGAAACGGCTGCGCAAGAGCGTTGGCAACCTTGGCTTAATCAACTTAATGAGCAACTCCGAGAAGACACTGTGGTCTTGGTGCCGCTAGCGTTAGAAAATTGGCAGCAGGAAATCGAAGCGCAGCAGTTTGCCCTAGTGCTTGGACCACAAGTTCAACTGATTAAAATGAATACCACCCATTGGCGCTGGCTTGCGACCTTGCAAGCTGATACAGAGACCGCTCAATTGCATGCGCCTGCTGATATCAATGGTAAAAACTTTAAGGAAAAAGCTTTTCATGAAAAAGGTTTCAATAAAACCGTTGATAAGCCGCTTTCTACAACGGTTAATCTAGCTAATGAATTTAATAAACTGTCTCAAGATAGGCAGTTAAAAGAGCCCAGCGCCATGGAAGCCGTCGCTAGTGCTCTTTGGGTAAAGGCAGACAGCGGCATTTATCAGCTGCAAGATTTGCAGCAGCGTAAAATTGCTGCCGTCGACAGTGAGGCTTTTGGTGGTTATCTGCTCGTCGCGCATTTATTACAACAAAACGGTATGCCATCCAACCGTTATCAGACCCAGTTCGTCGGTTATCCTATTGAGCGTACCTTACATGCATTGGCGAGTGGCAGTGTAGATGCAGCGATTGCGCCACTTTGTTTGATGGAAGAGATGGCGCAGCAAGGGAAGATTAGCAAAAAACAATACCGACTTATTCACCCTGTGGCGACCGCTTCTAGCTGTCAGTCTTCAACAAAGATATATCCCAATTGGACATTGGCGGCGACCGAGCAAACGCCAGCTGCCTTGATTCGGCAAATCAATCAAAATTTATTTGGTTTGAGTCAATATGGAAAGAGTCAACCAGAGCAAGAGTCGTTAGGGATAGGACAGCACTGGCTACCAGCCGAATCGAGTAGCGATGCTGAACGTATCCTTTATGATATGAATCGTCATCCAGCACAAAAGCAGCTGGGCGCGCATATGGTCGATTGGGTAAAGGCGCATCGATTGTGGATGGCAGTTATCGTTTTAATTGTACTGATATCAACGGTGAATTATGCGTGGATGAGCTGGCTGGCATGGCGACGACGGCAAAAAATCATTCTGCAAAATCAACTGATTCGTGATTATGACCAGCAGCTACGTCAATCAGAACGCTTCGCTGTCATCGGTGAGATGAGTGGATCCATCGCCCATGAAATCAATCAGCCGCTGGCGACCATTCAAAATTATGCGCAAGGCTTACTTATTCGCAGTCAAAGCAGTGTCAGCCGCCAAGACGGTAAAGAAAGTACGGTGCTGGATAAAAACTCTGCCCATAGTTTGAATGCGCTAGAAAAGACCCTAACGGACAAGCAAGTGCTAGAAAAGCAAGCAATAGACAAACAAGCGACAGAAAGTGCGTTACAGCAAATTGTTAATGAAACCGAACGGGTCGCGGCTGTTATCAGTAATATTCGGCGCTGGGCAGGGCGCTCGCAGCCGAACAACGTTCAAGTGGACATCGTCACCACCTATGCGCAGTGTATATTGCTACTTGGTGAAAAAGCCTCAAGTATTGGCTTTTGGTTGGCGAGTGACTACCAGACTTTGCAGTTGCCAAGCTTGGTTCTTGACCAGTTATTGATGAATAGTATGCTCAATGCCGAGCAGCAAGGGGCAACGCAGATAATGTTACGTTGTCAGGCAAAAGATTATAATGGTAAATCTTATATCGTATTGCATATAACCGATGATGCAGGCGGTTTTGATGAGGCGCAGTTGCTTGACCATAAACCGTTAGAGGGTAATCAGCAGTTAGTTGAGGGTCAATCACAACAGCGTCTGACTAATAAATACGCCACCAAATCGACCAAAGAAAATGGTTTAGGCTTGGGGCTGATGATATGTCAGCGTTTGTGCAAGTCAATTGGCGGTATGATGCAGCTTGGCAATATCGAATTCCAGCAGGAGCTTAATACTATACAAGCGTTAGATGGTTATCAGCAACGCTTAAAGCGGTCGTTAAATGGTAAAGTGCGCTTGATAAAAATGGAAAACACTCATCCATTAGCAAACAGGGTAGGTGCGCAAGTGTCTTTTTATCTGCCGTTGCATTTGGCAGATGATGCGCAGAAATAAGATAATCAACAGAGACAGTAAGCAAAAGCGAAAGTGAGCAAGAGAGGGTTATCAACAACCAAGCATTTATAAATTTTACAAATTAACTTAATCATAAGGTTGCGTATGAATGCTCAGCATAATTCAGTTAAGCACTCAGAATGGCAAACGCCAGTTGATAGCAATAATGAACCTCTACTGGTTCATATCATCGACGATGAAGAAAGCGTGCGTCATTCCTGTAATTTTTTAATTAGCAGCTTAGGATTGCCGACCCAAGTGTGGTCAAGTGCCCTGACTTTTTTGCAGCAAGTTGATATCTATTATCCCGCGGTGATCGTCAGTGATTTAATGATGCCAGCCATGAGCGGTCAAGCACTACAAGCGCACCTTAATCAACAGGACAGTCCGATAGCGCTTATTGCATTAACTGGTCAAGGTGAGATTGCTGATGCTGTTAATATGCTCAAACAAGGCGCCGCTGATTATTTAGAGAAACCGATTAATAGTCACCGTCTCCAAGAAGCGCTTGAGCGTGCGCAAGTATTAACCCTCAAACGAGCTGAGCTTTATAGTATAAAAAAGCTCTATGCGCAGCTAACCGAGAAAGAAAAACAGGTCGCTCATGAGCTGATGCAAGGCAATCTAAATAAAAATATCGCCGACCATTTAGACATATCGGTACGAACGGTAGAGGTACATCGCTCACAGGTGATGAAGAAAATGCAAGCGCAGCATGTCAGTGAATTGATTCAAAAATTGGTCATGCTTGATTCTTAAAAACTAAAACAGCCATAAAAAAACGCCTAATGAGAAGGCGTTTTATTTTAAATTCAAAATATTTTGCAAAATGAGTTAGCTTAATATCAAACTGTCATCTTCGACCTTTTCACCGCGGGTTTGCTCAAACATATCCAGTAAATCATGCACATCCATGCCTTTACGGATATCGCCAGATACGTCTAATACCACCTGACCTTGATGAAGCATCACAGTACGCGTACCATGAGCTAGAGCCTGCTGCATCGAATGCGTCACCATCATCGTTGTTAGCTGATTGTCGGTGACGATTTTATCGGTTAATTCTAAAACAAACGCCGCTGTTTTAGGGTCAAGGGCCGCCGTATGCTCATCAAGCAGTAGAATCTTAGACGGTTGCAATGACGCCATCAGTAAGCTCACGGCTTGGCGTTGACCACCGGATAACAGGCCCATACGGTCGGTTAAACGATTTTCTAGACCCAATTTTAATACCGATAATTTCTCGCGAAATAAGTCACGGTTATTTTGATTAAGGGCAAAGTTCAAACCACGTTTGCCGCCGCGCTTATAGGCTAGCGCCATATTTTCTTCGATGGTTAGCGCCTCACAAGTTCCCGCCATCGGGTCTTGGAAAACGCGAGCAACCCAATGGGCACGTTGGTGTGCGGTCTTTTTGGTGACATCAATACCATTTAACAAGATTGAACCGCTATCCACGCGCGTGGTGCCACTGACAGCATTTAAAAAGGTCGATTTGCCTGCGCCATTGGTACCGATGACGGTGACAAATTCACCATCGGCGATATTTAAATTGATACCGCGTAGGGCAGGGTTTTCAATGGGCGTTCCAGGGTTAAAGGTCAACCGCAAATCTGTAGCTTGCATCATAATAATTATTCCTTATGGTTGCATATTGACATTAAGCCCGAACTTTACGACTTAAAAATTTATTTTTAGCTTTTGGCAAGACTAAGGCTAATACCACGAGTAGCGCGGTAATCAAGTTCAAATCTTGGGGACCAAATCCGATACTACGTAGCGTACTGCTTGATAGAGCCACTTGAATAAAGAGCTTATAAAGCACCGCACCAACGACCACCGCAAAGGTAATCAGCCAAATACGCTTAGCTGGAATAATGGTCTCGCCGATGATGACCGCTGCTAAACCAATGACAATCGTACCGATACCAATTGAGATATCAGCGCCACCTTGCGTCTGCACAAATAATGCGCCTGCTAACGCAATCAAGCCGTTAGAAATCGCCATACCAATGATGGTCATCCATGAGGTATTGATACCTTGCGCCTGTGCCATGCGTAGGTTTGAGCCAGTCGCCCGCATCGATAAACCCGTTTCGGTACTATAAAACCAGTTTAAAAACAACATGGCCAATAGGACGACGACACCAATAATGAGGCAGCGCATCCAGTAACCATTACCATCACTGACCAAGGTACTAAATACGGTCGTTTCACCTAACAATGGTAAGTTTGGCGCACCCATAATCCGTAGATTGACAGAGTATAAAGCAACCATCACAAGGATACTGGCAAGCAGCTGTAAAATGCCCAGCTTAACGTGTAGCCACGCGGTGACAATACCGGCGACTGACCCTGCTAGCATACCAAAGGCACAAGCAAGCCAAGGATTCACTCCAGCGATGATAGAAATACCCGCGACAGCGCCGCCCAACGGAAAACTACCGTCAGCGGTCAAATCTGGAAAGTCGAGGGTACGAAATGAGATAAGGACGCCAAGCGCCACTAGGCCATAAATCAGACCACTTTCAAGCGCACCAAAAAAAGCAATTAAAGACATAAGAGATCAGTAAGTCATAACCCAGCGTTTAATAAATGATGGCGAGATAATTGAGATAGGCGACATATCGCGCTATCAATCAGCCAACTTTGCTTAAACGACTAAGCGGTGAATTTAACAGATAGAGGTATCTGCAGTTAGGGTCAAGCAAAACCTATTCTTAGAATGCTTGATTATAAGCTTTGCTTATTTACAGCCTTGAAAAAACAAGCCCAGCCTACTGACTGAGAGCTGGGTTTGTCTGCGCTACCTACATAGCCATATCAAAATAGCTATATCCAATTAACCTAGACGATAATTGATAAAAACTATCGTCTAAGAATTAGAGTTAAAAGCGGCAGTTATTCTAACACTACTTTTGCTTTATCGATAACGGCTTGTGGTAGCGTGATGCCTTCGGCTTGCGCATTCTTTGGACTGACATGTAAATCAAGCGATTGCGGCGTATAAACAGGGATTTCGCCTGCTTTTTCACCGTTTAAGATACGCGTAACGATTTTACCGGTTTCGCGGCCCAAATCGTAATAGTTCACTCCTAACGCAGCAACGGCACCGCGTTCAACCGAACTGGTATCAGAGGCAATCAATGGAATCTTACTTTCTTTAGCGATTTGGTACAGTGATTCGTATGCTGAAACCACGTTATTATCCGTTGAGGTATAAATCATATCGACTTTACCTTCAAGGCTACGAGCGGCCATCGCAATATCGTTACTACGCTGCGCAGGCGCTTCGTGAACGTTAATACCAAGCGGGGTCAGATTCTCTTTTAGCGCTTTTAAAACGATGGTTGAGTTTACTTCGCCTGGGCTATAGACATAACCGACGTTTTTTAGACTTGGGATAATTTGACGCATCAAATCGATTTGCGGTGCATAAGGAAGGGCATCAGAGGCGCCAGTAACGTTGGTGCCAGAGCCATCAAGTTTCGGTACCAATTTAGCTGCAACAGGGTCGGTGACCGCTGAGAACACCATAGGAATGCTGCTGGTAGAAGCGGCTACAGACTGAGCCGATGGTGTGGCAATCGCTACGATGACATCTGGTGCATCAGCGACGAATTGTTTGGCAATCTGACCGGCAGTGGCGGTATTACCTTGGGCGCTTTGGAAGTTGATGGTTAAGTTTTCGCCTTCTTTGAAGCCGGCGTCACTTAACTCGTCGATAACGCCTTTACGCACATCATCGAGTGCTGGATGTTCAACGATGGCGGTAATAGCGACCGTTTTCATGACAGCTTTGGCATCGCCGCCCGTTGCAGCGCCGTCAGTGGTGTTGGCATCTTGTGCTGGCTGGTTACAGCCGGTCAAGATAGCGGTGCAAACACCGCCCCATAATAAAGCTTTGGCAAAACGATTTTGATACAACATGGGTCTGACTCCTGAAAATAATAATGTGTCCGTACATTATATAAAAGATAAAAAAGGGTAGCGCTGCCAGCCATTATCCTAGCTGATTGTGTAATCCGTTGTATAGCTGATTATTAATTACCGTCCATTTATTCTTTACTATTGAGTCGCAACTATTTATTAGTGACTATTTACTGACCTTTTGTGCTTCTTTGTCGACATTGATGGCGTTTTTAAGTAAGTCTGCCGATAGGCTAGTACCTTGTTCAGCGGCGTGTTTTGGGCTGACATATAGCGTTAAGGTATTCATCACTTGCGGTGCGATATCTTTGGTCGCTTCACCGTTTAATACCCGATACACCATTTTGCCCGTGGTACGGCCAAAGTCATAATCATTAACCCCAAGTGCCGCCGTCGCACCGCGTCTGACGCTAAACTCATCTGAGGCAATAACTGGGATATCAAGTTCATTAGCCGCATTTGCCATTGCTTCAAAGGCAGAAACCACGTTGTTATCTAATGAGGTATAAATAACCTCTACCTTGCCTGCTAGACTACGAGTCGCCATTGCAACGTCGGTAGGGCGATTGGCAGTAACGCCCAATATCTTAAGCCCACGTGCTGGTGCTGCTTTTTCCAGTTGTTTAAGAACCACCACCGAATTGGCTTCGCCTGGGCTATAAACATAACCAATGGTTTTCACATTAGGGACAATTTTTTGAATATTGTCTAACTGCGGTTCAATAGGTAATTCGCTCGACAAACCAGTCACATTGGTTTGGATAGGCACGTCATTTTCGTCAATTAGCTTGGCTGCCACAGGGTCTGAAATGGCGGTATAAATAACGGGAACAGTTTTAGTCGACGCTACGATTGATTGCGCAGAAGGTGTTGAGATGGCGACGATGGCATCTGGATTGTCACCGGCGAACTGTTTGGCAATTTGCCCAGCCGTTGCGGTATTCCCTTGCGCACTTTGAAAATTAACGGTTAGGTTTTGCCCTTCTGCGTAGCCGTTGTCCGCCAGCTCATCAATAATGCCGCGGCGCATCTCATCTAAAGAAGGATGCTCGACAATTTGCGTGATGGCCAAGGTTTTGGCAGGCTTATCGTTAGTTGCGCTATCATCAGCGTTGACGGCAGGGTCGGTCGCATTATTAGAGCAAGCGGTTAAACCAAGCGCCGCGCTAAAAGCAGCGCCGCACAGGCTAAGGCGTAAAGTAGTGGCAAAGGTCATTTTATTTTGGCTCATAGGTTAAAAATTGCAGGTTACCCGAGTCAATGTTATGTGCATGCTGAGATAACGGGCGAACATAAAGGTAATCAATCCCTTGATGATTACGTCCATATTATGACAGTAATGTAACTTATGGCAATAAGAAAATAAAACGCATTTGTCATTGATTTTATAAAAGTGAATAAAGGCAGATTTTTGTCGATATTTTTATTTTTTGCCCACGCTCTTTTTATTTTGTCACCAATGAATTTTAGGCAAAAAAAAGATGCCACGAAAGCATCTTTTTTATTCTATAAGTACAACCGCATTTAAGCTAACACATCACCAATCACGCAGTTGTCCGGTAAAGTAACCACCGTTAACTGAGTTTTCGGGTTGCCAGTCGATAATACCATGCCTTCTGAGATGCCAAATTTCATCTTACGCGGCGCAAGATTGGTGACGCAAATTACCTTTTTATCCAGCAATTGCTCAGGCTCATAAAACTTACGGATACCGCTAAAGACATTACGCGGTTTGTCTTCGCCAACGTCCAAGGTAAATTGTAAAAGCTTATCCGCACCTTCGACATAATTACAGGCTAAGACGTGTGCCACTTTCATCTCAACTTTGGCAAAGTCTTCAATACCAATATAGTCCGCTTGCCCAGCTTCACTGTCAGTATTAGCCGCTGGTACTGGCTGGGTGTTTACTACTGCTTTTTTATTATCTGAATTATTATCGCTGTTAGCAGTAGGGGCGTCTGCTTGCGCTAACGAGGCCTTTGAATCTTCAACCATTGCCGCAACGTCTTTTTCTTCGATACGCTGCATCAAAGGTTTAAATTTATTGATTTTATGACCAAGTAGCCATTGATTTCGGCTAGCAAAGCTTAAATCATCAATATTTAAGAATTCTTTAGCATTGGCTGTCAGCTCAGGCAATACTGGCGCCAAATAAACCATCAATTGGCGGAAGATATTAATCGCCACCGAGCAGACGTCTTGCACTTCTTTCTCAGTGCCCTCGATTTTGGCAAGCGACCAAGGTTTTTTCTCGTCGATATATTCATTGGCTTTGTCGGCACACTGCATGATTAAGCGCATCGCACGCGAGAACTCACGGTTTTCGTAAGCGGCGGCAATTTCATCACCAGTTTTGGTGATATTTTCTAGTAATTCTGATTCTACGCAATTGTCTGACAGCATACCGTCGTATTTCTTCACGATAAAACCGGCACTACGGCTGGCGATATTGACCACTTTACCCACCAAGTCAGAGTTGACCTTTTGCATAAAGTCTTCTAAATCAAGGTTAATATCTTCAACTTTGTCAGACAGTTTACTGGCGAAATAATAACGCAAGTATTCAGGGTGTAAGTGTTCCGCGTAAGTTTCGGCCTTGATAAAGGTGCCGCGTGACTTACTCATTTTTTCGCCATTGACCATCAAGAAACCGTGGGCAAAAACACCGGTTGGCGTACGGAACTCGCTGCCGGCTAGCATCGCTGGCCAAAATAGCGCATGGAAATAAACGATGTCTTTACCGATGAAATGATACACCTCGGTTTTATGCTCGTTTTCTTGCATCCAATAACGGTCAAAATCAAGCGCTTGGTCGCTACCTTCGCGCTTATCACATAGGTTTTTAAAGCTTGCCATATAGCCAACTGGTGCATCTAGCCAGACATAAAAGTATTTTTCTGGCTCATCGCTTGGTGTATCTGGGATTTGAAAACCAAAATACGGCGCATCACGCGAGATATCCCAGCTGGTCAGACCCGCGTCAAACCATTCTTGCAGTTTATTGGCGACGGAGACTTGCAAGCGATTTTCGCTACGCGTCCAATCTTTTAAGAATTGCTCAAACTCAGGCAAATCAAAGAAATAATGCTTAGAAGTTTTAAGCACGGGCGTCGCATTAGATAGCGTTGAATGCGGATTGATAAGGTCGGTTGCATCATAAGTGGTACCGCATACCTCACAATTATCGCCATATTGGTCAAGCGCGCTGCATTCAGGGCACTCTCCTTTGACAAAACGATCGGCTAAAAACAGCTGCTTTTCAGGGTCAAAAAGCTGCTTGACGTCCTTTGTGCTGATATGTCCGGCGCTATTAAGGCGACGATAAATCAGCTCAGAGAAATGCTTGTTTTCTTCTGAATGGGTGCTGTGATAATTATCAAAGTCAATCAAAAATTTGGCAAAATCGGCTTCATGTGAGGCTTTTACCGAGGCGATTTGCTCTTCTGGGGTGACGCCATTGGCTTCTGCTTTGAGCATAATCGCCGTACCGTGTGCATCATCAGCGCAGACATAGGTGACCTGATGGCCTTGTGCTTTCATCGCACGTACCCAAATGTCGGTCTGAATATATTCTACAAGATGCCCCAAATGGATATAGCCATTGGCGTAGGGCAGCGCACTGGTTACTAAAATCTCACGCACTTTTGTCACCTATATTTTTATATAAACGGGTTGATTTTCAAACGTCTCGAGCACTTTATGAGGAGTCAGCACCGTATTATCAATGCTAAATTATTAACACTTAAAACGTCCAATAACTCTAAAAAAGAGAAGAATTAAAAAAGTGCGCCTATGATACCGTAATTCGGCCGATTTTGTGATATTACCTTGGTAATTAAATCGATGCTAAGACAGTGATTAACTATATTTAGCATTTATATGGTTATTTGTTTGATAGAGGAAATTAGCTTTATTTAAAGTCAGCTATGCTAAAACTAACATAAAAAACCCACCCAGCAATTTGCTAAGTAGGTTTAATGAATAAGTGGATTCGATGAAAGGGTAGATTTCTGTGGTATTTATAGTCCGTTTTTATATTTTAGCTACTTTTTAGAACGAGCCAAACATCGTTCCTAAAATGATAATAACAACCACCGCAATAAGTGGGATTACTATAGTGACCATAGCAACGTTTAGATAAGATTGCTTATGCGTCAAACCACAAATCGCCAGCAAGGTAATGACCGCACCACTATGTGGCAAGGTGTCTAAACCGCCTGCTGCCATCACAGCGACTCGGTGCATCAGCTCTGGGTCAATGCCAGCAGCGACAGCCATTCTCAAATAGTCTTCGCCCAGCGTCGATAGAGCGATACTTAAGCCACCAGAAGATGACCCCGTAATACCAGCCAGCGTGGTCATAGCGACCGCCTCTGAGATAAGTGGGTTGCCAGGGGTTAGGTTTAAGATACTGTCACGAATAATAAGGAAACCTGCTAATGAGGCAATAACTGCGCCATAACCAACTTCCGAGGCCGTATTAAAAATTGGCAACATTGAGTCATAAGTTCCACGGTTAATGGTTTTTTGTAGATTGTTCCAATGTCCAATACGCAGCACAATGAGTACAGTACAAGCAACGACCAATGAGATGATAATTGACCATAACCCAAGTGAACCTGCGATATTTAAGTCCGGAAACTGGGCTTGTAAACCGCTAAAATCCATCGATGGAAAAATAAAGTAAGTTAATAAAGCGTTTAGTGCGATGACCAGCACCAGCGGGATCATAGCAACGGTAAAGGAACTGTGATGCGTGCTCGCCAAATTGGTTTCTACTGTTGCGCTACCAACACCACCCACATCACTTTCATCATGCTGACCATAGCCTTCACCTGCTGCAACGGCTTTTTTGGCTCTTGATTGTAACCACAACCAGCCACAAAAGAACATTATAAGACCGCCTACAATACCCAAAATAGGGGCAGCAAAAACGTTGGTATTGTAATAAGGGATGGGAATTGCATTTTGAATTGCTGGCGTGCCAGGCAATGCAGTCATAGTAAAGGTAAACGAACCTAGCGCAATTGCAGCTGGAATCAAGCGTTTAGGAATATCCGCAGCTTTAAACAAGTCTTTAGCGATCGGATAGATTGCAAATGCCACCACAAATAATGACACACCACCGTAGGTCAAAATAGCGCATACTAAAATAACGGCCAAAATAGCTTTGCTGGCACCGAGCTTTTCGACCACGGTTTTGGCAATCGCTGTTGCCGCACCTGAGTCTGCCATTAAGCGCCCAAATAGTGCCCCGAGTAGGAAGATAGGGAAAAACTTTAGCAAAAATCCACTTAATGCACCCATAAATACATCAGTATAGGCAGGAATGCTGCTTAAGAAATCACCTGAAAGTAATACAGCCAACATCGCCATAATCGGTGCCAAAATCAGCACGGAATAGCCGCGATAAGCAAAGAACATCAATAATAATAAAGTGATAATAATAGCAAATGTGCTAAACATGAAAGCCTCTCCTTAGCCGATGTTAAATAGCGAATAAATAACGTTTGCTACTACGTCATGTACAGGCGATAGTAATATCGCTATTATCAAATAGCCCAAACGTGAAATACCGCTCCCATTTCCTTATGGTTATTCTCTAGTCGCTGTGAGAATAATATGTTAAGTTAGCATAAGAATTTTAAATAAGATATATCGATACGCAGTGTATTGCTTTTAGAATAACTGTGTCTATTGGTTGGTAAGACGAGAGTTGCCATGATGTGAGTTGCATCATGCAGGAAAAATCATTAAATAAAATATAAAAAGTGACTTGCAAGGAGATAAGCATGAGTCAATCAAAAGTATATAGCAGCGCAGCAGAGGCGTTAAAAGGTATCGTTAGTGACGGTCAAACTCTCGCTATTGGAGGGTTCGGTTTGTGCGGTATTCCTGAAGCGCTGATTGAAGCATTACGTGATAGTAGGGTCAAGGAATTAACCTGTATCAGTAATAATGCCGGTGTCGATGATTTTGGTTTGGGCTTACTATTACAAACGCGCCAAATTAAAAAAATGATTTCATCGTACGTAGGTGAAAATAAAGAGTTTGAGCGTCAATACTTATCAGGCGAGCTAGAAGTTGAGCTAACGCCGCAAGGCACGTTAGCGGAAAAACTGCGTTCAGGCGGCGCTGGTATTCCAGCGTTTTATACCGCAACTGGCGTTGGCACACAAGTGGCTGAAGACAAGGAGACGCGCGAGTTTGATGGTCGTACCTATGTGCTTGAGCATACTTTGCGGGCAGATGTGGCACTAATTAAAGCACAAAAGGCTGACAAAGCCGGCAACTTAATTTTTAATAAAACAGCGCGTAACTTTAATCCAGATTGTGCGATGGCGGGTAAAGTTACGGTTGTCGAAGTTGAGGAAATCGTAGAGATTGGGCAGCTAAACCCCGATGATATTCATCTGCCGGGTATTTTTGTCCAACGTATTGTCTTAAATAATAATCCCGAAAAACGTATTGAAAAAACTACTACCAAAGCAGCCACTACACGCGCTTAAATGAAAGATTATTTAATAGTTTTAATGAAAAAATAACAATAGGCTTTGTAAAAAATAAGGAAATTATCATGGCATGGACAAGAGAGCAGATGGCACAGCGTGCCGCTCAAGAATTAAAAGACGGCTATTATGTTAATTTAGGTATTGGTTTACCGACCCTAGTCGCCAACTATATCCCTGAGGGCGTCGATGTTTGGCTTCAGTCTGAAAACGGTTTACTCGGTATTGGCGAGTTTCCAACCGAAGAAAATGTCGATGCGGATTTAATCAATGCGGGCAAGCAAACCGTAACCACTGAACCCGGTGCCAGCTATTTTAGTAGTTCAGAGTCGTTTGCGATGATCCGCGGCGGTCATGTCAATCTTGCGATATTGGGCGCGATGGAAGTATCCGAAAAAGGCGATTTGGCCAACTGGATGATTCCGAAAAAAATGGTCAAAGGCATGGGCGGCGCGATGGATTTGGTGGCTGGCGTGCAGCGGGTGATTGTGCTGATGGAGCAAGTCAACAAACATGGCGAGCCAAAAATCCTTGCCGACTGTGAGCTGCCACTAACGGGTAAAGGGGTGGTCGACCGTATCATTACCGAGCTTGCCGTATTAGATGTCACTGACAACGGTCTAAAATTGGTTGAGCTGGCAGAAGGCGTAAGTTTTGAGGAGTTACAAGAAAAAACGCCAGTGAGCATTACTCAATAAGCCTGTTTAATAAACAAGCGGGTAATATAGGCATCCAAACAACCTATTTAATAATGGACTATAAAATATGGCGACCACATTACAACAAGATTTGACCGGCAAAGTGGCATTAGTCACTGGCGCTGCAAGCGGCATTGGCCGTGATATCGCTGAAACCTATGCTAAAGCAGGCGCTGCCGTTGGTATTGCTGATATTAATCTGGCAGCCGCACAGCAAACGGTCGATGCTATCGAATCCGCTGGCGGACGTGCGTTAGCGATCGCCATGGATGTGACCTCAGAGGGTGCCGTAAATTCTGGCGTACAGCAATTAGTGGATACCTTTGGTGGTATAGATATTCTTGTATCAAATGCGGGTATTCAAATCATTGACCCGATTCATAAAATGGCGTTTGCTGACTGGAAAAAAATGCTTGCTATTCATTTAGATGGGGCATTTTTAACCACTAAAGCGGCTGTGCAGCATATGTATAAGGCTGACAAAGGCGGTACAGTCATTTATATGGGCTCGGTGCACTCGCATGAAGCGTCATTATTTAAAGCACCGTATGTTACTGCCAAGCACGGACTACTTGGACTGTGCCGGGTGTTGGCAAAAGAAGGCGCTGAACATAATGTACGCGCACATGTCATTTGTCCCGGTTTTGTCAAAACACCATTAGTCGAGAAACAAATCCCGCAACAAGCGGTTGAAAAAGGCATCAGTGAAGAATCTGTGGTAAATGACATTATGTTGGTCAATACCGTTGATAAAGAATTTACCACGGTTGATGATATCGCTCAATTGGCATTATTCTTAGCGGCTTTTCCAAGCAATGTATTTACTGGGCAGTCTATCGTCGCCAGTCATGGTTGGTTTATGAATTAATAGTTTGGTCAATGGATAGATTTGCGGGCTGTTTGCTTGGTTTAAGCATCATTCGCTTGCTAATAAAACCTCAATCCTTTAGCATTTGATTTTATGTTAATTTGAGCCAATAATATTGGCTCTTTTTTATGAGCGCCTGTTGCCCTATTTTGCGCTGCACGGAGTAAAAGCGATGAATAATAAAGACTTGGCGTTGACCTATGCCGAAAAAATAAGCCGTGCTATCGAGCAGCAGCAGTATGAGCAAGCGATTGAAGAGATTCAAAACCTGCGTCCTATCGATATAGCTGATTTATTGGCATTAATTGAACCCAAACTCGCTTGGCAGCTCCTTGCGCATTTGCCCAATCGCTCGACGATATTTGCTTATTTAGACCCAGATAGTCAAGTGGCGCTCGCTTATGTCTTTCCGCGCGCTATTTTAGCCAAGATAGTCGGTGAGATGCCATCTGATGAACGGACTGATTTGTATAAGCGCTTAAGTCAAGACCAACGCGACGTGTTATTACCTGCCTTAGCGCAGGCGAAGCGTGAGGATATTCGCCGTCTATCGGCCTATGAAGAAGGCACAGCTGGTGCCTTGATGAGCTCTGATTATGCGACGTTAGGGGCTGAGATGACTGTCGCCGAAGCCTTGGACGCGCTACGTTTAGAAGCGCCCGATGCCGAAACTATTTATCATGCTTATGTGATTGATGACGCGCGTAAGCTCTTGGGCGTGGTGTCATTAAGGGTGCTTATTTTATCATCGCCTGAGCAGCTGATTAAAGACATCATGGTCAGCTCGGTCATCTCTTCTGATGTCAACGATGATCAAGAAGACGTTGCGAAAACTGTTGCCCGTTATGACTTAATCTCCCTACCCATTACTGATGCCAGTGGGGCGTTGGTTGGTATCGTCACTCATGATGACGCGATGGACGTGGCAAGTGATGAAGCCACGGATGACTTCCATAAGTCAGGCGGTGTCTCGACCATGGTTGGGCGCTTAAAAGACGTCAGTATTACTGTCCTTTACCGTAAGCGGGTTTTTTGGCTGGTGTTTTTAGTATTTGGCAACTTGCTGTCGGGGCTAAGTATTGCTAACTTCGAAGACGTCATTGCGGCAAACTTAGTATTGGTATTTTTCTTACCTTTACTGGTTGATAGTGGCGGTAACGCCGGCTCGCAATCAGCGACTTTAATGGTACGTGCTTTAGCGACGGGTGATGTGGTGATGCGTGATTGGTTTTCACTCCTTGGCCGCGAAGCCTTAGTTGCCCTGCTGCTCGGGGCGACGATGGCCGTTGCCATTGCCCTTATTGGCTATGTGCGCGGTGACGCGACCGTCTCTTTGGTTTTGGCACTAAGTATGCTGTGCGTTGTTATGATTGGTAGTGTCATTGGCATGAGTCTGCCTTTTATACTCAATAAACTCGGTTTTGACCCTGCAACCGCCAGTGCGCCTTTGATTACTTCAATCAGTGATGCCTCGGGTGTACTGATCTATTTATTCATCGCTTCTAAATTTTTACCGATTGGTTAGTTTGTTTAATAAACGGTCATTTACATAAGACCGCTTAAATAAAAAAATAACACCAATTTTGACCCTCATACCTACTGACAGTGTGGTTTTTTTATAGCGCCCATTGAGCTACACTGTATCTATATAAAAGCATTTGGCAAAAGTTTTATGGGCTAAAGTTTTAGCTAAGAGTTTTTTTAAACAATTTTAAACAGTTATTGTTTAAAAAGATTCATCGTTTTTGCCAAATTTAACCATCGATATAGGTAGTAGAGGTAGCTATGTTTAATTTTATAAAAAAAAGAGCATCTTCGAAATCCGAATCTCCGCAGCAACAAGCGGCTCGTGATAGCGCCGTTGATCAAGTGTTGCTCAATTACCATTTGGGTAATAACAGTCTTGCAACTATGGTCACAGGTCTAGAGCGCGATGGCGATGAGCTGACTTTGGATTTGCGTCTGCCGCAAGATAGCGACCCTGAGACCATTCAGCAAGAGCTTGGCAATCTACTGCATCCGCATGGCATCAGAGTGATTCATATGAATGTGCGCCTGCCAGCGCCTGCAAAAGGCGCGGGCTCAAGCCTACCGAAAGCCATGCCAAAAACCACTAACGCGATGGAAAAGCAGACCAAACCCTCTGCAAATACAAATAGCAGCAATCAGGCTGAACCGCCGATTACGAAAGCGGCGCCGACGCAAGCGTCCTTAACGGCGCATCCGCGTATCCGCCATATTATCGTCGTCGCTTCGGGTAAAGGCGGCGTTGGTAAATCAACCACTACCGTTAATATCGCCTTAGCATTACAGAAATTGGGCAATCGGGTTGGCGTGCTAGACGCTGATATTTATGGACCAAGTATGCCGACGATGCTGGGCGTGGACAAAGTCAAACCTGAGCTAGAAAACGAGCAATTTGTACCTATTGAAGCGCATGGTTTGGCAATGCTATCGATTGGTAGCTTGCTCGATGGTGATAATACACCTGTGGCGTGGCGCGGACCAAAAGCCACTGGCGCCTTAATGCAGCTGTATAACCAAACCAATTGGCCGCAGCTCGATTACTTAGTCATCGATATGCCGCCTGGTACTGGCGATATTCAGCTGACATTGGCGCAGCGCATTCCGGTAACGGGTGCGGTGATTGTGACGACGCCGCAGCATATCGCCTTACTTGATGCGCAAAAAGGCATCGAGATGTTTAATAAAACCAATATTCCAGTACTTGGCGTGGTTGAAAATATGGCGCTGCATACCTGTAGCAACTGTAACCATACTGAAGCGATTTTTGGTACGGGTGGCGGCGAAAAAATCGCTGAGCAATACCATGTGCCACTCTTGGGTCAGTTGCCACTTGCTAGCGGTATTCGCGCCCAAGTGGATAAAGGTGAGCCGAGCGTGTTGGCCGATGATGAATTTGCGCCGTATTATCTAAGTATTGCTAAAAATATCGAAGCCAATATCAATAAATTTGCCAAACCAGTTGATGATAAGCGGATTTTCTAATAGTTTTTAATGGCTTCTAAAGTTAGTAAAATAGCCTAAGCATATAAAGTCTTACAATCTAAATGACTTTGAATTTTAAAAAGGAAGTATCGTGAGTCTATCCATTTATCAACGTCATTTAGATACTATCCCCAAGCAATATCAGCTCCTAAAGCTATTTCGTCCGCCGATATACGTGATTGAGCTGTCGAATAATCAAGTAAGCGCGGTTTGCTACTATAAAGATGGCAGTGGCAAACGCTATCAGGTTAATGCAGATTTTAGCAATCGCCGAATGGTGATTGCTGATTTTTTACAAGCAGTACAAGCTATGACTGATTTATTGCTTAAGTTTTCTAGGCATCCGTTTGGCATAAGTTCTTTTGCAGTAGTCAATGTGACAGAAGAACTTATAGATGGTTTGACGATGATAGAGATTAAAGCTATTAGAGAAGCCGTTTGGGCTGCTTTAGGACAAGCGAAGAGAAGAATCGTCAGCAGCATGGTTAGCTACCAAGGACAGGTAGTCTCGTAATGAATTTTGGCTAGGATGCCTTAACCATGAAGCAAAATAATAATCATCAACCTATCGCTAATCACTTGAGAGTAGTTGAGATTGACCAGCTTATTCAAAACGGTCAACCTAACTTAGGCGTTTTTGCTAACGTTAAGCGCATCAACTATCTTGACTATCATAGTTATCTTATCTCGCAAAAAGCGCTGCCAAACTGGCGCAAAGCGCTTAAAGCCAACCAATTTTGTTTTATCCAAATTATCGAGCCGCCTTATCGAGTTTGCCTAGCACTGGCGACGATTAAGCTTGCGACCAGCGCCTTCGTTTATCTTTATCATGATGAAATTAGTGAGCTAGAAGTTTGCGAAGCCTTGCAACCTTTGCCGCGGCAGACCTTATTAAAAGGCGATTGCTATCAAGGTCAAATGGCGTTTACCCATGATAAGCTGACCGTAACATTGGATTTTACGCCTTCGCAGATTAACGTTGTGCTAGATAGTCAAAACCTTGCACTCAATGCAACCTTAGCAAGACAATCACAGCCACTAGCTATCTGTACACCAACGGGCAGACGCGGTTGGACCTTTACCCAAAAAGAGCCGCTGACAGCAATATCTGGACATCTACTTATTAAATCTCATTCAACATCTAATATTACTGTTCCTGATGCTAAAGCCAAGCAAATCGACTTTACTGACACGACTATTGCCAATCTAGATTGGACGCTTGGCTATATGCGCCACAAGACCAATTGGTTTTGGACTTGTATTAATAGCTACTTGCCAGACGGTCGTCATTTTACTCTTAACTTATCGATGGGTGTCAATGAAACCGGCGCCAGTGAAAACGCTTGCTGGCTTGATGGGCAGATAGTGTATTTGCCGCCTGTGATGTTTGTACGTCAAGATTTGGATGCAGCTGCGCAGCATACTTGGCGTATTTATCATCAAAATCTTGGCTGGAGCAAGGTTGATATTGATTTAACCTTTACGCCGATGACTGTCTATAAAAAGACCGATAACTTCGGTGTGCTCGCCAGTATCTTTGAGCAATGGCTTGGTTTGTATAGTGGTGAGATACGGCTAGTAGATGAGGTGATTAAGCTTGATAAGGTAATGGGCTTAGCGGAAGATCATTTTGCTAAATGGTAGCTTATGAGCGCTTATGATGCACTTATAAATAGCAGGTTTAACTTTAAAGTCGTTGCCGCTCTATAAATTGCGCCGTCAATTCCGTATAATCGTCGCTATCAAAATATCATTCATATCATCATCTCGATTTTATATTTGCTAAGGAACAACAATGTCTATCAAGTCTGACCGCTGGATTCGTAAAATGGCCGAAGAACATGGCATGATTGAACCATACGAGCCAGGTCAAGTACGTTTTAATGATGCCGGCGAGCGTTTGGTCAGTTATGGCACCTCAAGCTACGGTTATGATGTACGCTGTGCGCCTGAATTTAAAGTCTTTACCAACGTGCATTCAGTGATTGTAGACCCAAAAAACTTCGATGAAAAAAGCTTCATTGATGTCATCGGTGACGAGTGTATCATTCCGCCAAACTCTTTTGCTTTGGCGCGCACGATGGAGTATTTTCGTATTCCGCGTGATGTATTGACGATTTGTCTTGGTAAATCGACCTATGCACGCTGCGGTATCATCGTCAACGTCACACCACTTGAGCCTGAGTGGGAAGGGCATGTGACGTTGGAATTTAGTAATACCACCAACTTGCCTGCGCGTATTTATGCGGGCGAGGGCGTGGCACAGATGCTGTTTTTTCAAAGCGATGCGGACGACGTTTGTGAGACCAGTTATAAAGACCGCGGCGGTAAATACCAAGGTCAGCGCGGTGTGACACTGCCAAGAACTTAATACTCAAGCACTTAAACGCCAAGAGATTAAGTGTTTTTGAGCCTGTTAGCATTTTGGACTGACCATAAAAAAAGCCAGCATATGGAATATGACTGGCTTTTTTATGGCTAATTCTTTCGGCTATTTTAAAGTCGATTTTTCAACATAATTATTTTAAAACTTTTAACCCTGCTTTATTATCGCGCTTAGGTTTTGGGGCAGCAGTACTTTTCTTGGAGGTAGTCGCTGCGTCTTCTTCAGGGACATAATCATCGTATTCATTAGGGTCAAAAAACATCCCTTGCGAATTTTCTTTGGCATAAATCCCCATTACCGCCGTCAATGGTACCCAAATCTCTTGCGAGACACCGCCGAAGCGCGCACTAAAATGAATATAATCATTTTCCATGCTCATATTACCGGTCGCGCGGCTAGCAATGTTGAGCACGATACGTCCGTCTTGGATATGCTCTTTAGGGACTTGGACATTGTCAGCAGTAGCATCTACCATCAGGTATGGGGTGAGCGCATTGTCCTCTATCCATTGATATAGCGCGCGCACCATATAGGGACGTGTTGGGGTAATAGAGGTGGTTTCTTCGCTCATTTTTTGGTTTCCTTATGCATTATTATTAAATACTGTCTCGTTTGCGATAAAGTCGTATTTATAGAAAAATCATTCACTATATCGCTATTCTATATCAGAGTCTATTTTAGGGGAGTCATCAGCGGTTGTCTAATTAACGTACGCTTTTTTGAAAGCTGTCACGTTCAAAGACCCGTTTTTGATAGTCAAATAGGGGGCGGCTGATAGCACGCGGTAGCTCAATGCCCATCTCTTCCAATCTCCATAACAAAGGCGCTAATAGCACGTCGCACCAACCAAACTCGTCGGCCATAAAATAAGGTTTATGAGCAAATAAAGGCGACAAAGTAATCAAGGAGTCGCTTAGCTGCTTTTTCGCCAAGGCTGCTTGCGCTTTGTTAAAACTGTCCGGATGCATCAGCAATCGTTTGCCGAGCACTAACCAATCATGTTGTATACGCCAAGCCAATTGACGAAACTGGGCGCGCTCTTGCGGCGTATCTGGCAATAGTTTATTGGCATGATAACGCTCCTCAAGGTATTCGAAGATAACGTTAATCTCATATAGCGCAATCTCACGCTGTTGCAAAACAGGCAAAGTGTGATAGGGGTTGAGCTCGGTCAAGTCTTCCGGACGCTCAGAATGCAGGCGTGATAAATAATAGGCAAGCTTTTTTTCTTCAAGCAATAGGCGGACCACATGGCTGTTGTAGCCATCGTCAGCGTATAAAATCAGCTGACTACTTGGAATGTCATTCGCATCAATCATGGAAGCCTAATGTATTAATAAAGCCTATTATCGTAAACAATGTCGCTGCGTTTATCAAGGTAGCGTACGTAAACATTGCATATAAGGCGATTTCTTAATAGAAGATTTTATAATTAATGGTCTAATTAGACATAAAAAAGCACTACCGAAGTAGTGCTTATTTTTTAGATTAACTTTGGATCTTTATTGCTTTATTATTTTACGTCTTTCCAGAATTCTTTATTCAATAAGTAAACTGGAATGAGTAGTACTAATAAGAATAAAATCACAAAGAAACCGATTACTTGGCGGTCATGACGTACTGGCTCTGCCATCCACGCCATAAAGTTAACCAAGTCACCAACTTCAGATTCAAACTCTTCTTCACTCAAGGTTTCTTGCATATTATGCAACACATGCGGCATAGCAGCGTTTGCAAGTACTAAGTTGTTCGAGCCCCAAGGACGGCTTGGATCTTCATAGAACGATAGAAGGTAAGTATAAACCCAGTCATCACCGCGTAGTCTTGTTTCAAGTGACAAGTCCGGAGGTGCCGCGCCAAACCATGATGCTTGAACATCAGGGTCGATTTCAGCATTGATATGGTCACCGATTTCATCGGTGGTGACCATCAAATACTTTTCAACCAGCTCAGGCGGTATCTCTAAGTCTTTAGCAATGCGCGAATGACGAACATATTTTGCTGAGTGACATCCAGCGCAGTAGTTCATAAAGATTTTCGCGCCGTTTTGTAGCGAACCCTTATTGGTAAAATCAATAGGAGCTGTACTACAAGCTAAGTGTTCAACCACACCATCAGCATTGGTAAAAGTACCACATCCACCACCTGATGCGCTTGCAGTGCCAGCAGTCAACGTCAGCGCGGCGCCTAAGCCTAGACCAGCTAGGGATTTAATTAGCGTGCTCATTAGTGACCTCCGGTAACGCGTTCTGGTGGCTGTTTACACTTCTCAATAGCTGTGTAGAACGGCATCAATAAGAAAAACAAGAAATACAGAATAGTAAAGATACGTGCCAAAATTGTCGCTGTTGGCGTTGCAGGTGTCGCACCCAAGTAGCCTAATACCACAAAGCTGATAGCAAAGATAGTAAGGGCAATCTTAGACAAAATACCTTTATAACGTATCGAGCGTACAGGCGATCTATCAAGCCATGGGATTAAGAATAGGAAGGCAATCGCACCGCCCATTGCAATCACACCACCAAGCTTATTAGGAACCGCACGTAAGATGGCATAAAAAGGTGTGTAGTACCATACTGGTGCAATATGCGCAGGTGTTTTCAGTGAGTTTGCTGCTTCAAAGTTTGGTGGCTCAAGGAAGAAACCGCCGCCTTCTGGGAAGAAGAATACCACTGCAAAGAAACAGATAAAGAAGACCACAATACCAACCATGTCATGCACAGTATAGTACGGATGGAATTCGATACCGTCTAATGGTACGCCATTCTTATCTTTTAGCTTTTTAATATCAATGCCATCAGGATTGTTCGAACCAACGTGATGCAGCGCCACTAAATGCATAAACACTAAGCCGACAAGGACAAGTGGAATAGCAACAACGTGCAAAGCAAAGAAGCGGTTTAAGGTGATACCTGAGATGATATAGTCACCACGTACCCATTCAGCAAGACCATCGCCAATGACAGGTAGAGCTGCAGGTAAGTTTAGAATAACCTGAGCGCCCCAGAATGACATGTTGCCCCAAGGAAGTAGGTAACCGAAGAAACCTTCTGCCATCAATGCGAGGTAAATACCCATACCGATAAGCCAAATAAGCTCACGCGGTTTTTGGTATGAACCATATAGCAAGGCGCGGAACATATGCAGGTATACGACGACGAAGAACGCAGATGCGCCCGTCGAGTGCATATAACGGATGAGCCAGCCTCCTTTGACATCACGCATGATATATTCAACAGACGCAAATGCCCCTTCGGCACTTGGGTTGTACATCATTGTTAGCCAAATACCAGTCACTAGCTGGTTGACCAATACCACCATTGATAACACGCCAAAGAAGTACCAAAAGTTAAAGTTCTTTGGTGCATAGTACTTTGACATATGATATTCATAGGTTTCAGTCGCAGGAAAGCGCGCGTCTACCCAATGCATTAACTTTTTACCCATGCTCATATTAAGCCTCCCCAATCGTCAAGATAGTACCATCCATGCTGTACTCTGGGATTGGTAAGTTAAGCGGTGCAGGGACACCACTATAAACACGACCCGATAAGTCGTATTTAGAGCCATGACATGGGCAGAAAAATCCACCGTACCAGTCATTACCGCCTAAATCAGCTGCGCCCACATCAGGACGGTAGTTTGGTGCGCAGCCTAAATGTGTACAGACGCCTTCTACCACCAAGACTTCTGGTGATAAAGAGCGCTCAGGGTTTTTACAATATTCTGGTTGTAGCGACTCATCTGAATCAGGGTCTGACAGTAATGGCTTCACTGATTCTAAGGTGGTCAGCATCTCTTCAGTGCGCTTGACCACAAAGATAGGTTTGCCCCGATATTTGACGACAATCATCTGTCCTGCTTCGATAGAACCAATATCTTGGGTCACTGCAGCACCTGCAGCCTCGGCTTTTGCGCTCGGAGTCCAAGAACGGACAAAAGGTGTCGCCACAGCAGCTACCCCAGCTGCACCAATGACGGCAGTCGAGGCAATAAGAACTCTACGACGTTGTACGTTAACGCCTTCGGCATGGCTCATTAATACTTCCTCCAGGTGAATGAAATGGGATTATCCCACACTGGGTTTGTGGCTTAGAAAAATGACAATTATCAAGCCACGTTAGCTGTGCCTAATTTTGCTAATTGTTGCTATTCTAAGCTATTTCGGTCATAAAATAAATTATTGTGTTAAAAATAAAGCAGCCTTGAGAAAGCGTACTTCAGTGTTAAACAAGATAATTAGTCTAAAACTGCTTAATTATCAATATTTAACCTACCTTAAAGTACGCTTTTTTATCAACAAGACTATTATGAATAATGACCTTATAATTAATAAGGGTATTCAGCAATAGGGAATGATACTTGAAATCAAGACAATGTTCACTAACTTTCCGCACATTACACGGTTGTAAGTGGTCGTAAGCTATTTATAACCCTTAACTATGTCCAATATAAAGCATGCCTAATATAAAAGTTATAAGGTCATAAATGGCGATACATAGTATTAACTCTCAAGCGTATGCCAGCGCTCAAGCTTAGTCATCATCTCATCTTCGATGACTAATAAACGCTCACTGGCAGCCGTAGCGGCTTCCATATCTTTCGTAAACCATGAACCGTCAGCCAGCCTTTCTTCTAGCTCCGTTTGCTCAGCTTCTAACGCAGCAATTTCTTTTGGCAAATTATCGAGTTCGCGCTGTTCATTGTAGTTGAGCTTTTTGGCAGCGGTATTAGACTTTACCGTGACCGTAGTTTTATTGTTAGCTTTGCTAATAGCAGCATTATCGTTAGACGATTTAGCATTCTTAGCTTTCGCTTCTTCTTCACGGTTTTTTTGTATCAAGTATTCTTGATAGCCACCGACATATTCTTTGACGATGCCATTACCATTTTCATCCGTGTCAAATACCCAAGTAGAGGTAACGACGTTGTCCATAAATGAGCGGTCATGGCTAATCAGCAAGATAGTACCGTTGAAGCTGGCGACCGATTCTTCTAAAAGCTCCAGGGTGGCCATATCCAAGTCATTGGTTGGCTCATCGAGTACCAAAATATTGGCAGGCTTTAATAATTGCTTGGCAAGTAGTACGCGATTACGCTCACCACCTGATAAGGCTTTAACAGGCGTACGCGCACGCTCTGGGGCAAATAAGAAATCTTGCAAATAGCTCATGATATGCGTTTTGCGCCCGCCAACTTCTACGAAGTCAGAACCTTCTGAGACGTTTTGCGCCACGCTGGCTTCTAAATCCAACTGATCACGCAGCTGATCGAAAAAGGCAATTTGTAAATTGGTGCCAAGCTCGACTGTGCCTGTTTTGGTGACTTCATCATCAGACATATCGAGCAGGGCTTTAATCAGCGTGGTTTTACCCGCGCCGTTGGGACCGACGATACCAATTTTGTCACCGCGCATAATCATGGTACTAAAGTTATCGACCAAGACGTTGCCATCATATTCTAGATGCAGGTTCTTAACTTTACAAACTAGCTTGCCGCTTTTCTCGCCTTCACCCATAGTGATATTGACGTTACCGACTTGCTCGCGGCGGCCTTTGCGCTCTTCACGCAGGGCTTTTAGCTCGCGGACACGGCCTTCATTACGGGTACGGCGAGCCTTGATACCTTGGCGAATCCAAACTTCTTCTTGTGCCAATTTTTTATCAAAATTAGCGTTGTTCTTTTCTTCAGCGAGTAGCTGCTGCTCTTTTAATTCTTGATAACGCGCATAACCTTTAGCGCCTTGGGTCACGTCATAGCTGGTCAATTGTCCACGATCAAGCTCAACGATACGGGTGGCGAGCTTATTGACAAATGCTCTATCGTGCGTCACGAACAATAACGTCAGACCTTGCCAGTCGAGTAAAAAGCGCTCCAACCATTCGATGCTTTCAACGTCTAAATGGTTGGTTGGCTCATCGAGTAATAGCACATCAGGCTTAGTGACTAGTGCACGAGCAAGTAGCACACGGCGTTTACGACCGCCAGACAATGAAGACAGGTCAGCTTCAGGATCAAGTCCCATAGTCGTAATTAGACGGGTTGCATCACGCTCTAAATCCCAGCCATGTACTGCATCGATATCGTGTTGCAAGGTTGCCATATGCTCGCAAGCGTCCATATCGCCATTGGCACACATATCGACTTGCTTATTATAGTTAATCAGCAAATTGGCGGTGTGGCGGCTACCGCCCATCACGATGTCTAAGATACGTCCGCTGGTTTCAGGAACGTCTTGCTCTAACATCGCAACACGCATGCTGCTATTTTTGATAATCTCGCCGCTGTCAGGCTGCAATGACCCATTTATCAGTTTAAATAAAGTAGATTTGCCTTCGCCATTACGGCCAATCAAACAAACGCGCTCGCCTGCATTGATTGAAAAATCGATGCCATCGAGAATAGGAGCCACGCCAAATGCCAAGTGAATATCTTTTAAATGTATCAATGCCATAGAATATCTTAAGCTTATATAATAGTGAGGTAAGGGTTGTTGCAAAATTCCTAGCAGTATAACATGCTGCCACCTAACTGTAGTATGCGTAAATGCCTTTTTGACTTCCTCCCCTTCTTAAAAGCGAAGGGGATTCCTACTCAAGACGGCCAAGCCCGACCGCGAGTATGTTTTTTGCTCCATTAACGTCCCGTTGATGGGTCGTTTTACAAGAACGACAGAACCACACTCTTATACCAAGACCCGCTCTACCTTTCGGACTGTCTTGGCGTGAGCCGCAACACGAGCAGGTTTGGGTGCTGTACGCTTCATTCACTTCGATATAGTGGCAACCTGCATGCTTGCATTTGTAATCCAGTTGCCGCTTAATCTCAAACCAACCAGCGTCATAGACAGATTTGGCCAGTTTGCCCTTAGTGAATGATGTTGATTTTATTTTACCAACGACAATTAAGCTATTGGCTTTAACCAGTTTATTAGTAAATTTATGGGTTAAATCTTTTCGGGTATTTTTAATCTTGGCATGAATCGCCTTGACCCGCTTTTTATTCTTGGCCCTTTGAGCAATCGCCAGTTTTTCAGCGTATTGATGCGTGACTTTGGTTTGTAGTTGATCGCCATCACTACTGACTGCGGCATCTTTACAGCCCAAATCAATACCGACTTGACCACTACCACAAGCTGTTTTTGGAAATTCTTTAACGGTGATACAGGCATACCAGTGGCCGCGAGCATCTTGCACCAGCTCACAGGTGTTGATGTTGTATAGGGCTAGGTTATAGCCATCCCATAGGTCAATAGTGAGATTTTTACCCTTAGCGAGGCTTAGCTGAATGGTGGATTTAAGGCTTTTCTTGCCTGATTGATGGGTTGCTAGATATTTTATCGCGGTCTTTTTAAACGGTATCCAACCTAAGTTTCTACGTTTGGCTTTAGGATTGTTGGTACGCCAGTTGAGTTTGGCTTTTTTAAATTGTTTGCGAGATTTAGCGTGAACCTCACTAATAGCTTGTAAGGTCTGGCTGTGTAGATTTAGGTATTCACCAGCCCCTTTGGTGTAGGCTGCTAAATCGTAAGCTGTAAAGAATTTACCCGTGCGTTTGAGATGTTTGAAACTAAGCTCATTGACGTAATTCCAGACAAAATTAACCGACCCTGCTAAGATGTTTAGCTGATTGGTGTGTTTGTCTTTGATGCGTAGTTTGAGCGTTTTCATAGAGTGATTATGTTCTCAATGGGTTTGGTTAACAAGGTGGGTTCAATCTTAGGTGACAACGGTTGACGCCTGATATCCACGCCCTAGAAGTGACGTGGTTTTACGGGGCTTTTTGATAAACACTATTTTATAAAGTCTGTTTTAAATGGTTAGGTCTGAGATTTAATAAAGAAAATAACCATACTATCTATTATTGAGAACTACTATTGAGAAAAATATGAACCAACCAAATTCGATTGAAAAAGACGCGTCTAATCAACAAGCTCAGTTGTCAGATAGCCAAGCAGATTTACAAGCACAGGTCATTGAGTTGCAAATGAACCTCTCTCACCTTGAAGTTACTGTCGAGAGGCTTGATGAGGTTATTACGCGCCAAGATAGAGATATCCAAACCTTGCAGCGCCAACTACAGTTTATCTATAAGCAGGTGCAAAACCAAGATAGGGAGGGCGGTGTAGCGCCTTTTGATGTCATGGCAGATAGACCACCGCATTATTAGTAATAAGTTTTTTTAATTATGGATAACAAACAATTGCACAGCATTTATTATAAGTTTATATGCGAATTTTAGCATAAATATACGGTTTGCCGTCTATTCAGTCATATTGCAGAAATAATGTATTTTTCGGTTGTTTTCATGTAAAAAACACATTAGTATCCTTCACCTTAGATACTGTCTACCTAACAAAGTTCGGTGTAGCGGTAAAACAATGTGGATGTTTGGAGATACATAATGGGCGCATATTTCAATCTAAAGACTCTAACGGTAGCTTTGGCTGCTATTTCTGCAGCTAGTATCGCTAGTGCGGCAGGTCTTGATCGTTCAGGTCAAGATATCACCGCGTTTTTGCAAGATGGTACCTATGCCGAAACCGTTTATACCTATATCGATGCTGATGTTAGTGGTAAAGACTCTTCAGGTAATAAAATTGATGACATCGCAGAAGATTATGACTTTTTCCGTTATGGTGTAAAAACGGATATCAATGACACCTTTAGTATTGGTATCTTATATGATGAACCATTTGGTGCTGCAGCTGACTATCTTGGTAATAACGATTTCGTAGCTCAAGGCAATGTTGATAATTCTACGAAGTATTTAACACAAGGTAAATATACTTCTTTTAATGATCTAAACTCAGACTTTAATAGTGCTCGTAACAATGCAGTAGAAGAAGCTACCAAGGCACAAGGTTTTGCTCAGCAAGCAGGCTTAGCTCAGCAGCAGGGCAACCTTGTTGAAGCGGGTAGATTGGCTGCTTTGGCACAAGATGCAAAAGAGAAAGCGACAGGCTATAAAACTGAAGCTGAACAACTTGGCGCACCCTTAAATGCTGTCAAATCTGAGCTAGACAGTAAAGGCGAGGGTACGAATGTCGAGGTACGCACTGAGAGTCTTACAGCAATATTAGGCGCAAAATTTGGTACTAACAAAGAATTCCAAGTGTATGGTGGTCCAGTCGCGCAGCAAGTACAGGCCGATGTCAAGCTTAGAGGACTGGCTTATGGTTTAGCGAACGGTTATACTGCCCATATTAGCTCTGATAAGGATATTGGTTGGTTAGCAGGTATTGCTTACAGCAAACCTGAAATTGCTTTAAAAGCTGCATTGACGTATCGTTCAGAAATTGACCATACCCTTCCTATATATGAACAATATCCAGTAGCAGGAATAAAAAAGGGTGGTGATATTGATATTACCACACCAAAATCTGTAAACTTTGATTTTCAGACTGGTATTAATCCAACAACTTTAGCTACAGCAAAAGTACGTTGGGTGCCCTGGGGAGATTTTGCCATTGTTCCGCCTGTTTATAATGACGTAAGTAAAAACCTAACTAAAGATGATATAGGTTTGCCTTTAGTTAGTTACGATAAGGATCAATGGCAAGTAGAATTAGGCCTTGCAAAACGTCTAGCACCGAAGTTTGCGGTAAGCGGTACCGTTGGTTGGGATAGTGGCGCAGGCAACCCTGTTACTTCACTCGGTCCAATCGAAGGCTATTATAGCGTTGGTTTAGGTGGTAAATATGATATCACTGAAAACTGGGCAGTATCTGCTGGCGGTAAGTATTTATGGTTCGGTGATGCAGATGGCCAAATCCCAACCAAGCAAGTCGTCAGTAAGTTTGAAAACAATGACGGTTTTGCTCTTGGCGTAAAACTATCTTATCAAGCTAAACAGAACTTTAACTAAGAATTTATGTCTTTATTCTAACTAAAATTATTTTAGTCATATTAAAAACGATCCGTAATGGGTCGTTTTTTTTATGCTTTGGAAGTTCGAAAGCGTTCTCATCTGACAAAGTGGTTATAAGCAAGCATATACTTACCCCACTCTCAACTTCGAAAGTGATTGAAAAAAGAAGAGCACCTCACTAATC
>NZ_JABAST010000014.1 GCF_016107575.1 Psychrobacter faecalis | reverse complement strand
GAAGGCGGCCGTACCGTAGGTGCTGGTGTTGTTGCTAACGTCCTTAGCTAAGCATCAAAACCCTAACGCTATTAGAGAAATCTGATAACGTTATGTAGTAAGAAAAAAGCCATCCTGATAAGGGGTGGCTTTTTTTGTGGGGTATGAATGAGGATAAGGGGTTAAATACTAGGGTTTTTCTCTAATTTGAAAAAATAAATTCCAAAGCTATAAATTATAAGGACTGATTTATATATAGTAGATTAAAGATTTGCTTATAGATAACTATAACCTTTATTATATAGCGGTAGCATTTTAAAAATAAAAACACAATAACCTAAATTGGAGTAAATAATGATTACCCATGTACCTGATGTGACTTTCAAAACTCGTGTTCGTGATGAATCTATCGGCGGAGACAACCCATTCAAATGGTATGACCTAACCACAGATGAGTTATTTGCCAATAAAAAAGTGGTGGTTTTCTCACTCCCAGGTGCCTTTACGCCAACGTGTTCGACCAGCCATTTACCTCGCTATGAAGCGCTTTACGATGAATTTAAGGCATTAGGCGTAGACGAAATCGTTTGCATTTCTGTCAATGATGCCTTTGTCATGTACCAATGGGGCCTGAAGCAAAACCGTGAAAACGTTTTCTTGCTTCCTGACGGCAATGGTGAGTTCACTCGTAAAATGGGCATGCTGGTTGATAAGAGCAATCTTGGCTTTGGTATGCGCTCATGGCGGTATTCGATGTATGTCGATAATAAAGAAATCAAAAAAGTGTTTAAAGAAGCGGGTTTTGATGACAACTGTCCAACAGATCCATTTGAAGTATCAGATGCAGATACCATGTTAGAATATCTGAAAAGTAATGCTTAATCACAATTCTTAAGTGCATTGATGTTTGACTGGTATCATCAGGCGTCGATAGTTACTTGAATGCTGAAGCTCAAATACTTTCGAACTGCTTAATCCTTAAGTATAAGGGCTAAGCAGTTTTTTTATGGCTTCTACAAATATTTTTGGATGTATTAAACTAAACGTCTAAGATATCTTTGAATATAGGCAGCTTAGGTATGTATTTATGACATATATAGAATGCCATTTATGAATAAGTTTAAAAATTACGCTAACATAGCCGTTAAGGCATAAGAAAAATAAAAGGAAAAGCGGTGTTTATTATAAAGAAATTAGCAACCAATACCTCAGAGCGGCAACAAGCGCTTCAAGCAGTCGCAAATATTGAAACGCTCGTACAGCCGCACGACGCATGGACTGAGCAGACATTGGCTGAGATGCTCGCGCAAGATAGTACGCATATAAAGATAGTGTATAAACCAGAAGAGGAAGCAGGCTATAAGATCGTTGGTTATTGTTTATATCAAGTGGTTTTTGAGCAAGCAGAGATATTACGTATCGGCACCCATCCTGATTATCAGCGTCAAGGTATTGCCTCGCAGCTTTTTGCTACATTAAATAATGAGTTAATAAATAATAAGGTAGAGAGCTTATTATTAGAAGTGCGCGCAGATAATGCACCAGCGCTTGCTTTATATGAGCGGCAAGGTTTTGTCGTCATTCATAAGCGAAAGAGTTATTATCAACTGCCGCATCGGCCCGCTATCGATGCCTTGATTATGCAGCGATTTTACGATTAACAATGGGTTGTTTAGAGAATAGTTAAATTATGCTTGCGGCGGTATTTTCTTTTTGCATATCTCGATATTAGAGAGATAATTTTTATCGGTTTTCATGCGTTCAAGCACCTCGATGCGTTCAGCCAACATTTCTATCATCAGATTAATTGTCGTTTGCTGTTTTTTAACTTGCGCCAATTTCTGCTCCGTAAGGCTTAGCTGCAAATCAATATCAAGTTGACCATCGTAATAATCATTTAAGCTGTCTTTGATTTCAGTTAATGTAAAACCAATGGCTTGAGCACTTTTGATGAGCTCGATACGCTCGACGCATTCGGGATGAAATTCGGTATAAAGCCGGGAGCCTGCTTGGCGTTTGCGAGATTTTAGTAACCCCAATTGGTCGTAATGACGAATGGTATCTTTGGTGGTATTGGCCTGCGCCGCTAGTGTGCCAATCAATAAAAACGCTGTGTCGGGTGCCATGCTGACCTCGTAAGTAAAATACCTAAATTACTAATTGTGTAAAAAATGATAGCAAGCATTATTCGTTACTATGTTTAACTATAAATAGATTTATTTAAGTTTACTTTATACTTTCAATTGCCAAGGCTGAGGTTTATCGAGAAGTGAGACCGCTAAAGATTGATGAGAGTCCTTTTGCCATTTGACTGAACGGCTGCCAATTAAAGTATCTAGCTCTAGCAAAAATTTAGCGCGTGGCAAGATTTCAGCTCCCAAACTTAATAAATGGTCGTTTGGTAGCTGACAGTCTACCAATTCGACATGGCTTTGCTCACATAAACGCATTAAGCCCCAAAAAGCGAGTTTTGAAGCATTTGAAGCAACATGAAACATCGATTCGCCAAAATAAATACCGCCTATTTTTAAGCCATATAAACCGCCAATTAGATGCTGTTTATCATCCCAAACCTCAATGCTATGCGCAAAGCCTTGCGCGTGTAGCTCAGTATAGGCGTCAATCATTTCACTATGAATCCAAGTATGTTCGCCCTCAGGTAGCGCGGCATTGAAACCATCGCTACGCGGTAAGCTACAAGCATGGATAACATCATCGAACGCTTGATTGAGGGTCAACTGCCAACGTTCGCGACCCGCTTGTTTACGTAGTGATTTACTCGGCTTATAATCCGTTGGCACCATGATGCAGCGCGGCTCAGGGCACCACCAAGCGATAGGGTCATCTTCATTAAACCATGGAAATAATCCTTGCGCATAAGCTGAAATTAGCGTTTCCGGTGATAAATCTCCACCGACAGCAACGATACCGATGCCATCAGGGTCCACCATCGCAGGATCGGGAAAATTATAACGCCCAAGACTTTTTATGTATTGACGAAAGTTTTCAGGCGCTATAGCAGCCGCATTAATATCAATGCGGTCGTTATCTTTAGCAAAATCGCTCATTTATGCTTCTTTATCTTCAGTCAATGTGGAAGCATAAGTGTGGTCACGAGCGACTGTCTCACCCATAGCGTCCAAATATTTTTCGGCATCAAGCGCTGCCATACAGCCAGTACCCGCCGAAGTAATGGCTTGACGATAAACGTGGTCGGCGACGTCACCCGCGGCAAATACGCCCTCGATACTGGTTTGGGTGGCATTGCCATTTAGACCGCTATTAACGATTAAGTAGCCATCTTTCATTTCTAACTGGCCTTTGAACAAGTCTGTATTTGGCTTATGACCAATGGCGACAAACATGCCAAATACGTCTAATTGCTTGGTGCTGCCATCAAGCATCGATTCGATGACCAACCCATTGACACCCATATCATCGCCGACGACTTCGCGAACTTTATGGTTCCATTCGATTTTGATGTTACCGTTTTTAACCTTTTCAAACAGCTTATCTTGTAGGATTTTCTCAGAGCGCAAGCTGTCGCGGCGATGGACTAGCGTCACTTCAGAGGCGATGTTTGATAAGTATAAAGCCTCTTCAACGGCGGTATTACCACCACCAATAACTGCTACTTTTTGGTTTTTATAAAAGAAACCATCGCAGGTGGCACAAGCTGATACGCCAAGGCCACGGAATTTGTTTTCTGACTCTAAGCCTAAATACTGCGCAGAAGCACCCGTTGAGATAATCAAGGCATCACAAGTATAGCTACCGTTATTACCGTTTAGCGTAAAAGGACGCTCATTCAAATTGACTTCATTGATATGGTCGTAGACCAGTTCGGTACCAAAGCGCTCGGCATGGGCTTTCATACGATCCATAAGCGCAGGACCGGTCAAATCATGGGCATCGCCTGGCCAGTTATCGACTTCAGTAGTCGTGGTTAGCTGCCCGCCAACCTCTAAGCCCGTGACCATAACAGGCTTTAGGTTGGCGCGTGCTGCATAAACGGCAGCGGCGTAACCGGCAGGGCCTGAGCCTAAAATAATGAGTTTTTCGTGGCGCGGAGCCGTGATATCAGTTGCCATAAAATTTCCTTGCTTGCTATCTAAATAAGAAATATAAAAATTAAAATACGTGGTACAAATGATAAATGTTATAAAAAATAGTCGCTAAAATCGCGATGAATATGGTTTTTCTTATTGCTGTGTGATAATAACATAAGGGCTGAGGGCAAAAAGTGCAAGTTTGCTAAAATGAATATGGGTATCATTAGAATCAAAGCACGGAGCGCTTAAAAACTGCTCTTAAAATGAAAGCATACTTTTTCATTGCATACTGGTTTATTACTGAAAGGTGTGGCGAATGTTCGGTTAATGACTGCATTTTTTGCTCAACCGCTTAATAATTGATTTTCTTCTGCGCTTTCTTGATAACACTGTCGCCACTACGCCTATGTATTTGTTATTATAAGAAGTTATGCAAGCGTAGTGGTCAGTGAATAACGCATCAAATTATAATGGTATTTATATAGTGCCACTTAATAGTAGAAAATCACTTCAGCATGAAAAATTTCAATCATAAGCTAGCAACCATTTATATTAATAACCAGCACTAACGAGCATTAGCGACGAGTATTGACAACAAGGCAGATCTTACGTGATATCAGCACCACTTATTGAGTATTTAAAAAAGGGCATATTTACCCTGCTTGGGTTAATACTGGCGGTTTATTTGTTCGTCATTTTGATGACGTATACGGGTAACGATCCGAGCTGGTCGCATATCAGCAGTGACATGACGACCGTGAATAACATGGGCGGCGAGATGGGCGCTTGGCTGTCAGATTTGCTCTATAGCTTCTTTGGGTTTGGTGCTTGGTGGTTGCTGGCGTTTTTGGTTTATGAGTCGGTGCTGATTTGGTGGGATAATAAACCAACGTTTTGGTTATTACGTGTCGTGGCTTATGTATTTCTGCTGTTAAGTGCCAGCGCCTTATTTGCGCAATTGGTAGCGCTAGTACAGCAAGTGGCAGACCCGATGACATCAGGGCTAAAAGGGGTTGCTGGCGGTATTATTGGGCTTGAGCTGCAAGCACGTTTGGCACAATTATTATCGCAGTGGGGTAGTGTAATATTCTTGACGGTATTTGTGGTGATTACTGCCACATTTGCTTTTAATATTCATTGGTTAGCGATTTATCAAAAAATCAAAACGTGGTCATGGCGTGATACTGCAGTTCAAGACAATGCGGCTCAAGGGAATGAGAGTAAGCGAGCAAATAGACAAGCTGCGCCGACAGCGTCTGAGCAACAGCAAAATGATGAAAGTATGAGCGATGAAAAAGCGGCGCAAGGTTTTGAGCAGTTACCACTCGATTTGCCAGCTACTGACCATGCTAGTCATGCTCAAACCGCCGATAAAAATGGTCGTTTTAACAACGTATTAAAAGAGTTTTTGGCGACGTCAGGTCTTGGTGCTAGCGTTAAAGCGTCTATGTCAGCGGCGGCAGCAGTAGCACAAACGGCAACGAATAGCGCAGCGCAAGATGGTCAATTGCAACCAGCTTCTGCGAATACAAGTAGTTTCAAACACGTCCATCAGCCGCAAGCGTCAACAGCTACTATAAAAACAGCTACTGTAAATTCTATTACCGCTCCTGCACGTAAAGTTGAACCAAGTTTTGCTTGGAACGATGCTGATACGGTTGAGGACTTGTTGGCGCGTGAAGCAATGGCTGAGCAAGAGACGTTTGGTTACGATTCTGCTGCTACGTCTGTTGCTTTTGATGACATTAATGATATTGCTGATGAAGATGAAATGACAGAAAGCGTTGATTTAGGAGTTGATAGCTTAGAAGTTAATAACTTAGCAGATGCGTGGTTAGCAGAACACGCCGCAGTGCCAGTAGCGTCTAAGGTAGAACAGAAACAAACCGTCATTGAAGCGCCAGTAATGCAGACCTCTTTCGCCAAGGAGCAAAAAGTAGCAGAGGATTTAATCGGTAATGACATTGATGATTCGATGGATGACTTCTCTGAAGCTTGGTCTATCGAAGACTCTGAGTTTACCGATAACTCTGAGCCTTTAACTCAACATGAGGTGCTGTCAACTCAACATGAAGTGACGAAAGACTGGCAAACAGATAACGCTGCGCTAAGTGATGAAATCGATAAAGTAGATGAAGTCAGCGAAATGACTGACATGACGCCGACCAATACCCCGCCTGCCAATCCAAAATTAGCACCAACGGTGGACACTGGTACTTCGGTGACCAATATTGCTCCGGCGGCCGCTAAACCGACCGTAACCTTTGCGGTGCCAGAGGGTGATAGCAGTAATCATATTACTGACATGGTGCCAGAAGATGACAGCCGAGCTGACGACACTAATCTGCCGGTGATGCCGCATATTAGTGATGATGCCGCTTTTAGTCAAAAATCACGCTCGATGCAAACAGCCGCTTATCGTAGTAGCCTGACACCGATTCCAGAGCTGTCGATTTTAGATAAGCCAGACCCTAACCGTAAGCCAAGCTATACCATCGCTGAGCTCGAGCAATTGTCAGAGTTGTTAGAGATTAAGTTGCAAGAATTCAACGTCAAAGCAAACGTGGTCAATGCCATTCCAGGCCCTGTGGTGACGCGCTTTGAAGTAGAGCTTGCGCCTGGGGTTAAAGCCAGCAAGGTGACGGGTATTTCACGCGATTTGGCACGTTCGTTATCGATGGCGTCGCTTCGTGTGGTTGAGGTCATTCCGGGTAAGCCGTATATCGGTATCGAGGTACCCAATAAAAAGCGCGAAATGGTGCGTTTGATTGAGCTACTAAATACGGAAAAATTTAAAGATCCCAAGGCGCAAATCAGCATGGCGATGGGTAAAGATATCGGCGGTAATCCGATTATCACCGATCTTGCGCGCGCGCCGCATATGCTCGTTGCGGGTACCACAGGCTCTGGTAAATCGGTATTGGTCAACTCGATGCTACTCTCTATGCTACTCAAATATACGCCAAATGAGCTGCGTATGATTTTGATTGATCCAAAGCAGCTCGAGCTTGCCAACTATAATGATATTCCGCATCTTCTCACACCTGTCGTCACTGATATGACCGAAGCGGCCAGCGCCTTGTCATGGTGCGTGGCAGAGATGGAGCGCCGTTATCAGCTGATGAGTTTATTAAAAGTGCGTAAACTTAACGAGTTTAATAAAAAAGTCATCGCCGCTGAAAAATCTGGGAATCCAATGCTTGATCCCTTATGGCGTCCCAATGACAGCGTCAGTATTAGCCAAGCGCCAAAGCTTAAAACCTTACCGATGATTGTTATTGTCGCCGATGAGTTTGCCGATATGATTATGCAGGTCGGTAAGCAAGCCGAAGAACTTATTACGCGATTGGCACAAAAATCACGCGCGGCTGGCATTCATTTAATGCTTGCCACTCAGCGTCCGTCAGTTGACGTTATCACGGGTTTGATTAAAGCCAATATCCCAGTGCGTGCTGCGCTCCGAGTAAACTCAAAAGTGGATTCGCGGACGATTTTGGATAGCGGGGGCGCAGAAGACATGCTTGGTAACGGCGATATGCTGTTCTTAGGCCCTGGGCAAATTGAGCCCGACCGCGTCCATGGTGCTTATGTCAGTGACGAAGAGGTCAACCGTGTCTGTGATGCATGGCGTGAACGCGGCGCACCCGATTATATTGATAATATGGCCGGCAACTTTGAGCTATCGAGTCCCAGTGGCGGCGGTAGTGCCGCAAATGCCTCTGGCGAAGATGACGATTTATATAATGATGCCGTGGCTTTTATAATGGAAACGCGTAAAGTATCAGCATCTAGTATCCAGCGGAAATTTAGCATCGGCTATAACCGCGCGGCGCGTATCGTTGACTCGATGGAAGAGGCTGGCTTGGTCAGCTCTATGGGCAAAAGTGGTAAGCGCGAGCTGTTGATGTAAAAATTAATAGATTTCCCATAAAAAAAGACGAGTAACGAACGTGGCTCGTCTTTTTTTATGGGAAAAGAATACTGTCATCGTCTGAATGACCAATGAGTTTGTATATCGATTATAAATCGTCATTTTTTATACTAAACTGGTGAGTGTTTATAAAAAAATAAGCATCAATTTAAAAAAGTATAAATCTGTCACTCTCCAAGGACGGTCAGTTATGTTTAAAGAATATACCCAGTACGATGCATTAGCGTTGGCAGCGCTGGTGAATGCAGGGGAAGTCAGTGCCAAAGAATTGTTAGATGCCGCCGTGAATCAAGCCAATGCGCTCAATCCTAAATTAAACGCCATTATCCACCGCTTTGATGAGCGTGCTTATGCTGCTGCAGAAAAAGGCTTGCCAACAGGCGTCTTTAACGGCGTCCCTTATCTGCTCAAAGACCTGTCGTTTCATTTTGCCGATGAGCCAATTACCATGGGCAGTCGCAGCGTCAATATCGTATCAGAAAGCGACAGCGAAATCGTTAAGCGTATGAGAGCCACTGGCGTCAATACCTTTGGCAAAACCAATACGCCAGAATTTGGTTTGATTATCACTACTGAGCCCAAAGCTCATGGCGTCACACACAATCCCTTTAAAAAAGGCTATAGCTCTGGTGGTTCATCGGGCGGTAGTGCCGCAGCGGTATCAAGTGGTATCGTGCCAATGGCAGGCGCAGGTGACGGCGGTGGTTCGATACGCTTTCCGGCGGCATGGTGCGGCGCGTTTGGCTTTAAACCTAGTCGAGGCCGTAACCCTATGGGCCCAAAAATTGGCGAGGGCTGGGAAGGGGCGGTCGCTGACCATGTAATTACGCGAAGTGTGCGTGATAGCGCGGCGATGCTTGATGCGACTAGCGGCGCAGAAATCGGCGCGCCTTACGTCATTGCACCGCCCGACGGCACGTTTTTGCAAGCCGCCATGCGCGCGCCAAGGCAATTAACCATTGCCCTGCATCAACAGCCATTGGTTTCCAATACTGAGGTCGATAAAGAAGTACTTGCTGTATTAGAAAAAACCGCGAAGCAACTAGAAGCCATGGGTCATCGTGTGGTCCCAGCTGAGCCAAATATTAATATTGAGCAATTTTGGCATGATTTTTTAGTGGTGGTCTGTGCCCATACCGCTTTTACCATTGATAATATCGAGCGTTGTTACGGCGCGCAGCATATCCAAAACCTTGAGCCGCAGACTTATAATATGGCGATGCTTGGGCGCTCATTATCCGCCGTTAATTTAGCCCACGCTAAGCATGGCTGGCACGATAGCCAATACCAAACAGGTTTGCTGCTTGAGACCTACGATATGATTTTATGCCCGACCGTTCCAACGCCTGCGGTCAAGCATGGCGTACTACCGCCAAGCCGTATGGATGAAACACTGATGCGCAGCGCAGGCCTGCTCAATAAAGGCATTAACATGGGCAGATTTGCTTTTAGCTCAGGTATGATTGAAAAGCTCAGCGCCCCAGTACTTGGTAAAATGGGCTTTACTATCTTGGGTAATGTCACCGGCTTACCAGCAATGTCGTTACCTGTTGGTATGAGTAAAAAAGGTCTGCCGATTGGGATGCAGCTGATCGGGCGCATGAATGATGAAACGACGCTATTTAGTATCGCAGGCGAGATGGAGCGTGCTGGCATGTTTACCAAACCGGCTTTTGAGAAATAGTTTTATATGATTAAAAGAGTTTTGATAACTTCTATATTAAAAAGTAGAGATTAGCAAAAACGCTTTGATTAAAAGTTTAGGGGCTGTAGTAGATAAGCACTAATCAAAGCGATAAATATCCATACCCAAACTGTGATGCGCCATGCTTTGATGCACCACAGAGACGCGTTGACCGGCACCTAAAGCAAAAAATAATGGCAATAGGTGCTCATCGCTTGGATGTACATTTTGATAATTAGGATATTGCTGCCAATCTAAAGCGCTTGGAATATCCGTTTTTAGTTGCTGTAATAGCCAAACTTTAAAGTCTTTGGCGGTCTCATCGATACTTTCAGCTTGCCAACGTAACGCCTGTAAATTGTGGGTGATATTGCCCGAGCCAATCAAAAGGATTTGCTCGGCGCGCAATTGCGCCAACTGCGCGCCCAACTGATAGCAAGCGATGCTGTCATAATGGCGTGGCAAGGATATTTGCACGATGGGTATATCAGCCTCAGGATACAGGTGTAAAAGCGGCGCCCAAACCCCGTGGTCACTGACGCGTAAAGGGTTTACACGGCAGGTAATACCGCGCGCCGTTAGCTGCTGCGCCAATGTCTCTGCAAGCGCTGGCTGGCCGGCTGCTGGATACTGCAACTCATAGAGCTCGGGCGCAAAGCCAGAAAAATCATGCCACGTCTTTGGTCGCGGATTGCTGCTGATTTCAAGTTTAGCCGACTGCCAATGCGCTGACATAATGATAATGGCGCGCGGTTTGGGCAAGTTTTGACCGATACGTGCCAGCGCACTGGTGGTTGCCGATTGTTCGATGGCGAGCGTCGGAGCGCCATGCGAGATAAATAGCGCGGGCAATTTAGCCTGTTTTGAGGGCGTTATGGCAGTTGCTAGCGCAGACGCGTCTGTCCAAGCAGCCGCTGAGGTAATGGGTGCTGGCTTGGATGTTGTTGTATTTTGACGTTCGCGCTCAGGTTGCAAAGCAGCGGTCATGGCTTTAGGTGTCGCAGGTTTAGGATGTTTCATGGTGCATTTATTAGGGCGCGCGCCTATATTTCAATCCGTTTTACCATGACGCGTCGCCATTATTTTTGATAGGGCATGGTTGATTTTTATAGCAAATGACTGTTTTTATAAAGGTTTTAATTACCGCGATGATAAGGATGGTTGTGATTGATACTCATGGCGCGATACAGCTGTTCCATTAATACCACGCGCACTAAAGGATGCGGCAGCGTCAGTGCAGATAACGACCATTTCACATCTGCTTTTGCCAATACCTCTGGCGATACGCCGTCAGCGCCGCCAATGACCAACGCAATATCATCGCCTTGCTGCATGCCATCCGCCAATTTTTCAGCCAGCTGTTCGGTTGAGAGCATTTTACCTTTTACGTCGAGCACCCATAATTGCTCGCGTCCAGCCGCAGCATGAGCGGCCAATATCGCTTGACCTTCTTGCTCACGGTACTGCGCCAAATTGGCGTCTGAGGGGTTTTTGGCGCGTTTAGCGGCGGCAATTTCTACGATTTCAGTATTAAGCATGGGCTGGATACGCTTAAAATATTCATCAAAACCAGTTTGTACCCATTTGGGCATTTTATTTCCAACACTCAATATTCTTACTTTCATAATATAGACCACTTTTATAATGGGTTAAATGTAACAAAAAGATTCTGCGCTTAAGGTATTGTAACAAACAGACCTTTTACAAAGTATTTTTTTATGCTTTACTAGCATTTGACCAACAGTTGTTCTTTTCTACACTCATTGCTTTTATCGTTACATGGTCTTATCTTTACATAGTCTTATCGTTGAATGGTAAAGAAAGCGTCAGCAACCCTGTACCGTCTTTTTGATAGAGCATAAGATAGTTTGCAATATTATTTAAACGAAAGGAGTCGTTCATGAACCGTACTATATCAAGCCTATTAGCACTTAGCGCAGGTGCGCTACTCTCAACCTCTGTGTTTGCTGCTTCTTTAAACGGCACGCAGTGGCAAACCATTGATGATAAAACCGGCGAGAAAAAAGCCGTTATTCAATTGACCGAAAGCGGTGGTAAAGTTTCAGGAAAAATCATCAAAGTATTGAATAAAGAAAAGGCAGACGCGCTTTGTACCAAATGTCCTGGCAGCCTAAAAAACAAACCGGTTGAAGGCCTACAGATCCTGTCAGGTCTAAAAGCCGATGGTAATAACCAGTGGAGTGACGGTAAGCTGGTCGACCCTGAGTCGGGAAAAACTTACTCTGGTAAGCTAACCTTGAGTGATAATGGCCAAAGCTTAAAACTGCGCGGTTATGTCGGTACACCTGTCTTTGGTCGCTCGCAAACCTGGCAACGCATTAAGTAGTTTTTACCAGTGCTCTTATAAAAGCAAATTTATAAAGCAAGCTTATAAAACAAAAAGGATAGCAGATTGAGATGTGCTGTCCTTTTTTCATGTTTTAAATTTTAGATTTTAACTCAATGTTTTTATTTTAAAACGCTATCACCTTAAAGCGCTTAGAGCATCTTTCCTAGTCATCATTTGACATTAGCGGCTTGATGGTTTCTGATACGCCGTCATCACTCTGTTGCTCGTCGTTTTTACTATTCGAGGGCGTAGGTTTTGGAATAATCGTCAATGTCGCATCTGACTCAAAAACAATCGCTTCGATATCATCAAAACTATTAATACCTTCAGAACGCATCGCGCTTTCTAGCTCTTGACGCGTTAGGCGCTCATTACGCATGGCATCTGGTAAGAATTGCCCTTGATAAAAAACAATCCGCGGCTCCGATAAAATAAGATGACTAAAACTGACCGAGACAGAAGCATATTTAGTCACTAAAAACTGTAAACAATACAAGGTCACAATAGCGGCGCTGCCTTCGATAAACGGGATTTCTTCGAGTAAAATCGTACTGGCGCTCAAAGAGCCAATCATCACCGTCACAATCCAGTCGAAGTGATTAAGCTGCGAGGTTGAGCGTTTGCCAGATACTTTGGTAATTAACACAATTAACGCATAAACCATGACCGCTGTTAAGATAATGCGCCCAAGTTTTTCTATATTGTCAAAAAGCAGCATGTCCATTATCTGGGCTCCTATTAATCATAAAATACTGTCCGCTATTTTGTCGCTAGCAAATATGGTTTGGCTACAAACAGCGTAACGGAATTTCATCATTAATAGGGCAAAAAGTTTGTATGAGGTTGTATTTTTGAGCATTTAGTAGCGAGTTAAGGGCAGCGATGGTCGTTCAATAAATTTATGCTTAACGGCTTTGCTTAGGATTAAGGAGGCGGTTGATTAATAAGATACTAAGACGCGCGCTGACTAAGCTCAACACCAATATCATCACCAATGCCGAAAGCAGCGGTAGCGGTCGCTGTATAGCCATCTCGGTTAATACCTCACGGCTTACGGCATCAAATAAGAAAAACCAGATACCTAAGAAATAAACTATGGTAAGTAGCCAAACCACCGCAACGCCGCCAAACATCAAGCGATTGATTTCCTTTTTATCTAGCGCGCGCTGTTGATGCTTAATAAATTTATGCACCGCGATATAAGCGCCGACGATGATGGATACGACAGTGACCAGCTGTGAGTTTAGGGCAAATTTGGTTTGCACCATCATAAATATGGCGCTGGCCAAAACATAACCCACCGCAAAGAATCCGATATATGGCGCCATTTTAGGCGGCATTACGTTTAGGTTGCTAGAAGTATTGCCCGCTGTTTGACCATCTTTTGCTGGACTAAGACGCTTGCTAAGCTGCATTGGTTTGCGTGACATAAAAATAACCTTTATAAAGGGTAAAGCATAGAGTGTTAAAACATATTAAGCATGAACGCTGATTTTTATTAATGCTTTCTATCAGTGTGGTCGATATTGTCAATGCTGTGCTGTCCAATCTAACATGCTATCTAATACGGTACGGGCAGTATAGGTATTAAGCGCATGATCGGTATTAATCAGTCCGACTACCACATAGTCTTGCCCAGACAAACCTTTGACATAGCCTGCCATCGAGGTGACATTATTTAAGGTACCCGTTTTTATCCAAGCGCGACCGATGGCTTGCGACTTGGGTAAACGGTCACTATGGGCGCTGATGGTGCCACTGACGCCAGCAATGCCTAGCGAGCTCACATAAGCATCAAAGCTTGGTTGGTTGTATGCGTAGGTCAACAGCTCGCTTAAGTTGGCGGCACTGATGCTGCAATCGCGGCAGAGTCCTGAGCCATTGGTCAAATGCGGCGGAGTAGTAGTTAAGTTGGTTTGCCACCACTGATTGATTGATTGCAGCGCTTGCGGATAGTCGGTCGCTGTTGGCTGACCAAATTGATATAAGCTGATTGCTTGATTGTTAATTGTTTTATCGGTATCAGTGCCTTGCTTATTAACGCTTTCTTGATGCGTGTCGTTTTTATTCACATCTGTTTTATAAGCGCCGATAGAAAGCGCTACTTGTTCGGTCATCACGTTATTAGAGAAGTGATTGATATCATAAATCTGCTGCTTAAGGTTTAAAGAAGGATAGCTGACGACGGGCAAGGGTGACATGGCAATCGCTGCCAAACCATGTGGCGATTTTTTCTGTTTATTGGCAGTTTCATTGGCATGATAAGGCGTTTCTTGAGCGATGACTTTGCCACTTAAGGTATTGCCAAGTGTTTGCCATTTAGAGGCAATGACGCGGGCGGCGAAATCTTTGGCATCAGGGTAGGCGACATAAAAAGCATGTTCGCCGCAGCTGTCTGGCAAATTGCTATTAAGCGTTAATTGTGCCGCTTGCCACTGCGGCGCAATACTATAGCGCGCTTGCCCGCAAGCAGCCGAGCGCATATTTATCATGCTTGGCAATTGATAATTTGCCAATTGCGGTGTGTAGGTTAGCTGCGCGCGCGTATTGTCTAGCGGATAGCTCTGAATACCGACACTGCTAAAATTGACCAAAAAACCATCGGGGCTGGCGTTGTAAGGACGTAGTGGCGAGTTGTCAAAGGCTGCAGGGTCTTTGGTGACGTTTTTAAACACACTACTATCGACGATGATATCGCCGTTGATATGGCGGATGCCAGCCGTTTGCACTTTATAAAGCAGTTGCTGTAAGCGTTCGTGGGTCATTTTTGGATCGCCACTGCCTTGAATAATCAAGTCGCCATAGAGCGTATCGCCAATAATAATACCCGTATGATAAACGCGGGTATGCCAAACGAAGTCAGCACCCAATGTATCTAAGGCGATAAAACTTGGCACCAGTTTCATGGTGCTGGCAGGCGTGCGCGCAATATCGGCTTGATGGCTTAATAGCGGTGAAAACGAAATTTTGATAGCGGGATTATGAGCAGTCGATTTGTCGTTATTGTTTTTGCTGCTTTCATTCTTAGTAGGATTTTTGGTGAGTTTTAAAGCGTCATCTGGCAGTAGCGGTGGCACGCTTTCTATACTTTGATAGGTATAAGGGTCATCGGTATAAGCGTGCAGCTGTCTTGCATGTTGCTTAATCGTCTGTTTTTCAATCGTCACTAAGGCGCTTTGATGTACCGTTATTTCTTTAGCATTAATATTATTATTTTGAGTCGTTTGTTTTTGGATGCTTTCAGGTTCAGCAGTGTCATTGCCAGTAGTTAACGATTCTGGCAGATTAGCGGCTTTAGGGCTATCAATTACCTGAATGGGCGCAGGCAAGCGGCTCGCAGTTTTATCACCGACTGGGGTGATGATAATACTAATATCGGTCGCGCTTAAGTTTGCGCGCGTAAGCGCTGTCTGAATCGCTTCTGGCAAAGCCGCTTGCGCACATAGCGGCGTCAGTATAACACTCGCCAATAAGGTCAGTGATGCTAGGTAGTGAGCAGGCTTATGTAGCGTATATGGTTGCTTAGAAAAAGGCGCTAATTTAGCAAAAGCGGTAGGGCGGTTATGAGTCTTAGAAGTGGGTAGCATGAGCGGTCTATTATCAGGTGACAAAAACAGCCTATGGTAACATGAGTTGCTATTTTCACGTAGTATCAGCGTTGGCGTAGGTGCAAAAATGCCATGGCTGTCATGATAGCATCGTTATAAGCATCGTGCGTGCCAAGCTCTGGGATCTCATAATGCGCTAAAATATTGGTCAAGTGCTGTGATTGATTGGGAATACCCTGCGTACGATCGCCCATACGCCGACTGTATAATTGCCGTATATCAATGACCTGGTTCGGTAGCGTGGTGCCCATATAGCGCTTGACCAAAGGATTCAAAAACCCTGTATCTATCTGCGGGCAAAAACCAACTAGCGGTCGATTGTCTATAAAAGGCAGTACTAACGCCAGCATTTCATCGTAGCTCATACCATGCTCAACATCGGCAGTGCGCAGCCCATGAATCACAATGGTATCACGATCAGGCATTACTGGCGGCCGACAAACCAGATGCAGACCGTTACCTGTATCAATGCTATCGCCATTGATATGAATGGCAGCGATAGATAGCAGGTGATGCTTTTTTGGATTGAGTCCTGTCATCTCACAATCAATCGCGACCCATTTATCAGCTAAAGGTTTATTAAACATCGATGCCAGCTCAGGGCGCTGCAAATGGGTCTTTTGCCAATGAGACGATAACTGTTTTAGCCAACGCATCTTATTTTTGCTCCCCTTTATTTTTTCTCGCAGCGTTCTTATCAGCTGACGTATGTATTTTAATTAAACTCTAGCTGATAATGGCGACTTAATTGACCCTTAAAGCTTTTGACCACGGCCAAGCACTCATTTAATAAGTCTCGCTCGAGTGCCGATAAAGTGGTCGGATCAACTTGCCGCGCATGCTTATCATCTGTTGATAGCGCCACTGACAAACGCTGCGCCATAAAAAACTCTAATGCTTCAAGCAAAGTGTCAGCGCGCTGTTGGTTTAAGGCGCGCACTTGTACCAAGGCTTTAAGGCGTCCTTTACTACTCGGCGCATCAAAAATATCGTTTTCTAAGGCTAAAGTACGAATGCCATGCACCAGCGGAAAAATACCAGCTTTTTTAAGATCGATATCGTAGGCGCTTTTTTTACCGCCAAGGAGCGGCACAAACTTTTGCCACCATTGACCGACATCACCAAACTGTAAAGCGGCACGAGCGAACTGACGGACAAACATCAAATCTGACTGGCGATGGGCAATTTTTAAATGCTCGCGCACACTCGTCAGTAGCGATTCATCGCCGCAGACATATTCGCCATCAAATATGGCCGACAAATAAATACTGTGTATCGGGTCGGTATTTCTAAACCATAAGCTAATCTGCGCTTTGAACTGTTTGAGCGGCTGCCGCCACAGCGGATTGGTCATCATGATATTGCCATCGCAAAGCGGATAACCCAAGGTTGCTAAATGATGGTTAAAGGTTTCAGCGAACTGAGCTAAGTCAGAATGGCTATAACCATCACGAATAATCAGCGCATTGTCTTGGTCGGTACGCATGATTTGCTCGCCGCGACCCTCTGAGCCCATGACGATAACGCAAGTGTTTTTCATCACTTCATCAGGTACGATAAGTTGCCACAGTTTGGTAAAAACTTGCGCGTTAAGGGTTTGTACCATACGGCTGACATTACCAATTTTGATACCATTTTGGTGCTGCGCGCGAATATAGCGCCCAATGAGCTCAACCGCAGTAGCCAAGCTCGGCAAATCTTTTGCTTGCTCAATCTGCAGACTAATCAGCTGCGAATGATGACCAATATGAGCGAGCATATCACTTTGCCCAAGCACGCCTGCAACCTCGCCGTTGGCATCAATCACTGGCAGTCTATGGATACGGTAGCGCGTCATGGTCAATAGCGCATCGCCAATCTCGTCGTCCGCATCAATGGTGCGCAGATTGAAACTTGCATAGCGCTGGCAAGGCGTCGTCGCAGGGTTTTGCTGGTCGCTTACCGCGCGGCAGATATCGGTATCGGTTAAAATACCTAACGTACGACCAGAATAGTTATTGGAAGTTTGCGTATTGGCGCTATCAGTAACTAAGCTGCTATCTAGGTTGTTGTCTAAATTTCGGTCTAAGTTTCGGTCTAAATCTGTTTTTAAATCATTATCTAATGTTTGCTTTTCAGCAGGGTGTGATTGGTCGAGCGGCCGCACCAACACATGCTTAAGCCCAGCTTTGGTCATGATATGTGCCGCCTCATAGAGGCTGCTGGTGGCATCAATGATATGCACGGGTAATAAGCTGACATCAATTACAGGCTGCATCATGATTTGCTGCACTTCTTGCTGTTCATTATAGCCATGATAGCTAGCATCTAAGCTTTGCCCGCTGCGCCGCTGCTGTAATGCCTTTAATCGTTCAGGTAAATCTTCTGAGAGTAATTGGCGCACCAAATGATTCTGCGCACTGATTTTATCAACGGTTGCGCCATTGATTTGCAGCAGCAGGGTGTCTTCAATCGCACGAAACTCGTAGGGCGTTACAGTATTCTCGTTCGTAGGGACGCTACTTTTTATAGGTATGAAAGTGGCTGCTTCGTTATCCTCTTCTATAAACGTTTTTGGCAACCGCCGACTGTCAAACCAATCATTACTATTTAGATGGTCGGTATGATTGCTACCCAAATACGTCGCCACGAACTCGCCAGCAAGCAGCTGCTCGATTTGTCCTTTAATGACCACATAAAAATAGCTTAAATCAGCGGCAGATAAACGCTCATCTTTAGCAAGATAACGGATTTGGGTATTTTTTCTGACGCTTTGGCGTTCAGCCGCGCTTAATACGTCAAAAGGTGGCTGGGTAAAATCAAGATGGGGCATGGCATCATCCTTGATGGCATATTTAACAAAATTTTTGGAAGAGGGATTTTATGAGTGATAAGGATATATAAAAAAGTGTCGCGTTATTTCTACTATAGCATTGTTTAATCGGCAAGATAGCAAGAAACCACACATAACCATGATAATATTGTGGTTATGTGTGGTTCTCTGATACTATGTTGAATATTGAGGTGTTATTTATTGTTTAATACTTAGGTTTTCTGGCCAATGTTTGAGACAGGTTTTTAAACTAAGCATTTAAACTCAGTCTTTAAAAATGTTGTTTCAGCGGCAAGTTAAGCGCCAAGTAATTGACGGATACGATTGATGGCTTCACGGCTTTCCTCAACGCTGGCAACCAAGGCAATGCGCACATAACCTTGCCCAGGATTTTTACCATTGACCTCGCGTGACAGATAACGCCCAGCCAGCGCGTGAATATTTGCTTGCTCATATAAAGCTTTGACAAAGATTTCGTCGTCGCCATTAAATTGCTCAGGCACTTTTACCCAAAAGTAAAAACCCGCCTCTGGCATGCGTAAATCAAGCAATTCGCCAAGCTCGGACATCCATAAGGCGAATTTTTCTTGATAAAGCGCTCGATTACGCGCCACGTGCTTTTCATCTTCCCAAGCAGCGATGGAAGCCAGCTGATGCGGTATCGGCATTGCACAGCCCTGATAAGTGCGATATTGCAAATAAGGCTGCAAAATATTGGCGTCACCGGCCACAAAGCCTGAGCGCAGGCCGGGCAAGTTTGAACGCTTGGATAAAGAGTGAAATACCACGCAATTTTTAAAGTTATGACGACCGAGCGCCGCGCAAGCTTGCAGCAGGCCAATCGGCGCGCGATCAAAATACAGCTCGCTATAGCACTCGTCGCTGGCAATGATAAAGCCGTACTGGTCGGATAAACGCAGTAAGTGTTCCCAATCATCCATGGTCATGACGGAACCGGTTGGATTATTTGGGCTACAGACAAACAATAGCTGCGTGCGCGTCCAAACGTCCCTCGGTACCGCGCGATAGTCACCTTTAAATTCATTATCAATGCTGCAAGGCATAAAGTACGGCGTCGCTTGCGCGAGTATGGCAGCGCCCTCGTATATCTGATAAAACGGATTGGGCATCACAATGGTTGGTGCCTCATCTGCTTTTTGCAAGGGCTGCGCGCTTGGCTGATTATGAGCTGCCAGTTGATTGGTTTCGTCTTCGGACAACTCGGTTTGTGGATGGTCAATAACCGCTTGCACCAAGCTAAAAATCGCCTCGCGCGTACCCATAACCGGCAATACTTGCGTATGCGGGTCGAGATGATTGAGAAAGAAGCGCTTTTCTAACCAGTGAGCGATGGTTTGACGCAGCTCAAACAGCCCGTTGGTGGTTGGATATTGGCTTATTTTGTCCAAGTTTTCGCGTAGGACGTCCAACACAAATGCTGGCGGCTCGTGTTTTGGCTCTCCAATACCGAGCTTAATTTCACTATAGTTATAGGCTGGCGTACTGTCCGCGAGTAAAGTCGCCATCTTAGCGAACGGATAAGGGTGCAGAGTCGTCAAGTTGTGATTCATAGGTAGGCTAACTATAATAGACAATTAATAATAAAGTGATAAAGAAAAATTACATTTAAGCAGTGTAGCACTTCTCTTATTTTTTGTCTTTTTTCTTCTCAGACGGTTTATTGTTGAGTTAAAACCAGCACTTAAAGCAATTTATACGGTGAATAACCTTGCATAGCGCTTGTTTTTTAGACGGTAACCCGTATTGAGATTGGCCAATTTTAATAATGCGATTAAGTATAGATAAAATTAAAATAGCGTCATTTATTAACCAAGCAAAAAATAACTGTCCGTAAAAACGTCAGATTATTTAAGGAAACTTGATATGTCTAGTGTTTTAAAAACCGATGAGCGTGGCGCTAAAGATATCAATGTGCAACAATTTGAGGGTAGCCAGCGTGTTGAGCTATACGAGCAACTAAAACAGCGCGAGCACAATTGGTGGCATGCGCGGCAGCAGTTGACGCTGTTAAAAGAGCGGCAGATGTTTTGGTTTGGCGATAACAGCTTTATGATGTGGCTGCTCTGGCAATTGGTCAGCTATGTGGTGGTGGCGATGGTGCTTATGCTCCTGAGCAAACTGTCAAACATCTCATTGCCTTTATGGCAGTATATGGGTTTATTTGCGGTACAGACGCTGATTTTTATTGTCATGTTGGGCTTTAAGGGCCGTATGGCCACGCATTTACAAAATAAGATCAATCAAGTCGATGTCTTGCGTGAAGAAGCGCTTAACGAGATGACCATTTTGGCCGCTGACACGCTTTATAATGATGTGCATGCCAAAGCCCCGATTTCCTTACAGCAAATCTTTGAGTACTACGACGGCGAATTTCATTTAGCCAGTTTGCATCGTCTGCTACAAAAAGAGGTGGACACTGGGCGCTTGATGCTTGGGCAGCAGCAAGTAGAAGCAGAGATTTTGCCGTTGGAGCTTGCCGATGAGGAGCTTAAAGAGATGGCAAGCGAGATGGTCTATAAAAGCGTCTTATAAAGTATGCGTTTAATATAAGTAGCTTATAAATATTTGGTCAAAAGCTATCGTTGATATTTCGTCTTAAAAAAATGCTTTATCGTTGAAGGTTAACGATAAAGCGTTTTTCGTATTTATAATTTAGCTTCTAACGATTAACTTCTAACATAAGCAGCTATATAGCAATTAACCATCGTTACGAATGCTCAGGCTTGCTATCAATGCCGCCTTCAATGTCTCAAGTTTATCCGCCGACAATGCCTGATCGTTTTGATCGCTGATATAAAACATATCTTCTGCGCGCTCGCCTAACGTGGTAATACGGGCGGCATGCACTTCAATTTGTTGTTGTAAAAACACCTGACCAACGCGGGCCAGTAAGCCTGGTTGATCAAGCGTCTCTAAGCTCATGATATGCTGATTTGAGGCTTCATTAAACTCAAAGTGAATCGTCGTAGCAACATCGAAATGTCGCAACTGGCGCGGCATTTTTCTATTGGTAAGCTTGGGCACCGTCGGATTTTTAAAGGCGTCGATTAAGCGCTGTTTAAGCTCTTGTTGGCTGTCTGTATCGACCAATAACGTGCCGCTGCGGTCGAGCAGCACGTAGGAATCTAAGGCAAAATCACGCGTTGCGGTAATGATGCGGGCATCCAAAACATCGAGATTCATTTGGTCAAATACCGCCATGGTAACGGCAAATAAATTGACCTGATCTTGGGTATAAACAAACACTTGCACCGCATCAAGTGCCAGCTCGCGATGCTCACGTAACACGACCAAGGGCTGACTATTGGCATCGGAGGCGCGGCCGATGGGCGGATGGTTTAAGATGGCTTCAGTATGCCACAAGATATCTTCTGCGATCTCGCGCAAAAAATACTCATCGCCCAAGTCATCCCATAACCTTAAAACCTCTTCGCGATTCATGTGCTGATTATCGACATTATCAAGCATCGCCAGCGCCTGTTTGCGCGTGGCTTTAATCATATCTTGGCGGTTGGTTGGGGCGTCAATATCAGCGCGCAGGATACGCCGTGTTTGTGAATACAGCTGCTTCATCAAGGTTGCGCGCCAGCTGTTCCAAAGCTGGGGATTGGTGGCATTCATATCGGCGACCGTCAGCACATACAGATGGTTTAAATGGGTGACATTTCCGACTAAATCGGCAAATAGCGTCACCACTTCTGGGTCTGAGATGTCCTTTTTCTGCGCTGTCATCGACATCAGCAAATGATAGCGGGTCAACCAGCCGACCAAATGCGCGTCCGCAGTACTCATGCCATGAGCAAGACAAAACTCAATCGCTTCTGTTTCGCCAAGCTGGCTATGATTACCGCCGCGGCCTTTAGCGATATCATGAAACATCGCCGCCAGCACCAAAATCTCTTTGCGCTCGATACGCTGAAAGATAGAGCTGACCAGTGGAAAGTCCTCAAAAAAGCGCGGATCGGTAAAGCGGTGCAAAATACGAATCAAAAATAACGTATGCGCATCAACGGTATAACGATGAAATAAATCGTACTGCATCAGCCCCGTTACTTGCGCAAAAGCTGGGATATAGCTGCCCAAAACGCCGTAACGATTCATGGTACGCAGGCGATGAAATAAATAATTTTGCTCTTTTAAATTGGCTAAAAATAGCGCTTGATGCGACGGGTTGTCTCTATACGCTTGATCGATGCCGCGCGCCGCTATTTTTAACGCACGCAAGGTATGGGTACGGACGTTTTTGATACCGTATTGACCCATCAGCAAAAACATCTCTAAAATCGCCTCAGGGTGCTGAGCAAAGACGCGATGATGCGATATTGCAATCTGTTCGCCGACTCGGTTAAAGCGGGCGTTAATCGGATGTTTTTTTGGTCGTTCTTCATCCGGCAGTTGCGGCTCGATAATGGTCTCATAATAATGATTGGTCAGCATCTCAGATAGCGTCGATATCTGCATGGCACAGCGATAATAATCGCGCATAAAGCGCTCAACGGCAGCATTTGGTTGGTCGTCAGGCTGCGTCTCATAGCCCATCATTTGCGCAATTTCACGCTGATAATCAAATAGCAGCTTGTTTTCATTGCGCCCAGTCAGCTCATGCAAATAATGGCGGATTTGCCATAAATAACCTTCGGCAAAGTTAAGCTCATCAAACTCTTTTTCGGTCAAAAAGTTTTGCTGCACCAGGTCATAAAGCTTACTGACGCGAAAGTAGCGTTTGGTCACCCAACCAATAATATGAATGTCACGCAGACCACCGGGCGCCGTTTTAATGTTAGGCTCAAGATTGTACTCGGTGGCATTGTGCTGCAAATAACGCGCTTTTGCTTCAGCGATTTTCACCTCATAAAAATCACGTGGCGACCACTGGGTATTGACGATTCTATGGGGCACATCTTGCAATGCTTCATTGCCGACTAACAACCGCGCCTCTAGTAAAGTACTGGCAACGGTGTGGTCGAGCGCCGCCTCCAAGCATTCGCTGACGCTGCGCACCGATAGGGCAGGCTCAAGTCCAATATCCCACAATAGTGCCACTAAATTATCGATTTTCTCTTTATTATCAGCCGCAATCTCGTCTGGCGTTAGCAGCAAAATATCGACATCTGAATATAACGACAGCTCACCGCGGCCATAACCGCCAGTGGCAAATAATGCTAAGTCCGTTTTATCAAGCTCAAACCATTTGAACAACGCAATGAGTAACTCATCGATGACACAGGCACGAGCCGCTACCAATTGGCGGATATTGACGCCGCGTTCGAGCTCGCGGCTGATATCGTCATTGATTTGAATCAGCCATTCAGCAATACTCTGTTCGGAAATACTGTGCTTAGAAATACTGTGCTTAGAAATACTGTGCTTAGAAATATTTTGCTCGCGATTACTGAGCGACGTCGCGCTATCGGTTGTAGTGCTATGGTCTGATAATAGAGGCATAGGCGTCAAATCAATGGTCGCGACATCACAAGTAAACATGAAGGGTATCCGATTAAGAGGTTGTAAATAGAGGCGCTAAAAAAATGGGTGAATGCAAATATCACGCTGAAAAACAAAAAATAGCACCGCCAATATGCCTGAATTTTCAGGCAAAAAAAAGACCGCCTAGGCGATCTTTTTAAGTATTACTGGGTCAAAAAGCTTAAGTCTTCTTCGGGGCGCGTAGTAAAGACTTCACAGCCATTGTCCGTCACCACCATGGTATGTTCCCACTGTGCTGACAGCTTGCGGTCTTTAGTAATCGCCGTCCATTCGTCCGGTAAAATTTTGGTCTGCCACGTGCCTTGGTTAATCATCGGCTCAATGGTAAAAGTCATACCGGTTTTTAGCTCAAAGCCTGTGCCTTTTTTACCATAGTGCATGACTTGCGGCTCGTGATGGAATTCATTACTAATACCGTGACCACAGAACTCGCGCACGATACTAAAGCGCTCAGGCTCGACCACTTCTTGAATAGCCGCACCGACATCGCCTAAGCGCGCGCCATTTTTGACCACGCTCATACCGGCATAAAGGGCTTCTTGTGCCACTTTGCAAATACGCTGCGCCATGATAGAGCCATTGCCGACAATCCACATTTTCGAAGTATCGCCGTAATAGCCATCTTTGATAACCGTGACATCAATATTGATGATATCGCCATCTTTTAGTAGTTTATTGTCGGTTGGAATACCGTGACAAACCACATGGTTGACAGAGGTACAGATAGATTTTGGGAAGCCATTATAGTTAAGGGGCGCAGGAATCGCTTCTTGCACATTAACGATATAATCGTGAGCGATTTGGTTCAATGCTTCGGTACTGACGCCAACTTTGACGTGCTCATCGAGCATTACAAGCACATCGCTGGCAAGTTTACCGGCCACGCGCATTTTTTCTATGGCTTCAGGAGATTGGATAAGGGATTTTTTGGTCATCATAGTCGTACTTATAGTTATAGAATTTAGGTAGGCAATTATACCATAAATGCAAGCGTCGCTGTTCTGCTAACCCTTAGCAACTTTGTACGCATTTATCAAGCCTAGCGTTATAGTGATATTAACTGTCTCAGCTTATTTATATGTAGATACGTGACTATAAAGTCATGGAAATATGACACATATGTCAAAAAGCAGTTGAATGTTGTAGATGATAGAAGTATTGTAATTTTGTTTGCTAAATGAATTGGCAACGATTTTTAGCGCTTAGTGCAGGATGCAATAGCTAAACGTTAAAGAAGAATAAACGTTAAAGATAAGCCGCATAAAAATGGCTTCACACTTTTATTTTACAATAACAAGGAAGTTGTTATGACTCTAAAATCTCGCCTGCGCGCTGCCATAATGCCCAGCGCCTTTCTACCTTCACTTGGCGCTATTGCTGTCGGTGTGCTCCTCATGACCTTACAAACCACTTCTGCTCAAGCAGCGGGACAATTTTATAATTGCGCCAATGCCACCGGCTGTAAAATGGTCGATAGCAAATTTTTCACCTCAAAACATACTGATACCAAATATCCCATTGTCATGACTCATGGTCTGGTCGGCTTTACCAAGCTACTCGGTGTCGATTACTTTTATGGCATTCCGCAAACCCTGATGAGTGGCGGCTCAAAAGTCTACGCGACCAAGACCTCTTCTTTTAATGATAGCCGAGTGCGCGGCGAGCAGCTACTACAGCAAGTAAAAACCATTAGCGCGATATCTGGTAGCCCCAAGGTGAACTTAATCGGGCATAGTCATGGCGGGCATGATATTCGTTATGTTGCTGCTGTTGAGCCAAAGTATGTGGCGTCAGTGACGGCAGTTGCCAGCCCAGAGCAAGGGGCGGCATTAGCCGATTGGGTGGTTGAGCAGATTGATAATGACAGAGTCAATGGTGAGTATAATACTGCTACCAAAGCCGCGCTTACCTTGTTTGGTTTCTTAGGTAATTTTATGGATTTAAACGCTGGCATCCCTATCGATAAGCTGCAAGAGCAAGACGGGTTTGGTGCGGTTACCGCCTTATCAACTGACTATATGGCGGATTTTAACCGCGAGTTCCCAGCGGCCATGCCTTCAAGCTATTGTGGTCAACCAAAAGATACCAAGGTAAACGGTATCAACTACTATTCATTCAGTGGTGTCGGGCAAGTAACCAATGCGCTAGACCCGATGGATTATGTGTTATTAGCGACCTCACAAGTATTTAAAAATGACCCAAATGATGGGTTGGTTTCTGCTTGTTCAAGCCGTCTAGGTCATGTCATCCGCGATGATTACAAAATGAATCATATGGATTCGGTCAATCAACTATTAGGCTTGGTCGCATGGGGACAACCTAATCCTAAAACTGTTTATCGCGAACAGGTTAACCGTTTAAAAAATGCCAATTTATAAAACCAATTTCTAAATTTAGTAATTAAATTTAATTATTAAGGCTTAAATGTAAATTAGCAAATAAACCGCTTTTGCCTAAAAGGGTCACTATGTAACGGGCCCTTTTATTTTGCCCCATTTTATGAATAGTAAATTCCTTATAAACCGCTTGATTAAATAAGATAGTGTCGTTATGCCAACTAAGCGCCGTTCACCATTTTTGCTCATCATTATCGCCGTGATAATCATTTTAGTTGTGGCGATTATTTGGTGGTTTAAGCCCGATAATGCTCGCAAACCTTTTTCTCAAACAGAGTCTACGGCGCTGAATAGCCAAGCCAATGTCAGCATCATAGACGAGGCGAATGTTAATAATAATGTTGGCACGTTCGCTAAGCAAGACGCTTCTCAATTTACGACGGGTCTTGAGAATTTACCGCGCTCCTTGCAAGGAACGGAGGTCGATGGAGAGATTATCATTGATGAAAATAAACAGCTGGTCGTCACCGAAGGGCTACGGCGTTTATTTGATTATTTTCTGTCAGCGCTAGGCGAAGAGGACGAAGCGGTTGTTTATGCGCGGGTGGAGAGTTATATCCGCAGTCATACGCCAGAGCCTGCCGCCAGCCAAGCGATGAAGATATTTGACCAGTACATCGCCTATCTTAAAGCGATTCCTGCAATAGAAAGCCGTTATGGCAATCTGCAACTACAGGCGACCAAAAATGGCGAGCTGGATTTAAGTGTGGTGGCGCAGCAGCAGCAAGATGTTGCCAAATTACGCCAGCAGTATTTTGATAAAAATACTATCACCGCCTTTTTTGGCGCAGAAGATGAATATGATGATTATAGTATGGCGATGGTCAAAATTAACCAAGATAAGCAAATGTCTGACGCCCAAAAAAAAGCGGCAAAGCAAGATTATATTAGCCGGATGCCCAATAATGCGACCAAAGCCAACATCGCTCAGCAGGCGAATCTGGAGGAGTTACTTAGTCGTACAGAGCAGCTGCAAGCAATGGGTGCAACGGCTGAAGAGTTATATAATATGCGTCGTGAGTTGGTTGGCGCGCCAGCAGCAGCAAGGCTTGCGCAGGTCGATCAACAAGATGCTCATTTTGATCAGCGTTTTAAGCAGTATCAAGCTCAAAAACAGCAGCTACTAAGTCAAAGCGCTGATAAAACGCAAGCGCAAGCCCGAATCAGTCAAATGGAGCAGCAATTATTTAATGAGACTGAACGCAAACGTTTGGCAGGTTATGCCGCTTTGCAACAACAAAAGGCTGCAACTCCCAATTAAATCCGATGTTAATTTTTAGGTAAAAATAAAAAGTATTTAACGGTGAAATTGAATTATCAGCACTCTAAATAGTGTTATTAGCTAAAGTGCTAGCAGGGAATAGGTATTGTAACAAGGTATGTTAGCAAAAAAGCTATAAAGTAGAACAAATATAGCGGTAATTGGTACTCAATCTATCATGACAGGCTTATGAAAAATGGGCATAATAACCTCACTGTTTAGACTAACGATAAAAACACATTAAGCAGAGCACATTAACCTGAGAAAATGCTGCTTAATATGATAAAAACAATATTTTTTTACCTTTGCACTCTTATTTTTATATTTGAAACCTCTAGGAGTTTATATGAAAAACATGACTAAAATGATGATGGCTGCTACCCTTGCGGTTGGTACACTTGCTGCTGCTGGCTGCCAAACCACACCTAGCGTGACCGCGCCTGTGAACCAGCCAATTACTGTTGACGCCCTACAAGCGTATAACTGGCAGCTTGTCGATGCTAAGCGCACTAATGGCGACAAAGTTAGCCAATTATTCTTTGATCCAAGCAAACCATTGACGCTTAATTTTTTTAAAGATAACGGTAATGACCGCGTGAGCTTTATCAATACCTGCAATAATATGGGTGCCAACTATAGTGTGGTAAATGGCAATGTCGTACTCGGTAATGTTTTATCAACAATGATGGCGTGCCCTGAGCCACAAGCCAGCTTTGATACAGCGACACTTGCAACGGTACAAGGTAAATATAGCATTAATAAGAATGCCAATAACACACCTATCTTGACGATTACTAATAGCAATCAAGTGGCTCATTTTAAAGCCGTTTCTAAATAAGTTAATCGTTTAATATAAACGTTTTAAAATCTGACCATTTAAAAATGCCTCACTAAACAGTGGGGCATTTTTTTTATCTAAAATTCGTGACGCTTTCCGCTACACTGTCATAAGTCGCTAAGGTCAAATGTTTAAGCCATTAAGATATTTCTTATGCCATCAACTTTTTAACCTTATCAAAACTCTCATTTTGTATTTATCAGCATTTTATTGGATGTCATTTATGTTAGAAATATTTGGAGAAAAATCAACTGTCAACCTACGCACAATAACTGGCATCACGGCGATAACGGCTTTTGGTCTATTAACGGGCTGTCAAACGTTGCCAAGTACGATGGCTAAAGCGAATCATGCAACCAAAACACCTATTGATACAAGTGCGAGTAATCCTCTAACGGCGCGCATGCCAGCGATAGATCGGCAAGGGCGCATCGCTTATGTCGAAGAGCAGGGAGCAGGCGCAGCAAAGATATCAACGCTATATAGCATTCGTCCTGATGGTAGCGACCGCCAATTGATAGATCAGTTGAATGGTTATATTTATGCGCCAGCGTGGTCTGCGGATGGTCAAATGATCGTCTATAGCAAACAAGTCGCGCGCCAGTCTCCCAAGATTTATACTTATGATCGCAACAGCAACACCCAAAATTTAATCGTCAATACTGAGGGCAGTAACTTATCAGCATCATTTTCACCTAATGGGCAAAAACTGCTTTATAGCTCAACCGTCGGCGGCAATGCTGATATCTATGAGATGCGCTTAAGTGACGGGCATACCAAACAGCTCACAACCTTACCGAGCACAGAAGTGCAGCCAAGCTATGCAAACGATGGGCAAAGCTTTGTTTATACCAGCGATAAAGTCCGCGCTGGTCGTCCCAGTATTTATCGTTATCACTTTGCTACCGGTAAGGCGACATTGATACCGACCGCAGGCTATGCGGCCAGTCCGCAACTGAGCTTGGATGGACAGTATTTAGCCTATCTTAATGGTCGTAAGGCGGCGGTAATGACACTTGTGACAGGGCAAGTAATTAATCTAGCTGAGACAGGACTTGATGAGCCCGCGCGCCTGTCGCCTTCTGCACAGTACGCCGTTTATCCCACAAAGCTTTCGCAAGTGAGCGGTCAAAATGGTAGCAGTTTAGTGATTCATTCTTTAGCTGGCCATTCAAGCTACGCGATTAGCAGTAAGACGGGCGGCGTTGTGCGCTCACCGATTTGGGGTCGGTAAAAAATTTTTAATGTAAAGGTAAATATCATGGCGCACAAAAAAGTAAACCTACCGCAAAAAATCTGCCCTGTTTGCCAGCGACCGTTTACGTGGCGCAAAAAGTGGGAGAGGGATTGGGAGCAGGTGACTTATTGTTCTGAAAAGTGTCGGCGAGGGAAGGTAAATAATGAATATTAATGACTCAAAGAGTTTAGCCACTTATTAAAGTGGCTAAACTTTACTTTCAAAATTACAATTGGTTTTGATCATTACTGGCGCTGAAAATGGAAAAACTCATCATCGTCTATGATGCCATTCTTATTTTCATCAACTTCAAGCGTCAGTCGTTTATCATTTACTCTTACATACCGAGATAGAGCATCTGACAATCCAGTACTACCATTGTTATCTAGTATTTGATTAACTGTTAATGCTCCTGTTATGCCATTGATAGTATAGTTTCCCCACTCCATACCGGATATTTCTTTATCCATATTATCGAAAGGTGGTGCATTGTCGACTTCCATGTGAACATAGGTGCCATCATCGAAAAATGCTAATGCCAATAGCTCATTGTTAGTGTCTTTATTTCTCCAAAGTCCTACTATTTTTTCAGACTTGGCCTTTTCGAATTTAAAAGACTCATCATTATCTATTGCACCATTTCTATTTTCATCAACTTCCAGAGTCAGGGTGTCACCAGATATTCGAGCGTATCGGATAAGAATATCTGATAATCCAGTGTCGCCATTATTATCGAAAATCTGATTTACTTTTAATTCTCCTGTTTTATCATTTAAAGTAAATCTACCCCATTCCATACCAGACTTCTCATTATTAGGGTTGTCAAAAGGTGGCCTTTCGTCAACTTCCATATGAACATAGGTGCCGTCATCAAAGAATGCTAACGCTAATAAATCATTGCTAGTATCTTTATTTTCCCAAAGCCCTATAAGTTTTTTAGACGTTGGCATTACAATAGGTCTGTTTTTCGAAAAATCAAAGGATTCATTTTCATCTATAACGCCATTCTGATTCTCATCAACGTCAAGTGTAAGTTCGCCACTAGATGCTTTAAGGTAGCGTGTAAGAGGTTCTGAAAATCCTGAGATACCATTATCATCAAAGATTTGACTGGTTTCCAATCTATCCGTGTTAGCGTCAACGGTATAATTACCCCACTCCATACCGTTTTCTGGGTTATCTAATGATTTTTCTGCATCAACTTTAAGCTGAATATAAGTACCATCTTCAAAAAAAGCAACTGACTCTAACTCGTCCTCTGTTTCCTCGCCTCTCCAAATTCCTAAATATCCGTCATTTTTAGCTTTTGAGAAACTGAAAGACTCATTGCTATCTATAACGCCATTATTATTCTCATCAATCTGAATGGTAAGTATCCCTTCAGATACTGAAATATACTGAGTCAGGTTTTCTGATAGACCGTTTTCACCATTATCATCGAAAATTTGATTAACCTTCAATGCTCCTGTTTTATTGTCTATAGTATATTTCCCCCACTCCATGCCATCATTTGCAACGTTTCCTGACTGGATTGTAAAAGCTTGTCTTAATAGAGGTTCAGGCTTGTTTTCTACCTCTACATGAATATAAGAACCATCTTCGAAGAAAGCTAGAGCCAAAAGATCACTTTCGGTATCATTGCTAGTCCAAAGTCCTGTCATTTCAGATTTAATATCAGGTGGCTGTGAAGGTGGCTGATAGGAATCGGAATCATCATTACATCCTTGTAAGAGCAGAGAAGTAGTGATGGCTAATAATGCTAATTTAAATGATTTCATTTTTTATCTCTCCTTGAATGAAAAATGTAAAATCTTGGCGGCTATACAAACGACGTCCTTGTCCCTTCTTTTTTAAAGTATTTAATTTTTATTATATATAAATGTTTTTTTATGAATATAACAAATATTTTTAGTGAATCCAACCAAAAAAAGTATTTATGCGTTTTAATAGCTTAAAAAGGTCGGTAAGTAACGTTAGTATTGAATGTCAGCAGATAGAAAGTGGACATAAAAAAATACCGCCACATCTCCTATAGCATCTTTATTAAATGAGATAGGAGGTATGACGGTATGATTAAACGTTATATTTAAATGAGTTTTTTTACAAATTCGGATTTAACCATTTCTCAGCCGTTTTCATATCCCAGCCTTTACGCTCAGCATAGCTTTCTAACTGATCGGTACTGATTTTACCGACGTTAAAGTACTCGCTATTAGGATGCGAGTAGTAGAAACCACTGACCGATGACGCAGGCCACATCGCATAGCTTTCGGTGAGCTTAGTACCGATAGCATCGCCCGTACCAATCCACTCAAATAACTTGCCTTTTTCGGTATGCTCAGGGCAAGCAGGGTAGCCAGGCGCAGGACGGATACCGACGTATTTTTCTTTGATCATCTCGTCATTGGTTAGATTCTCGTCAGCCTGATAACCCCAGTACTCTTTACGTATGAGCTCATGTAAATGTTCGGCAAAGGCTTCCGCTAAGCGGTCAGATAAGGCTTGGGTCATGATGGCATTATAGTCGTCGCCAGCTGCTTTGTACTGCTCAGCAAGCGCCTCTGTGCCAACGATAGAGACGGTAAAACCGCCAAGATAATCGGTATGCGCAACTGATGGCGAGATAAAGTCTGCCAAGCTAAAGTTTGGCTTGCCGCTGGCTTTATCTGACTGTTGACGCAAATGCTCAAATTGATATTCTGCTGTGCCGCCATCAGTTGGTGCTTTATCATAGACAGTAACGGTATCCGCGCCAGTGCGCTTAGCTGGCATGAGTTTAAACACGCCTTTAGCGACGATTAACTTTTCATCAATCATCTTTTGCATCAAGTCATTGGCATTATCAAACAAATCACGCGCGGCTTCACCAACCACATCATCTTGCAAGATTTTTGGGTATTTACCCGCCAAGCCCCAAGAGATAAAGAACGGCGTCCAGTCGATATAAGGCAATATATTGGTAATCGGGTAATCATCAAGAATGACTTGACCTAGCTTATTTGGCACTGGCGGTACATAGTTGTCCCAATCGTACTGAAAACCAAGCTCAATCGACTCAACATAAGAGATTTTCGCCGCTTTTGGTTGGCGTTTAGCGAGACGTTCACGTACTTTGATGTACTCTTCACGCGTCTCATTGATGAGGCCTTGACGGTGCTCTTTGGATAGTAGCTTAGTGACGACGCCAACTGAGCGTGAAGCGTCTGATACATAAATAACCGCATCGTTTTGGTATTGAGGTTCGACTTTTACTGCCGTATGCGCTTTAGAGGTTGTTGCCCCTCCAATCATCAAGGGTAGGGTCATGCCGCGTTCTTGCATTTGCTTGGCGACATAGACCATCTCATCGAGACTTGGGGTGATCAGACCTGATAAACCGATGATATCAACTTCTTCTGCAAGCGCGGTATCGAGGATTTTTTCACACGGTACCATCACGCCAAGATCGAGGATTTCATAGCCGTTACAGCCAAGGACCACGCCGACGATGTTTTTGCCGATATCATGGACGTCACCTTTGACCGTCGCCATAAGGATTTTACCTTTCTTTTCGCCCTCAACTTTTTCCGCTTCGATATAAGGGTTGAGCCAAGCGACTGATTGTTTCATGACGCGGGCAGATTTTACCACTTGTGGTAAGAACATTTTACCCGCGCCAAATAAGTCGCCGACGATATTCATGCCGTCCATTAATGGCCCTTCGATGACTTCTAGTGGCTTAGGATATTTCTCCCACGCCTCTTTGGTATCGGCATCTATAAAGGTGGTGATACCTTTTACCAATGCATGGGCAATGCGCTCTTCGACCGTGCCTTCGCGCCATGACATATCGATGGTGCTGTCTTTTTTCTTACCGCCGTCTTGATAACTTTCAGCGATGGTCATCAAACGTTCGGTCGCCTCTTGACCGCTTTCGCCTTGATTGCGGTTGAGCATCACATCTTCGATGGCGTCGCGAGCTTCCTTCGGAATGTCATCATAAACCTCCAGCATAGCTGGGTTAACGATACCCATGGTTAAGCCGTTTTGAATCGCATGGTATAGAAAGACTGAATTGATGGCTTCACGGATCGGGTTGCCACGGAAACTAAAAGACACGTTGGAGACGCCGCCCGATACCATGGCGTTTGGTAAATTATCGGTTATCCATTTGGTGGCATTGATAAAGTCAGCGCCGTAATTATTATGCTCGGTAATACCGGTCGCAACCGCAAAGATATTCGGGTCAAAAATGATATCCTCGCTAGGGAAGCCGACTTCATTGACCAAGACATCATAACTGCGCTGACAAATCTCGATTTTGCGCTCATAGGTATCGGCCTGACCGTCCTCATCAAACGCCATGACGATGACCGCTGCGCCATAGCGCATACAAAGCTTGGCGCGCTCGACGAACTCAGCATGACCTTCTTTTAATGAGATAGAGTTGACGACGGATTTACCTTGAATGCGTTTAAGTCCTTCTTCGATAATGTCCCATTTTGATGAGTCAATCATCAAGGGCACGCGGCTGATATCCGGCTCACCAGAGACCAAATTGACGAAGTGAATCATCGCTTGCTTGGAGTCGAGCATGCCCTCGTCCATATTGATATCGACGATTTGTGCGCCGCCCTCGACTTGGTCACGCGCGACATCGAGTGCTTCGGTATAAGCTTCGGTTTTAATCAAGCGTAGGAATTTTTTCGAACCCGTCACGTTGGTACGCTCACCGACGTTAACGAATAAGCTTTCAGGGGTAATGGTAAATGGCTCAAGTCCTGATAAGCGGCAGGCAGGCGGTATTTCAGGAATCACGCGCGGTGAGTAATTGGCGACCATCTCCGCAATTAGGCGAATATGCTCAGGCGTGGTACCGCAGCAGCCGCCGACGATATTTAAAATGCCAGCTTTGGCAAAGCCTTCGAGCAGGGCCGCCGTTTGCTCTGGTGTTTCATCGTACTCACCAAACTCATTGGGCAAACCTGCGTTTGGATGCGCTGACACATAAGTATCGGCGATATTTGACAGCGTTTGAATATGCGGACGCAGCGCATCAGCACCAAGCGCACAGTTAAAGCCAACCGATAAGGGCTTAGCATGGCGAATCGAGTTATAAAACGCCTCAGCCGTTTGACCTGAAAGCGTCCGACCTGAGGCATCGGTAATCGTTCCCGAAATCATAATCGGTAATTCAAAACCAATATCATCAAACACGCCCGTGACCGCAAAGATTGCTGCCTTAGCATTTAGCGTATCAAAAATGGTCTCGATTAATAGAATATCGACGCCGCCTTCTATCAAGGCCAGCGTCGCCTCACGGTAATTAAGCACCAACTCATCAAAGGTGATATTACGAAAGGCGGGGTCATTGACGTCAGGAGATAACGAACAGGTGCGCGACGTCGGCCCAATAACGCCTGCCACAAAGCGCGGCTTTTCTGGGGTCTTAGCGGTGTATTCATCAGCAGCTTCGCGGGCAATTTTCGCAGCGGTTTTATTGAGCTCAGGCACGAGGTGCTGCATGTCGTAGTCGGCCATCGATAGGCGCGTACCGTTAAAGCTATTGGTTTCAATGATATCGGCACCTGCTTTTAGGTGCGCGCTATGAATCTCTTTAATCATCTGCGGCTGCGTGAGCACCAACAAATCGTTATTACCGCGTACATCTTGCTCAATATCGGCAAAACGCTCGCCGCGATAATCGGCTTCCTCTAACTTAAAGGTCTGAATATGGGTACCCATCGCGCCATCTAGCATTATAATTCGCGCCGCCATCTGCTCGGTGAGGCGTGCGCGCGCGGTTAACTGCTGCGCTTTATAAGGAAATACAGCAGGCGGCGTCAAAATAAAGTCACTAGCCGTGCTTAATACATTGGTGGCATTGGCTGTATTGGTATTGGCGACACCAGTATGATTATGAGAACAGGTCGGTGGGGTGGTGGTTTGAGTCATAGGAGCGCTGCTTATTAGAGTCAAGATAAGAAAAGGAAGAAGATAAAGTCTTTCAAAGTTTTTAGGGCGAGCTTACTAAGTTAGCTACTTATAAAATAGGCTATATAAAACAATAGTATTGATAAAAAGGTGGCTTCAAAATCGATAAGCAAATCTAGATTATTCTAGCACGAAACGGCTATTACTCGCGGGATTGTGCTTATTCCGCTTATTCCATTTCGGCACTATCACTGACGCCATCGTATTTAAAAATAACAAAAATTGATTACTATAACCAATTATCGTTGCACCAAATGAGCATGGTATTAAAAGTTAGCACATTATTAAAACTACCAAATTAAAAATACAGTTATAACAAATTCTATTGCATAACGCCGCTTGGAACAAATGAATATCATTTCAGTAGAGGATTACCTAAAGCTTTGATTTGTATTTATAAAGCAGCTATTTATACCAGGTTTTATTAAACTGATTTGGTTTACATGCAAGCTACAAAAATTAGCCTAAACGCAAGTTTATAATGCTTTGTGATATGTTAATTTAATTTCAGAAGGATTGACGTTTCATAAGCAATGCTTATTAGTAACTGTTAATGGTTTTTATTTGAGAGTGGTTAGCAATTAAGAATTAAAAACGGAATAGGCAAGGATTTTAAGAAAAGACAATCTGCCCGTAAGACCGTAATAAAAATCCATAAATTGTAATCAGTGAACTATTCATTTATTAAACCATGTAGTCATTCAATCATTAAGGACAATGTTATGAAACTGATCAAAATCGCCACTCTTGGTACCTTAGCCCTTTCAATTGCCGGCCTTAGCGCTTGTAATAATATGATGCCAACCAAAACTCCTGTCACAACAGCGCCCATGCACAGCCAACCAACTGCCAATATGAACGTGGTACAGATTGCTCAAAGCAACGCTGATTTCTCACTGTTAGTAGAAGCCTTGCAAGCGGCAGGTTTAGCAGGCGCGCTGACCGATACCAGTGCAAGCTACACGATACTGGCTCCGACCAATACCGCTTTTGTGCAAGCGTTACAAGAAACCGGCATGACCAAAGCTGAGCTGTTTGCTAATAAGCCATTGTTGACCAAAATCTTGACCTATCATGTGCTCAAAGGCAATACGCCTGTTTATCAAAAACACGTCAGACCGGGTAATTACACCATGCTCAGTAATGATACGCTGGTGATTACGCCACAAGGCCGACTGATGGATGAAAATGGTCGTACCATCAAGATTTTAAAAACAGATATCGCGGCGAGTAATGGCGTGATACATGTGATAGATAGAGTGTTGCTGCCTAAATAACCCACTGCCTAAATAATCCTGTCGCTTAAACAACTTATTGCTTAAATAAGCAGTAAAAGAGCGACAAATTATCTACTTAGGTAGTAGGCAGATTCAAATGCTATATCACCATTGCTAGGTTATAAACTTAAGATTGCTCTTTAGCCTAGCAATGGGGCGCTATACGCGATCGATACAGTGTTGCTACCTAAGTCAGCAGTAAGTAAAAAATAATCAGCTAAGATAGTAGACACCGAGTGATATTACTTAACTTCTTGCTCATTTACCGGCATTTTCATTCAGAAGCTTTTATTTATCAGTATTTATATCAGTATCTAAATTTAAAAGTTCCAAAACTAAAACCGTTCTAAAATCAAAAAACACCATCCATAAACCCGTTATTTCAAAGGAATGATCTATGTTAAAAAAGAATTTATTATCTATCGCTGTCGTTACCGCTGCTATGTCATTGGCGGCCTGTAACGATAAAGAAGCCGTTACTGAGCCAGTTGAGCCAGCCGCAACTACTGACGTAGCCGTTGAACCAGAAACCACCACAGATATGCCAGCTGAAGCAGTGGCTGAGTCTACTGATGCGATGCCTGTAGATGCAGCAGCGACGCAAAGTATCGGTGAGATGGCTGCTGGTAATGAGAATCTAACCATCCTAACCGAAGCGCTGCAAGCGGCTGATCTTGATGACATGATGATGGCAGAAGGTCAATACACGGTATTCGCCCCAACCGATGATGCCTTTGCTGCTTTGTTGACCAAACTAAACGTCACTAAAGAGGAATTGCTCGGTGATAAAGAGATGTTGACTAGCGTATTGACGTATCATGTCGTGCCGATGGTGGTCAAAGCTGCTGATATTCCTTATGGTACCGCTATCGACACGGCAAACGGTCAAACCATCTCTATTAGTGATGCTAACGTGATTACTGATGCCAGTGGCAACACTGCAAACATCGTTGGTACCGATATGATGGCAACCAACGGCGTAGTTCATGTAATTGATACAGTTTTATTGCCTAAATAAGGCTCAGCGATTCACACCAATCTTACTTTAAAATGCCAAAAGCCTAGCTATAAAGCTAGGCTTTTTTATGTTTGCTGACTGATGAAAAATTTATCCCAGTCACCCTGTATAGTCAAGATATTCTAAAAACGCTACGGTATTGCTGATATCAATTTTTTGTAGCCTCTGTCTGCGCAGGCACAGCAAGCAAGAAAAATTGATATCAGCAGTGCGTGTTGTATCGATATTGCTTTTCACTCACTCTGTAACGATTTTGAAATAAATCGCCCAATAAAAAAGCCTGAAACCATTGCCTCAGGCTTTTTGTTTTATCGATGCTTGTAGTGTCATCAATACTGCTTAGATAACATTATAGCTCAGTAAACTATAGATGTTCTTTATGTAATGGGTCTTGAGCTGCCATTCTTTGTTGCTGCTTTAGATGACGCTCTTCCCAATACGGCGCATTTTTGATACCGAATTTTGCTGGATCAAAGGTATAGTGCTTCACGCCTGCTTTACGCTGTGCTTCATAATCCCTAAGCATAGTAAGCGTTGGACGCGCGACAATAAAGATAACCAAAATACCAACGATATTTAACCACGCCATTAGGCCTACGCCGATATCACCGATATCCCAAATGTAGCCTGCAGAGTTAAGACCACCGTAGGCAACCATTACCATGATTAAGATTTTAACTAAGAATAGACCAGTTCTATTAGCACCGCGACTGATAAAGCGCGTCAAGTAAGCCACGTTTACTTCAGCGATATAGTAGTACGCCAAGATGGTGGTAAAGGCAAAGAAGAAGACCGCAACGGCAATAAAGATATTACCAAATTGACCGTACATGGTTTCCATTGCCATCTGCGTAAAGGCAGGCGAGTTGATCTCAACACCAGCCGCGACGTTTTGTACGATGAATTGACCGTCAGGTAGTGTACCTTGGATATTATAAGTACCCATGGTGATGATCATAAACGCAGTCGCAGAACAGACTAGTAGGGTATCAACATACACTGAGAATGCTTGTACCAAACCTTGCTGTGATGGATGCTCAACTTCCGCGGCCGCCGCAGCGTGAGGACCTGTACCTTGACCCGCTTCGTTAGAGTAAATACCACGTTTGACACCCCAACCGATAGCAGCACCAAAGCCTGCTTGTGCGGTAAACGCATCACTGATAATCAAACCAAAGACTTCTGGAATCATCTGGTAATTGGTAAACATAATGACGAGTGCAAGGCCAATATAACCAAGAGCCATAAAAGGAACAGCATACTCGGTAAAGGTTGCGATACGTTTGATACCACCAAAGATAATAGTACCTAAGATGACCAAAATGATAGCAAGACCGACCAAGCGCATAGAGCCAACTTCTAAGCCCATGATATTCATCGGCGTGCCTTCACCCATGACTTGGGCAAACGCGCTGATAACGCCGTTCGCCTGCACGCCCGGTAAGAACATACCGCAAGCTAAGATAGACGCGACGGCAAAAAGAATGCCATACCAGCGTTGACCAAGGGCGCGCTCAAAATAGTAAGCTGGACCGCCGCGGTATTCGCCAGTGATGACGTCTTTTTCTTTATAAATCTGTGCAAGGGTTGCTTCGACATAAGCGGTAGATGCGCCTAAGAAAGCCACAACCCACATCCAAAATACTGCACCAGGACCACCGAAACCAATAGCGGCGGCGACCCCAGCGATGTTACCCATACCCACACGCCCTGCTAGAGATACGGCGAGTGCCTGAAATGATGAAATACCCTGTGCACTTGATTTACCGGTAAAAAGTAAGGTAATCATTTCCCCGAATAAACGTACTTGTACGAAGCGCGTCATGATGGAATAAAATAAACCTGCGCCCAAGCAGAGATAAACCAATGCTGGGCTCCAGATAATTCCGTTTACTAAATCGACTAAACCTTCCATATGTATATTCCTAGTACTGTCTCAAAGTGGTTATATATGATGATGCTAAGAGTAGACCAGCTTTAATATCCTTATTAAAACCAACCACTCAAATAATCTGCATGCACTTAACTGCGGTGGAAATTCTCCTTACAGATTAAGTTTCATACGCGCTTAGCCACCAAGGATGGACTGTAGTTGTCTGCTGTTATCCGTCTGGTTTATGAACAATAATGAGCGTATGCAACCGCTTATCAGCGTTGATAGTTTATTAAGGCTACTTTTATGTAAAGCGCTTAAAATAAACCAGTGGATAAAACAGGCGGTTATAATATAAATAACCATCATCTCAGTAAGCGAGAAGATGGCACTTAACTTTTTATGAGTCATATCAGCTGGCTACACTTACATGGTAGAGTAGGGTAATAGAGCAGTCTTTAGTCGTTTATCAATCCTTTTTGATGCGACATTGACGAGCTGCTAGTACCTAAATTCTTATAAGTCCACTACCAAATGTATTCAAACCGTACGGCTACGTAACTGCAATTTGCCATATTTTTTAGGCAATTACTAGAATTTTCTTTATAAGGGCGTTCATTTATAAATGGTTTTCTTCGCTTGATTGCCTATACAAGGTCAAAAAATCTTCTGTTTATCTTGTATTGGCCAATACTTTTTAATTAACCGTTAATGAGGGCTTAAAAGACAGTCGCGTTAACAGTAGTGCTAAATGCCTAAAATGCGCCACAGCCCTACGATAAACGCTGCTTTGCGGTTGTGTTTTGGTAACGATGAATTGTAAAAGTGACGGTATAGCGCCATTATTAGCACAATATATTGCTGCTGCGATATTCACGCCATGAAACAGTTAGCTGCGAAACTGTCGGTTATAAAATCCAGTAGGCAATAAACTATAAGTGCATATTAAGTGGTTAACATTAAAAAAAGCGATTAAAAAACGTTTTGTTTGTTATTTATCATTAGGAGAGTCAACGATGACGCGTAAATCTTTTTTAAAACCTATGTTGCTATCAGCAGTATTAGCGACCTCTACTGTCGGTTTGAGCGGTTGTGGCTATAACAATTTGCAGGCGCAAGATGAGCAGGTCACCGCGGCTTGGTCAGAAGTGGTCAACCAATATCAGCGTCGTTCGGACTTGGTGCCAAACCTGGTCAAAGTCGTGCAGCAATACGCCAAGCAAGAGCAAGAAGTATTTACTCAAGTCGCGGCAGCGCGCTCACAAGCGGGTGGTATTACGGTCACGCCAGAGCTGCTTAATGACCCTGAAGCGATGGAGCGCTATGCGGCTGCCCAAGACCAGATGACCGGCGCGCTATCGCGTTTGATGGCGGTTTCTGAGCGCTATCCTGAGCTAAAATCTGATGCTTTGTTCCAAGATTTGCAGGCGCAGCTGGAAGGTACAGAAAACCGTATTACGGTGGCGCGTAATCGTTATATTCAAGAAGTTCAGGGCTATAACACTACCGTGCGTCAGTTCCCAACCAATATTACAGCCAAAGTATTTGGTATGGACGCCAAACCAAACTTTAGCGTTGCCAATGAAAAAGAAATATCGACTGCACCAAGTGTCAACTTCGGCGACGATAATGCGCAGACGGCGCAGTAAAGCAAAGTTTTCAGTTTAGGCGTTCTATCTACCATGATGGCGTATAAATGCTACTGTTTATATGACAGTGCGTTTATTTAACAGTCCGTTTATTTGCTCAAAAATGATAGAACGCCTTAATCGTCAGTCGTTTTTTTTGTTGTCGTTTATAGCAGTTGGTTTTGTCGTCATTTATTAGTACAGATGTCATTTGAGGTGGTATAGATTAGATGAAGCATTCAACAGCACTATTATCCGCATTATTATTTACTCTAAGTATTGGGAGTGGCTCGCTGCTGCATGCAGCACCCGATGCTAATAATAATACGGCGGTTGCTAGCGATAGCACCTCAGATATGCAAAACCGTAGTGTCGAGGAATTGGTAGCGATTGCAAAAGCTGCCGAAACTAATGAAGCCATCAACGATGCCGTCTTAGGTAACGAAGCAATTAACGAAGCTGTTCTTGGCAATGATGCTATCAATCCTAATGCTGCTAATTCCGATAGTAATACGACCACCTCAACAACTTCTAATCGTCCGCCTGTACAATCAAGCGCTCAGGGTGTCGATGCCGATAAGCTCATCTTAAACTCGCCAGTTATCGACCAAGCCAATATCTTAAACCCGCAAGAAAAGCAGCGTTTAGAGGCGCAGCTAAGAGGCATTTATCAGCAAGGTTTGGCGCAAGCTGCGGTGGTCATTGTACCGACCACCAATGGCATGCCAATCTTTGATTATGCGCTACAGGTTGCGGAAAAATGGCAGCTGGGTAATAAAGATATTGACGATGGCCTGCTAATGGTTGTTGCCGTTAATGACCGCAATATCTATATTTTAACGGGTTACGGACTAGAAGGGGTGTTGCCAGATTCGGCGGTCAACCGTATTATTCGCGAAGACATCACACCGCTATTTAAGCAAAATGACTATGGCGCTGGGATATTAGCGGGCATTGGCGCGCTGCAAACGCGCCTGACCGCTGATCCTGAAGTATTGGCGCGTGCCGATGCGCAAGCGGCCGAACGCAGTCAAAATCAAAATGACATTGGTGATAACCCATCGCCAGTGTTTTTATTTGTCATGGCAATGATATTTGGTAGCTTTATTACCAGTATCTTTGGGCGCATCTTTGGTTCTATCCTGACCGCTGGCGGTTTCTTTGTAGGCTCGCTGGCCTTGGGCGGCGGTTTCTTTATGACGTTAATTATGGCGATATTTATATGGCTGTTTTTAATTTCGCGTGGCTCAGGCGGCGGTCGTGGAGGACGCGGCGGTGGCGGCGGTATAGTATTCCTGCCCGGTATGGGCGGTGGTAGTGGAGGTTTCGGCGGCGGAGGTTTTGGTGGTGGCGGCTTCGGCGGCGGTGGCGGCGGCTTTGGCGGCGGCGGGGCAGGCGGCTCTTGGTAGAGGCGATTTCTATAAGAGTAAGAAGGGTAAATTAGGCTCAGACATTAGAAAATTGCCAGCAATGGCGTACTTGAGGATATAATATAATGGTAAAAAGCAATTCGTCGCAGGCAAGTTTTGCGCGTTGGTGGCGTCAAGTACTGTTTGTCCCTATGTTGCATAGCAAGTGGCTCACGCCCGCGGCCAAAGCTCGGCTGACAGAGCAGGTGACGCTGGCTGAGCGCGGACATCGCGGCGAGGTGTTTTTAATTATCGAAAATCACTTACCTATCCAAGATGCTTATCATCTTGACTGCCGCGATCGAGCAATTGATTTATTTAGCGAATATCGCGTGTGGGATACCGAAGAAAATACCGGCGTTTTGATTTATGTCAATATTTGCGAGCACAAGCTAGAAATCGTCGCTGACCGCGGTATCAGCACACATGTCAGTCCAACCGTTTGGAGCGCCATGTGCGAAAAAGCGGTCTCAGGTATCGCCAATCAAAAAACTGAAGAAAGTCTGATGGAGTTATTGGATGAGGTAGGTCAGTTATTGCGTCAGTATTATCATCTTGAACATGACCCTGCCGGTAATGAGCTGTCCGATACTGTGGTGTTTTTAAAATAGCAATTTTTTAAAATAATAGTTTTCAAAATAGCAGTTTCTTTAATAATAGTTTTCAAACTAACAGCATTTTTAAAATAACGCTTAAAGAAATAACAAGTAAGTTTAGATACAGGACCATGCCAATACCATGATTGAGCTGATAAAAAAATTGCCGAAAGCAGAGCTGCATTTACATATCGAAGGCTCATTAGAACCGGAGCTGATGTTTAGACTGGCGAAAAAGAATAATATCGCTATCCCTTATAACGATATCGAAGACGTCCGCCGTGCCTATAATTTTACCAATCTACAAACTTTCTTAGATATCTATTATGCGGGCGCCAACGTTCTGATTACCAAAGACGATTTTTATGATTTAACGTGGGAATATATTCTAAAGTGTGTCGAAGATAATGTCGTCCATACGGAAATATTTTTTGATCCGCAAACTCATACTGCAAGAGGGGTTGAGTTTGCGACAGTCATTACTGGTATTAAAGAAGCGCTTGCCGATGCCAAAGAAAAATACGGCATCACCTCTTGTATTATCATGTGCTTTTTACGCCACTTATCGCAAGAAGAGGCGTTTGAGACTTTAGAGCAAGCAATGGCGTTTAAAGATGATATTATCGGCGTCGGTCTGGATTCTTCAGAATTGGGCAACCCTCCCGCCAAGTTTAAAGAAGTGTTTAAAAAGGCCAAAGAAGCAGGCTTTAAGCTGGTCGCTCATGCTGGCGAAGAAGCAGATTTTTCTTATATTTATGAAGCGTTAGATTTATTGCAAATCAATCGCATTGATCACGGCGTACAATCGATAAAAAGTGCAGCGTTGATGCAACGCCTAAAAGATGAGCAAATGCCGCTGACAGTTTGCCCTAATTCTAATATTGAGCTCAAGGTATTTGAGGATTACAAACAGCACAATATTAAAGAGTTGCTCGATTATGGATTGAATGTCAGCGTCAACTCTGATGACCCTGCTTATTTTAAAGGCTATATGAATCAAAACTTTATCAATATATGTAACCATCTACCGCTGACAGAAAATGATATCGTTACTTTGGTAAAAAACTCTTTTAGATCTTCATTTATAAATAATGAATTAAAAGAGAAATACCTAGCGCAAGTGGATTTTGCTCTGCAATAGAGTGAGTAAAGTTATTTTCAATAGTTAAGACTTAATGGTTGTATAAATCATTAAGTCTTTTCTTTTTCGCTAGGCACTTTTCAACGTAATTGATTACATAGCCGTAATTTTTTGGATTAATAACGGCATAATAATCCCAGCCTTTTCTGCTAGAGTAATATCAACGATGGTATTTGGCGTTGGATGTGGGTTTATCTCGATGATTTTAGCGCCGTTATCTTTTGCCAATTGTGCGAGACCTGCCGCAGGATAAACGAGACTTGAGGTGCCAATACTCATAAACACTTCACAATTGGCCGCCGCGTCCTCCGCTGTCTGCCATGCTTGTACAGGCAACGCCTCGCCAAACCAGACGATATCGGGACGTATATAGCCTTCACAGTGCGAGCAAGTAATCAGAGCGTCACTATAATCTACGGTATCAGCACTATTATATGAGCCTCTAGATTGCTCTTGGTAGGGCGCATCGCATTGACTGCAGCGATTTTGCCAAAGATTGCCATGTAAATGGGTGACACTACTACCTGCCTGTTCATGCAAATCGTCGACATTTTGGGTAATAAGCGTCAATTGCTGATCGGTAGATTGGCTATGATATTGCCACTGCGCTAAAGCTTCATGGGCAGGGTTTGGTTTTTTCTCAGCGACCAATTGCCTGCGCCACTGATACCATGACCACACCAGTTTTGGGTCGCGAGCAAAAGCCTCAGGCGTTGCCAAGTCCTCAGCCACATAGTTTTCCCAAAGGCCTGTTTGCTTATCTCGAAACGTTGGAATGCCACTTTCTGCTGAAATCCCAGCGCCCGTTAAAATACAGATGCACTGTTTTGAGCACAGCAATTTGGCAGCGCGCTCGACTTCGGCTATTAACGCAGGTGATAATTCTGTTAACATGAGCCATCCCTTTTTAAGATTGGATATAGACTTCTATGATAGATGGTATTTGGTGGCTTGTCATATTGCTCGCGGTTGTCATCGGACTATGGGTATTGGCAAAATCGCGCGCGCCTAAAGCCGCCGATAAGCACAACCTAAAGTTAGGGCGCGCAAAAACACCACTCAATGATGCGCTACAAAAAACTGCAGAATTGGTTAAGCGGTATTTTCCTGACTACCGTGTCAACCGTAAAGCCAATCATTTACTGATTAGCAAGCAAGATAAAAAAGTGGCTATGATTACCATTGATAAAAAGCTTGCCGCGGGTCAGCGCCGTTTGGGAGACGTACCCGTGATTAATTATCACCGTATCCCCAGCCGTGCTCAGCTAATGGCGAATTTGCAAGATGCAGAGTAGGTTTTTATAAATTAAATAGATTTAACAACTTTATATACAACATTTTAACGTTGTTAGCGCACAATGATAGGCCGAAGTTAACAGCGCAAAGCGTTGCCGTTAAAGTGTTATGAGGTAATAGGTAAGACTAGAAAAGGGTAAAACACGACTGATTATGATGATTGGTGCGCTCGGCGGGAATCGAACCCACGACCCTCGGCTTCGGAAACCGATACTCTATCCAACTGAGCTACGAGCGCATAATTGATCGACTAAAATCCAATAAACCGATGACGTGTATAAATAAGTGCAATTGGCTGTCGTTAGAACGAAAAGGCGTCTAAAAATTAAGACCGCTTAGTCTAACAAATAAAAGTCATAAAGCCAATGAATGAAGGCCGCTATTGGCGTTTTTTAAGAAAAAACACCATAGTCGGCAAACAGGCATGGCAATCCACCTGTCTTTTCCCTTATAATGTCAGGGAGAATTCATATTTATAATCACCGATTACAAGCGCGCCCGTATGCGGGATGGCTGTTTGCTATTGATAACTGCTTGGTTATCAAAGGAGGACAAACAGAATGTCCAAGTCGTGTCGGCCCTTGTATACGCAATAAGAGAACGTGACGAATGAGAAAAGTAGTTATGTTATCGGCAGCTGCCATTCTAGGAATCGCTAGTATCGCTGTGAGCCAAGCCGAAAGTGTTGTAGACACGCCTGTAACCGTATCTGATGTCGCAGAAGGGCAAGAGGTTGTCGATAACTTGCCTGAAAAATTGGGTGACGATACCAAAGCTGCTGCTGATACTACCGATGGCGCTGCAGCTACCGATGAAGCTGCACAAGCAGACGCGACCGATGCAGATGCACCTGCTGAAGAAGCAACAGCCGCTGCCGCACCTGCCGCTGAAGAAGAGCCTATTCCGCAAGATACGCCACAAGTACAAAAGCTCATCGCTTTGTATCCTAACTTGATTGCTCGTATTCAGCCGGTGGCTAAAGTCTGCTTTGAGGACGACGAAGTATGCGACGTCACTGCACGTTCTGCAGGGCCAGCAGCAGGTGATGGTCCTCGTGATGGTAAAGCCGTTTATAACGCTGTCTGCCAAACGTGTCACGCCTCAGGCTTACTTGGCTCGCCTATGCTAGGTGATGCTGGCGCTTGGGGTCCTCGTATCGCCAAAGGTAAAGATACCTTGTATACCCATGCTATCAACGGCTTTAACGCTATGCCTGCCAAAGGTGGTGCTGACATCCCTGATGAAGAAGTACAAAGCGCAGTGGATTATATGGTTGATGAAGCAAGCTAATTGCCTGTGCTATATGTAAAAAAGCAATAGAAAAAAGTAGGAGACGGTAAAGCAGTTATCGTCTCTTACTTTGCTTTTTTATAATTATTCTGCTTAATATAGTCAAAATATTCTAAAAACGCTACAGTATTGGGAATAACAGCAGTCATATCTAGAAGCTTATAAAGCGCCTATTTCATTTAATGAGGTAGGCGTTTTTTTGTGGTCGTCGATTGATATTATTAATATCGTGGTTATATCATCCTAACGTTGAAATCTGCGACCGCGAGCCTCACATCTAGACACTAGACTCGTCGTAAGAGACGAGAGCAAATATGAGAGAAACTAACTTTTCCCGAATCGTCTTCTATATTCCTTTATAGATACATCATTATTAAAGAGGTATTCATGTCTGAGGTGCCAGCGCTATCTATTCAGAACCTATCTAAAACCTATGGCAACGGGTTTTCGGCATTAAAAGATGTCAGCTTGACAGTGCCACAAGGTGGATTTTTTGCGCTCCTTGGGCCAAATGGTGCGGGCAAATCAACGATGATTGGTATCATTAGCTCCCTGTTTAAGCCAACGGCGGGTAGTGTGCATATCTTTGGTACTGACTTATTGGCTGAACCTTCAAAAGCCAAACAGTTTTTGGGCGTGGTACCGCAAGAATTTAACTTTAATCAGTTTGAAAAAGTTGAAGATATTTTGATTACTCAAGCCGGCTATTTTGGTATTGCAGCAAAAGAATCCAAACCGCGAGCAGAAAAACTGCTCAAAGCATTGGGCTTATGGGATAAGCGCGATAATAAAGCGCGCGAGCTATCGGGCGGTATGAAGCGCCGATTGATGATTGCGCGCGCCTTGATTCATAAACCAAAGCTATTGATACTCGACGAACCAACGGCTGGGGTTGATATCGAGCTGCGCCGCTCGATGTGGGAATTTATGCAGCAGATTAACGTTGAAGAAAATACCACGATTATTTTGACCACCCATTATTTGGAAGAAGCAGAGCAGCTTTGTAAGCGTATCGCTATTTTGGATCACGGTGAGATTCGTATTAATACAGAAATGAAAGATTTATTAGCGCAGTTATCGGTCGAAACTTTTGTCTTTGATTTGGCGACGCCATTGACCAAGCAAATTGCTTTAACAGGGGTTACTGACACGCTACAGCCTGATGATTTAACGCTTGAAGTGACCCTGACAGAAGGGGAGTCGCTAAACGGTGTCTTTGAGCAGTTGTCTAAGCAAGGCGTTTTGGTCGCCAGTATGCGTAATAAAGCCAACCGTTTAGAAGAGTTGTTTATGCGCTTGGTCGATAAAAGCTTGCATGAACCTTTAAGCTCGTAGGCTGTTTTATTCATAATTTCTCGATTTACCCATATAAATAGACCACTATAAATATAGCAACCATATAGGCAACACTGCGGGCCGTGATAGCGTTTTGATATTAGCCTGTAGACTGCTTAGGAGAGATAACGCATGAACTTCGCACAACGCTGGATTGCTTTTCGCACCCTGCTGATTAAAGAGATTCGCCGCATATTACGCATCTGGCCGCAAACATTATTGCCGCCAGTCATTACGATGAGCCTGTATTTTGTCATCTTTGGTAAAATGATCGGTTCGCGCGTGGGCGAGATGGGCGGTGTGCCATACATGCAGTTTATCGTGCCCGGTTTGATTATGATGGCGATTATCACCAACAGTTACTCAAACGTGGTCTCGAGCTTTTTTAGTGCTAAGTTTCACTCGAGCATTGAGGAGCTGCTGGTATCGCCAATCTCTAAGCACGCTATTTTGACCGGTTATATCAGTGGCGGTATTTTCCGCGGACTGGCGGTTGGGGTCATCGTCTTTATTGTGGCGTTATTTTTTACCAAGCTGGGTATTGAGCACTTATTTATCACCCTATTTACGGTGATTGGCACCTCGGTTTTATTCTCGCTTGGCGGCTTTATCAACGCCGTATTTGCGCGCTCATTTGATGATATTTCTATTATTCCAAGCTTTGTCTTGACGCCGCTGACCTATCTTGGCGGGGTGTTTTATTCGATGGAAAATTTATCACCATTTTGGCAAAATATTTCGCTGTTAAACCCAATCGTTTATATGGTGAACTCTTTCCGCTACGGTATCCTTGGCTATTCTGATGTCAATGTGTGGTATTCGATGGCGGCTATCTTTGCTTTTTGCGTCATTTTTTATATCATCTCTTATCGACTATTAAGTGATGGTTCGCGTATTCGTTTATAAATTGCTGTGAGTATTTATAATCTCTAACATTTTAAATATCATCAGTTTTACTATTAGGAAGTAGCCATGAGTATTCACGGTATTTTGGGCGAACAAACCACTGATTATCCGACTGAGTATAGTCCCGAGACACTCTATCCAATAGCGCGCAATCTAGGGCGCGATGTGATTGGCTGGCAAGATGATAAGCTAGCAGTGGGCGTCGATTGGTGGCACGCCTTTGAGCTGTCTTGGTTAAATGCACAAGGTGTTTCACAAGTGGCTATTGCGCGCTTTGCTATTCCTGCCAGCTCGCCATTTATCGTCGAATCAAAGTCATTAAAACTATATTTAAATAGTATTAACTTTACCGAGTTCGCTAGTTGGAATGAAGTACAAGCGCTGATTGCTAAAGACTTATCGTCATGCGTTCAGGCAAAGGTAACTGTTGAGTTATTTGGCTTAGATAATGAATTGAGCTATAGAATAATAGGCTTATTAACTGCTCAACCTGAAGGCGTCTGTATTGATGAGGCACTTGCCAATAGCAGCGAGAAAGTCGCGCTAACGGAACATCCTGACGCGTCATTGCTAGAGAGCAAGGCAGATGATAATAATGTAGCAAGCAACAATACGGCGGAAGTTGCTCAGCCTTATACTTTTTATTCTAACTTGCTGCGGAGTAATTGTCCGGTGACCAATCAGCCCGATTGGGGGACGTTAGCGGTTTCGATTACTAGTAATAAAGTAGTCGATGCAGCGAGCATGTTACGTTATATTTTAAGTTTCCGTCAGCATAATGGCTTTCATGAGCAGTGTGTCGAACAGATATTTGCTGATTTAAGCAAATATTATGAGCCAAGCGAGCTGATGGTGCGCGCGTGGTATACACGTCGCGGCGGTATCGATATCAATCCTTGCCGCGTCAGTGACATAAAACTATTACCGCAGCCAAGCCGCTTGATTCGCCAGTAAGGTAATGGTTTTATTTAAATTGGTTTTGCAGCATTCAACTGATAAAAAAGCGCCTATCTGAATCAGATAGGCGCTTTTTATTGAGCAAGTTTTATTAAAAACTATTTGCCGCTTACTTTTGCCATCACTTCTTCGCGGCTCAGCATTTGCTTTTCTGTTTCGCGGCGATTGACATATTCGTATTTGCCTTCAGCCAAGTTACGGTCTGAAACCACGATACGATGCGGAATACCAATCAATTCAAGGTCGGCAAACTTCACGCCCGGGCGCTCGTTACGGTCATCAAGCAAGACGTTAACACCTTGAGCTTTTAGCTCTTCATACAGCGCGGTCGCTGTCTGCATGACGGTGTCTTCTTTTGACTTCATCGGAATGATAGCGACTTCAAACGGCGCAATTGAATCGTCAACGCTTGGCGTTTGTGGCCACATGATGCCGTTTTCATCGTTGTTCTGCTCGATAGCAGCCGCGATGATACGACTAACGCCAATACCGTAGCAGCCCATCATCATGGTCACAGGCTTGCCATCTTCACCAGAGACAGTCGCATTCATCGCTTGCGAGTATTTATCACCCAACTGGAAGATATGACCCACTTCGATGCCGCGCTTGATTTTTAGGCTGCCTTTACCATCAGGAGAGGGGTCGCCTTCTTGTACATTGCGCACATCAACGACGCGGGTAATGCTGGCATCACGCGCCCAGTTCATACCGATGGTATGTTTATTGACTGCGTTTGCGCCCGAGACAAAATCTGACAAAGACGCTGCCGAGCGATCGACGAATACGGGCATATCCAAATCAACGCCGATATAGCCTTTATGCAAACCAGCGGCTTTAAGCTCTTCATCAGAAGCCATCGTTAGCGGTACATTGGCTTCTTCGATTTTTTCAGCTTTAATGGTATTTAGCTGATGGTCACCGCGTAAGACAATCGCGATTAATTGCGCCTCACCGTCCTCTGTATGACCGTGGACGATTAAGGTTTTCACCGTGGTTTCTAACGGTACGCCTAGATGCTCAGCAACCATTTTACAGCTGGTCATGTCTTCTGTTAAAACATCTTCGCGCTCCATTTTTGGTGGCTGACGCTCAGCGGTGCTGACCGATTCGGCAAGCTCAACGTTGGCTGCATAATCAGAAACGTCAGAGAAAGCGATATCATCTTCACCGCTGTCTGCCAACACATGAAACTCATGCGACGCAAAACCGCCAATAGAACCGGTATCCGCTTGCACGGCACGGAAATCTAAACCCAAACGGGTAAAGATGCGCGTATAAGCGTCGTACATCTCATGGTAAGTCTTTGCCAAAGACGCTTGGTCAGCGTGGAACGAGTAAGCGTCTTTCATGGTGAATTCACGCGCACGCATCACGCCAAAACGTGGACGAATCTCGTCACGGAACTTACCTTGGATTTGGAAAAAGGTAATCGGCAACTGCTTATAACTGCGCAGCTCACCTTGAGCAAGGTTGGTGATGACTTCTTCGTGCGTCGGCCCCAAGACAAAATCGCGGTCATGACGGTCTTTAAAGCGTAGCAGCTCAGGACCATAGTCATTAAAACGCCCGGTCGTTTGCCAAAGCTCGGCAGGCTGGGTCATTGGCATTAGCACTTCTTGAGCGCCGACGTTTTGCATCTCTTCGCGAACGATGCGTTCGACTTTTTGCAACACGCGTAAACCCATCGGCAGCCAGATATACAATCCAGAAGCGATTTTACGAATAAGACCTGCTCTTACCATGAGTTGGCTTGAGGCGATATCAGCGTCGCTGGGCGTTTCTTTTAGCGTGGCAAACAAAAATTGACTGGCTTTCATAAATAAAGCGGAACCTTATCAACGATAAAATAAATAAGAAATAGGAGGATATTTAGCGTGTGCTTTGGTGGCCGACGCAAGCTTACCTTTTATCACTTGGTAATAGTCTAGGACCTGCCTAGCTAAAAAGTACTGCAACAAGCAGCACGTTATTAGAAAGTGCGTTTATAAAACGCCTTACAAAAAGGGTGAAACTTTTATTTTTGTATGAATACATCCATATCGACAGCGTCATATTTTTGGCAAAAAAGCCAGAAAAATGGGTGCATGCCAACATTTTGCTTATACAATCTGACTATGTTAGGTAAAGTTCGCCTAAGACGCAATGACTTTTTGTTGTTTCATCCCAAACAGTGGCTAAACTCAATAACAATGCTAAAAATAAGCGGATTTTTAAACTCAAAATCCACCAATTTTGGAGACTCAAAGATAAAACTCTGGTTAGCTGATAAAGCAGCACGATTTATAGATTCTGGACATAAAAGAATAAAGGGATAAATAGTGAAGCAAAAGCTAGTTTTTAAAGTGGCATCAAGCTCATTAATTATGTAGAAGAATGGTAGTAACTGCTTGAAATGCTTATAAACAACTAGCATTAAAGGTTTGGTATTTAGCAATTTTATGCTGATAAGAATTAATATAAAACCTTGAGGTAGTTTACATGGTCAACCCTGATAATCACTCTCCCGCGGCTAATAATAATGACAAGCACCCGCAAGCGAAAAAACCCATCTCCATGCTATCGTGGCTGGTATTGCTTATCGGTCTTGCCGCGCTCGCTTTTGCGATATACAGCGCGCAAAACCTCAGCAAAGAAGAACCGATAGAAACCATTACCCGTGAAGGGGTGGTGATGCAAATTCAAAAATTAAATCGTTTGGAGACGGTGGCGTTTAGTGTCGATACCGTTATCACTAGCCAAAAACCAGGCAGTTGGATGAAGCTGTGGCAAGATGAGCAAAAGGGTTTGTTTATTGCACGCGGGCGCGTAGAAGCAGGGATTGATTTGAGTGCGTTAACGCCAGAGATGGTACAGGTGGTGCAGCCAGAGATTGATGTTGAACAGCTGCAGGAAGCTGATGCTAATACGCCTGTCTCAATGATGCCGCAAATCAATATCACCTTGCCGCCGTCAGAAATATTTTCTGTTTATTTAGACGATATCGAAATCTATGATTGGCAAACGGGCGCTTTTGGTATGATGCAGGTCGATCCAAAGATCTTGCAACAAGCGCAAAGTATGGCGAAAAAAGAAGTGCTTGAGCGTGCTTGCCGCGGTGATGTGATGAATTTAGCATTAGAAAATGCGCAAACCCAATTGCAGCAGTTGTTTTCATTGACCGGTGCTGTCGTAACGGTAACCACGCAGGGCGCAGGCGCGTGTCAAATGCCAACGGCTTAATACTTAAAATGGTTTAACGAACCACTACGCCACTTAACAGATGTTGCTTGAATTTATTGGTAATAGGGTTACTATATTATATAGCAGGACTTATTTATCATTAACGACAGCCTTATAAATGCTGTCGTTGAAATAAGCTTATATGATATAAGAGGTGGCATCTATGACAACTTCCAATAATCAGCCCTCCGTTCATGAGAAACACGAATTAATCAAGCAGCCTAAAGCAAAAGAATCGCTACCTTTTGCGACGTGGGTGCTGCTCATCATAAGCTTTACTTGTCTTGCGTATGCTATTTATACCATTCAGACACGAATAGTAAAGCCAACTATCGATATCGATAGTGCAGCACAAAGCAGTTTGGTGCAAACTGGCAGTGTGCCACAAGAGGTAGCTCAAGTAGAAAACTAGCGCTTTTTACTAAAAATGTCAGCGTTGTTTTTTAAATTCAGCAATCGCCAGTTGTCGTGCTGCCTTATGCTCAACCATCGGCACAGGATAAGCAGTATCAGCAAACTGACCGCCCTTTGTGAGCGCTTTACGCATTTTATCTTCACTATGCAAAATACTGCTCGGCACGTCTTTTAATTCTGGCAGCCAAGTCTTAATAAATAATGCATCAGCATCATGACTCTTAGCTTGGCTAAAAGGGTTCATAATACGGAAGTAAGGTGCGGAGTCTGTGCCTGTCGACGCGCTCCATTGCCAGCCGCCATTATTGGACGCAAAATCACCGTCTATTAGCTGCTTCATAAAATAGCGCTCACCTAAGCGCCAGTCAATCAGTAAGTCCTTGGTAAAAAACATCGCCGTCACCATCCGCAAGCGATTGTGCATAAATCCGGTCGCATTGAGACAGTGCATGGCCGCATCGACCAATGGCACGCCTGTCTTACCTGTACACCATGCCTTAAAATCATCCTGATTATATGACCAGTGAATCTTGTTATCGGTTTCTTCTTTATAAGCTTTATGGCGAATCAGCCCGGGCTTATCATCTAAAACATGACGATAAAAGTCACGCCACGCCAGCTCACTTATCCAGCGATTAATATCGTTGTTATCAGAGCTGCTAAAGTTGTCGCTATCATTACCCTGTAATCTCTCTAATGATTTTGTGGCTTGCAGATAGCAAAGTCTTGGGCTTATTGCGCCAATAGTGAGGTAAGCTGATAGCTGGCTGGTCGCTTGCAAATTTGGCACATCGCGGCTGATGTCATAGTTATCGATATCATCAGCGATGAAATCCTTTAAACGCTTGCAAGCAGCATCTACACCCGCTGGATAAGCCATCCTAGCGTGCTCAAGCTGAGCACCAAAATCAATGTGCTGATACTCTACAGCAGTCTCTAACTGTTTCTGATAATCTTCGACGGCTTTTTTACTGAGTTGTTCTATGTCTTTAACAGTATGAGCGCTATCTTTTGCAGTTTTTAGGGCGGTTTTTGACTGATTATTTACCGCCATGGCTTGGTGCATTTGTAAGCTGCTAACATCTAAAGTGTGCTGCCATTTGTTATAAAATGGGGTAAAGACCTGATACATGCTATCGTCATTGGTGGTAATGGTTTTTGGTGGCAAGATGCACTGGTCGTGCCAGCGGATAAATTCGATATCGGATTTAGCAAGTTGTTTGGTTAGTTCTTGGTCGCGGTCAATCTCATTACCTTCGTACTCATGATTTGCCATGACAACACTGATATCATTTACCTCACACAACGTGCTTAGCGTCTCAACACAGTCAGAAAAGCTGGCACAGAGCTGGACGGTTAAGTTGATATTTAAGCGTTTTTGCAAAGAGGTTGCTAAGAGTGGCAAGGTGCGGGCGATATGATCGAGCTGGGTGAGTGACATATCATGTGCATGCCATTGTTCAGGCGTCATAAAAAAAATAGCGCTGACTCGCGCATTATCCTCATTTGCACGTTCACAAAGCGCTGCCAATGCCGTATTGTCATGAACTCGCAGGTCACGACGAAACCACATTAAATAATGTGCGGGGTTTGCACTCGTCGTATTATTGCTAGCAATGTGCTGAGACGTTGCCGCCACCGTTTTAGACATTCTACCTTTCCTATATTAATCAATCGCAATCATAAACAAAACTGTGAATAAAAGTATGCTAGGATAAGTTTTTGGATGCAATGGATTTGCCATTCAATTAACAAATCATCATATTTGCTTTTTAGCGTTGGCAATCAATATTTATCGTCATCTATGTATTCGAGCCAATCTATCAACGTTATATTTAGTGTCATGTCTATTTTATGTTATATCTAAGGTCACATTATGCAGGTGAAGTTTTGTGGTTTTACCCAGCCTAGTGATATTAAAATGGCTGCTCAGTTGGGTGTCGATGCCGTCGGCTTGGTGTTTTATCCACCAAGTCCGCGCGCTGTTACTATTGAGCAGGCGCAATTGCTAAGTGCTTCTTTGCCCGCTTTTATAAGTGTCGTGGCCTTGGTGGTCAATATGCCGCGAGCAGAACTTATTGAACTGGCAAACCATGTCCCTTTTGATATCATTCAATTTCACGGTGATGAAACGCCCGAACAGTGTCAGCAGCTGGCAAGCGCGGTCAATAAACGCTGGATAAAAGCCTTACGTATTAATACCGAGCAGCACACCACTGCTGGCGTAAGCGCTCAAATTGATGAGTTTGCTGTTGCTGGCGCGAACAGTATTTTGCTCGATGCTTACCATCCTCATAAGTATGGCGGCACAGGTGCACGTTTTGACTGGAGTTTGCTACCGCAAGACAGCTCGCTGCCTATTATTTTAGCGGGCGGGCTTGATGCCGACAATGTCGCTGCTACTTTAGAGCTGCCGATTTATGCCGTCGATGTCAGTGGCGGTATTGAGTCGGGCAAAGGTAAAAAAGACGCTGCCAAAATGCGTGCCTTTATGAAAGCAGTTAAACGCGACCGATGGCAAAACGAGACGCCGAGCGAACCTTCGAATAACAGTAATTAGCTTTTTAACGGTGGATTTATATTTATTAAATAGCTCATTACCTAAAATCTTTCCCTTTATTTATTCTAAAAAATACCACTTATTATAGTAGGAATTATCATGAGTCATGTCGCAAACAAAGATGTATCTGCTACTGCTAAAGCTATCAATACCTTTACCAATCCAGAAAACGTACAAGACTTTAACCAATATCCTGATGCGCGCGGACATTTCGGTGTGCATGGCGGTCGTTTTGTGTCTGAAACCCTGATGGCAGCGCTTGAAGAGCTTGAAACCTTATATACCAAAGTAAAAGCCGATCCGGCGTTTTGGGAAGAGTATCATAACGATTTGGTCAATTATGTCGGTCGTCCAACCCCGCTTTATCATGCCAAGCGCTTGAGTAATGAGATTGGTGGCGCGCAGATTTATTTTAAACGCGAAGACTTAAATCATACGGGCGCGCATAAGGTAAATAACACCATCGGGCAGGCGCTACTTGCCAAAATGTGCGGTAAAAAGCGTATCATCGCCGAAACTGGGGCGGGACAACATGGCGTTGCGACGGCAACGATTGCTGCGCGCCTAGGGTTAGAGTGTATCGTTTATATGGGTGCCGATGATGTCGAGCGCCAAAAGATGAACGTCTATCGTATGCGTTTGCTTGGTGCGACAGTGGTGCCAGTGACTTCAGGTTCGCGGACGCTGAAAGACGCCATGAACGAGGCCATGCGCGACTGGGTGACTAACGTTGATACGACCTATTATATTATTGGCACGGTTGCAGGGCCGCACCCTTATCCGCTACTGGTACGTGATTTCCAAGCGATTATCGGTAAAGAAGCGCGTATTCAACATTTAGAAAAAACCGGTAAATTGCCTGATGCGTTGGTTGCCTGTGTTGGTGGTGGCTCAAACGCGATTGGTCTATTCTTTGATTTCCTAAACGATACTGAAGTTAAAATGTATGGTGTCGAAGCGACAGGTGACGGCATTGAGACCGGTCGTCATTCAGCGCCATTGGCCGCTGGTCGTATCGGCGTATTGCATGGCAATCGTACTTATCTAATGGCAGATGATGAAGGCCAAATCCAAGAGACGCATTCTATCTCAGCGGGACTTGATTATCCGGGCGTTGGCCCTGAGCACAGCTTCTTAAAAGACATGAAACGCGTCGAATATGTTGGCTGTACCGATAAAGAGTCATTGGAGGGTTTTCATGAAGTGACGCGTAAAGAAGGGATTATCCCTGCGCTTGAATCTGCTCATGCGGTCGCCTATGCGCTGAAGCTGGCTAAAACCATGACGCCTGAGCAAAGCATTATCGTTAATATGTCAGGTCGCGGTGATAAGGATTTGCATTCGGTAATGAAAGCGGAAGGTATTGAGTTGTAGCCACGTATTGTACTGCACCCTATAAATCCACTTTTATAAAATAAATTGATTGGCTCTTTTTAATATATATAGAGCCAATATAGCCAGTTTGAATTAATTGTAGAGAACACTATGACCCGAATTGAAAGCACCTTTGAAACCTTAAAAGCCCAAAATAAAAAATCCCTGATTCCTTATGTAATGGCAGGCGATCCAACCCCTGCTAACTTTGTTGGCTTACTACATGACTTGGTTAAGCACGGCGCAGATATGATTGAAGTCGGCTTGCCGTTTTCTGATCCAATGGCCGATGGCCCAACTGTTGCATCAGCTGGTGAGCGTGCGTTAGCAGCCGGTACTAGTACGCGTGATGCACTAAACATGGTGGCAGAATTCCGCAAACAAGATACGCAGACGCCGATTATCTTAATGGGTTATCTGAATCCCGTGGAAATCATCGGTTATGACAATTTTGTCGCTTTATGCGAGCAATCAGGCGTCGATGGGATTTTGATGGTTGATTTGCCACCAGCTGAGGCGGGCAGCTTCACGCAGCATTTGACTGAGCATGCGATGAATGAAATTTTCTTATTATCGCCAACGACTTTGCCTGAGCGTCGCGAGCAAGTTCTGACCCATTGCGGTGGTTATATTTACTATGTGTCATTAAAAGGCGTGACCGGTTCGGCGACGCTCGATACCGATGATGTGGCTACCCAAGTGCAAGCGATTAAAGCCGAGACCGATTTGCCAGTATGTGTGGGCTTTGGTATTCGTGATGCGGCCTCTGCCAAAGCGATCGGTCAGCACGCCGATGGTATTATCGTCGGTAGTGCGCTGGTGCAAAACTTTGCTGTTATCGATGCTAAAGATGCGACTGCGGTTGCAGCTGCTCAGCAAAAAATTATGGCAAAAATGGACGAGTTACGCGGCGCACTTGATAGTTTAACCGCCTAATATTATATCGAGTTTATTGGTATCTAAATTTGAAAGGCTTAGAAGGTCAGCGCAATTTTTATAACAATGTTTATAAAGACACAGGCAAATGACTTTGCTAAAGTTAGTTTACGTGTGTAAACTAACATCCCATATAGATTGTTACAGTTGCGCATAAGCGTGCTTTATAACTGCTGATGTTTAAGGCTATGTGACTTTTAAATTGATTCTTATAAACGGACTTCTTAGGGACAAGAGACTAAGCCAATGAAACCAACCTGGCCAACTTGTCGATAAGCCTTTGATAATGGCGAACATTATGACTGATACGATAACAAAACCTGATATGACCACTGCAAATAATACTGAAACAAGCACGACTGAAAAAAATGGCAGTTCCGCTGGGCAATCATGGTTTGAGCGCCCGATACCGGGCATTAAACAGCAACTGACCGCACCTTTGACGGCTGTCGAAACTGAACCGTCAACCAAGTGTAGCAGCTGTCATTCGATGATTACCAATACGGCGCTGATTTTCAATTGCTATGTCTGCCCGCATTGTGACCATCATTTACCGATGAGTGCTCGTGAACGCTTAAACTGGCTACTCGACCAAGTAGAGGGTGAGCTAGGACAGCAATTCACTGCCAAAGACCCATTGAGCTTTGTGGATAGTAAGCCGTATCCGCAGCGCATGAGCGAAGCACAAGACAAAACCGGCGAGTCTGAAGCAATGATTGTGATGTATGGTAAATTGCGCAACCTTGATATCGTGACGTGTGCCTTTGACTTCCGTTTTATGGGTGGCTCTATGGGCTCCGTGGTCGGCGACCGTTTTGTAGAAGCGGCTGAAAAAGCCCTTAAAGATAAAGTACCCTTAGTCTGCTTTGCGGCCTCTGGCGGTGCGCGTATGCAAGAGGGTCTGCTATCCTTGATGCAAATGGCTCGTACGGCAGCGGCGATTGAGCGTTTGCGCTTAGCTGGCGTGCCATATATTGTAGTATTGACCAACCCTGTTTATGGCGGGGTGACGGCATCGCTTGCTATGCTTGGCGATATTCATTTGGCAGAACCAAAAGCCATGATTGGCTTTGCTGGTAAGCGCGTGATTGAACAAACGGTGCGTGAGACGCTAGAAGAGCCGTTCCAGCGTGCCGAGTTCTTATTAGAGCACGGGGTGGTTGATGAAGTGGTACATCGTCATCAATTGATTGATACCATTTATCGTCTGCTGGCAAAGTTATGCCGCGTACCGAATGTTGATGCTTAACATGTGCTGAGCTGGTTTAGTAAACAGACAATCGAGATCGTTATGACTTAATAGCATTTATCGTCAATCACGGTAAATGCTATTTTTGCTTTTTGGCTAGGTAGTTATATACTGTCTCTATTTCTTATTTAACCATTTTCTCATTCTCTATTTTCCCGAAAATTTCATATAGGTTCCGCCCATGTCTGACTCTACCGTTTCTAATTCTAACATTCCTAATGAGCACTCGAGTTTGACCGAATGGCTCGATTATATGCAGCAAATTCATGTCTCGGCGATAGATATGGGCTTATCGCGCGTATTGCCGGTTGCTGAGGCGTTAGGCGTGGTACAGTCAGCCAAAGACGATGCTTATGTATATACCGTAGCGGGCACCAATGGTAAAGGCTCAACGACCGCGGTCATCGCGCAGATGTGCCAAGCGGCAGGTTATAAAACGGCACTGTATCAGTCACCGCATCTGAGTGTGTTTAACGAGCGCGTGCGTATCAATGGCGAGATGGTCAGTGATGAGACGTTGATTGATGCCTTTAACAAAGTAGAGGCGGCAAGGTTACAGTGCGCTTTAACCTTATCATTTTTTGAGATGACAACATTGGCCGCACTATTAATCTTTGCCGAAGCAGACTGCGATGTTTGGGTATTAGAAGTGGGACTCGGCGGTCGCTTAGATGTGGTTAATATCATTGATCCTGATATGGCGGTGATTACCAATATCGCTATCGATCATGTCGATTGGCTAGGGGACAATGTTGAAGATATCGGCCGTGAAAAAGTGGGTATTTTACGCGATGGTATTACCTTAGTTTATGGTGCTACTGCGATGCCAGCGAGTGTGCAACAAGCGATTGCTACGCATCAGGCAACTTGTTATCAAGCTGGACAAGACTTTGATTATCGTGAAGTAGATTCCGACGTTTGGCAATATAGTAATGCTGCTGTCACTATGCAACTACCGCGTCCAGCACTGTCATTGACCAATACCGCCAATGCTTTATCAGCGGTGCTGGCAAGCCCATTAAATATTGATAAAAGTGCTATTGAAAAGGCATTGCAGACGGTCAAGCTCGCCGGTCGTTTTGATTATAGTGAGACCCATAATCGCCATTGGCTATTTGATGTGGCGCATAACGAGCAAGGCGTTGAGTTTTTATTGGCGCAATTATTACCGCTTTGGCAGCAGCATTTGGCTAAACAAAATAGTTGCGAACACTTAAGTAGCAGGCCTGCCAGCATTAAAATGCTGTTTTCTATGTTGGGCGATAAGGATATCAATAAAGTCGTGCAGCGTTTGACTGAAGCGGGCTTGCCTATTAGCGATTGGTTTATCGCTGAGATTGATTATCCACGTGCAGCAAGCTCATCGCAGCTGCAAAGTATTTTAGCAAGCTATGTTGATAAGGCACAAATACATGCGTTTAAACGTTTATCAGAAGCCACCGCTGCTGTTATAAAGGGCAGCCAAGCGCAAGACTTAATCGTGGTATGTGGCTCGTTCCATACAATTGGCGAGGCGCTAGCGGCGCTTGCTGCTGATAATTTAAATTAAAATCATAATGATTTAATGTTAGTCTTAGCAGAAGCATGATAGCAGACAGTATAAAAAATATGCTTTATAATCAAACTGCTTTAACATACTGCAATACAATGTTATGTACAAATTAAAATGGATATGTACAGCTTGACTTAGCATTTAAAAATGGCTGGACGTAACTGGCGGCGATATTAAGTTTCAAAATTGTTTATTAAAGCTATATAAACATAGCTTGGGACGATAGTTGCGCCGCTCAATCAACCTTATTACCAACTAAGAGACGTAAACGGATGAACTTTTCGAGACAAGCCTTATTGGGCATTGGGATGATTATTGGCGGTAGCGTGATGCTGTACGCCATGGTGCAACAAATTGGCGATAGCAATAAAACAAAACCTGCTTCAGCGATGATAGAAAAACAAAGCCCGGCGCAAGAATCTCCACAACCCTTGACGACTGATATCGAGACTGAAAAGCGCATCTTGGCACAAAAACAAAAAGAGCGCGCCGCCCGCGTAGCAGAGCAAGAAAGACGTGCACAGCAATTTTTAAGTGAGCAAGAGGCGGCTGAAGCGCAAGCATTGGCCAAAGCGCGCGCCGAAAGTCAGCAATATTTGGCAAGCACCGCACCTGCTAAAGATAAAGAAGCCGAGGAGAGTAAAGACGCTGAACAAGACACGGCGACCGCGACCAAATCTAGTACAGATAGCGATAATACTGCCACGGCAACTGAGAGTGATAATAGCGCCCGTGAGCAGCAAAAAGTGGCTCAAGCGCAACAAGAAGCCAAGCTGAAAGAACAAGCAGCAGCTAAAAAGCTAGCAGAGAGTAAAAAGGAAGCGGAAGCAAAAAAACAGGCTGAAGCTGAGAAAAAACAAAAAGCTGCAGAAATCGCTAAAAATGAGGTGCCAAAATCGCCTACGGATTATCAGGTCAAAAAGGGTGATGGGCTGATTAAACTGGCACGGCAACACAATATGCCCGTAGAAGTCTTGGCACAAGCGAATAACCTTTCACCGTCGACCTCGCTACAACTGGGTCAGAATATCACCATCCCATCGCGTCAGCAGGTTGATCGCTTAGCACGTGAAGCAGCAGCGGCTGAAAAAGCGCGTGAAGAAAAGCGTCAAAAAGAAGAAGCGTTAGCCAAGAAATCGGCCGATGCCAAGCGTGAAGCGCAGCAGAAACTGAACGAAGCGCGTAAAGAAGTGAAAGAAACCGATGCTAAAGGCAGTTTTGGTGTACAAGTGGCACTGGCGAATGACCAAGCCAAAGCGGATGAGTTGGCAAAAAAATTCCAATCAGCAGGCTATCAAGTCAAAACCAGTCCTACCAGTCGTGGTGTGCGCGTCATCGTCGGTCCTGAACGCGGTAAAGTGGCCGCTTTGGCGCTAAAAGATAAGATTAATAGCGACCCGAAAGTTAATACGACAAGTGCTTGGGTTTTATACTGGCGCTAAAATAAATTTAAATTGCTGCAATCTGATAGCCATTAGCGCTAAATAAACCGCACAATTTTAACTACGCCCGTTTTCACTTTTATCATTCTCACTAAATTTTTTAACACGACATCTATTGTCGTGTTTTTCGTTTTATCGTTTGCCGATTGGGGCCAGCTTGGTTACGATGTGCGCCGCTATTTTCTGTTTCTTCCTGTTCTTTTCTGTACTGTATAACCTGTCAGCCTATAAAGGCTGCCCTGCCGCGGTTAGCTATGTTTCGTCATTTTATTTAATGACATCCTCTACGTAGCTGACGGCTTTCATTATGTATAAGGTAAAACCATGTCATTTGGCGTTATATTTTTAATATTGGCAGTTGGATTTGTCGGGCTGATCACCCTGCCAAAACTGTTTTCTGATAAGCAGGCCACTGAGCCTGAGCCACCACCTGTGCGCGGTGATGAGCTGGCTATTTGGCCATTTGCGCCCATGCCTATTATGACTGATACGGAAGTTATCTTCTTTAAAAAGTTAAAAAATGCCTTGCCCGAATATCATATCTTTGTCCAAGTTCAGCTGTCTCGTATCATTGAAGCAAACAGTGACGAAACCTCGGAGCGTAGCTTTTGGTTCAATCGCATTTGTCGCCAAAGCGTCGACTATGTCATCGTGGATATCGATGCGCAGACTACCTTGCTGGCCATCGAGCTTGATGATTGGACGCATAATAGTAAAGCGCGGCAAAAGGCGGATGATAAAAAGGATAAAGCGCTTGCCAGTGCCGGTATTGCTATCGTGCGCTTTCATGCCGAACGCATGCCGAGTGCCGATATGCTCAGATATGAACTGATGCAGGTGATTGAGAGTTATTGAGGTTATAATAAAAACTTAACCTTTATCTTTTGCTTAGCCAAGCTTTTTAGGATAAATCACAATCGGCCTGTCACCTTCAAAATATAATCCTGTTCTTAAAACACCGTTTTCAGAATAGATAAGTGGTAACAGCCGATTGTCATAAAAGTCGCGCTTGCTAAACCATTCAATATAATGAGCGGCGCGTAATGCAGTTACATCAATCGTTGCAAGCGTGGCATTATCAGCTTTATCGCACCATTCGTGCATCGGAAAGCTAGGTGTTAGCCAATGAGGGTAGACGAAATTAGCGATGTTCATTGGCAAAAAGAAGCGTCCTTTAATGACGCCATAACGCTTATCAATCTTCACTTGGCCATGACTTTTAGTCTCGACCCACACCGTACGAAACTGTTTGGTTTGCATGTGGGTCATTTTGCGCTGTAAATTGTCGTTAGAATTGATACCGACCCAATTTATCGGCGCAAACGGTGCTGAACCCATAAAAAACTTAATCGCCAGCTCCCAATGCTCAACCAGATTGTCTTCATGATTATACAAAATCAAATCCAGCTCGCCTGTTGTCTGCTTGACATTGTATAACTGCACGTTATTGGCAAGCGTCTCGTACCGATGTAATTTGCGTGCAAAGCCATCTTCTAGCCAAAACGATAACAATCCTTCAAAGTGAAAACCCAAGCGATTGGGGCTAGGACGTTTTAATAAATAGCGGGTTAATGCCTGATAGTCATTGGTGGTATCCAACTCTTTTAAACGCGGCTTATAAGCTTCAAACTGCTGTTGCCAAAAGTCTGCGCTATGTATTGCAACTTTGTGGGTAGTTTGATGCGGTGCGAAATCCAACCACGTCGTCAAGACGTTAGGGCAGGCGAGTACATACGCCAAATCACGCACAAAAGGTCGCCGATAAGCTTCCCAAGGTGCATAGCTATCAAGGCGCGGCGTAAGCTCAGACATAGGACAAACCAGAGTAAATATAAAGTATTTACCCTAGCGACTTGCTTACTAAAAGTCTATAGCGAATCGTAATATGTTAAGATTGTAGTCATCTGGCAGAATATATGATTGCCAACCCTTTAATAATACAGAGGATTAAGTTATGAAGTACCTTTTGTAAATCGACTTTCCTTATAGCGGTCCTTTTGGTAGTGCGTTTTTTGATGCCATGAAAGAGTTGGCTGAAGATATCGCAACCGTAAACGGTCTGGTCTATAAGCTATGGACAGAAAATGAAGCAACGCAAGAAGCGGGCGGGATTTATGTGTTTGATAATTTGGACGATGCCAACAGATATTTAGAAAAGCATACCCAAAGACTGACTTCATTTGGTTTTAAAGATATCAAATCCAAAATCTTTGTTATCAATGAAGCGCTAAGTGCGATTACTAAAGCGTCTTTGTAATACTTTATGAAGAATAATGAGCATAAAAAAAGCCAACCATTGATATCAATGGTTGGCTTTTTTGTTTAACTACTGTGTTTGGTCGGAACGGCAGGATTTGAACCTGTACAACGCGCGTAATAGTATTATATTGCACTACTAAACGTAGTAAACACAAGGGCTTAAATATTTAACGTGCAATACAATGCAATGGTTGTTGTGAAATCTGTGCCAAAATTTGTTCCAAGAGTGCGAGTAGGGGTGTGAGATACTCGAACTCTTTTTGATGGCAGTTAATATAAATCAGTTAAAAAGAAACATAATTAAATCATATGTTTATAAAAAATGGTTTTGGTTGATTTAAACTGATTTACTGCAAACTGCGCCAAAAACTGCGTCATGATTTAAGCAAAAATCTAATTATCTGCTGCTGCGTAACGTAGGTTTCCAACGATACGACGAGCCCAACCCTTACCGAAAGTTTGCCAAATGCGAAGGTTGGTGAAAAACTCTAGCCGCTCCGCTAAGAATAAAAACACTACGTCATTTTTATCCATCTCCGCAACTGCTGCAAGCGTGCGCGGACCAATCAACCCATCAGCAGTAACGCCAACTGCACGCTGCAGAAACTTAACAGCTTGGCGATTGCCGTGATTATATGCCGCATCTGTCAACTGCCATGCAATCAATCGGTCTAACTGATCGCCCTTCACTGCTTTATAGTATGACTTCTCGGTAATCGCTTTAGCAGTAGATTTTGGCAAACTACGCATTGGACCGTTATAGCCGTTTGCACGGGCAACACGTTTCGTCACGCCCCACATCGTTTCACCGCCAGGGTCGCTTGGATGATTGACGTAACCGCCTTCATGCAGCATCAATCGCTCAAAAATTGTGTCGAATACGCTCATAAATTTTACCTTATTTTTGACATTAAAAAAGCCTCTAAGTAGAGGCTGTATTTAATGATGATTATTATTTGCCAAAGATTGCAAACGCTGCATCTTTAACTTCTTTTATCACTTCAGCAAGCGTCTTGCCCTGCCACAGGGCTATAGCTTGATAAACAATGCCGATAGCTAACATGCCAAAGACGGCCCATAACAACATAACAAACCCGTGTGTCATCACGCTGTATGTTTGTAGCTTATAGTACTCAATAGACGCTTCGCCGCCGTACAAACTAATCGTGACTGCGATTGTAAACTTAATAATCACCGAGATATTGACTTGTATCTTACCGTCCCTGCCGATGTCGCCGCTTAGCATCAGACCAAGAATGGCGCCAATGACAGCTGCAAAAACTTTGGGCAGAAACGCCAAAAGCTTTAGTAAGATTATGTCCAAAAAAGGGGTGTTATTTGGCATACGCTTTCCTCAAATTTTAGATAATAAAAAACCCTCGTTATGAGGGTTGGTCTGCTATGCAAACTTGACGTTCATGTTGTCCATCGCCAAACACTCAACTATCTTCAGCAAGGGTTGCTATGTTGGTCAATCGGACTTCGCTACTAACTTTCCATTCTCAATAATCTCTGTCGCGTCATTTGCTTGTCTTGGTATTTCAATAATTGCTTGACCTGTCTCCAATACCTCACGGCTTAATAAGAACTCAGGCATGTCAAGCGTCTTTAAAATAGTACCTGTTGATGCCTCATACACTGCATAAATCATAAACTACCTCCTCATTGTAATAGAGTGAATATAGCGATTAGATATATCAACAACTCCTCCTGATGTAGCAATAATTTGCAACTCATATGTTCCTGCTACCATTGTTGTGTCATGGCGCGACAAACTGAATGTTGAGCTATTTCGTGTTTCATTCTCCACTATCACAGTATGAGAATGTGAACCTGAACCCCTAGTGTCACCCCACGCCGTAACGAAAGCACCATTCACAACAGGGTAGCCGTAAGAGTATTGGTGGGTATGCGAGCCGCTATCCGATGTAGAATAGGCTTTCGAGGTATTAGTTTCGTTATAGAATACCTCTAAGTCAGTCAGTATAGGTACGCCATTCTTTAGTATTCTACATTTTAATTGCTGTCTGGTAGAAAACTCTGTGAACGAGAATACACAGTTAAAGGTTAGCATTGTAGCACCCATGTCCGATGGCACTGTAAGTTCTTGAATAGTTTTGTAGGAATTACCCACGACAATAACTGCCTCGGTGAACGCAGATTTTGGGGCTGTAATAGCGTTGCCTGCGACTTGTAACGTATCAATAGAGCCTTTCGGCGCGTAGAAGTCACGCATATAAGTGCCAGCAGGCACACTCACACCGTCAATCACTTGCGGATTGGTCAGTACCATGAAAGGACTTGTGCCGTTCACATCGTTAGGATTGTCAGATGGTGCTGATATGCTAAACCTGTCGGCTCTCACATCAAAGGCACTTGTCGCGCCATCGTTCATCAGTCCAAATCCTGATATTTTACCGCCACTGTCTAGCTTGACCGTGTATTGCAAGTTAATGCCGTCGATACTACTTTGCGCTGTCTGTATGCTTGCTGTATTACCTGCTACTGTCGTTTGCAATGTACCAACTGATGTTGCTGTGGCATTGGTTTTTGATGTTGTGGCTGTCAACTCGGTTTGTATCGTTGCGATATTGCTTGTCGCGGTGTTTGCTTTACCTAGCGCCTCAGTTGCTGTTGCTTGCGCTGCATTGGCTGCTGATTGTGCATCGGTTGCGGCTTTATCGGTTACGATTGACCATGCGTTGCCATCCCAGCGCTTAGGCGTGTTTTTACCTCCTGTTGTATCAATCCATAAGTTTTGCGCTAATTGCTTAGCTGCAACCGGCGTTGTTGAGCCAAAGATAACCTCGCCTTTATTTCCCGCTGCTGTCGCTGCTGCGTTGGCGGCAGTTTGGGCGGTCGCTGCATCAGCTTCAGCTTTGTCAGCTTTAGACTGTGCTGTGTCAGTTGATGACTGCACGGTATCGACACGTTGCGACAGCGCTGTGTCGGCATCGGTGCGAGCAGTAACTTCGGTCTGTATGGCAGCCGTATTCCCAT
>NZ_JABAST010000013.1 GCF_016107575.1 Psychrobacter faecalis | reverse complement strand
AGATTAGTGAGGTGCTCTTCTTTTTTCAATCACTTTCGAAGTTGAGAGTGGGGTATAATGTGTAAATTATTCAAATAATTATATGAACTTATAAACGTTAGAAAAGTCATCTATAGAACGGCAGGTAACCATAAAAAAAGCATAGCTCGTTTAACGAACTATGCTTTTAGAAATAATCAGGCTTTAATACGCTTGCTATATAAGTGGAGATTTATTTATTGCGCAGCGCGGTCAGTAGACGCTGGTGAATACCTTCAAAGCCGCCATTCGACATAATGACAATCGCATCGCCCGCTTGAGCGTTATTAATAATATGCCCAATAATCGCCTCGGTACTAGGCAATACTTGCTGGCTTGCGATATTGGGATTGTTAGCTTTGGCATTATCAATGACGTCTTTTAGACCCCATTCAAGTCCGGTTGGCTCATACCATAAAGTATGGTCGGCAAGGACGGCAGACTCAGCCAAGCTGTCTTGGTGAATACCCATTTTCATGGTGTTGCTGCGCGGCTCGATAATCGCCCAAATCCGTCTGTCTGCCAGTTTCTTTTTAGCGCCATCTAAGGTAGTGGTAATGGCGGTTGGATGATGGGCGAAATCATCAAATACCAAGATGTCGTTGACATCGCCAATCAGCTCCATACGACGTTTGATACCAGCAAAGGCGGATAATGCCGCGCACGCAGCTTTGATATCCACTCCAATGTTATAAGCGGCGGCAACCGCAACTAGCGCATTATTAACGTTATGAATGCCGCTCATCGACCAATCGACAATCGCGGTATGCTCATCGTTCCCTGCAAAGCTGACGCTAAATTGACCGCCATCAGCGCTGATAAGCTCGGCTTGCCAGTCGCTAGTGTGCTGTAAATTTTGCTCGTCTTTTTTATAATCAACTGACTGTTTATCAATAACGGCTGTCCGCCAAACTGGCGTCCAAACACCCTTTGCTAAAGTCTCTTCTAGACTGATGGTCGCCGCTGGCATGATGATTTTGCCGCTACTTGGAATCATACGCACCATATGGTGAAACTGGGTTTGGATAGCGTTTAGGTCAGCGAAAATATCGGCATGGTCAAATTCAAGATTGTTTAAAATAGCGGTACGCGGGCGATAATGGACGAACTTTGAGCGTTTATCAAAAAACGCTGAATCGTATTCATCGGCTTCAATAACGAAGTAGCCGATTTTTTCTCCACTGCCATCAGCGACTTTTTCAGCACCCAAGTAGCTGCTATGGGCAAAGACTTGTTGCAGGTGTTCATCGCTCGTATTAACCAAGGGCACGCCGCCAATCAAAAATCCTGTATCAATACCGGCATAATGTAATATCCACGCCAGCATGGTGGTCGTGGTGGTTTTACCATGCGTACCAGCCACAGCGATGACATGGCGCGATTGCAACACTTGCTCGGATAAGAACTGCGGCCCTGAGGTATAGCGCAGGCCGCTATCGAGCATATATTCGATGACATCCATGCCACGCTTCATAGCATTACCAACCACCACCAAATCAGGCGCTGGCTGCAAATGCTCGACCAAATAACCTTCGGCAATGGTCACGCCTGCATTTTCAAGTTGGGTGGACATCGGTGGATAAACATTGGCGTCTGAGCCTGTGACCGTATGCCCAAGGCTGCGCGCCAGTAACGCCAGCGAGCCCATAAAAGTACCACAAATACCAAGAATATGAATATGCATAGACGTTCCGTACACGCTTAAAAAAAGGAGATTGAGCTTGAATGTCAGCCAACAGGTAGTGGTGCAGCAGGCAGTTTAGTAGACAGCTCAATAATCAAAGCCTCATTGTAAAGTAAACACCATAAGATGACCAATAAAAAACGCCTAGTCAGTAGGCGTTGTGTGGACTCTCAATTTGGCTGAGGTAGGCAGTTATTTATTTACGAGAAAGGGTGTAGTCATCGTTAAGATTGGCATCAGCGTCCATCATAATCAAATGGTTGTCACTGATTTTATAGGTTTCGATGTTTTTTCTCTCATAAACGATGGTGATTTTATCGTCATCTTGGCGATAAACCCCTGATTCTAACAAAGGCGGAACGGTCGGCGCTGCATCATTAAAAACACTGGTTTTTAGCACAGAGCCATCAGCGAATAAATTTAAGGTAACCTCGATATTATCGCAAGAAGCACACGGTACCACACCGCCATAATCGCCCATCAAGGTGGCTTGTAAGCTGCTGTCGCTATTGGCGGCCGAAATCATCGGCGCGCGGCGACTGTTATCACTTGAGTTTGCCGCTGCTATCAGTGATTGGCCTTCTGCATTATCTGCCTCATCCACTGCATCGTCAGTCAGATTATTTTGAACATCAACATCCTGCAAGTCAGCAAGTGCGACACTATTGGTAGTCTGAGCACCTTGCGTCGTTGTGTTATTGGCAGTCGTAGAAGATGAGGCGCTATCACAGCTCGTGAGTAGCAAACAGAGCGGCAGCGCTAGCAAGGGGCGCGTACAGCGTCTCATAGCGGTAATTGCAGCGGAGGAATAGGGTAAGAGAGTAATCATAGCGTTACCAAAAAACATTTTTTAATAGTGGGTTTAAGCCTTGTCAGTAGGATAACTAATTAAAGTCTTGGTAAAAGTTAAAGAAATTGTGAGGGACAATCTTAGCGCCAACAGGCAGCGCTTGCGACCCTAACTTCGTTAAATTATGTGATAAACCTCATGGTTTTGATAGCAAAGCTCGCGCTGAGGTCTTGCAAACACTGGCTATATACATTTAAAGTGCAATTAAGACTACCGTTATTCCATTAGGGTAAATAAACACCTTGGATATATCAAAGTGTAAAAGTGACTAGAGCGTGTCGTTAATTAAACCCTATGGCTTTAACCGTGCTAAAAACGCCTGAAATATGAGCCAAAAAAATAACCGTCCATGCATTGTGCAGGACGGTTATTGGCTACTCATAAGGGTAGTAGAAGCAGGTTAGCGGGCAGGGCGCACGATACGCCATAAAATTAATACATGTACCAATATCAAAATGCTAAATAAAATCAAAGATTGCTCAGGGATACTCAAACCCATAAACGTCCACTCAATAGACGCGCATTCACCAGAGCCGGCAAATACTTCTTTTAATACTTGCTGCATCGGTAGGGTATCAAGCCAATAATCTAAGCCGGGCCCACAAGAAGGCACTTGGTCGGCGGGCAAATGCTGTAGCCATACGTGCCGACCGGCAACTGCTGCTGCCCAGCCAATCCCAGCCAAACTGCCAAGCCATAATAGTAAGCGGACGATTTTTGATTTTGGGTCAAATATAGCGGCAATCAAAGCAAAGCCGCCCATAACCATCAGACCGATGCGCTGAAAGATACATAGCGGACAAGGCGAAAATCCCATATAACGCTGTAAGAAAAATAGCGCAAAGCTCATACCGATCACGGCCATGATTACTAAAAATACTTGCAGATTACGGTAAGTGGTCAGCTGTCGCATGGGGCGAATACTCTTATAAAATGCTCATTGATATAGGATAAAACTAATAAAAAGTAGACTGTTAAAAGGTCAAATTAATCAACCATTAGCGGTACTGTTGTAAAAATTCCATAAAATCTTCGGTTTCGGCGGCTTCAAGCTCTGCCTGCTGCAAGATAGATTTTTCGGCAAGTACTTCATATTTGGCTTGGGTGTTTGGGCTCAACGTCTGCTGTAATATCGACTCACGATGCTGCTGCGCCAAAGTAAAGCCAAGCTGCCATAAGCTGCCCAAACGTTTACTATCCGAGTTCACTTGTGCTGAGATGGTTGATTCAGAATGTCCCGCTTTACCTTGCATCAAGGCAACCGCTGTCCGATATTCATTACCACCATAATGCGCGTCAAGCAGCTCTGCCAATGGCTGCATACGGCTTAAGTGCATAAGCATCCAGCTTTCTAGGGTTTGTTCATCGCCATTATTAATGATTTGCAAGTTTTCGCGGCGACCTTCGTTGACCACGCGTTCTAAATTAACCGCCAACGCCTCTTCTTCTGCTGGCAGCAGCTCTGGCGAATCACTCAGCAAGCAGTACAACGCCATCACTTCTAAAAAGCAGGCGCTAGATAAACGAATGCCAATATCGCTATAAGGGTCGAGGTCGATAGCACGAAACTCAACGTAAGCGATACCGCGACGCTCAAGCGCTTCGGTTGGGCTCTCGCCACTCATCGCGATTTGTTTGGGGCGAATCGGACTATAGTATTCATTTTCTATTTGTAGAATATGGTCATTGATTTGTATCGGATTGCCGTCGGCATCATCTAAGCCAAGTTTCTCAAAGCTTGCATGCGGGGTCTGAATCGCACGGCGCAGTCCTTTGATATACTCGGGCAAATTATTATAACGAATATCGAGATGTTCTTGCACGCTGTTGGTATAGCCAAGCTTGCCCATACGTAGGCTGGTCGCCGTCGGTCTATAGTAGGTTGAGTCATTGAGCAGCTCAAGGTCATGCTCGATACCTGACACAAAGCACGGACAAACGCTAGGGCTTGCCCCCAATAAATACAGTACCAAACTGGTCAGACGTTTAAAGTTACGAATCAATCCCAGATACTTGTCATTTTTAAATTCGGTTAGGGTCAAATCTTGCGCGTTTGGCGTTTGCGCTTGCCACGCGGCAAATAAATCATCGCCAAACGATAGGTTATAGTGCAAGCCGGCAATCGTCTGCATACGGCGACCATAACGGATACCAAGTCCACTACGATAGAGGGTTTTTAGCTTACCCGTATTAGAGCTGCCATAGTCTGCTAGCGGAATATCTTCATCTTTTGATGACAGCATACACGGCATTGACAATGGCCACATCAGCTCGCCTTCAGGCATACCTTGATAAACCAATAAATGCAATTGGCGCAACATGGTTAGCGTTTCTTTTGGAGAGGTTTTTGGGTCAGTGATAAGTTCGAGCAGACTTTCAGAGTAATCGGTGGTGATAAATGGATGGGTGAGCTTGGAGCCAAGCTTGGCTGGATGCGGAGTTTGCGCCAAGTAGCCATCAGGTTTAACCCGCAGCCCTTCTTTTTCGATACCGCGCAGCATGCCGCTTAAATGCTTGCTATCAAACCAGTTTGGAATTTTAAAATCGACAAAGCTGCTCGCAAAATTACTCATAATAGTCATCTGTTGTTATTAGTTATGGTCGGTCGCCACACAATCGCTGTGCAACCGAAAAAACGGGTTATAGAATCACGTCAGTTTAGCCCAAAGCCGCCCCAAAAACCACGTACAATTACAAATACAGTAAGCTTCACTGGCGCTCAAATAACGGTTGTTTGGTTTATAAAATTGGTTAAACAGCACAGCTATTAGTCAAATCTGCTGCTCTAAATCAAACAGCTATAAAGCAAAAAAACATCTACTTATCAGGTAGATGCTTTAGATAACTCATTACTTAATATAAACAGGCTTACGAAAACTCTAATTCCGTCTCAAAACCTTTTAGAATATGACGCGCCATTGCAAGGTTTGATTTTTGACGGTCAAGTACAAGGTATAAAAATAAGCTGTCATTACGTACCAATGGACGTAGCAAATGATACTGCTTGCTCAAAGTGATAAGAATGTCTTCGATGTTCTCATCTAAATTTAGCGCTGCTGCTACTTTGCGCTTAGAGCGTAGTACTTCGGTGTTGCCAGCCGCTGCTAGATCAAGGTCGATGCCAGAGCCAAGCGTGGCCATTGCAAGACCAGATTCGCTGTCTACTAGCGCGGCGGCGATAAAGCCGTCGATGTCATTTAGTGCGTCAAGTGATATAGTCAAAGAACTTATAAATCGCCACACAGCCATAAGAAATAAAAGAACAGTGTGTCAACACAATCTAGCCGCCATTCCTTACGTTTTTGTTTGACCCAAGCCCACATTTGCTCGATAGGATTCAAATCAGGACTGTAAGGTGGCAGCCATAAAATAGTGTGCCCTGCATCTTCTATAAGTTCAGTTGTGTCTTTGCGCTTATGGAAGGTTGCATTATCCATAACGATTACACTGTCTTTCGGTAAGCTTGGTAGCAGCAGTTGTTCAACCCAGCTATGAAATACATCACTATTGACACTGCGATCATAAAGTCCAACAGCGAACAGCTGATTATTGTAAATAGCACCTATCGCATTGGTTTGGTTTTTAAGCTGCCAGTTGTATTGTCCAAAGCATTTTGCACCTCTATTAGAATAACCGTAAGGCCTGTTTTCATGAGACTTAAAGCCACTTTCATCAAGATAGATAATAGGCTTATCATCAAACTCAAATTGCGCTAACTTTTCAAGAAATATTAAACGTTTTTTATCATCTGCTTTTGGATGAGTTAAGCTCTTTTTTTTGAGTGATGCTGATTCGTTTTAATGCAATGCCTATCGCTCTTTGAGTACAATTAAAACGCCGAGCTCGTTCGTGCTGATAGTCATCAGGATAAGCCTCTACATCCGCTCTCAGTAATGCATCGTCTATTTTAGTTGGGGTAAACTGACGTTTTTTACGCTCAGGAAATTTTTTCCAACGCTGAATAGTGTTGGTGCTAATTTGATATTCCTCGGCAAGTTGTCGAATGCTATAGCCTTCTGCAAGCTTATTGAGGATCAGTTGTCGGTAGTCTTTTGAGTATGCCATATTATATACTGTAGCGGATTTTTGTTTCTTTTACTATAACTTCGCCATGAGGGGGTGCCTTCATAATTTGGGGTAGGAGTAGGATTTTTTTAGTGATTATTCTTTATGAGCAAAATCCTTTAATCAACAATCTTCTAACAACAATCTTTTAATAAAAGGCTCGCAAGCATAAGCTTTACAAACAGGTTAAGCGCTCACTCATACAACAGATTGATTAGACTAGCTACTCAAAAGAAGGCGGTATTTAAGCACATCCCCATAAAAAAACAATCGTAAACCGATTAAAGCCACCTTTTACCAGATTATCGGTCAAAAACGACTTTTTCAGTTTACGATTGTATACTTAAATTATCCCAACAATACTATATTGCTTGACTAGGTTACTTCTATAACGAAACTATTATCTCGACTTATTTAAAGAGAAAACGATGAACCACAGCCGCAAGTCGTAGTGGCATTTGGATTGGTGACAATAAAGCGCGCGCCTTCTAAACCCTCGGTATAGTCGACGGTCGAGCCTTGCAAATACTGATAGCTTAGCGAATCGACGACTAAGGTCACATCATCATTATCAAAATTGGCATCATCTTCATTGAGCTCATTGGCAAAGTTAAAGCCATAAGAGAAACCTGAACAGCCGCCGCCCGTCACATAGACACGCAGCATAAGATTGCTGTCACCTTCCTCTTCACGTAGGCGACGTACTTTTTTTGCCGCGCTGTCGGTCAAGTTTAAGGCGGTTGGGTCGACTGGTTGACTTGTGCTTGGATTAAATTGATTGGCTGATTCGTTCATATCTACCTCAGTTGCTAAAATCAAATGATTTGTTTTTTATTTCTGCGAGGTCGTCTATTTATACTGGATAGGGCGACTGATAAGTAGCGGCTGATAACGCCTAGGCTACGGTAAAATTTTTTATATTTGTTAAGGCATTTAGCAATGTAACATTTTAGCAATGTAACTTAGTATTGAAACATTATTGTGGCATGGCAATTTGGTGAATAGCAATACGGCCGCTACTTAACTTTAAACGCTCAATTTCGAACACCTAACTGCATGATGTCAATAGTATTTTACTAGTATAACATAATTGGGGTGCTGATTGATTTGTCAAGGGTGACAGTAGCGTTTGCAACTATATAGTAGTTTTACATGCCAAATAGCGGTTTTAAATGCCAAAACTTTTAATCGTTCGCATGCCATTATGATCGCAAGTGGTTTTTAGCCGTATAAAGGTTTGAATTTAAAATAGTTATTTAATCGTTTGCCTATGCGCCAAGCGTTTGAAATAATAGCCGCCTGTAAACATGCCAGACGTGTGTTTTTATTGCCTTAAGTTTTATATTATTGTTGAGATGAAGAAATTATATGATCGAATTTAAAGACGTTGGCGTTCGCCGTGATGGTCGTGAGTTGTTTGCAGGGGCAAGCTTTCAGCTCCATCCGGGCCATAAAGTTGGCTTGACGGGCAATAACGGCACCGGTAAATCCACCTTGTTTGCCTTATTATTGACGCAAATGGGCACCGGCGATACCGAAGTGACGCTTGATAAGGGTGAGGTGAGCATTCCTGATAGCTGGCAGGTGGCGCACATGGCGCAGGAAGTCGGGGCGAGCACGCAGACGGCGATAGATTATGTGCTAAGCGGTGATGAGCAGTGGTATGAGATTAATGCGGCGTTAAATGATTTAAGCAGTGTCAGTGAGGATCAGATTGGCGTATTGCATCAGCAGTTTGATGAAATTGACGGCTATCGTACGCCGACCAAAGCGGCCCAAATCATGGCAGGTCTTGGTTTTAAGACCAGTCAGCATGAATTGCCCGTTGAAGGGTTCTCGGGTGGTTGGCGTATGCGTTTAAACCTTGCCAAAACCTTGATGAGCCGCGCCGATTTAATGCTCCTTGATGAGCCAACCAACCATTTGGATTTGGACGCCATTCTTTGGCTTGAGACCTGGATTAATGCTTATACCGGTTTGGTGATTGTTATCTCGCACGACCAAGCGTTTTTGGACGCCACCGTCGGTCATATCTTGCACGTCGAACAACAAAAAATCACCCTTTATACAGGTAATTATCAGCAGTTTATCCGTACCCGTCACGAGCGTATGGCGCAGCAGCAGCAAGCGTTTGAAAAGCAACAAGCAACCAAAGCCCATTTGGATGACTTTATTCGTCGTTTCCGTGCCAAGGCCAGTAAAGCCAAACAGGCGCAAAGCCGTATTAAGCAGCTTGAGCGCATGGCGGAGCTGTCGCCGATGATGGCAGACAATCCGTTCTCGTTCCGCTTTTATGAGCCGGCCAATATGAGCTCGCCGCTGATAGAAATGAGCAATGCTGATATCGGCTATAGCGAGACGCCGCTTTTGCATAATGCCAACGTCCAAGTAACGCCCGACACCCGCCTTGGTTTATTGGGGATGAATGGCGCGGGTAAATCGACCTTGATTAAAGCCTTGGTTGGTGAAATTGGTATTTTATCAGGCAGCTATCGCGTCTCTGACACCTTAAAGCTTGGCTATTTTAATCAGCACCAAATGGATACTTTAGACGCCGCAGCGACACCGATGCAAATGCTGCGCCGCCTAGCAGGTAAAACCTCTGATGCCGAACTACGCTCGTTCCTTGGTAGTTTTGACTTTCGCGGCGACCGTATCGATACCCCAAGTGAGCTGTTTTCTGGTGGCGAGCGCGCGCGTTTGACTTTGGCATTAATCGTTTGGCAGCGTCCAAACGTGCTGGTTCTCGATGAGCCAACCAACCATTTAGACTTACAAATGCGTCAGGCTTTGACCATTGCCTTGCAAGGGTTTAAAGGGGCAGTGGTGCTGGTATCGCATGACCGTGAGCTGATTGCCAACGTCTGCGACGAGCTGTTTTTAGTGCATGACGGCCAAATCGACGAGTTCGATGGCGATATCAGTGACTACGGTAAATGGCTAGCAGAAAAACGCAAACAAGAAAATGCCTCGGACAAAAATACCGGTAAGAAAAAGAACAAAAAAGACAATAAGAAATCCGTTTCACGTGAAACAGATACAGGTTCGGCAAACAGTCAAATGACCAAACCATCAGTCAGCCAATCAGATCAAATAAACAGTAAAGCGTCAACTGCACCTGTAAATAATAAAGCCGCTCAGCCTTTGATTAGCAAAGAAGAGCAGCGCAAATTGGCTGCTGAGCAGCGTAAGCTCACCGCACCGATACGCCGTGAGATTGAAAACACAGAAAAAGCTTTGGCTAAAATTGATGAAAAATTGGCCAGTTTAGAAACCAAGCTTGCCGATACTGAGCTGTACGAAGAAAGCCGCAAGGCTGATTTATTGCTATTGTTAGATGAGCAGACTGCGCTACAACAGCAGCATAGTGATAATGAAGAAAAGTTGTTGCTAGCGATGACAAATTTAGAAGAAATGGAAGCGCGTTTCCAATAAAAAGTTGTCACGGCAAGGTGACAGCGTGATTATTTAAGCGCTTAATATAGTGGCTATATATAGTCACTATATATAGCCACTATAAAAACTCGTCGATATAAAAAAAGGGAGAGCCTAAGCTCTCCCTTTTTTATGCCATTATTCCATCCGGTATTTACCATCTCCATAAGACAGTATTTTCATAGTAGTTGTGCAAAGTTCACAGTTTATTTGACCAGCAGCGGCTTTCGATAAATCCAAAATACGACCTTTAATATAAGGTCCTCTATCAGTAATTTTTACGATTACGCTCTGCTTTGTCTTTTTGTTGGTCACTTGTACCTTCGTACCAAACGGCAGCGTTTTATGCGCGGCGGTGAGGGAGTTCATATTGAAGATACTGCCACTTGCGGTACGTTTGCCGTGGAACTTACTACCATAATAACTGGTGTTGCCGGCAAAAACAGTCGTACTTAACAGTAGCGATAAAGTGATGACTAAAGACTTGATTAAATAAGACATTTAATACCTATTTCTTGTTGATGAGATAGACAGATACTCTTGCCTATGTTACCCATACTCCCTGCGAGTACAAATAATAAAGGCATTTTACAAGAAAGAGCTTGTTATACCCTTACAGGTATGTAAAAGAACTACTAAGGTCAAAAGGGCGCTGTTACGCCTGCAAATCTATGATTCTCCACTGCTCAATCCTATTAACCACTCTTTAATTTTGTTAACAATATCTCCATTATTACTTATAAATATAGCCTTTATACTTAAGGTAACTATCTATTTGTCTAACAGTTTGGGTTGGTGTTGTTGGCCGTTTATTATTGTTATGATGATACGTAGATGACAATAACAATGATAACGACCAGACGTTATATGCGTTATATCGCTCTCATACAAACCGGTCCATCGTTTCGTTTACATTGGCATAGCAGTCTTATTCACAGGCTTTTATATTGAGGAAAATTAACATGGCAGAAAAAAATTACTATGACATTTTGGGCGTCAAAAAAGATGCCAGCGATGCTGAGATTAAAAAGAAATATCGTAAGCTGGTACGCCAATATCACCCTGACGTCAGTGATGATCCAGACGCTGATAATAAAATCGCGGAGATCAACAATGCTTATGAAACCCTTAGGGATAAAGATAAGCGTGCAGAATATGATGCCATGCTAGACAATCCTTTTGCTGGTGCAGGCGGCGCTGGTGGCTTTGGCGGTTTTGGTGGCCAATCGGCTGGTGGTCAAGGCGGTTTTCGCTGGGAAGACATCAATGATCAGTTTGGTGAAGGTCAAGCTTATGGTGGTGGCGGTTTTCGCTTCGATGATATCTTTTCAGCCTTTGGTCGCGGTGCGCGTGGACAAACTGGTGGCCGCTCACAAAGCAGCGGCTTTGAGCAGTTTGGCGGCGGTTTTGGCGCGCAAGACAGTCAAGGTCAAGACCAACATGCGGAGATTACCGTGGATTTGGCCTCGGTCTATAGCGGTGATGACTATAGCATCAAGTTAAATGTGCCCGTTCGTCAGGCGAATGGTAGGGTCGATTATGAAAATAAAACCCTTAAAATCAAAATTCCTAAAGGTATCACCGATGGCAAGCAAATCCGCTTAGCAGGACAAGGGGCTGCTGGTATCGGCGGTGGTAAAAACGGCGATTTATTTTTAAAGGTTAAAATCAGTCACGCTGGTAATATCCGTATTGAAGGCGCCGATGTTTATCAAACCGTTAATATTGCGCCTTGGGAAGCGGCGCTCGGTGAAAAAATTACCGTTAATACCCCAGCTGGCTCGCTTGGGGTGACGATTCCTAAAAACAGCAAATCAGGTAGCAATTTACGCCTAAAAGGTAAAGGTATTCCTGCGAAGCAAGCGGGCAATCTATATTTAACCTTAAATATCGTCAATCCTGATGTCAGCAGCGAGGCGGCTATAAAAGCGTATGAACAGCTTAAAGAAGCGTTTGCTGATACCAGTATCAGCCGTTAACGACGGGTATTAACAGCTATTATTAACGATTGGTGCTATCAGTTTTTAACTGTGATGAATCATGAATAATCGCCTTGTAATAGAGATAAAGACCATACGATAAAATAAAGCGCAAACGAGGATAATCATTATGAAACACTCGCCTGAATTTACCGACATTATCTTGAGCCTAGATGAGCTCGTATCTGCCTGTGGGCAAGAGCGCCAATGGGTCATCGAATTGCTTGAAGAAAATATTATCGAATATGATGTACCAGAGCGTCAGCAGTTTACTGGCTATCAGTTGACGACCGTGCGCCGTGCCTCGCGCCTCAGCCGTGACTTTGAAGCCAGCGTACCAGCGATTGGTTTAATACTGGAGTTACTAGATGAGGTTGAGCAGCTGCGTCAATTTAAGCGCCAGCTTGATATGCAGATGCCAGTGATTGAAGTAGACGTCGAGCATTTAAAATAATAGCCAATGTCTTATTATTATCCATAAAAAAGGGTCTCTAAATGAGACCCTTTATACTATTAAAAATACCGCTTTAAAAATGACGGTTTTTCAATAAAACTAACGTCAATAACTAATAACTAACGCGCATATTTTGGATCAGCGGCAGCAGTAAATAAGACGTCTGTTGATGAGTTTAGCGCAGTTTCAGCGGAATCTTGTACCACCCCGATGATAAAGCCAATTGCCACCACTTGCATGGCGATATCGTTTGGAATACTAAATAAGCTTGCTGCCAATGGAATTAAAAGTAGCGAACCACCAGCCACACCAGAAGCGCCGCAAGCACTAATCGTTGCGACCAAACTTAGTAGTAGCGCTGAGGCAAAGCTTACTTCGATACCAAGTGTATGCGCTGCTGCTAGGGTTAAGACGTTAATGGTAATCGCCGCACCGGCCATATTGATGGTCGCACCTAGCGGAATGGTGACTGAATAAGTGTCTTCGTGTAGACCTAATTTACGTGCAAGGTTCATATTAACCGGAATGTTAGCGGCTGATGAACGGGTAAAAAACGCGGTAATCCCTGATTCACGCAGGCAAGTAAACACCAGTGGGAAAGGGTTTTTACCCGTCTTAACTAAGACGATAATAGGGTTGACCACTAGCGCAATAAACAACATACAACCGACCAGTACCATCAAGATGCGCGCATAACCTGCTAGGGCGGCAAAGCCTGTCTCAGCGACGGTATTGGCAACCAAGCCTAAAATACCAAATGGCGCTAGCGCAATGACCCATTTGACCACTTGCGAGATGGCATCAGAAAAATCACTGACCACCGCCCGCGCGGTATCGCTGGCTTGACGTAGGGCAAAACCAATGATGATTGCCCACGCTAAAATACCAATATAATTGGCATCAGCGATGGCCTGCACAGGGTTGGCAACCAAATTCATCAGCAGGTTGGTGAGTACTTCTTGCAGGTTAGCAGGGGGTACTTGCTCAATGTTGGCATTGACCAATATTAGCTCGGTTGGGAATAAGAAGCTTGCGCCAACGGCGGTCAGTGCTGCCAAAAAAGTGCCGAACATATACATAATCAACACCGGTTTGACATACACCTCATTGCCACTGCGATGTTGGCTAATCGCTGCCATGACCAAAATAAAGACCAATATCGGCGCGACTGCTTTTAGGGCGCCGACAAATAGCGTCCCTAATAGGCCCAGCGCAACACCGATATTTGGCGCCAGCCAGCCAATCAAAACGCCTAATATTAAACCGATAATAATAAGCGGCACCAGCCCTATACGCTGGTACATCGCAATCAATGAACGCATCTATACACCCTCGACTTTGTCAATAAATATAAAATTTATAATAGAACGGAAAAGTAATCGAAGGATGGTAGCATTTTTTTAAGATAAACGCCTACCTTTAACCCATGCCTACCTAGGCACATAAGGTCAAGTAAAAGTGCACAATGTGAAAAAATAGAAGTGTTTTTTAAGACAAAAAATAGATAAGGTTTGTCGATTAAACCTTAAAATGGGTCAGCTCGTAGCCCAATTGTTGATAGGCTTTGTATTTATGCCGACCTTCTTGCGTACTCTCAGGGTCAGGTTTTATCAGCTCAAGCACCCGAGTAGGCTGGGCATTATTGGTCGCTGCCATAAAACGATTGACAGGATGGATGGTGGTATTTAGGACAATACCTTTAAAATCCGCTGGCATATAACTGCTAAGTAAAACAGGGGCTAATGCCTCATTATTATCTTGCACAGGTTTACTAGCATCTTTAGGCTCAGAAATAGTAGCGTGCAAAAGTCGCTGATGCGGTATAAAGCTTGCGCCATCATATGACCATAGCGCTTCATCAAGCGTCGATAGCAATTCATCATCTTTATCAATGAGAATCAAGAGCGGTTGGCTGCTTTTGTTCAGCGCGGTTTGGGTCAATTGACAAATAAAGCCCAAGATATCTTGGGCTTTACTCTCACTTAAAATATAAAAACTGATGTTCATAAATTCATTTTCATAAATTGGTATTTTACCAATAGATTATTAATAACAGATTAGGCATTGTTTGCGCTGTTTTTGAGGTATTGCATAAATAGCGGAACAGGGCGACCAGTTGCTGCTTTGTCTTGACCAGAATTCCATGCCGTACCAGCGATATCCAAATGCGCCCATGCTTGACCTTCTTCAACGAAGCGAGATAAGAAACAAGCGGCTGTGATAGCCCCGCCACCTTTACCACCGATGTTTTGCATATCAGCGATAGGCGAGTCAAGCTGTGTTTGATACTCATCATCTAACGGCATATGCCAGATTAAATCGCCCGATAAATGACTGGCGTTTTCTAGTTCAAATAACACGTCTTCGTCATTACTAAATACCGCTGAGCGCACGTGACCTAAGGCAACCACACAAGCGCCGGTCAACGTTGCCACATCAATAATGGCTTTTGGATTATAGCGCTGTACATAGCATAACGTATCGGCCAACACCAAACGACCTTCGGCATCGGTATTTAAGATTTCAACCGACTTGCCATTCATGGCTTTGACGATATCACCAGGGCGCGTGGCATCACCTGATGGCATGTTTTCCGCACAAGCAAGCGCACCAACGACATTAATTGGTAGACGCGCTTCACATAAAGCTTTAATCGTACCGAGTACTGAGGCTGAACCGCCCATATCAAATTTCATCTCATCCATCGCCGCACCGGGTTTGATTGAGATACCGCCTGAATCAAAGGTCACGCCTTTACCGACTAAGACGATAGGCGCATCATCATTGACAGTTTTTGCATCGCTGTTTTTGTCAGATTTTTTACTAGCAGCTTTGGTCGGTAATTTATCTGCCAAGGCTTTTAGACCGCCTGTTACTTTTGCACCGCTATTAGCGATTTTGCTAGCGCTGGCTTTAGCGCTAAAGTTAGATTTACCGCGGTACTCTAACAATACCAATTTACCTTCTTTGGCTGAACCTTGGGCAACCGCTAAGAAGCAGTTCATACCCAGCGCTGACATCTCATCTTCACCCAAGACGGTGACTTTTAATAAGTCAGGATAAGCTTTGGCAAGCGCTTCGGCTTGTTCGGCCATGTAAGCTGGGAAGCAGATATTGCCCGGCTCATTGGCGACATCACGGGTCAAGCTTTGACCAGCGAATACCGCTTGAGCAAAGTCTAATGCCGCTTGCAAAGACTGGTCGGCAAGTAAATAGATGTCGGTTAAAACAGGCGTGTTTTGCTCAGATTTATATTTGTCAAAACGGTAGCTTGCTGCGAGTAAATTCAAAGCAAACTGGCTGAAATGATTTTCTTCTAGCGCATCACCTAAAGCAACGGTGATAGAGTCAACACGTTTTTGCGTGCTTTGATAAATGGTATTAGCGATTTTCTGCAAGCCGCTATGACTAAGCTTATCAATATTACCCACACCGACGAGTAACAGCTGTACTGGATTTTCTTTAGCCGTTTTTTTATCACCAGCCAAGGCATAATCAGCGACGGTTTCGCAGGCTTTACCATTAAAATGTGATACTTCCATCAATTGCTTAATACGGCTTTGATAATCGCTTAATGTGGCTTCAGCTAAGATATTTTTCTTATCATCGATGAGTACCACAAGACAGGCGGCATCTTTACTTTTGGCTTCTTTTTTAAGTATTTTTTGTGTATGGGTTTTTGGCAGGGTTTGCGTTAATTTAATATTCATATAATTATCCTTATTAGAGTTATGAAATGCATATTTTATTAATGTATTCGTGCTTTTTAAAATAATACTTTTTAAACGCCGTTGCTTATGCAGCTAGCACAATAGTGTAGCATATTGCGAGGCGAGTGCGCAGCGAGCGCGGCGTCGCTATCAATATAGCAATCCTATATTTTTTGAATCGACTGCCTATTTATTTGTTCTGTTTAAAGTATTTATACTAATTAAATTTGGCAGAAACAGTAGTTTAGCAACAAAACCTAAAAAAGCGCGCTCAGGGATACCAAGGACAAACAAACTTTGCTAAATAGTATAAAGCAAACATACGGCGTAAATAGTTAATAGATTCACGCTTAGATTAAGGTATTCTTATAAATTATATACGCTGTAGGCTTTGTTAGTTTTAGCTATTATGAACCAAACAATCAAGGCTTATAGCAAGATGCATACAATGTTTTCCAACACATTTCACAGCCATTTTTGAGCAAAATATGCTAGGATTAGCGGTTATCTTTATCGCTACTATTTATAACGTAGCGCCAGTCAAACTGCGCTAAATTGTGCGCATACCAACCTTTTTTAAAGAGTGCCTATTGTGATATTACGCCGCTATATGACTCAACAAGTTGCCTCAACGACCGCTTTGGTGTTGGGGTTTTTAGTGGTGATGATGCTCGGCGGCCGCTTAATCCGTTACTTTGGCATTGCCGCAGAAGGCAATCTGGACATCAGCTTATTATTTACCATCATTGGTTATAATTTACCCTACTTTTTAGAGCTTATCCTACCGTTGGCATTTTTTATCGCGCTCATGCTAGTATTCGGGCGCTTGTATGTTGACCAAGAAATGGCGGTGATTAATGCCAGCGGCGTGTCGCGCGGTAAGCTTGGACGTTTGATGACGCCATTGATATTGGCATTATTTGTTGGAGAGGCGGCCTTATCTATTGTTGGAAAACCGTGGGGCGTACGCTCATCGGAAAGTGTTTGGCAGCAACAGGCATTGACCAGCGCTTTTGATTTGATTCGCCCCAATCAGTTTATCAGTAGTGGCAATTATCATTTGTACGTCGGCAGCTTGAGTGATGATAAAAAGCAATTGCAAGATGTGATATTGATACAATCTGAGCCTAAGCCTAAAGGCAATGCAGCAAAAAACGCGGCCGCTGATGTAAATAATAATATCGACCCAGAAACTGCTGAGCAGCTCAATATTCCAGAGCTACCAAAAGCCCTTATAGGCAAGAATAGTATCAGTAAAGATACCATTACCCTTGCCAAACGCGCTCAGCAAGTAGATACCGGCAGTAGCGGCGTCACCCAATTGGACTTATTCCAAGGTCGCCGCTATGAAGTCGGCGCGGGCAGTTTAAAATACAATCAAGTGGGCTTTGATCGCTACCGTATCACCTTGACCGAATCCTCTAAAGAAGTCATCACCGAAGCCAATATCGAAACCCAAGCGATTGGTCCATTATGGCAAGCCGCAACAGGCAGTACAGCAGTGAATAGCGAAAAAGCATTACGAGCGGCACAAGGGGAGCTTGGCTATCGTCTTGCTTTGCCTTGGCTGATGATTATTGCACCGATGCTGGCCGTGCCACTGGCGCAAGTACGTCCGCGTCAAGGTCGCTGGCTGCGCTTGTTCCCATCGATTTTATTATTTGTCAGCTGTGCGCTGGGTATTATTTCCCTCAAAAATGCGGTGAGTAAAGGCAGTGTTAGCGTTTGGGCGTATGCATGGTTGGTATTAGGCTTTATGGCATTGGCGCTCTATATGAATTGGGGCAGCCGCGTCCAACATCGTTTGCGCTTTCGCAAACCAGATGAGCTGTTAACCGTTAGCGAGCATCAAGGCAATATTGACCAAAAAAGCAATGGCTCACAAGGAGGACAATCCTAATGAGCGCTTTATTCTCTAAATCATCATCGTCTAATTCATCAAAGCCAAATTCGCCAAAAGCCAAACTGAAATTTGCGCCTAAACCAACCAATCTAAAAGTGCTGAGCCGTTACGTTAAACTAAACGCTTTGCTTGCCATCATCGGCGCGGTTATAGGCTTGTGGGCATTGCAGCTGGTATTTTCTTATTTGTCTGAGCTAGATTCGTTAGATGATAACTATACGATGGGCGAGGCGATTAAATATATCTTTTATCGCTCGCCTTACTTTTTAGAGCAATTTATCCCAACGGGCGCGTTACTTGGCGCCGTGGTCGGTTTGGGTTTATTGGCCAATAAAAGCGAGCTGGTCGTCATGCGCGCTGCTGGCGTCAGTGTTTATCGTATCGTCGGCTGGGTGTTGCAGCCTGCCTTGATTTTTGTGCTATTGGCATTGGTGATTAATCAGTTTGTCCTACCGCATTCGAATCAGTTGGCGCAAGAGATTAACGATGAAGATAACAGCTCGCTTGTCACCTCGGTACGCGGTTATTGGACGGTACAGCCACGCTTTGAGAGTGCAAAAGACGGCAGTGCCAAGCCAGATGGCAGCGATATTTTATATATCGATTATGCCGATGTGCAAGGCAATATCGGCGAAGTTAAACGTTGGCATTTGGATAATAATGGCAATCTGCAATCTGCTATTCATGCTGAGGGCGGCAAATATATCGGCCGCGAACCGATAGATACCGATAGCAGCAAGCCGAGCGAGCAATACCGTTACGAGTGGCAGCTGAATAATATGACCAAGCTGATGATTGGTCAGGGCTTTGAGAGTAGCCAAGCTATCGCACCGTCAGATACCTTGAGTTTGCCTTTTGCCCCTGAGTCGGTGTATTTACTCACTCGTAAGGCCGAAGATTTATCATTGACCCAGTTATATGAGCATCGCCAATTTATGCGCCAGCAAGGCACGCGCTCGTTAAGTCATGAGCTGGCCTTTTGGCAAAAGCTGCTGTCACCATTATCGATTTTATCGCTGGTAATTGTCGCTTGCTCATTCGTTTTTGGCTCACTACGTACGCATAGCTTGGGCTTACGCATCGTGGTGGCATTGCTATTTGGCTTGCTGTTTAGTTATGTGCAAGACTTGGTTGGCTTTGTTTCGCTCGCGACTGGATTCTCGCCATTATTAATGGTGTTATTACCGATTATCGCCAGTGCGATATTGGGTGGTTATTTGTTGAAGCGGCAAATGTAACCTTAAAAATGTAATTGTAAAAATATAACTTTAAAAATATAGTTCTAAAAATTTAGCCATAAAAAATCCCGCTAAGACATCATCTTGTTAGCGGGATTTTTGTTTGCTCAGTTTTTAAGTTGCTTAAGCTTAGTCTTTGGTCGCCATGGTAATGGTATAAGTTTTACCTTGTTTAACCTTTTCGCTATTACCAAACACTTCGGTAAATGAGCGCTTCATAAATTGACGCAAGCCATTAATCGTCACCACATAAAAACGCCCACCTTGACGCATGCGCGCATAGGCATCAAGGAAGTATAAATAATGCTGCTCTTTACCTACTTTGGCTGGCAAGTTCGACATCACAAGGCTAAAGTCTTTGTCTTTTGCCACATGATTAAAGCCGTTAGACAAATGCACATCAACATTTTTCAGACCGTTTTTCTCGCAATTACGGCGCGCATATTCTACCGCCATAAAATCTTTATCAATCAAGGTATGCAGTCCATTCGGACATTCACGCGCCGCCGTCATACCAAGCACGCCATAGCCACAGCCCAAATCTATCGAATCATCATCCGCTTGAAAATCCACATAATCAAGCAGCATCAAACTGCCATCATCGAGCTTTTGCGGCGAGAATATACCCCATGTGGTCGCAAAATCAAACGGCTTGCCCAGCACATCTTGGCGAAAGTTGATATCTTCACGCCAGTGTTCGGCGCTTTTTAACAGGTCAGCAGGGGGTCTATGGCTCATGGGATTCTCGGATTATTTAATAAATAGAAGGTTAATATACTATGGCAGGTATTGTAACGAGAAAAGGGCAGGTTTGCAGCTAGGGATTCATTTAAAATTTATCTTAGTTAAAGATAAGATTGATTATTATTGCTAGACTTAAATCCGCTTTAGCTAACTATAGAGTATTTTATGACAGACATTGTATTTACATCTAAAATTGATTTCTGGATTGGATTTACGCTCTTGGGAGGTAGCTTTATGATGATTGGCATTCCATTTTGGCAATGGAAGAAAAGTGAAAACGGCTCGTTAGCTAAAGCTATTTTTTTGGCATTTATTTTCTTACCTTTTATAGTATTAATGCTTATGCCGTTTTTTGGTACGAAATATACGTTATCAGACGGTCATCTTCTTATAAATAATGGTTTTTCTACGCAGCGTATTGAGCTTACAGACATTACTTATATTGCTCCAACCCGAAATATGGTTTCTGCACCAGCTCTGTCGTTAGATAGACTTGAGGTAGACTATAAAAATAAAAAGGTATTAATATCGCCAAAAGACAAACGATTATTTTACCAAGAAATAAAAGCGCGTAACCCTAGTATAGTGATAGCAAAATAAGGTAAGCATTTTGGTTTATCTAGGCGGATGATACTGGGTGTCCAACTTATTTTATCTTGTTCTTGACGGATCACTATCCTCAAAAGTCTAAAGACAATAGACCTCTTGCAAAAGTAGCAAAGGGAATTAAAATAAGAAGACGCTCATAACTTTTTAGGAACCATGCCAAACATAGATAAGCTACTCAAACAAAGTGACGCTGGTTTTAAACGCTACACTGGCATTCATAAAGCCACCTTTTATGACATGCTTGAGGCCATGCAAGAGCATGAAGCATCTAAAACCAAATCAGGCAGACCAAGCTTGCTCAGTCTTAAGGAGCAGATACTACTAGCCCTGACTTATTGGCGTGAATACCGCACGCTTTATCATATCAGTATGGACTTTGGTATTCATGAGTCTTCTGCTAGTCGTATCATCCGTAAAGTAGAAGACATCCTGATTGACTCTGGCAAGTTTGAATTGCCCAAAAAGCTCCCTAGTCGCGTCGATGATGACATCAATTGGAGCGTCGTCATTGTTGATGCGACCGAAACCCCAATTGAGCGTCCAAAAAAAACCAAAGCGACTACTATAGCGGTAAGAAAAAACAACACACCTTGAAAGCGCAGGTTATCGTTCATTGGCAAACAGGGTTGATACTTGATGTGCAAACCTGCAAAGGGTCAATCCACGATTTTAAGCTCTATAAAGATACTTGTCCTGATTGGCTTCCTGACAATGCTAAATTACTAGCAGATAGTGGTTATCAAGGGTTAGCAAAGCTACATAAGCAAACCTTCACCCCTTTTAAAAAGCCACGTGGTGGTCAGTTACTGGAGATATGCAAACAGGCCAATCACTATCTGGCAAAGTTCCGTATTGTGGTTGAGCACAAAATAGGCTTAATCAAGTTGTTCAAAATCGTGGCTCATAAATATCGTAACCGTCGTCAGCGCTATGATCTTAGAATGAAGCTGTTTGCTGGTATCATTAATTTCGAGCTAAACCTATGACTTTTGCAAGAGGTCTAATCGATAACCAAAAATACTTAATTCTATTTTTTCAAACGCTTTTTTAATAAATGATCAAATATAAACGGACCAAATGGTAAAAACGAGCCAAGCACACCTGCAGGCATTGCCCATAGCGGCATTTTTATTTTACTCGTTGCAATCAACAGCATCAAAATATAGGCGATAAATAATCCCCCATGCGCCATACCGACATATTTCACTGCTTCAGGAATACCTAACATGTATTTTAGTGGCATGGCGATACCAAGCAATAATAAAAAAGACGTGCCTTCTAAGTAACCCATGATGGTCAGGTTTTTGAGGGCAGAGTTTTGCCCTTTTGTTAGGGTAGGCAAAGTAGATGGCTGAGCTTGCGACACGTTTTATTCCTTTTACAATCATCAATAAATCTTTAATTTCAATTCTAACCGCGCGGATGATGCTCGGCATGCAACTTCTGCAATCTCGCCGTCGCCACATGAGTATAAATCTGTGTGGTTGATAAATCACTGTGCCCCAGTAATAACTGCACGCTACGCAGGTCTGCGCCATGATTGAGTAAATGGGTGGCGAAAGCATGGCGTAGGGTATGCGGTGATAGCTCTTTATCTATGCTGGCAACTTTGGCGTATTTCTTTAATAGATACCAAAAGTTCTGCCGTGTCATATAGCCGCCTTGCGCGGTCAAAAACACCGCTTGGCAATTACCAGATTTCAAATGCGCAATCAAATCGCCACGAGCGTGCGTTAGATAATCTTCTAGCGCATCTGCTGCATATTCGCCGAGTGGCACTAAGCGGGTTTTATTGCCTTTACCGGTAATTTGTAGCCAACCAGCGTTTAGATTGACTTGCTCAAGCGACAGATTAATCAGCTCGCTGACGCGCAGACCACAAGCATAGAGCACCTCTAACATGGCTTTATCACGTAGACCGAGCGCCGTGCTGCTATCAGGTGCAGCGAGGAGGTTATCGACATCGGCCTCGCTCAAATCCTTTGGCAGTGGACGACCTAATTTGGGGCTTTTGATACGCTCACACGGATTGTCCTCACGCAAATTACTAGCAATCATCCAAAGGTAGAACTGGCGCAAGCTTGACAGCGTACGTGCTTGCGTGCGCGGCGTTTTGCCCTCGATGGTAAGGGTTGATAAACAGTGCAGCACGTCTTCAGGCTGCCATTTCGTCAGCGCGATAGGATTGGTCAGCTCGCAAGAACGTAAATCGCGCACATAAGCATTACGCGTCCGCGTTGCTAAACCGCGGGCGAGCATTGCTTGCCGAAACTCGGTGATGTAAGCTGGCTCGTCATCGACGGCTAGCGCTTTAGGTTGGCGCTGTTGGACGGCGCGGTCGCGGCTCATAATTTGATACTCAATGATTAATTATCAATTATTAAAGATTAGGCAGGTTCTAAGCACCATAATGAAGTAATCTCGCTACTCCTCGCTGCAAATAGTGGATCAGACTCATCTTGGCTGCGACTATGCTTAGGTTTGGTATTGAGGCGGTATTTTACTTTCAAACCACTATCAGCAAACCAGCCTAATAATTCCTCACGAGTGCGTAATTGTAAATGCTCAGCCAAATCCGACAGAATCAACCAGACTTCTCCTTGCTTAGCTAAATGAGATTTCGCGCCCTGCAAAACCCCACGCAGCATTTTGCTATTGGCATCATAAACGGCATACTCTAACGGCGAGCTTGGCTTAGCGGGTAGCCAAGGCGGATTACAGACAATTAAATTAGCGAGTGGCGCATCCGTTGAATATAAATCCACCTGTTGCAACTGTACATTAGCTAATTCTAATCGCGTAAAATTTTCGCTGGCGCAGGTTAAAGCTCGCGGATTTAAGTCGGTGGCAATTACTTGTTTGACACCGCGCTGCGCTAAGATAATAGCCAGCAAGCCAGTGCCCGTACCGATATCATAAGCGACATCACAAGTATCTGGCAGTGGCGCCTCGAGTAATAGCTGCACATATTCATGGCGGGTTGGGGCAAAGACACCATAATGCGGGAATATCGATAAATCTAAACCATCAATCGGAACGCCTTTTTCGCGCCACTGCGCTGCACCAAGCGCTCCTTGTAGGTCACGAAAAGACAGCACATACGACTCATTCAGTTCATTATCCAACTGACCAAAAGCAGCTATGCAAGCCGCACTCATATCAGGGGCGCGGCGTAATTGGCTGACATAATTGGCATCAAGCTCGAGTAGCAGACGGCTTAATATGCGCGCACGCTGGGCTTGCAATTGGCGCTGCTGATGAAATAAGTTAGGAATACTTTTGGATAACTCTGAAGATTTATCTACATTTTTATTGGATTTTGCAGATTGATTTGCTGCTTTTTTTATTTTACGTAGCTCAGAGCGCTCATTGGTACGCTCGATGCGTCGATTGAGCGCTTGTAGCAGTTGCCGTGCATTATGAAAGTCACCACGCCACAGTAGTGAAGTGCCTCCGCAAGCCAAGCGATAAGCCTCATCGGCGGTCGTTTTATCATCGACCAACACAATACGCGCAGGCGGCGCATGATTGCTTTCCGACAACCAAAGTGCTTGATGTAACGTCTCGCTGCCGTCTTTGTTTTCGAGCCACTGCACATACTGCTTTTGGGGCGCTAACATGCTATCTACCTTTAATTTGTGAATGATATGTTTCGTACAAAGCAAAGATATCTGGATGCTATTAGTGCGTTGATGCTATGAGTGCTTTAAGCTCAATCAAATGCATTTAAGCATTCTTTTTCTTCACCAAATAGCGATAAAGCGTGGCGTTAATAGGTGCATCATCATCGTCCGTAATTGTGATTTCATCAGGATCAATATTTAACGGCACATTTTCAGCAAGCGTTTCTTGCTTTACAAGCTCATGCCCCAAATGACGGCAAAAATTAGGAATATCGCGAGTGGTCGCAGGATCTGTAGCGAGTATTTCAATCACTGCGCCAGCTTCGGCATTACGTATGGTTCGATGTAGCATCATCACCGGCTCAGGGCAAATCAGCCCTTGGGTATCTAAATGATGTTGAATGGTACTATCAGATGTTGAAGTTGTCATAGTCGTTTTTTAAATCAATAAAATATGGTGAATGTTTTCAGTTCTTTATTAGTGATGGCATTTTTATCAGGAAGTTTTATGTTTCTTTAACATTTTCAGACGTTTCTTCAGCGTCTAAAAAGTTAAAAAAGCGCTTAAAGCTCACCTTAAATAAAAACGCCACCCCAAGCCAACATGCCAATCCTAACCAAGCAGTATCGGCAAATAGTAGCCCGCCAAGTAATATAACCGTCGATACACCAATACTCATGGCAATCATTGATGGCTGATTTAAGCGATAACGATAAATCACCAATGCATCATAAATAGTAATAGGAATCGTCAGCGCCACCAAAGCGTAGGGCAGGTTATAGAACAATTGATAAAGCAGCTGATTGTTATGAAAGGCTTTGATACTAGCAATGGTGCCAAAGACCATAAAGGCGAGAATAGCGGCATAAATAAGATAAATCGCTATCTGGTTTGCTCGCTGCGCGCCTTTGATACGCGCAATCGCTAGCGGTGCAAAGCCACGTTGCGACTTGTTTTGCAAAGATGGATCTGAGACAGTGGTCATATTAATCAGTCATTTATTCGTTTAGATGATATAGCGAAGAGGCGCGGTATATTAGCCATGGATTTAGCGTACTATTCAACCGCTTTCTACTAATTCGCTTTAATGGCGTCGATGGCGAGACTGCTACTCGGATCAGCAAAATACGTCGACATCAGGATGCAGGCGGAGATATCATCAATCGGGTCACGCTCGTTTTGAATCCAGCCATTCTCCCAAGCTATCTCACGCGCCGCAACTGAGGTCAGACGTTCATCACAGAGAGAGACAATGACGGGTAAACGCTGCTCCATAATTCTATGCGCTAAGCGACGAGCAAATTTGTGCGCCCGCTTGGACAACATTGAGCTGCTACCATCCATATTGAGTGGCAATCCGACCACCACTTTTGCCACGCCCCAAACTTTGATAATACCAAGCAGGTTGTCCCAATCCGGCTGACCATTATTCATCGCCAAAATATCAAAGGCGCGCGCCGTCTCGGTAATAGAATTGCCTAGCGCCATCCCCATCTTTTTGACGCCATAATCGAGCGCCAAAATTAGATGCGGCTTAATCGTTGGCTCTGTAGCGCTATCAGTAGTTATAGCGTCTGTGCTATCAGTAGTTATAGCGCCCGCGCTATCTGCAAGAATACTATTGACCATAATTTGGGGTACTTCCTGTTTCTGTCTTCATGAAGCAAATGCTGCTCAGTATATAGCACTTAATATATAACGCTAGGCATGACCAATATCGCTGCTCAAATAGTCAAAATTAACGCCAATCTTATCGGCAGCGATTTGCCAACGCTCTGCAAATGGCGTATCAAACAGTAAATTCAGATCCGCAGGACAAACCAGCCAGTCGCCACTCGCAAGTTCTTGGTCGAGCTGTTTTTTACCCCAGCTGGCATGACCTAAGCACAGCTGATAATGCCCGACACCTTGACCAGCAGCGATGCGTTTTAGAATATCTTGACTGGTAGTAATACAGACGTTTTCTGAGATGGCAAAAGACGACGCCCATTCTGGTTGACCGGTATGCAGGACAAAACCGACTTCTGGATACATAGGCCCACCTTCTAGCGCCATATCTTCCATTACTTGCGGATCGGTGACCTCAATGTCTAAGTCTTCTAGCAGTTTGCCGACGCGCGCTTGCTCTATCGGACGATTGACCATCAGACCAAGCGCCCCATGTTTATCATGGCGACAGATATAAATCAGCGCCTGCTCAAACCGTGGGTCTGACAGCTCGGGCGCCGCGATTAAGAAGTGATGGGTCAAATTGGCTTTAGACATATAAACAAACGCAACCTAATATTAAAGGTGAAATTATTAAGAGGATAGACCACTATATGGCGTTTAGGCGTAAAAAATCAACTAAAGCAAATATTTAGCGATTGTTTGCTAAAAGACTGTACTCTCGACTGGTCATTATTTGCGAGTTATTTTCTACTAACCATGTACCTGCCAGCTATTTAGTAGCCATCACTCGATAATCATTATTTAACATCACTTAATAAGCTACGTGCATGGTCACGGGTGACATCAGTGATGGTCACACCGCCAGACATACGGGCCAGCTCATCGACTTGCGCGCTATCGGTCAAAATTAATAACTCGCTCTCAGTTTGCTCATCATGATGTTTTTGTACCAAGATATGCTGATGCGCTTGCGCCGCAACCTGTGCTTGGTGAGTAATGGCCAATAACTGCTGCGTCTGCCCAAGCGCACGTAACAGCTCACCAACCACTTGCGCCGTACCGCCACTGATACCGACGTCCACTTCATCAAAGACGAGCATCGGCTTGGCAGCATTATTATTAGCATTGGTCGCTTGCAGAACTTGCATGACCAGTGCCATCCGCGACAGCTCACCACCTGAGGCAATTTTATGTAGCGGCTGCATCGGCATACCGACGTTGGCGCTAAACAACAAATCGATATCATAGCAGCCTTGACCATTATACTGGCTAGGATCGGTCTTTTTGGTAAAGACAAACTCGCAGCGCGCATTTGGCAGGGCAAGCGGTTGTAATTGCGCAATCAGCTGTTTACTGACTTTTGGCGCCGCTTTTGAGCGCTGTTTATTAAGCTCAGTGGCAAGTGACAAATACTCTTGCCATGCTTGCTCGATTTGCGCTGCCATTGCATCACTACTTGGCTCGTTTTCTAACTGTTCTAATTGCGCTTGCCACTGCTTTGCTTCATCAATCAAATCGCTTGCGGGCAGGCCATGCTTACGCGACAAGCGGTGCCCAAGACTGATTAAGCTATCGAGTGTTTGCAAGCGCTCAGGGTCGGGTAATTGCTGTTCCGCATAATCCGATAGCAAGCCTGTGACCTCAGTGATTTGCTGCTGCGCCAAATGCAACTGTTCGGACGCCTGCTCAAAGGTTTGACTGACGCTCATTTGATTGTCGCAAAGCTTAATTGCTTGCCCGAGCAAGGTCATGACATCCGGCTCATCGGTGTCATTATCGAGCAGGTGTAAACCGTGACTGGCTTCCGTCATCAACGCTTCGATATTAGACAGCTCTTCGTGCTCCGCTTCTACTTCTGCATAATCAACCGCGAGTAGCGGCGCAATATCAGCAAGCTGGCTTTGCAACAATTGAATGCGATCTTGACGCTGAGCTTCGCGGCTGGCGATATCATCAGCGCGGCGTTTGAGCTGCTGATAAGCTTGATAGCTGCTGGTCGTTTGTACAGCAAGTGGCGTGATTTGTGCCATCTCGTCAAGCCATTGCACCACAAATTGTGGCTTTAGTAAGGCTTGCTGGGCATGTTGACTATGAATGTTTACCAATAAAGCGCCTAAGCTTTTAAGTTCCGCTAAGCTGACCGGCGTGCCATTTAACCAGGCTTTAGAGCGTCCTGTATTACTAAGCTGACGGCGAATCAAGACTTCAGGTTCTTCTAAAGGGCGCTCGTTCTTGGCAAACCATTCTGCCACGACGTCATTATTTTCTACATCAAACTGCGCATAGATATCAGCATACGCCGCGCCGTGCCTGACCATGGCACTATCAGCGCGCTCACCTACGCACAAAGACAGCGAATCTAGTAATAATGACTTGCCAGCACCTGTCTCACCGGTGATGACATTGAAGCCTTCAGCCATGCTCAGCTCATGCTGAGCAATCAATGCAAACTGCTGTAAAGTTAATGATACGAGCATCAACGCCTCTCATGGCAGACAATAAATATCAGCAATTAGGCTGATTTTTAGGTCTACAATAGGATAAATAAATAAAAACAGCTTTGGTAAATGGTGTTAATAAGATAACGATAATTGGCAAATATTATGGTGGCAAAAGGTAGGAAATACAAATTTTAAAGGTAATCAAAGCTAGGTATTCATTTAACAATAAGCGCAACTTTCCTAGTCGCTGTAACAAACTTTATAGATATAATGTGGTAGCATAATCTCACATAATGATAAACTCTTACCACCAGATTTTCATACAATCTGCTATCTATGATGTTTCTAGTAAAAGACGAGAGGTGAGTTCATGCTAGACAAAGTAAGCGTTTCATCATTACTTTTCATAGTGTATTCTCTATGCGAGTCTTTATTTGGTTAACAGTTATATCGAGCTAAATATAGAGTGAATCGTCAAAAAGTTGTAATAGAACTGTCAGTTAAGCGATGAGTTATTCTGCTATTTAGTTTTTCAATTTGGTCTTTTAGTTTGGCAATAATTATTTGATAAGGAAGCCACTATGACAGCGGCGCAATTTACCAATGTAACAGTCAATGCTCAAGCCACGATATCCTACGATGGTCGTTGCTCAAGCCATACCATTATGTTTGAGGACGGTCGCCATAAAACGCTCGGGGTTATTTTGCCTTGCGACAATTTGGTTGAGCACTATCACTTTAGCACCAATACTTCGGAGCGCATCGAAATCATCAGCGGTGAGTGTGAGGTCAAAATAAACGGTGAGGAAGAATTTAGCTACTACCGCGCAGGACAGTCATTCGTAGTCGAAGGCAATAGTGGTTTTAATTTGCGTACAGAAGAAATCGTGCAGTATATTTGTCATTTAGAAGGTTAAGCTGGCTAAAAAATCATACGATTAAAGGTGTTACAAGACAACTTGCCACCCCTTTAAATAAACAAGTTAGAAGAAATAAATCTTACGCCAAGGTTTATTTCTTTTTTTTGCAATTATTTTAATAATTTTTCGTTTCGCCACGCGTTAATTGCTACAATTATCGTTATATAGGCAGTCCGCTATAAGATGAACATAGAGCTACTGGTATTCATTTTCCTTGCTTGCTGTGCCTACGCAGACAGAGGCTGCGCAAAATGAATACCAGTAGCGGGTCATCATACTTGTACTGATTTTATTTAGGACTGACTATATTTCCTATTTTTTATCGCCGTACGCGATACCACTTTTATATTGTAGACCCACTATGGCAAAACCTAGCTATTTTTATGGCATTCACGCGATTGAAGCCTTACTCGAATATCGCCCGCTTGATGGACTCAGTTTATTTGTCCAACAAGGACGTGAGAGCGACAGCCACGTACAAGCGATTATGGCGCAAGCACGTGATAATGGTATTAGTATTCAACCGACACAAAAAGATAAGCTTACTCAGCTATGCGGTAGCCCGCAGCATCAAGGCGTGGTACTGAATGCGCGTCCGTTAGGTTTCGCTGACGAAGGTTTATTGGATACCCTTGCTAAGCGTGAGCAATGCTTATTATTGGTGCTCGACCAAATTACCGACGCGCATAACTTTGGTGCGTGTTTACGTACCGCAGTGGCCATGGGCGTTGATGCCGTTATTTGCCCCAAACACCATGCGGCAAGCCTGACGCCAACGGTTGCGAAAGTATCGGTAGGAGCTGCCGAGATGATGCCTATCGTTAGTGTGACCAATTTGGCTCGTACGTTAAGCAAGATTAAAAATGCTGGCGTCTTTGTGTTTGGCACCGCATTAAATGCAGAGGCAAAGCCAATACATGCTGCTGATATGACGGGTAAAACTGCGATTATTATGGGCTCTGAGGGCGAGGGCATGCGTCGCCTGACGATGGAGAGCTGCGATGAGCTGGTTTATATTCCGATGTCAGGCAACGAGCATGGTAACCTGCAAAGCTTAAATGTGAGTGTGGCGACTGGTATGGCGCTCTATGAGATTAATCGGCAGCGAACTTTAGCTGCTGGGCAAGCGTAAGATAGTTTTGATGTAATGGCTCAAGCTGTAAATATAGCGCCGCAAGATCGCTCTCGTTAAGCACCACATCATCTGCATGACGATTACGCTCTTCGCGGCTGAGCTGATTAATCATAATGGCTTTAATCTTTTGCACGCTTTGCTCATCGCGCTGGCTGGCACGGGCAAGCTGAGTTTCCTCGGTGGCATCCATCACCAATATACGCTGGCATAAATTGGCAAGGCCCGCTTCTGCTGCCTCAATCAGTAGTGGCGCTGATAGCACGACATATGGCGACGTACTGGCTGCTAGTTGCAGCTTTGCCGCTTCGCGTATGGCTGGATGGGTGATGGCTTCAAGCTCAATTAAGGCTTCAGGATGGGTGAAGACATGAGTGCGCACGGCGGCGCGATCCATTTCCCCATCATCATTTAATACCCAATCACCAAATTTTCTTTTGATTTTACGTAAAGTAGCGCTACCTTTAGCGACCACTTGATGAGCAATCACATCTGCATCAATAATATCAATCCCTTGCTGCGCGAACCAATCGCTTGCCGCCGACTTCCCGCTGCCGATACCGCCGGTCAAGCCGACAACTAACGTCTTGCTTTTGGATTGGGGCGACTGTGGCTGATAGGAATAAGATGAAGATGAGGCATAATTTGACATAGTAATGACTTATTTAACCGATAGAAGAGGGAGGCTACAATATACCAATAGCCTATTCTAGCAGGTTAAAGCGCATTTTTGAGAAATTGCGCGTCTACTTGCGTCAGTATAGGGGTTTAAGCGTACATTCCTAAATACCAATTGACGATATCTGGGCCGTATAATAATGCAATGATACCAGCAATGGCGATATAAGGACCAAAAGCAAAAGGACGACTTTCTCCTTGTTTTTTCATCAGAATAATCCCGACGATAGAACCTAATAGGGAGGAGAGCAAGATAATGAGTGGCAACATCATAGGCCCAAGCCAAGCACCCAAGACGGCTAGTAATTTAAAATCGCCTTGTCCCATGCCGTGTTTTTTCGTAATGAAATAAAAGATTTTTACCACGACCCACAAAGATAAAAAGCCAAGTAAAAGTCCCCAGATTGACTGCGTAGGTGAGACAAACCAGCCTTGCGAATTTACCGCCAATCCTAAGCCCGCTAAAGGAAAGGTCAGGCGGTCAGGCAATAGCTGGGTATCAAAATCGATACCCGTTAAAGCAACCAGCGTCCAGACCAAAATCAATGCTGATAATCCTGCGGCGCTGACGCCAAACTGATAAATGACCAACATAGATAGCAGAGCAGTTACCAGCTCAACAATAGGATAACGCAGTCCGATAGCAGCTTTACAGTCTGAGCAGCGCCCGCGTAATATAAGCCAGCTTATTAAAGGGATGTTTTCATACCACTTTATTTTATGGGCGCAGTGCGGACAGCGTGAAGCAGGTGTGCTTAGTGTGATGGGAGTATCAGCAGCGACGATATCTGATAATGGTCGCGTATGTTCAGGTGGCATGTCTGCTTGCTCAGCCATAAACTGGCTACATTCTTGCCGCCAAGCCGTTAACATCATAAGCGGTGTCCGATGAATTACCACATTTAAAAAGCTGCCGACACAGAGGCCAAGTAGACCAAAAATAATTAAAGCGAGTGTCATATTTTCTTGTAATAACTGAAGAAATTGCATGAAATCGTTTTCCTTGCAGTGGCTGTTAGCCTACCACTGAGCCCATTTGGAAGATTGGTAAATACATGGCAATCACTAAGCCGCCAACCAATACACCGAGCACCGCCATAATTAACGGCTCCATTAAGCTGGTCAAACCATCAACAGCGTTATCGACTTCGTTTTCGTAATAGACCGCAACTTTATCGAGCATCTCTTCTAAGCTACCTGATTCTTCACCAATACCAACCATTTGAATCGCCATACTTGGGAATAAGTTGGTTGAGCGTATCGAAAATTGCAATTGCTGACCGGTTGAAACATCGTTTTTTATTTGCTGAATGGCGTTATAAAAGACTACGTTATTTGCAGCGCCAGCGGTAGAATCTAAAGCATCAATCAGGGGTACACCAGCAGCAAAAGTGGTCGATAATGTACGCGCAAAGCGAGCGATAACCGCTTGATAAGCAATATTGCCAAATATGGGTGCTTTTAATACCGCACGGTCTAAGAAATCACGGAACTTCTTAGAGCGTTTTTTAGCTTCTGAAAAGCCAATGACGGCGCCACCAATCAGTACGATTAAAATAAACCACCAAGATTGCATCCATTCTGACATCCCTACTACCATCTGAGTAAACGCAGGTAGTTCGGCACCAAATGAACCAAATAAATCGGCAAATACAGGAACAACTTTAACCAGTAGAATAATAGTGACGATAATGGCAACGACAATAACGGCGATAGGATATTTCATCGCTTTTTTAATTTTGGCTTTTAACAGCTCACTTTTTTCTTTATAGGTTGCAACCCGCTCTAGCATGGTCTCTAACGAACCGGACTGCTCGCCAGAATCAACAAGCGAGCAAAAAAGGTCATCAAAATAGCGTGGATGTTTACGCAGTGCTGAAGCAAAGGTACCACCAGCTTCAATATCGGCTTTTATTTGTAAGACCAAATCTTTCATGCTCGGGTTATCAAGAGAATCAGCAACAATCTCAAAAGACTGGGTTAATGGCACGCCAGCTTTCATCATAGTTGCCAACTGCCGCGCAAAAATAGCAATATCAATCGGTTTAATAGACTTTTTAAAGGTGTATAAAGGCTTGGGTTTTTTCTTGATGGCTTTAACGGTGATACCTTGTTTGCGCAAGGTTGCTTTTGCCAACTCCAAGCTACGACTGGTGGTTTCGCCTTTTACTTTTTGCCCACGCCGATTGACTCCATCATAGACAAAGTCTAATAGCATGTCGGTTTTAGCTTTGGCCATGTTACTACCCTTGTAATTTGTCATGGAAAGAATCAACAAGAAGTTGCAAACCTATAAAAGCAGGATAATTTCAGCAACTTTCCCTTTGGCTTACTTTATTCTAGCGAAAAAAGCCAGTATATATCTGTTTTATATCTAAGTATATCTGTTAAACAATATTACTAATTCATAAACATAAAGGCTCAAAATCACGAGTTGGAACTTTTTGTTTTTCGACGGTCGTTATTCAGAAGTCACGCGCATCATTTCTTGAATACTGGTTACCCCTTGCAGCACCTTTAAAATACCCGAGCGGCGTAAATCTCTAAAGCCGTTTTTAAGGGCAGCGTCTTTGATATCTATGGCGTTACCATCTTCCATAATAATGCGCGAAATATCGGGGCTGACTTTCATCACTTCATAAATACCGACACGGCCTTTGTAGCCTTCACGGCATTCATTACAGCCAATAGGTTCATAAATGACATTGTCTGGGTTGTCTAAATCAGCATCGGTAAAACCAAGCTCAAGCAAGCTTTGGCGCGGTATATTGATGGGTTTTTTGCAATTTTTGCATAAACGTCTTGCCAATCGCTGGGCAATAACCAAGTTCACTGACGTTGCAATGTTAAATGAGGCAACTCCCATATTGCGCAAACGCGTCAAGGTTTCAGGGGCAGAATTGGTATGCAGGGTAGACAGCACCATATGTCCAGTTTGTGCTGCTTTAATCGCAATCTCAGCCGTTTCAAGGTCACGAATCTCACCGACCATGACGATATCAGGATCTTGACGTAAGAATGATTTGAGCGCATTGGCAAAGGTTAAACCGACTTTCGGGTTAACGTTGACCTGATTGATACCTTCAAGATTAATCTCAACGGGGTCTTCGGCGGTTGAGATATTGGTCTCGCCAGTATTTAAAATATTAATACCGGTATAAAGGGAGACGGTTTTACCTGAACCAGTAGGACCAGTAATCAGCAGCATACCTTGAGGCTTATGTAAGGCTTCTAAAAACATCTCTTTTTGGTCGGGCTCATAACCTAATGCTTCAATACCAAGCATGGCAGATGATGGATCCAAAATACGTAAAACCAGCTTTTCGCCAAATAAGGTAGGTAGGGAGTTTACGCGGAAATCGATGGCTTTGTCTTTAGAGATTTTAAGCTTAATACGACCATCTTGCGGTACACGGCGCTCAGAGATGTCCATTTGCGACATGACTTTTAGACGCGCGGCAATTTTACCCGCAAGTTGTACCGGCGGACTGGCCATTTTTTGCATGACGCCATCGACACGAAAGCGCACGCGATAGGTTTTTTCATAAGGTTCAAAATGTAGGTCCGAGGCGCCCATACGAATGGCATCAACCAACATTTTATTAACAAACTTCACCACGGGCGCTTCATCGACGCCGTCGCTAAGTTTGGTTTCGCCTTCGTCTTCTTCGCTTTCATTAAAGCCAATATTTAAATCGCTGTCAGAAAAGCTATCAAAACTTTGCATGGTATCAGCGTACAGATTCTCAATACGCTTTTTGAGCTTATCTTCTTCAACGACGACAGTCTCGATAGACAGGCGCGAGTTAAAGGCAATAGCGTCGATGGCATCGATACGGGTCGGGTCACTCAATGCCACAAATAAGCGTTGCCCGCGTTTAAACAGTGGTAGGGCGTTGAACTTACGTACGATTTTTTCATCGACCAAGTTTTTTGGAATGACATCTGAGCTTAAGGCATCAAGATCAAACAAAGGATCACCAAACGCTTGCGATAGCATCTGCGCTACTTGATAAGCATTGGCCAGCTTATTGTCAACCAAATAGGGAACCAAGCCCATTTTCTGCTGTTGTGATTCTGTTTGCGCGGTTTTCATATGCGCTTCGCTGACGATGCCTTCGCTAATTAACTGCTACGCTAAACCACCATATTTACTGGCTGTGATAGACATTAAGACCTCTCTATGCGTGATACCAAATGGGCTGTATTTTTTACCGAAACCAAAGCATCTACTATATATAACACCAGTAGCTTATTTATAATCGCTACATTGATTAGTAACATTTATTCTAAAAACAAATGATTGATTGCCTTGGTTTTATTTTCTATAAATAGAATGATATAGGAATTTTTTAGAGTTAAAAGACTTTATATAGCGTATAAGATGACTAATCTGCTAAAAACGTCAATGTGCCAAATACTTATTTAAAATAATTTTATGCAAAATCAGTTCCAACTTTGAGCGCCTCATACTATAACTATAGCACTTAGGAAATATTTGTTATACTTGCGCGCATATAAGCCATATTGGCAGCAATAGATAAGATAAGGTATATAGGTATGCAAGCTTGGGTAATTGGAAATTGGAAGCAGAATCCAGCGACGAGCCATGACGTCAAGGCGCTACTAGATGACTTATTAATGGCTGTTAGCACAAAAGAGCAGCCTGATAACGCTGATTGTCAATTGATGATCGCCCCGAGCCTGATTCATTTGACGGCTGTCAGTGAGCGGCTAAAAGGTAGTTCAATACTGAGCGCCGCTCAAGATATAAGCGCCTATAGTGCCAGTACCGGCGCTTATACCGGTGATTGTTCAGCGCAGCAAATTGCTGATACTGGCGCAACATGGACGATACTGGGACACTCTGAGCGCCGTCAATACCATCAAGAATCTCATGATTGCTTATTGCAAAAAATGGCTCACGCCCTCACACAAAACTTAGGCGTGATATTTTGCATTGGCGAAACCCAAGCGCAGTATGATGCCAAAGAAACGCTGGCAGTCATTGATGCGCAATTAGCGGTGATTAAAGATTTACTTGCACAAAATCCTGAACTTGCTACAAACTTGTCAGAGCGTTTAATCATCGCTTATGAGCCAGTTTGGGCAATTGGTACGGGCAAAGTACCAACCGTCGCTGAAGTAAGTGCGACACATCAACATATTAAGCAAACCCTTGCGAGCTTCAATGGCGAATTAGACAACATAACGGTTTTATACGGTGGTAGCGTCAATGCTGACAATGCCGACAGTTTTGCTGCTGATAGCATGATTGATGGGGCATTGGTTGGCGGCGCATCGCTAAAAGCAGAAAGTTTTTTAGCGATTGCTAAGGCTTTTGGCGGCAATAAAGCGTAGTCGTATTCAGTAAAATTACAATTTAATCCATATTGAACAATAACTTTGCTCAAAAAATGTCTTTCGCAGTTGGCAAAAGTGGCTTTAACAGTGACCTTGCAATCGTGTACAATGCGCCTTATTTAGATGATTGCTTTATTTACACAACTGGTTTGGCGTTATTGGCCATATTAGAGGTCAATCGTTAAACGCCAGTTATTTACATTATTTAATCCTACGATTTATTTTACGTTATCAGTCGTCATTACGCGGCAAAAGAGGCCACCATGTTTACGTTTATATTAGCCCTGCACATTATCGTGGCGATTGCCATGATTGGCTTGATTTTGATACAGCATGGTAAAGGGGCAGACGCCGGAGCTTCTTTTGGTGCGGGCTCATCAGGTACCGTATTTGGCGCCGCCGGCACTGCAAACTTTTTGACGCGTGCCACTGCAGTATTAACGGTGATATTTTTTATCACCAGTATGACGCTTGCCGTACATGCACGTAAACAAGCAGAAGACCAGTTTCGTTTAGATGCGCCAGTATCAGCGCCGCAAACGCCACGCCCGCTGACACAAAATCCTCAGTAGTTATATTGGCGTTAGTATCTGTTTAATTGTTTTGACAGATATTTTTAGCAGTTATCTTTTAATTCAGGCAGTACTTGCTATTTTAAGATGTTAGATTTACAATGCTTCTCTGTTTTTAGTGGTCTTTAACTTTCGTTGCTTTCCTTATGCATCGGTTATAAAAGGTTAAAGCTCAAAAACAGAGTAGTAAGAAAAATGCGATTGTGGTGGAATTGGTAGACACGCCATCTTGAGGGGGTGGTGGCGCAAGCTGTGGGGGTTCAAGTCCCCCCAATCGCACCAAGCTTTATTTGTATGATGTTTTACTTGAACGTTGTTGTACTCAAACATTATAGAAAGCAGGGTTCATCGTCATTAATGCTTAATTTGATTATTATCTAAAATAAGTATTGACAGCCCTCTAAAACCTCTCTATAATATGCGTTCTAGATTGATGCGGGGTGGAGCAGTCTGGTAGCTCGTCGGGCTCATAACCCGAAGGTCGTTGGTTCAAATCCAGCCCCCGCTACCACTTTTTATACTGATGTTTTGTACACTAAATTTGTCAGTAACGATTAGCCCACCATTATGTTTGTGGGTTTTTTTGTATCTGATGGTCGGTGTTATCGCGATATCTATCCTACTTATGCTAAGCTCTATCTCTATAGAGTGCGATGCTATTCGTTACTAACCATCATCTGCCGCGACCGGCGCGATGCTTGGTAAGCATACTATCCTTTACTCCTCACGCTTTTATCGATAGTTCTGCTTTATAAATAATAAAGGCATTGTCTGGTTGAGCTTGATGTTTTTTATGCTCATCCCTATATAAAAGCACGAGTCATAAAACGCCTAGTATATAAGGCCAGGCATAATAGTTACGTTTTAAGAATAGAATGATAATTATTGCTGAAGTAATATTCTTGTCTATATAAGACAATGCTTAACAAAGCTTTGATTGATAAGACTCTGATTCATAAGATTTTGATTAATAAAGCGCTTTTAATAAATTTTGAACTTATAAAAGTTCGATGCATAAAATTAAAAACACTTAACTCGCTATGTTCGAGAAGTGAATAGGAAAAGATAAATAGATTATGAAGCTTTCGACAAAAGTTACAGAACTGACCAATATTATTGCTCCTGCAGTTGCTGCTTGTGATGTGGCGCTATGGGGTATTGAATTTGCGCCACAAGGTCGTCGCTCGTTGTTACGCATTTATATTGAGGCATTGCCAGAAGACCAAGCCCAAGATAAGCAAGTGACCATCGAGGACTGCGCCGCGGTAAATCATCAAGTGAGCGGTATTCTTGAAGTTCATGACCCGATTGCTGGTGAGTATATTTTAGAAGTATCGTCGCCAGGTTTTGATCGTGCCTTTTTCTCAGATGAGCAAATGCGTGATTATGTCGGTCAAACCGTTAGCTTGCGTTTGATCCAAGCGATTGGTGAAGGCGATAAAAAACGCCGCAAAGCAACTGGTACTTTAGACAGTATTGATGACACTTCTTTAAAACTGACCGCCACTGATGGTGAGCAGTTTGAGATTGCATTAAGCAATATTGACAAAGCCAACTTGATTTATGAAGATGCTTAGTTTAAAAACAGTAGCTTGATAAATGAATATTTTACTCTCCAAACAGCCTTTGGCTTATGGTGAAAATATAACGTCAACACATTAACGATAAAGTTTAAGTCAATTATAAAACGATAGGACAGGTATAGCATGAGTCGTGAAATCTTAACGGTAGTAGAAACTGTCAGTAATGAAAAGGGCTTAAATCCTGAAGACATCTTTGAAGCAATCGAAGATGCTTTGGTGGTATCCACGAAGAAAAAAGTCTATACCGATCAGCCAGAAGTAGCGGTACGGGTTGCTATTGACCGTGCGACGGGCGATTATGATACTTATCGTTATTGGACAGTGGTTGCAGATGAAGACCATGAGATGCCTGCGTGTCAGCTGGCGATTACCGATCTTGACCAAGACGAATGGTCAATTGGTGATATTAAAGAAGAGCAGATTGAATCGATTGAATTTGGTCGTATTGCAGCTACGCAAGCCAAGCAAGTTATCATTCAAAAAATCCGTGAAGCAGAGCGCAATTTAGTAGCCGACGCTTTTGAGCCACGTATTGGCGAGATGATGTATGGCGAAGTTAAAAAACAAACGCGCGATGGTTATATCATTGATTTAGGTGACAACGCTGAAGGCTATTTGTCACGTGATCAGATGCTACCTCGTGAACAATTGCGCCCAAAATCTCGTATCAATGCCATTTTGTACCATGTTAACCGCGAAAACCGCGGCGCCCAGTTATTGTTATCACGCACGCACCCTGAAATGCTCTCAGCATTGATGCAAAAAGAAGTGCCTGAAATTGCCGAACAAATTATTGAAATTCGCAATGTCGCGCGTTTGCCGGGTACGCGTGCTAAAATAGCGGTTAAAACCAACGATCATCGTATTGATCCCGTTGGCGCTTGTATTGGTATGCGTGGTACGCGTATCCAAGCGGTACAACAAGAGCTTGATGGCGAACGTATTGATGTGGTGGTGTGGTCAGATGACCCAGCCCAATTTATCATCAGTGCGCTAGAGCCAGCGGACGTCAGCAGTATTATTCTCGATGAAGACACGCAAACGGCGGATATTATCTTTAGCACCAATGATCAATTGGCGCGGGCGATTGGCTCACAAGGTCAAAACGTACGTTTAGCCTCTGAGTTAACCGGCTATAAGCTCAATATGATGTTAGAGGAAGAATATCAGCAACGTCAAGAAAACGAAAGCAAGGCCTTTATTGAGTTATTTTATGAGCGCTTAGAGGTCGATAAAGATCTTGCCCAAGCGCTGGTTGATATTGGTTTTACCAGTATTGAAGAAGTCGCTTATGTACCAGTCGAAACCTTTTATGATATCGAAGGCCTAGACGACGAAGCGATTGACATGATTCAAGAGCGTGCCAAAGAAGTGGTCATTGCCGATGAATTGGTCAAACAACAGAACATGAAAGAGCCAAGTCAAGAACTACAAGATCTTGAAGGAATGACAGTCAGTTGGGCTTATAAAATGGCACAAAAAGACATCATTACTGTCGATGACTTGGCAGAACAAGCCGTCTTCGATCTAGAAGATATCGAAGGTTTAGATAGTGAAACCGCAGGAAAACTCATCATGAAAGCTCGGGAATCTTGGTTCAATGAATAAGCGGTAACTGCATATCGCTGTCTTTTAGTGATATGCTATCGATAATAAGGGCTGGTATGACGTAACCCAATCAAATGCGTTACAAATACTAGCCTTAACCCAATCATTTGTAGCCAACAACTGAATTGAACATATAGCAAATAATAGACAGTAGGTGATAATAAATGGCAGATAAGACCGTCAAAGAACTGGCAGATATGGTAGGCAAAACCGCAAGTGCTGTACAACAGCAACTGGTAGATGCTGGACTGCCTGCTCGCGCAGAGGATGACCTAGTCACCGAGCTTGAGCAAGAGAAGTTGGTGACGTATTTAAAGCAAAGTCATGGCCAGCAAGAAAAGCGACGTATTAGCCTGAAATCTAAGACGACCAGCACCGCACGCGTGACCGGCTCTTCAGGTAAATCTAAGAGCGTTAATGTAGAAGTGCGCAAAAAGAAAGTATTCGAGAAGCCTGATCCAGAAAAGATGGCGGAAGAATTGGCAGCGCGCGAACAAGCCATGATTGAAGCACAAGAGCGTGCAACTAAAGAAGCAGAAGAGCGTGCCGCTACTAAGAAAAAAGCGGAAGAACGTCAAGCGGCTACGTTGGCAGCGATGCGTGCAAGCTTAGGTTCGAGCAAAAAGTCAGACGATAAGAATGACGATATCTCAACCTCAGTAGTGGTGAAAAAAGGCGGTAAAGCGGCGGTAGAAGTTAAACCGAAAGAGCAGCCGAAGAAAAAAGTTGCCGCGACGAAACCAAAAGTTGAAACGGCAGCAGAGCGTAAAGCTCGCGAAGCTCGTGAAGTCGAGGAAGCGCGTCTGCGTGAAATCGAAGCAGAGACCCGCCGTGCGCAAGCCGAAGAAGCGCAAAAGCGTACCCTTGAGCAAATGCGTAAAATGGCCGGTAAATATACCGATCAGCCGGCTACTGAAGTGCGTAAAGATGAGCCGTTAGCCGAAGGTTTGGTCGGCGATGCTTTAGAAGAATCGTTTGAAAAAGAACGTCGCGAAATCAAACGCGGTACCAGTAGCACCAGTGCTCGCGGTCGTGGTCGCCGTAAGAATCAAGACGAGCGTGAAATCAAAAACCGTAAAAACGGTTTACGCTCAACGCAAGCCTCACAGCATAAGTTTGAAAAACCAGTCGATAAAATCGTTTACGATGTTGAAATCAGTGAACACATTACGGTTTCTGATTTAGCACAGCGTATGGCGGTTAAAGCTCGCGAAGTGACCAAATTGCTCATGAAAATGGGTGAAATCGCACGCGAGTCCGACACTATTGATCAAGCAACAGCTAGTCTGATTGTTGAAGAAATGGGTCACAACCCAGTACCGGTTAGTGATACCAAAGTTGAAGACGATCTACAAGATGCGGTAGATGAGCGTAGCAGTAACGTGCAAACGCGTCCACCAGTTGTGACTATCATGGGTCACGTTGACCACGGTAAAACCTCATTACTTGATAAAATCCGCACAACGAAAGTTGCTACCGGTGAAGCTGGCGGTATTACTCAGCATATCGGTGCTTACCATGTGAAGACCGATCGCGGTGTTATCACTTTCCTTGATACCCCAGGTCACGCCGCCTTTAGTGCGATGCGTTCGCGCGGTGCACAGGCGACGGATATCGTTGTCATCGTTGTCGCTGCCGATGATGGTATGATGCCACAAACCGAAGAAGCGATTGATCATGCGCGCGCTGCTGGTACGCCTATCATCGTTGCTATCAACAAAATGGATAAGCCAAGCGCCGATCCTGATCGCGTACTTAATGAACTCACTGCTAAAGAAGTGGTTTCAGAAGAATGGGGCGGTGATACCCCAATGGCGCGTATCTCAGCCAAAACGGGTGACGGTATTGATGAGCTACTAGAGCTTATCAGTCTACAAGCTGAGCTAATGGAGCTAGAAGCACCGCTAGATGGTGCTGCCCAAGGCGTTGTTATTGAATCACGACTTGAAAAAGGTCGCGGGCCAGTTGTCAGTGTCCTAGTTAAAAAAGGTACCTTAAAACAGGGCGACTTAGTACTAGCAGGTGAGCATTATGGTAAGGTTCGTGCCATGACCGATGAAAATGGTCAACGAATCAAATCTGCTGGTCCGTCTATCCCTGTAGAGATATTAGGTTTACCTGAAACACCCGCTGCTGGTAGCGAGTTCTTAGTCTTAACCGACGAGAAAAAAGCCCGTGAAGTGGCAGATTTTAGAACCAACCGTGAGCGCGAGCGCCAGCTTGAACGTCAGAACGCCATGCGTCTAGAGAGCATGTTTGATCAGATGGAACAAGGCGATGTGTCATTCTTAAATATCGTCTTAAAAACTGACGTGCGTGGTTCGCTTGAAGCGTTACTTGCGGCTTTAAATGAGTTATCGACGGATGAAGTTAAAGTTCGAGTGATTAGCTCAGGCGTTGGTCCAATTTCTGAATCTGATGTGACATTGGCTGAATCGAGCGAAGCGGTATTATTAGGCTTTAACGTCCGTGCAGACGCAACCGCACGCCGTAAAGCGGACGCTGCTAAAATGGATATCCGCTATTACAGCGTTATCTATGGCTTGATTGATGATGTCAAAGCGGCAATGAGTGGTATGCTAGCGCCAGAACATCGTGAGAAAATCTTGGGTGTTGCTGAGGTTCGCGAAGTATTCCGTTCTAGTAAGTTTGGTGCTGCTGCCGGTTGTATGGTGGTTGAAGGAACGATTTATCGCAACAAACCTATCCGCGTCTTGCGTGATGACCAAGTTATCTTTACGGGTCAATTGCAATCATTACGTCGTTATAAAGAAGACGTTAATGAAGTACGTACCGGTATGGAGTGTGGTCTAGCGGTTCGTGGTTACGACGTCGAAGCGGGCGATAAAATCGAAGTCTTTGAAATCCAAGAATTCGCTCGTACTATCTAAAGCAGTCGTTTGACAATTCTTAATATTCAGCTGTACTTAGGCCTAACAGGTACACCCTGCTAGGCCTTTTTTAGCAAATGCTAGTCCTAAAATTTGTTACTAAGCAAACCTACTCATCAATAAAAAATAAGCTACATTAAAGTAAGGTAATAACATGAATCAACGTTTACAACGCTTGGCTGATCAGATTCAGCGTGAGCTTGCGGTCCTTATCCGTGATGAAGTCAATGACCCGCGTTTGACGGGCTTTGTCACTATCTCTAGCGTTAAAGTCAGCCCAGACTTGGGTTACGCAGATATTTACGTCACCATCATGGAGCCTGAGCTTAACGATGCGATGACCAAATCTAGCCATGAAGACAGCATCAAGGTCCTCAATAAAGCGGCGGGTTTTTTGCGTACCGAATTAAGCCACAGTCTAAAAACGCGTACCACACCGCGTTTACGCTTTCATTATGATGAAGTGACGGCGCGTGGCAACTATATGATGGATCTTATCAATAAGGCTGTGACCAAAACTGAGCAAAACGAGTCTGATGAGCAAGAAATTAACGAGTAATAGCTATTATGTCGACCGCCTCTACTAACACCTCTACGCTAGCCGCTGCAAAAACGCTTAAAACGCCTGAGAAAATCAAAGTCTCGGGCGTAATATTAGTGGATAAGCCGCAAGGTATGACCTCGCAACAAGTAGTGTCAAAGGTGAAATACCTGTTTAAATCACCCAACCATGACAGTAAAAAAGCTGGTCATACAGGCACACTCGATCCGATGGCAACGGGTTTATTGCCCATTTGCTTAGGTGAGGCCACTAAGTTTAGTCACTATCAACTCGATGCCGATAAAACTTATCAAGCAACCATTCTTTTGGGTAGTCAAACCGATACGGGTGATGCCGACGGGCAGATTGTTGCTGAAGCACTTATTCCACAGTTTGATCATGCCATATTAGAAAACATTGCTCAGCAATTTTTAGGGCCACAGCAGCAAATTCCTCCGATGTATTCGGCGCTAAAAAAAGATGGCAAAAAATTGTATGAATATGCGCGAGCAGGTATTGAGATTGAGCGGCCCGCAAGAGATATTGTCATTAAAGCCATTGATTTAACCGCAATCGATGCGCAACAAATTCAGTTGACAGTGACTTGCTCGAAAGGTACATACGTACGAGTATTGGCAGAAGATATCGCTAAAACCCTTGGCACGCTAGGGCATCTCACCGCTTTACGGCGCCTAAAGGTTGGTAGTTTTAAGATTGATAATGCGATTGGTTTGGCCAATCTAGAAGCGTTGTCGCTTGAGAGTCGCCTAACCCACCTATTACCCGTTGATGCTTGTATCACCCTTGATACTGAGCTTACCTTAACCACAGAGCAGTGCGCCCGTGTTCATATGGGACAGCGCCTAAATGTCACCGAGCAGCTGACGGACGATATACGAAGCTATATTACAACGGCTATCGAACAACAGCATTATGAAAATGACGGTGACAAAGAAGATAGTGAAACCTTATTACCTCATGAAATGCCCGTAGATATTCGTCTTATAGATGAGCAAGGGCAGTTTATAGGTTTAGGAGCGGTAAGCCTAAACGGGCGCTTACAGCCCAAAAAGCTTATCCAGTTGTAGCGTTAATGCTTAAATAAGCGGTAGTAGCCATAACTGAAATTGGGTAAAACTTACTAAGAGTTTACACTAATCACATATCATCACATTTTATTGCAGGTTTCACCTATAGTGAAACCTGCTTTTTTTGTACCTTAGTTAAGTCAGCTACGGAAAGTGTGACAAGGATATAAAAAATATAAGGAAATAAAAATCATAAAAATGGGATTTTATTAAATATTAGAATTATAAAAAAGCAGTATAAATAAAAATAAAAAGACATTAACTAATATAAAAAGTATCTGAGATTAATAATAAAAAATGTATTTTAAAAATACTCATACCTAAAGTTGAAATCTAAAGTATAAGGATTATTATGAAAACCATTGCTTTCTTATTACATAATAACTTCGAACAAGCTGAATATGAAGAAGTTAACAACCAATTAAAAGATAAAGGTTATAAAACAGTCCTCATTACGACCAATAAAGACAAAGAAGTCCAAGGCATGCAGCAGGACGTCAATAAGGGTGATACCTTCACTGCAGATATATTTGCTAAAGACGCTAACGTTGCTGATTATGAGGCACTGGTTTTGCCAGGTGGCACGGTGAATGCCGATACCATACGCGGTAACGAAGAAGCGCACAGTATTATTAATGCTATTAACGATGCAGGTAAACCATTAGCGGTCATTTGCCACGCGCCTTGGGTATTAATCAATACAGGCATTGCTAAAGGTAAAACCTTAACAGCTTATCACTCGTTACAGACCGATTTAGAAAATGCGGGCGCAAATTTCGTCGATAAAAGCGTGCAAGTGGATGGTAATTTAATTACCTCACGTAATCCAGATGATATTAACGATTTTGTCGCTGCTATTGATAAAGCGCTATCTTAGATTAATAAGCCAATTAAATTTTATAGATTAACCTAAAAGAAGCAGCTACTATTTATTAACGCTTTATTTATATTGATTTTACGAAATTACCATAACTTTAAAATCATAACTACAGAATTCATAACTACAGAAAAGGAAATTATTATGTCAAATCCTAATCCGAACGATACCAAGCTTGAGCAACAACGTTCAGAATCAGCGACTGCTGCCCTAAAGGGTCAAACAGAAGATAATCATACGCAAGATACTGAAGCGGCTGCAGACCGTATTGCTGATAATTTAAAAAATGCTAAAGAAGAAAAATAGTTAACTCCGTAATTTATTGAATCTGCTGATTATTAATAAGATAGTTAGTAAAAATATACAAAAATAATGATAACTGGGAGTATTTATGACTGACTCAAAAGGCAACATGGACGCGCAAGAGAAAAAAATTAAACAACAAGCCGAAGATATCAATCCTAAAAAAGATAATATTCCAGATAGTTTAGCGGAAGCAACGACGGCTCCCCTTGAAGATAATGAGCTTGGCGGTAATGCTACGCAGGACGACGTTAAGAAGGATAAATAGTTGCTGAAACGTTAGTCTTATAAATTTAGACCTTAATCAATTTTTCTCTGCAAAAATTGTAAAACTACTATAAAAACTGCTGCTAGTTCAGCAGTTTTTTGTTATAATCGCTGTCACGTTTAATTTTCGCTTTATTCTTAACTAAACGTTCTAATTGATAAGTTTGTCGTACACTAGGTCAACTCTAGTAATGCAGGGTTGTCCTGAATGACGGTTAAACTTTTTATTTTTATTCTATTGTGCCTAGATGCTTTAAATTGAAAGTATCTTAGTACATTTAGCATTGCCGGAGAGATTTATGCTAACCAATTCTGATCGTGAACAAATCATTGCTCAATACCAACGTGGCGAAAACGACACTGGTTCTCCAGAAGTTCAAGTAGCACTATTGAGTGCTCGTATCAACGATTTACAGAACCATTTTAAAGAGCACAAAGCGGACCATCATAGCCGTCGTGGTCTTATCCGTATGGTTAACACGCGCCGTAAACTGCTTGACTACTTAAAAGGTAAAGACCTTGGTCGTTATACCACCCTTATTAGCCAATTAGGTCTACGTCGTTAATTTGGCGACAATAGTACGAGTGGTCGCTAATATAGAATATGCCAGAATGTGGCAAGATTTTAGATTTTTTGCTAAGCCACTTGGTATTTGCTTGCTAAGCTCGATAAAATAGATTTTCTCTAAAGACGGTGTGGAATAGTTTCACGCCGTTTTTTTATGCGTATTTATATGAGTTTGACTGTTAAAAAATTATGCCTTAGCGGCATACGTTTAATGTGACAAACTCCTATTTTAACCGACTTTTTTATACTGAAATGCTCATAACGGTAATGCGCAAACAGACAGTTTGGCATTTCATTGGTCAATGGCTATAAATCACTGTAAAATAATGCCTTATGAGTTTGAGAGTAGTATTCGCGCTCGATTAATTATTTATAAGGTTTATCGTGATGAGTATTATTTATCAAACAGTGGCTAGCAAAGCAGATTTTAGTCAGCAAATAACGTGAAATCGTTATTTAAATAAATGTATCAAATAAATAGGTAACAAAATTGCTCTAATCGACCCAGTTTCCAATTATGTTAACGTCAATTAGTAGCCAATCACGAGTAACCAGTTACCAAGAATTTTTAATGACAGATATCAGCTTTTTATGATGCTGATATCCCTTTCGTCAGTCAATATTAGGAAAATTATATGACAATGTTTAATACCATTAAGCGTGAATTCCAGTACGGCGACCAGCAGGTCGTTATTGAAACGGGTCGTATCGCGCGTCAAGCAAACTCTATTTTGGTTCACATGGGCGGCGTGACTGTCCTAGTAGCGGCAGTAGTAAAGTCGGATGCTAAAGAAGGGCAAAACTTCTTCCCATTGACCGTCAACTATCAAGAAAAAATGTATGCAGCCGGTAAAATCCCTGGTGCTTATGGTAAACGTGAAGGCCGCGCAAGCGAAAATGAAACCTTAACGTCGCGTTTGATTGACCGTCCTATTCGTCCGCTATTCCCTGAAGGCTACGTGAACGAAATTCAAATTACGGCGACGGTTGTCTCGTCTGATAAAACTCAGTCGGCAGATATCGCGGCACTCATCGGTGCTTCAGCAGCGCTGGCTATTTCTGATGCCCCATTCAATGGCCCGGTAGCAGCAGCGCGTGTTGGCTTTATCAATGGCGAATATGTTCTTAACCCAACGCTTGAGCAGCTCAAAGACAGCGACCTTGACTTGGTGGTTGCGGGTACCAAATCTGCAGTATTGATGGTTGAATCAGAAGCGAAAGAATTGTCTGAAGACCAAATGCTAGGTGCGGTTTTATACGGTCATCAGCAGCAGCAAATCGTCATTGATAATATCGCGTCATTGGCAGAAGAGGTTGGTACCGCTAAGCAGCAATATACCGCGCCTGTTCGCGATCAAGCGTTAGAAACCAGCATGAAAGAGCAGTTTGGTGAGCAAGTGGCTGATGCTTATACTATTACCAATAAGCAAGAGCGCTACAGCAAACTTGACGAAATCAAACAAGCGATCATCGAAGCATTGGCAGGTGACGCCGAAGCAGAAACGTATAACGATACGGTATCTGAATTAAAAGAGATTTATGAAGAGTTAAAATACCGCACCGTTCGTGACAATATCTTGTCAGGTAAGCCGCGTATCGATGGCCGTGATCTTGAAACCGTTCGTGCGCTAGATGTACAAGTAGGCGTATTGCCATATACCCATGGTTCAGCACTATTTACCCGCGGTGAAACACAAGCATTGGTAACCACCACGCTTGGTAACACCCGTGATGTAAACATGATTGATTCATTGGCTGGTACGATTCGTGACCATTTCATGTTGCATTACAACTTCCCACATTTCTCAGTTGGTGAAACCGGCCGTGAAGGTGTGCCAAAACGTCGTGAAATCGGTCATGGTCGCCTAGCGCGCCGCGGCGTTGAAGCGATGTTGCCAGATAGCGAACGCTTCCCATATGTGATTCGTGTGGTATCTGAAATCACCGAATCAAATGGTTCATCTTCAATGGCTTCGGTTTGCGGCGCAAGCTTGGCATTGATGGACGCAGGCGTACCGCTAAAAGCACCAGTTGCGGGTATCGCGATGGGTCTGGTTAAAGAAGGCGAGCGCTTTGCGGTATTGTCTGACATCCTAGGTGATGAAGATCATCTTGGTGATATGGACTTTAAAGTAGCAGGCTCGAAAGACGGTATTACCGCGCTACAGATGGATATTAAAATCGAAGGCATTACCCCAGACATTATGGAGCAAGCGCTTAAGCAAGCCCACGCTGGTCGTATTCATATCCTAGAAGCGATGAATAAAGTACTGCCTGCAAGCCGTACGGAAATCAACGCTCATGCGCCTAACTATGCGGTTATCGAAATCAACCCAGAAAAAATCCGTGATGTGATTGGTAAAGGCGGCGCAACGATTCGTCAGCTAACCGAAGAAACTGGCGCGGTTATCGATATCGATGATGCTGGTACCATTCGTATCTTTGGTGAAAATAAAGCAGCAACCAAAGCGGCTATCGGCAAAATTGAAGCCATCACCGCGGAGGTAGAAGTCGGTAAAACTTATCAAGGTACGGTTGCGCGTATCGTTGACTTCGGTGCTTTCGTTAACGTCTTGCCAAACACCGATGGTCTCGTGCATATCTCGCAAATCGCCGATGAGCGCGTAGAAAACGTGTCTGACTACCTAAAAGAAGGTCAAACCGTCAGCGTATTGGTACAAGATGTTGATAACCGTGGCCGTATTAAGCTGACCATGAAAGGTATCGAGCAAAACTAATCTTCGTTTTTCGAATTAGTTAGATTTAAAAAAACCGCTTTGGTTGCTGATATTGGCAAACAAGGCGGTTTTTTTTATGCGCACAAAGAATAATGACAATGAGAAAATGATTTATATATTGATGTCTTTAGGAAGATGAATATCGATACGTAGCTTTGGTAAATCTTGTAGATGATGGGTGACAAGAGGCAAGATATTGCTAGACCAATCTAAAGCAATTGACGTTGTTATTTCACCGTTATCAGCAATATTATTTTGAGCAGAATTTTTTTGCGAATAATGAGCAATAAGCGGGCGCGATAGCAATGCAATCCGGCGTATACCTTGATAACGTATTAAAGGTATTAGCTGCTGTTGTAAATCGACTAGAGCTGCGCTTAACCAGCTTGCCCTCGGTGAATGATAGGGATGATCCGATACGACAAGGTTGGCAATATAACTTGGTTGGCTACCGTTGCTACTGACGCCAAGCCCAGCTTGCTCACGTGCGCGCTTATGCATTAAACAGCTACCAACCATTAGGCTACCCTCGCGGCAGGCGCTAAAGTAACGTTGGTAATTGTCTGGATATAAGTTTTTGCTGCGCATAAGGATAGGATCTAGCAGGATACCGGCGTTATTCACCGGCAATATCAGCAGTTGGGCGCTGCTATTTAAAATAGGGGCGTGGGTAAGTTGTAGACTTGCCATTTATCTATTTGCCCCTCTGTGAAATGAATATTATTTTACACTGTTTTTCGCGCTTTCCGCAGCTTCTAATTGGGCAATTTGCTCCTCCAGCAGGGCGATTTGTTCTTCTTTCATCTCTGTCAACTGCTTATTCATTGCTAATTGCTCAGCGGCCAGCTTCTCTTGTTCGGCTAAGCGCTGACGCTCGTCTTCCAAGCGATCTATTTCTTCTTTTGCTAAACTATCATTTTCCGGCAAGGGCGCATTTAAAATAGCGTCGGGATTAGGGATTTGGCTGTTTGTAATTGCCGAGTCATCACTCTCTAAAGTTAGCTGGCTGTCATCTGATATATTGTCATTACTATCTAATGACGGGATATTTGCTTGCTCAGCACTATCTTGCTCAATAGAATCGGCAGTAGGTGGTGTGCTTTCGATCGGCGCCTTTTCAGTGTCTGGCGAATTGTTTTCCCAAACCAAATAACCAATCAATAAAGCCGCCACTATGATAATAAGCCACCATTTTTGACGCGATTTGGCAGACTTTTTCAGCGCTGACTTAGTCGATAAAGGACGTAGACGTTTTTTATTCATACGATGGTCGATTTCTGGCAAAAATATAAGTAGCCATACTATAACAAACTCAAAATAAAAAGCCCATCTATTGCTAGACAGGCTTTGTGCTATTAAAAATTAACGTTAACTATCAAATATGACTCTTATGGCTTGAATTTGACTGTACCACTGGTACCTGTCGACATGGCATCACGAGCAATCTGGTCCTCTAAATGGTTTTTAGCACTGATAGTATCAGGATCGGGGCGGTGCTCTGTATGTCCGCACTGCGTACATTCGATGTATTCATCAGGTTCGGGTACGACGATATTTACTTGCATCACAGCATCCATCGCCTGACATTTAGGACAGCGAACGCCTGCTAAAAACCGGCGCTTTGGCGTTGATGATTGATAGCGCATTTAGATGACCTCGCGCGTCGTTTGAACATTGGCTTTAGCAGTGGCGGCAGCATCATTTTTAGCAATGTCATTTTTAGCATTGTCAAAACCGCTATGCCGTAGTAAAGCATCGATGCTGGCGCTGCGACCGCGGAAGTTCTCAAAGTTGGTCTTAGCAGGAAAACTACCACCGACCGATAAAATAGTCTCGCGAAAGGCTTTGCCGGTAGTTGGGTTAAAGATACCTTCTTCTTCAAACTTACTAAACGCATCGGCAGACAATAGCTCCGCCCATTTATACGAGTAATAACCGGCGGCATACCCACCAGCAAAGATATGACTAAAGCCATTAGCAAAACGGTTGTAATCTGGCGTCTGCACAATCGCAATATCATCGCGCACGGCGTTTAACGTCGCCAAGATACCATCATAATCAAGTGCTGGCGTCTGCGCATGAATCAATAAATCAAAAAGTGCAAACTCGATTTGACGTAAGGTTTGCATGCCGCTTTGGAAGTTTTTGACCGCTAGTAGGGCGGCAAGTTTGTCTTTTGGCAAGGGTTCGCCGCTTTCAACATGGCTACTTATTAAAGCAATCCCTTCGGCATCCCACGCCCAGTTTTCCATAAATTGACTGGGCAATTCGACTGCATCCCACTCAACGCCATTGACACCAGCGACATCACCAACAGTTACTTGGGTTAATAAGTGATGTAAACCATGACCAAACTCGTGGAACAAGGTCAGTACTTCATCGTGAGTCAATAGGCTTGGTTTACCATCGAGGGCAGGGGTGAAGTTGCCGACCATAAAGCAAACCGGTAGCTGCTGATGGTTTTGCTCCGCATAGGTATAACGTGATTGAAAACCGCTCATCCACGCGCCGCCGCGTTTGCCGCTACGAGCAAATAAGTCAAAGTAAAAGCCACCAAGCAAGTGATCATCGGCGTCAAATAATTGATAAAAACGTACGTCATCGTGCCAGCGTGATACAGACTCACTGTGCTCTTGTACCTTGATACCGTATAAACGCTCGACGATCGTAAACAATCCGCTAATCACTTTCGGTAGTGGGAAATAAGGACGTATCTCCTCTTGCGATAAGCTAAATTCGCTCTGTTTTACTTTTTCGGCAATATAAGCGCTGTCCCACGGCTGTAGCTCAGTAATACCATAAGCCTGCGCATATTTTTGTAGCTGTGCTAAATCTTGCTTAGCAGCTGGAGTCGCTTGCGCCGCCAAATCCCGTAAAAAGGTTTCCACTTCCGTTACGCTATCTGCCATTTTGGTCGACAGTGACACTTCTGCATAATTATCAAAACCTAATAGCTTGGCTTTTTGCGCGCGTAATTGCAGAATTTGGCTCATGATATCGGCATTATTGAGCGACTCACCTTTGGCATTGGTATGCGCATCAAACTCAGAGGCGCGAGTAACATAAGCACGGTACAGCGTCTCACGCAGATTACGATCATCGGCATGGGTCATGACGGCAAGATAAACGGGGATGTTTAAGCTTGCAACATAATAAGGCGTCGGCAACGCATCAATTTGTGCTTGGGTGAGCTTATCGCTGGCAAGCTCGCGAGCTTTATATTGTTCGCCTGCGTCCGCTAATAGCGCCAAACCACTCTCAGTTAACCCTGCTAATTGGCTTTGCTCAAGCGGTAAGGCATACGCCTGAGTAGCATCCAAGATATGGTCTGAGAACGTCGCTGATAAAGTCGATAACTCACTTTGAATAGCAGCAAAGGTTTCTTGCTCAGCTTTGGGTAGCGCAACGCCTGATAGCTCAAAGCTACGCAGCGCAAGCTCAATTGCTCGCGCCCTTGCTGGGTCTAGTTCGGCAAAGAAAGCCTGATCATTGACGATCGTCTGATAGCGACTAAATAGCGGCTGATGCTGACCAACACGCGTGCCATAAGCAGACAGCTTGGGCAACAATTCATGATGGACATGACGAATCTCATCGCTACTCATCACGCTATTAAGATGCGACAAAATGCCCCAACTACGATCTAACGCCAGATTTATATGGTCAAAGCTCATCACCTCTGCCAACGCCTGCTCAGCGCTAAGCTTGCTATCTGCCGACATCTCATCTAAAAAACGGTTGGCAGCATCGATAGCACTGATGACCTGGCTTTGTAAGGCATCAGGTGTGGTACTGGAAAAATCAACAAGGTGTAGGTCTGGAGCAATAGAGTTCATAAAGAAAGGTATCCAATGTCTGTTAGTCAAGGTCTGTTAGTAATGAATAAATTATTATAATTTAGATAAAGTGCTATGAACGTTATTTAAAACGTAGTTTAAAACGTTATGTAAAGTAAAGGTTATCTAAAAGATGGGTATGACGCGGTTGAAATACAAGCCAGCGTTATAATTGGTTTTAGAGTGTTCATTTTATAAATGGGATTTTTAGAAATGTCCAATTGGATAATAACCTAGCGCTAATTATCGATATGACTGATAGTTTGCTAAGTTTCACTTACAAAGCGTCATCATTTACTTGCAAATTAACCCTACAGGGAGTGAGGACAAGTTGTTAGCATCTTAGTAATACAAGGACTTAATATAATAAATTAAACACAAGGCAGTTGTTAAAAATAATTTTCAAATTCTATGACAAACTTTGCGATACCAACCAATGATAATAAAATAAGGAGCAGTATTTATGAAAGCAACTCTTAAAAGTCTACGTGAGACCAAAGCCAATCCAGCGGTCAGTATTTTTGTCAAAACGCACCGTGAGCATCCTGACAATCAAAAAGATCCTATCGCCCTAAAAAATCAATTAAAAGTCGTCGAAGAGCGCCTAAACAACGAGTACGACAAAAGTACCGCCACCTCTATTTTAGAAAATATCCAGAATAAAACCAGTGACCTGAATCACAACTATAACTTAGATACCTTAGCCATATTTGCTAGCACTGACGATGCTCAAATCGTCCGTATGCCTATTGATACCAAAGAGCGCGTGATAATCTCTGATAGATTTGCAACACGTGATTTGGTGCGTGATATGGCTAGTGCTGTGCATTATTATACGGTGGTATTGACGCGTGATAAGGCGCGCTTGATTGAAGCGTCTAACGACCGTGTGGTTAAAGAGTTCGACCAAGATACCGATGCACAAAATAATATGGAAAACATTCCATTTCCTGTAGAAAATAATGGTTTATATACAACAGGTGATGCCGGCTCTGATCGCTCAGCGAACAACGAGAGTAGCTATCTAAAAGAATTTTTTAACCAAGTAGATAAGAGCGTCCAAGAGCTATGGGGCGAGAATAAAATGCCGTTAGTGATCGTTGGCGATGCCAAAAATATCGGTTACTATAAAGATGTTTGTGATCGTCCAGATAATATCATTGCTACCGTTTCAAATGCCACCAATTTAGAAGAAGGCAGCGCGCAGCATATCATTGATAGCGTACAAGAAGCGGTTGAAAATTATCGCTCGTCATTACATCAAGCCGCTATGGGTGAAATTGACAAAGCGCGCGGTGCCAATATGCTGCAAACAGATTTGCAAGAAGTTTACCGCAGCGCCTTCCAAGGTGTTGGCGAGACTTTATATGTCCGCCGCGGTTACATGCAACCGGCTATGATCGATGAAGCGGCGCAGACTCTAAGCATGGCTGATGATGCGACTGCCCAAGGCGTTACTGATGATGCCGTTGGTGAAATCATCGAACACGTCATTCATAATGGTGGCAAAGCCGTATTCATGCCGCAGGAGCTGATGGGTGCAGATCAGCCAATTGCTCTGGTAACACGCTACTAAGTGATGGCTGCTATTCGTTAATGAATTAGCCATCGTTACGACATAGGTATAATATGGGAGCATTGGTTCGATATGAATCAATGCTCTTTTTTATAATAACTTAGGTTTACGTTTATCTGATGACTGGTGTCATTTGATAAGTTTCTAATAAAGCGCTGTTCACCCTTACGCTATCCATACTGAGTTTATAACTGATAAATTTATGACTAATACCACCTCTTTCGTTTTAACTAGCTACAACATTCATAAAGGCATGTCGCCGATGAATCGCCAAGTGAAGATACAGGGTATCGCCCAAGCGCTTGATATCATTGGCTCAGATATCCTTTGCCTGCAAGAAGTGCAGGGTCAAAACCTCAAGCGTAATATGCAATATAACGAATATCCCGACCAATCACAGCACGAATGGTTTGGTGAATATTTGCAACTGCAAAACAGCTATGGCAAAAACTCAGAGTATGAAAACGGTCATCATGGTAATGCGGTGTTGAGTCGTTTTCCGCTAGATCCTAAACATAACGTCAATATTACGGTGAATAAACTTGAGCAGCGCGGTGTCCTGCATTGTGAAGTGCAGCCGCTAGGGTGGGAGATGCCGGTTGTGGTATTATGCGCCCATTTAAACCTCTTTGAGCGCGACCGCATCAAGCAGTACGAAGCCATCTCCAATTATGTGCGTAATGAGATTGCGCCTAATCAGCCGCTGATTTTGGCGGGCGATTTTAACGACTGGAAAAAAATGTCTTGTGACAGGCTCGCTTCAAGCTTGGGGATGACCGAAGCTTTTAAACACTGTCATGGCAAATTGCTACCAACCTTTCCAGCAAAATTGCCTGTGCTCAGTCTAGACCGTATCTATGTGCGCAATCTAAGGGTAAAAGACGCGTGGGTACATACCGGTAAGCCTTGGTCAACACTATCGGATCATTTGCCGCTAAGTGCAGAATTAGCATTGTTATGAATTGCTGTTATCAGTTAATGGATAACAAGTAAGAAACTAACCAAAAAAGAGAAATTAGAATAATACAAGGATGAAAAATCATGTCTGATAAACACCTACCAACGACGCAGCACGCCGTACAGATACGCGAGTTTGGCGAACCTGAAGTCATGACATATCAAGACGGCGTGGCTATGCCTGCATTAAAGGATAACCAAGTATTAATACAAGTCGCTTATGCCGGTATCAACCCCGTCGATTATAAAACCCGTCAAGGTAAAGGCTGGGGCGCCGATGCGATTCAAAAAAATAACTTTGATAAAGGCGAGCCCGCTATTTTAGGCTTTGATGTTGCAGGGATAGTGGTCAAAAGTAATAGCGATAAATTTATGATTGGAGATGACGTCGCGGCCCTTAGTTTTGATGGCAGCTGCTACGCTGAATACGTGGCGATCGATGCTGATTTACTGGCAAAAGTACCTGAGTCTGTGACATTAGAGCAAGCAGGGGCATTGCCTTGTATCGGGCAAACGGCGCTACAGTTTGTAGAATTTGCCAACATAAAAAACGCTGAGCATGTGGTGATAAACGCGCCAGCGGGCGGCGTTGGACATTTAGCGATTCAGTTTTTGCTGAAAAAGGTAGCGTCAGATAATATCAAAGTCACGCTTATTTGCTCACCAGAAAAATACGCCAAACTTGATAAATTGATAGATAAAAGCAAGTTGGAAGGTTGGATAGATTATACCAAAGACCAAGATTTTCCTGACTTACAAGCCGATGTACTGATGGACTTGGTCGGTGACGATGCCGGCGTGCGCGCTTTGAGCACACTCAAATCTGGAGGTCGCGTTAAAGTGTTACCGACCATTTGGGTTGATAAACTAAAAGCTGCCGGTAGTAATAAAAACTTGAGCGTCGATGGTTATGCGGTAAAGCCAAATGGCGAAGATATGGCAAAGGTTTTACAAGATGTCGCTGACGGCACGCTAATTTTACAAATTCAGCAAACTTATCCATTATCTGAAGTGGTCGCTGCTCACCGCGAGCTAGAAAAAGGCGATACCTTTGGCAAGATTGTGCTCAAAGCAAGCTAAGGCAGAGTTATTTAAGTTAAGCGAGGTTATTTAAGTTAAGCGAGTTTAATCTAATATCATTTGCCTAAAGGTTAAGCTAATACGTCCTTCTAAAACCGTTTTTGTTTTAGTAACAGTATGCTTCCAACATTTTTGCGTCTCACCATGCATGACGATAAGCTGACCGGACTCAAGATAAAGCTCGACTTTATCTTGAGTTTTTTTATGCTTTAAGACAAACTTGCGCGTCGCTCCGAGTGACAAAGAAGCAATAACTGGCTGATTGCCTAGTTCTTTTTCATCGTCGGCATGATACCCCATACCATCGTCGCCGGACGGATAGTAATTTAGCAGGCAAGAATTAAAGTGGGTATTGATACCGATTTTTAATAGTTGCCGCTCGATATGATGTTTCACATGAAACACTGAGTCTGTCCACTCAATGGCTTGCCGCCTGTGCCCCGAGTATTGATAACTGGCAGCACTGTCGCCCATCCAGACTATTTGGCGAGTGGTGACATGCGTCTTACCAAATAATGTCACGATATCAGACTGCCAAGGTAGCGTCGTTAATAGGGCATAGTATAAGGCACTGGGATAATCGATAACGATACCTAAGTCATTAACTTTGCCATCATAAGGCAATAAATTATCGGTTGGCGCAGGGACAAAAAGGTCGCTCATTGCTTATATCCCATATATCCTACATTCCATATCGCTCGGCTTATTTATTGCTTTCATAATGCTCATTAATAATTTGCGCACACAGTTCAGGTGCTTCCATTGGCAAAAGATGACCGTAATCGGGCAAAGAGATAATGCTATCGGCGGGAACAAATCCTTGCCATTGTTTACGTACTTTATCATTGATAAACAAAGTCGGTTTGCCGGTGATTAAGGTATAAGGACAGCTGAGTTTTTTTAATGCCGCATCGATATGGGGCGCACCAAAATAGTTGGCAAGCTCTTGCTCGGGGGCAAACATCAAGCTATAGCTGCCATTGTTATTGGCCGTCAAACTTTGTTCAGCAAATACTTTTAAGTGCTCATCACTGATACGTTTATAAGCCCGTTGCGCGCGCAAATGCTCATAATAGTCATCGATACTTGCCCACGTCGATTGCTTGGTTAGGGTGCTTTTAAAAGGTTCACGGCTTAGCAATATCTTGCGCGGTAGTAAGTTATAAAGCGTTGCTTGTTTTTTAGTAAAGGTGACAGGCTCGATAAGATATAACTGCGAGAATAAATCGGGGCGTTTTGCTGCTGCTATAGCGGTCGCTGTTGCGCCTTGCGAATGCCCAATACCAACGATAGGCGCGTTTTGGGTTTTCTCTAAAAACTCAATCAGTATATCGGCATCTTGCTCACGGGTCAGACGCGGCGCTTGCGGCTTGTCATACCAATAACCACGTAGCGCCAGCGCCGATAAATCAAAATCCGTTGCGAGCTTATTTAATAATGGTGCATAAGTACCAACAGTAAAGCTGTTACCACCATAAAAATGAGCAGGCGGGCGTTTATGGTGGTTCGGTTTGTCTGCTTGATTTGCAGTTTGGTTCAACTGCTCTAAATCATAATAGCGCGCTTGCTTGCCACTGATATTAATACGTTTGGTAAAAGTTTCCATAAAAACTTCACTTCCTTGTGGTGGTTTTTTAACCGTTATCTTACATTTTATTGTTAACTTGCAATTAGCTGTCTTCGCCTAAGAAGCCGCCACTTTGACGCTGCCATAAGCGCGCATAAACGCCATTTAACGCCAGTAGCTCATCATGACTGCCTTGCTCGATGATACGGCCTTTATCCATGACCACCAATCTATCTAGCGCGGCAATGGTCGATAATCGATGGGCAATTGCAATCACAGTTTTGCCGGTCATGATATCGTTTAGGCTTTCGGTAATGGCAAATTCAATCTCAGAATCAAGTGCACTGGTCGCCTCGTCCAGTAACAAAATCGGCGCATTTTTTAGCATCACGCGTGAGATAGCGATGCGCTGACGTTGACCGCCAGAGAGCTTAACGCCGCGCTCGCCGACTTGTGTATCAAGACCGGTATTGCCTTTGTCATCGTATAAATCTTTAATAAAGTCCCACGCCTGAGCTTGCTTAGCAGCTGTAATGATTTCCTCATCGGTTGCGTCAGGACGACCGTAAGCGATATTTTCGCGCACAGTACGGTGCAATAACGAGGTATCTTGGGTGACCATACCGATTTGCTGACGCAGCGATTCTTGGGTAACTTCGTCAATCGCTTGCCCGTCGATATAGATTTTGCCTTTATCAACATCAAAGAAGCGCAGGAGTAGATTAACCAAAGTTGATTTACCAGCGCCTGAACGCCCAACCAGACCGATTTTCTCACCCGGTTTGATATCTAAGTAAAAGTTATCTAATAGCTTGGCGTATGAAGTTCCCGCTGCAGAATCCGCAGCAGGAATAACAGCATCTTCATGCGTGTTATCTAGAGGCTTGTCTGATTTATGCTTGTTTAAACCTGTGGCATCGTCTTCGCCTTCATAACTAAAATCAACATGGTCGAAAACGATACGACCATCGCTGACTTTAAGGATAGCGGCATTTGGCTTATCAACGATGGTTTGCGGCGCAGATAAGGTGCGCATCCCGTCTTGTACTGTCCCGATACTCTCAAACAGGCTAGCAGTTTGCCACATAATCCAGCGCGTCAGGCCATTTAATCGCAGCGCCATCGCCGTGGCAGCGGCAATTGCGCCAACACCGACAGCGCTTTGTTGCCATAAATAAATTCCGATACCGGCCGTACTACTGACCAAAATCACACTGATTAAGTGGGTTGATACCTCAAGGTAGCTGACCCAGCGCATTTGCGCATGGACCGTACCTAAAAACTGTCCCATCGCGTTTTTGGCATAATCGAGCTCGCGGCGCGAGTGGCTAAACAGTTTAACCGTCATGATATTGGCATACGCATCAGTGATGCGGCCCGTCATTAACGCGCGGGCATCGGCTTGTACAATCGCCGTTTGTTTAAGTTTGGGAATAAAATACCACATCGCCAGCCACACCAAGACAAACCACACAATAAATGGAATCAATAATAAGCTGTCTAAATTAAATAAAATAATGCCAGAAGTAATAAAATAAACGGCGACGTACATAAACATGTCTGTGACCGTCATCACGGTATCGCGTACGGCCAATGCCGTTTGCATTACCTTAGCAGAAACGCGACCAGAGAACTCGTCTTGATAAAACTGCATCGATTGCCCAAGCATACGCTGATGAAAACGCCAGCGCATCTGCATCGGGAAGACGCCTTGCAAGGTTTGAAAATGGATAAATGACGATAGGGCAATCCAAAGCGGACTTAAAATCATCACGGCCAGTATCAAAAGCAGCATATCGCCTTTTTCTGCCCACAGATTTTGCGGCGTATAAACGCCAAGCCAATCGACGATATTGCCAATCCACGCAAATAGCATCGCTTCGTAGATACCGATACCAGCAGACAAAATCATAAATAGCAATAACCACCCGCGTAGCCCTTTGGTACATGCCCACATAAATTTGAGCATACCATCGCGCGGCGAGGGCAGCGGCATAGGCGTCTCAGGAAAGGCGGGCAGACGAGTTTCAAAAAAGCGAAATAAAGCGTTCATAGGCAGTCAAAGAGCATTCATAGCAGTACGCCAAGATAAACGCCGTCAAACGCTATCGTGAATCGTTACTTTTGTTATTAGGATTGCTGGTTATTTTAACAAAATTCGTCCTCATGCCTGCATGCTAATTGTAAGCTGACAGGTAGAGCACACAATAATTAGATTGCTGTGGATGAAATATTTTGTTACATTCCATCATTTCTTCTAGTTTGTTGCTTCCTTTTATTTATACGTTTTAATAATCGAAAAATCGGCTAATGAATGAGTATTCTTTTACTCCTACGAATAATAAACGCGCAAAGTTGCGACTTAACAAGGATAAAGTTGATGATGTATTTAACGATAGCGGTGCTCTGTAGCGTCGCTGTTTCCGTACTTTTAAAAATATTACGCCAAAAAAATATCGATATTCGCCAAACCATCGTGGCGGGATATCCCGTGGCATTTTTATTAACTTGGCTGTTATTAAAACCAGATGTTAGTAGTATCGGCGCACTTGGAAATGCTTGGGGTATCATTATTGCGCTTGGTATCTTGTTGCCAGCAGTGTTTGTTATTCTTGGGCGGGCGATTGAATCGGTCGGGGTGGTAGCAACCGATGCCGCCCAGCGTTTATCACTGATCATTCCTATCGTTGCTGCTTTTTTATTATTTGGCGAAGTATTAACGGGTACGCGCATATATGGTCTGTTGTTAGGATTTTTAGCACTCGCTGCTTTGGTTTATCGTCCGCAGCACGGGCTTATAAATAGCCAAGCAAAGCAGACGCCACTTTGGTTATTTGGCGTTTGGCTCGGTTACGGCGTGATTGATATTTTGTTCAAACAAGTTGCCAAGCAAGGCGCGGCGTTTCCTTTAACTTTATTTGTGACCTTTGGGCTGGCAGGTTTGCTGCTACTCGTTTACCTGCTTAGCACGCGCGTGCGTTGGCAGGGCAATGCCCTTAGCGCAGGATTATTACTTGGCGCGCTCAATATGGGCAATATCTATGCTTATGTACGCGCCCATCAAGTATTGTCTGAGTCGCCAAGTATCGTCTTTACAGGCATGAACGTCGGCGTGATTGCGGTGGCAACCTTGATAGGGGTTGGGGTATTTAAAGAGCGCCTCAATCGTATCAATATCGTCGGTTTATTATTGGCGATTGGCTGTGTAGCGGTATTGTTTTTGCTTTAATAATGCCACTATGAAATAGGTAAAATTTTAACTTATCAACAATAGGCAGGTGGCATGTCCTATGATAAGGTAACTGACAGTCAGGCTCATACTATTGAGGGCTGATTGACTTATTATAATAACGTTTGACCCTTATTAATTAGGATAGGATACCCATTCAATGGAATACGAAAAACAACTACAGCATATAAAAAATGGCTCAGGATTTATCGCCGCGCTTGACCAAAGTGGTGGCAGCACGCCAAAAGCATTAGAGAACTATGGCGTCAGCGGCGATGCTTATGACAATGATGAAGCGATGTTTGATTTGGTGCATGAAATGCGCACCCGTATTATGACTTGTGATGCCTTTGATAATGAGCGTGTACTCGGGGCGATTTTATTTGAAGATACCATGGAGCGCGAGGTTAATGGCAAACCGACCGCCAATTACCTATGGGAAGATAAAAATATCGTACCTTTTTTAAAGGTAGATAAGGGTTTGGCTGAACACATGAACGGCGTACAGGTGATGCGTCCGATGCCAAATCTAGACTTGTTGCTGGATAAAGCAAAAAATTATCCGGTATTTGGCACCAAGATGCGCTCAGTCATTTATGAACCAAGTGTCGATGGTATCGAGCTTGTCGTCCAGCAGCAGTTTGATGTCGCAAAGCAAATTCTTTCTAAAGGTTTTATGCCGATCGTTGAGCCAGAAGTGGATATCAACAGTAGCAAAAAGCATGACTGCGAAATCATCCTTAAAACTAGTATTTTGCACAATCTTGAGTTTTTAGACGATGATCATCAAGTGATGCTAAAACTGACTTTGCCTGAAGAAGACGGATTTTATCAAGAGCTGATTGATCACCCAAAAGTGCTCAAAGTGGTTGCGCTATCAGGCGGTTACAGTCGTCATGACGCCTGTGAAAAGCTTAAACAAAACCCCGGTATGATTGCGAGCTTCTCGCGCGCTTTTACCGAAGGCTTAAATAAGCAACAAAGCGACGCAGAGTTTGCTGATACGATTAATACTTCTATTAAAGAGATTTACGAAGCGTCAAAGGTTTAATCTACTATAAAGATAAAACTGTTTGCAATAAAAAGCGCTACTTATGAGTAGCGCTTTTTTATGAATTAAGGATTAACGTTAATCGCTTAAACCTCTTTATACAACTGGCGACCCTCGGCATGATATTTTTGCGTCATCTCGTCCATGCCTTTTTTAATATCAGCGCGGCTCATCGCACTAGTAGCCTGAACGCCGTTTTCTTTTGCATCTAAACCTTTAGCATACTCGCGCACGTTTTGAGTGATTTTCATCGAGCAAAACTTCGGTCCGCACATTGAGCAAAAGTGCGCAGACTTGTGCGCATCTTTTGGCAGTGTTTCGTCATGATATTCACGCGCCGTATCAGGGTCAAGCGCCAGATTAAACTGATCATCCCAGCGGAACTCAAAACGCGCTTTGGACAAGGCATTATCACGTGCTTGTGCGCCCGGATGGCCTTTAGCAAGGTCGGCAGCATGAGCGGCGATTTTATAAGTGATGATACCGTCCTTGACGTCCTTTTTATTGGGCAAACCGAGATGCTCTTTTGGTGTTACGTAACAGAGCATCGCCGTGCCAAACCAGCCAATCATCGCTGCGCCAATGGCACTGGTGATATGGTCATAACCAGGCGCAATATCAGTGGTTAATGGCCCTAAAGTATAAAAAGGTGCGTCGCTACATAGCTCAAGCTGCAAGTCCATATTTTCTTTAATACGGTTCATCGCCACGTGTCCAGGGCCTTCAATCATCACCTGTACATCATGCTTCCATGCGACTTGCGTCAACTCACCTAGGGTACGTAGCTCACCAAATTGCGCTTCATCATTGGCATCTTGCAAACAGCCCGGACGTAAGCCATCGCCTAAGCTAAATGCCACATCATACTGCTTCATAATCTCGCAGATATCTTCAAAATGCGTGTATAAAAAGCTCTCTTTATGATGGGCCAAACACCACTGCGCCATGATAGAGCCGCCACGCGAGACGATGCCCGTCAAGCGATTGGCGGTTAGCGGTACATAACGTAGCAGTACGCCAGCGTGAATGGTAAAGTAATCAACGCCTTGCTCGGCTTGCTCAATCAAGGTATCGCGGAATATCTCCCACGTTAAGTCTTCGGCAACGCCATCGACTTTCTCTAAGGCTTGATAAATCGGCACCGTACCAATTGGCACTGGTGAGTTACGAATCAACCATTCACGGGTTTCATGGATATGATTGCCGGTCGATAAATCCATAATGGTATCGGCGCCCCAGCGCGTTGCCCAGGTCATTTTTGATACTTCTTCATCGATAGATGAGCCGAGCGCTGAATTGCCGATATTGGCGTTAATTTTCACTAAAAAATTACGCCCGATAATCATCGGCTCAGATTCAGGGTGATTGATATTATTGGGGATAATGGCGCGGCCTGCGGCAACTTCGCTGCGGACAAACTCAGGGGTGATGATTTTTGGCGTATTGGCACCAAAGCTTTCGCCATCGTGTTGGCGCATATCGGTCAGTTCGTGCTGCTTTTGCGTCTCACGAATGGCGATATATTCCATTTCAGGCGTGATAATACCGCGACGCGCGTAATGCATTTGCGTGACGTTCTTTCCTACTAAGGCGCGACGTGGTCTATCAATATGCGCAAATCTTAAGTTAGCAGTACTGATATCACGGGCGCGCGCTTGTCCGTATGAGCTAGATAAACCTTTTAACTGTTCAGTATCGCCGCGCTCAGCAATCCAGCCTTCACGCAGCTTTGGTAAGCCTTTGGTCAAATCGATCTCGACATTGGGATCGGTGTAAACGCCTGAGGTGTCGTAGACATAAAATGGTGGGTTTTGCTCCCAATCGTACTCGCTTACCCCTTGGATAGGGGTAGGGTCAAGGGTAATCTCGCGCATCGGTACTTGGATATCGGGCCGTGAGCCCCCGATATAGACTTTTTTAGAAGCTGGTAAGATGCGGTGTAAGTCGCGAGCGTCTTCTTCAAAACGCGCATCATTTGCGGTACGATGGGCAGGCGTTTTTAGAGCGTCGGCTTTTTTGTCAGAAGTTTTGGCAATAGGAGTTGAAGTATTTTGTGTGAGGTTCATATGCTGTCCTAGCGTGTTGGTTTTTGAATAAAAGCAACACCGCCAGTAGCTGCGGGGCAAGACGATGCAAGATAGACAAATTCAATCATTAAACGTCTGCACTATTATTAAATTCAACTTTCATTGAAAATGAATCTAATGCCGTTGTTAAATGATTGGTAGGCGCCGCTTTTTATTGCTTTCCTCATGGCCGCGTAAAAACGCTAGCACATGAAGTATGAGCAATAATAAAAAGGCATTTCTGCGCGCCCTTTGTATATAAAACATAGTCTTAAGACTTCCCTGCGTCGGTACTAACCGCATCAGGTTCGGCGGGTGATCTCTCAGCGAATGTATGAAATAGCTTAAACTAAGCTTGTCATACACCGCACCCCGAGTCTGTCAGTGTTGTAAATCAGTCTCATACTAACAAACTATAGGGATGATGCCTAGTCATTTGCCGTTTGTTAGTAGAGAGGCAATCTTGCTGTTATTAATGTAATCACTGTCTTTTAATCAATGACAGCTTTTCAATTAATGACATTCTTTTTAATTAATAAAATCACCGTGCGTATTATTTTTCTGGTGTCCAACCTTGCGCGCGCTCGTAGACTTCATTGTCCAAAAACTTCTCGCGTTGCTCAGTTAAGAACTTTTTGGCTTCAGGGTCCATCATGCTGAGATGGTTTTCGTTAATCAGCATGGTTTGCTGCTCAAGCCATTCTTTCCAAGCTTTGTCAGAAACGGTTTCTTGTAGCTCTTGACCTTTTTTATTAGGAAATGGCGGATGCGGCATTTTTGGCAATTCCTGCTTATATTTGCGGCAAAATACGGTATTGGCTTGTGGATTAAAAGTCTCAGTCATCAGGCAATCCTCATTAATTAGTGGTATTAAATTATCGTGTCGAATATTGGTAATCTATCATAACGCGCTTGCACGATTTAGCAAAGCGTATCAGGTGTAGAGAAGGTAACATCAAATCTATAGTCGGCGTACTTTTAAACCGCTACGGTGTTGCTCGCCCTAGATGTACTCAGTGTACTATCTGCGGTAGATCGCCTTGTAGCGATTTTAAAATTCCTTGACTATATCCAGTGCTGGCAAAATCAGGCATGACAAAAAAACACCCGCACAATGGCGGGTGTTAGAGAAAAGCGCTAGTTTTAAAGCACAGTTTTATTGCTAGCTTCAGCTTTAAAAAAGGCTTTTAAGCAAACGATTTTAGGCGCGCACGTCCATTAACCACCGCCTGTTTGACTTGATTTGGCGCGGTGCCACCTAAGTGGTCACGAGCAGCCAATGAGCCTTCTAACGTTAAGAAGTCAAAGACATCATCACCAATGGCGTCGCTAAATTGCTGAAGCTGTGCCAGTGATAAGTCATTTAAATCAACGCCCTCACGAATGCCCAAAGCAACGGCATTGCCGACCACTTCATGGGCATCACGGAATGCCACCCCTTGGCGTACCAAATAATCGGCTAGGTCAGTCGCCGTTGCATAGCCTTTCATGGTAGCAGCGCGCATGTTTTCCTTATTCGGAGTAATATTCGGTAGCATATCAGCAAAAGCGAGTAGCGAACCCGTCAAAGTATCGACGCAATCAAATAGCGGCTCTTTGTCTTCTTGGTTGTCTTTATTATAGGCAAGTGGCTGGCTTTTCATCAGGCTTAATAATGTCATCAATTGGCCAAAAACCCGCGCCGCTTTACCGCGTACCAACTCTGGTACGTCAGGGTTTTTCTTTTGCGGCATAATAGATGAGCCAGTACAGAAGCGATCTGGTATTTGCACAAAGTTAAATTGCGCTGACATCCATAGGATAACCTCTTCGCTCATACGCGACATATGCATCATCAAAATAGAAGCTGCCGAGGTAAACTCAATGGCAAAATCACGGTCTGAGACGGCATCGAGCGAGTTTTGGCAAATACCTTCAAAACCTAGCAATTTGGCCGTGATGGTACGATCGATTGGAAAGGTCGTGCCAGCAAGGGCAGCGCTACCAAGCGGCATCTGATTGATACGGCGACGGGCATCGACCAGACGCTCGGTATCGCGGTAGAGCATCTCAAACCATGCCATCACGTGATGACCAAAGCTCACTGGCTGCGCGGTTTGCAAATGGGTAAAGCCCGGCATAATGGTGTCGGTATGCTGTTCGGCTAAATCTAGTAAACCGCTTTGCAAACGTACCAGTAGCGCGATGATATTGTCGGTTTCTTCACGCAACCATAGACGAATATCGGTCGCAACCTGATCGTTACGGCTACGGCCAGTATGTAGTTTTTTGCCAACCGCACCGACGATATCCGTCAAGCGCGATTCGACGTTCATGTGCACGTCTTCGAGCGCAATCGACCAGTTAAACTCCCCAGCTTCAATCTCGCGCAGCACCTGCTGTAAGCCATCGATAATGGTCGCAACCTCATCAGCACTTAAAATGCCGCATTCTTTCAGCATGGTTGCATGGGCGATTGAGCCTTGGATATCGTGACGCGCAAAGCGTTGGTCAAAGCCGACGGATGCAGTAAAGGCGGCAACGAAGCTATCAGTCGCTTCACTAAAGCGCCCGCCCCACATCTGCTGACCTTGACCACCTGTAGCGCTTTGCAGCGCAGGAGTGTTGGTTATAGAAGCATCTATGCTAGAATCAGGAGTAGATGAATTTTTATTTGAATTAGGATTAATACTATTTGAAGAGTTGGCGTTCATATCAGTTCAAGACAAGTCAAGAGAATAAGAACTCAAGTATAGCAAATGATGAGGTTGCCTTACTAGCGGAGCGCTTAGAGTTTTTTATGCCCAAGCTCATGGAGATGATGAAGCCTTGGCAATGGCTGCTGGCAATCTTTTTTTGGTCGCTGTTTGTGGCGATTGTCGATCGGCATAGCGTGGTCAATGAAACGCAGTTTATCATCAAGTTTATGGCAAGATTTATCCAAACCAGCTTGGCCTTGATTCCTTCTTTTTATCTCATCGATTATCTACGTCCAGTTTTTAAAGGCTTACGCGTAACGACCGTCAGTATGTATGTTTTACTCATTTTGACCACTGCCACGGCGGTGACCGTCGCGTTGGCCTTGCTAATTATGATAAACGCTGGCTGGTTTAACTATAACTTGGCGGACTTTATCTCAATCATTGTATTTAATACGGTGATTGCCGCCGGATTTACCATTGCCGCCTTGCTGTTTTTTTTACGCCGTTATCGTGAGCTAAATGCACTAAAGCACTCATTTGAGCAAAAATTGAGAGCCCAAAATGATGTGTTAAAAGCTCGCCTAGCGCCGCATTTCTTTTTTAATACTATCAATACTTTGATGTCGCTGATTGAGTCTGAGCCGCAGCGCGCCGCTGTTTTATTGCAGCACGTCTCAGCGCTCTTTCGTGCCAGTTTTAATGGCGCGCGTGAGATCAGCTTTGAAGAAGAGATTGCCCTGTGTGAGCATTATTTGGCCATTGAATCCATCCGCTTAGCAGATAAATTGGTAGTAAACTGGCAATTGCCAAAAGAAGACGTCATGTATGACATGGTGATTACCGCTTTAACCTTACAAAGCGTGATTGAAAAAATGCTAGTGAACGTCATTAGGATGACCACCGAAACCATTTATATTGATATAAAAGTCACTTGGTTGCAGCATCGGGTCAACATTACCATTAGCGTGCAGCTGCCGAAAAAAACCTTGTTGATTAACCATGACTTACGCCAACATATGGATTTTATGATTCAGGCGCAACGTCTGCGCGCCTATTTTGGTCAAAGTGCCGACATCCAAAGCAGCATCATGAATAAAAAAATTCTTACTAATATTAGCTATCCGCTGCAAGATGTCAGTTTATAATTCTTGTTCTTTAAAACAGTTGCTCTAGTTGCTATGCATGAGCCAATTATCGCCAAGCATTTATCGTGGCATATTTATTGCACCGTCAAAGCTGTTATGCACGGCTAAAGCATTTAAACGGCAAAGTTAGATTCGTGGCTTGCACAAGTGCGGCAGTTGGTTTATAACTTAAGTAGGGAGTTGCATTCTTACTAAGGGATGAGTGTTAAAGATTGATAGGTTATTAATACTTTAAAAGATTTCTCTGCACACGACAAAAAAATCATCCCCCCCCCGATTTTCATAGGTTTAGGGGTTAAAAAGCTAACTAACTGTCGAAGTACAGTCTTATCATTGTTAAAGAACACCAAGCGAAGGCCCTCAATCAACACATCCAGTCCAAGCGCAAACAAACTGGCTTGAGGTCGAGCGTTTGACTTCAACTTGCGTTTTAACGGCTTATCTTTGTCTTTATAAATACCGACATGATAAGCCCAACAAAATGCTAAGGCGTTCACTGCGACTAATTTGCTGACCCGATCAAGATGGGTTAAGTGGGTATCTTCAAGATTAAAGCCACGGCCCTTTAGACAAGCAAATAAAGTCTCAATCTCCCAACGCTTAGCATAGCTTGTCATCGCATCCACTGTTTCTAGTTGATTGGTTGCGACAATCACTAAACCGTAGTCTTTATCACGCTTGGCAAATACTCGAACCAAACAACCATCGACAGTCAGTATTCGTCCATGTCGATATGTTTCTTGATGGCTAACATGGCGCAATAACTCTTTAATCTGTACCAACTTGCCATGATGATTCTTAACTTTACTGTTCT
>NZ_JABAST010000012.1 GCF_016107575.1 Psychrobacter faecalis | reverse complement strand
CGTGTGGCTTGCTGCGTTCAAACTTGGCCTTTGCCATGGGTATTTCCTCTTTATTTGGGGTCAAGTAGTTAACTGCTAAACATGCGCAAGTTAAGGGATACCGACCACATTAAGATAATTGTTAAAAGGTTGCACATACAATGTGCAGATATTATAAGAAAATCGCGACCAATAACAAGTCTTTTAACCAATTATTGGCGCAATCTCTACGGACAATAGAGAAATGAACTCAATATTGTCCTATTAATATGTAATATTTACTCGTCTTCATCTTTAGAGTTGAATTTAGAGATGATAGATTCTGCAACTGATTTTGGAATCTCAGCGTACTTTTGGAATTCCATTGAATAGGTTGCACGGCCTTGCGACATTGAACGCATTTGCGTAGCATAACCAAACATTTCTGCTAATGGTACTTCCGCACGAATCTGCTTAGTGCCACCAGGTAAGTCTTCCATACCTTGAACCATACCACGGCGGCGGTTTAAATCGCCCATGATATCACCCATGTAATCTTCAGGTGTTTCAACTTCTACTTTCATTACTGGCTCAAGTAGGGTTGGGTTTGCTGCCATGAAGCCTTTACGGAATGCAATAGAACCAGCCATTTTAAATGATAACTCATCCGAGTCAACATCATGGTAAGAACCATCATACAAGGTCGCTTTAACGCCAACAACTGGGTAACCTGCAAGTACGCCGTTTTTCATGCGCTCTTGGATACCTTTGTCGACTGCACCGTGGAATTCTTTTGGCACTGTACCACCAACAACTTCTTCAGCGAATTCATATAGAACATCGCCCGCTGGATCCATAGGCTCAAGACGTAACCAAACGTGACCGAATTTACCGCGACCACCAGTCTGACGTACGAATTTACCTTCTTGCTCAACCACGTTACGGATGGTTTCACGATAAGCAACCTGCGGCGCACCGATGTTTGCTTCAACGTTAAACTCACGCTTCATACGGTCAACAAGAATCTCTAGATGCAGCTCACCCATACCACTGATGATGGTCTGACCAGACTCTTCGTCAGTATGGACGCGGAATGATGGATCTTCTTTTGCTAAACGACCCAAAGCGATAGACATTTTTTCTTGGTCAGCTTTGGTCTTAGGTTCAACAGCTAGAGAAATAACTGGATCTGGGAATTCCATACGCTCTAGCGTGATGACGTTGTTTTCGTCACATAGCGTATCACCAGTAGTGACGTCTTTCATACCAACTAAGGCTGCAATATCACCCGTGCTGATTTCTTGTAGCTCTACCTGAGCATCTGCCATCATCTGAACGATACGGCCAACACGCTCGCGCTTCATTTTAACAGGGTTATAAACGCTACTACCTTGTTTCAGAACACCTGAATACACACGAACGAAGGTTAAGTTACCAACGAACTTATCGTTCATGATTTTGAACGCTAGTGCTGCGAACGGCGCGTCATCAGAGGCTTCACGCGTACCTTCAGTTTCGTCTTTGTCGTCAAGGATACCGCGGATAGCAGGTACGTCCATTGGCGCAGGTAGATACTGAATAACGGCGTCCAACATCTTTTGTACACCTTTGTTTTTAAAGGCAGTACCACAAAGAAGTGGAATGATTTCGTTGTTGATGGTCAATTGACGAATAGCGTCGTTGATCTGCTCTACCGTCAATTCGCCATTTTCAAGATACTCATTCATGAGTTCTTCTGAGGCTTCAGCAGCGTTTTCTACTAGATACTCACGGTACTCTTCCGCTTTTTCTTGTAGTTCAGTTGGGATTTCACGCTCTTCGTACTTCATTCCTTGAGACGCTTCGTCCCAATAGATAGCTTTCATGGTCACAAGATCCACAACGCCTTCAAAGTCGTCTTCTTTACCAATTGGAATAACTAACGGTACTGGCTTGCCGCCTAGACGAGTTTTGATTTGTTCTACCACACGGTAGAAATCAGCACCAACACGGTCCATTTTGTTAATGAACGCTAAGCGTGGTACTTTATATTTGTTTGCTTGACGCCATACGGTTTCAGACTGTGGCTGAACCCCGCCTACCGCGCAATAAACCATACAAGCGCCATCAAGAACACGCATAGAACGCTCAACTTCAATCGTGAAGTCAACGTGGCCTGGGGTGTCAATGATGTTGATACGGTGTTCAGGGAACTGCTTTGCCATACCTGACCAAAAACAAGTCGTCGCCGCAGAAGCAATGGTAATACCGCGCTCTTGTTCTTGCTCCATAAAGTCCATGGTAGCTGCACCATCATGGGTTTCGCCAAGCTTGTGGCTAACACCGGTATAGAACAAAACACGCTCAGTAGTGGTCGTCTTACCAGCATCAATGTGCGCTGAGATACCAATATTGCGATAGCGCTTTAGGGGAGTTTTACGAGCCATAGTGTTTTCCTAGGGAAATTCGTGTATATATTAATGTGTTGTGTCTCTACCTCATACTCTATGACAAAGCCATGAGACCATGAACTTTGTTATATTACTTACTGTTTATTGGGCCAAATACGGACAAAAAAAGAGCAAATATTAAGAATAGTGCGGCATCAAATTTAGGAGACTTTTTTTTAAGCGGTGCATATTTTTTGCAGGCTTTATAGAAAAGCATCCCTTACAAAACAGCATCTTGACAGATGTCCGCCATCTAAATTATTCAATACATTCTCAGCTTTTGAGGAAAAATTAAACAACCCAATAATGATGGCGGCAATCAATAGAATAAATCAACAATATCAGGATTAACTGATCGAAACCGTTAATCCTAAGCATTTAAACCAGTTTTAAAAATAAAACCAGCTTAGAAGCGGTAATGAGAGAATGCTTTGTTGGCATCTGCCATGCGGTGAACTTCGTCACGCTTTTTCATAGCATTACCTTTACCGTCAGCAGCATCATTCAATTCGCCTGCAAGACGCAAAGCCATTGATTTTTCAGAACGCTTAGCAGCAGCTTCAGCTAACCAACGCATAGCCAAGGCAGTACGACGGGAGGGGCGTACTTCCATTGGTACTTGATAAGTTGCACCACCAACACGGCGAGCTTTTACTTCGACCATTGGGCGGACATTCTCTAAAACTTCTTCAAAGAAAGCGACTGGATCTTCGATGTTGCGCTTTTGGCCTACTGTCTCAAGAGCACCATAAACGATACGCTCAGCAGTAGATTTTTTACCATGACTCATGACATGGTTGATGAATTTTGCAACAGTTTGGCTACCAAACTTAGGATCTGGTAGGATCTCACGGGCAGCAACGACGCGACGTCTTGGCATAATAATAATCCTTTTCTTCAGGAGTGTCTGACATTCACAATCTCGCACCAATTACTATTGGATGGCGTTATATCGAGTTGTCAGTCAGCCTTACTGCATGGCGGTATGTTATAGCGTCAATTAATAACTTAAAAATACCGCTAACACCAGTCCCATGCACAGTTAATGGGTGATACAAATCAGCTTATTTAATAACAATTAGCTATTAAACTTTAGGCTTCTTCGCACCATATTTAGAACGACCTTGCTTACGGTCTTTTACGCCTGCGCAGTCAAGTGCACCGCGAACGGTATGATAACGTACACCTGGTAGATCTTTTACACGACCACCACGGATAAGAACAACACTGTGCTCTTGTAGGTTATGACCTTCACCGCCGATGTAGCTTGATACTTCATAGCCTGAAGTCAAACGTACACGACATACTTTACGCATGGCTGAGTTAGGTTTTTTAGGGGTAGTAGTATATACGCGAGTACATACACCACGGCGTTGTGGGCACGCTTCCAACGCAGGAACTTTTGACTTTTCCTTGATGGTTTTGCGACCTTTACGAATCAATTGGTTAGTTGTTGCCATAAGGCATCCTTCTCCCGTTTGGTATAAAACAAAAAAATGGGCCAATGCACCAACAATCTGACATTAACGACAGATTTTGGCACACCCATTTTTAGGACAGTGTATTATAAAGAGTTGTTGCTGCTATTTCAACCACTTATGAGCGGTTGTCCTTTACAACATTCGATAGATGTGCATGAGCAAAGATTGTAGCAGACTTAACGGTAAGCAACAGATTTTAAGATGAGCAATTGTTTCATTGCAAGATGGTAAAATCGATGTTTCCTATTAATGGAGTTGGTTGTTTATTTTTCAAGGCAAAATTTGAATTTTAGATACTTTTTTAGCCTTAAGACCCCTTCATAAAAAAGACATATTTATAAAAAAGGCATAAGCCGATTTATATCAGCTTCTGCCTTCATACAGTAAATTATAGTTAAACCGCTATAGACTAAAACGTTAATCTTTTTTACTCGCCTGAGCTTTTTTGTAGTTTCCATCTACTGACTCTTCATCAGTGGTTTTTGACACAGGCTCTGAGGTAGCTTTTATTTCGCTTTCTGTTTGGTCAGCTTTAGATTTATCGTCGTCAGTCTTAGATTTGTTGTTTTCAGCTTTGGTCTTATCGTCTTTAGCCTTATCTGTGTCTTTTTTTGCATTGTCAGATTTAGGGCTTTGCTCTTCATTCTTACTGTCGGTACTGTCGGTATTTTTCTTCACCTGCGCTTCGCTACTGCTATCGTCGGTAATGGTACGGTTAGCAAGTTTGGCTTCTGGTGCAAACGTCGCTTGCGCCACGCCGATCACTTCATCAATCAGCTGACTGTTGTAACGCATACCAACGATGACGGCAGTGGCTGGTAAAAAGCGGCGTACCCATGATAAGTTGATGTTATCTAAGTTAATGCCAATTTGGCTGGCAATATTATCTACTTGTTCGGCATAAAAATTGACGTTTTTATTTTTCAGACCAAGGTTTTTAAGCTCATTATGCAAACCATTGCTTTGCGCATTATCAAGCAAGCCTTTACCAATACCGATACCAGCTAATAAAGCCTGCTTCTCTTGCATTTTGCTCAAATCGGCACTTGCCAGTAATTCATAAGCCATTTTGACGCCTTGCTTACCAGTCAATGGCTTATTATAAATAGCGCCTAGCTGATAAACGGTACGTAATGAGACAAGTAACAACCACAAGGTATCAGCGAGTAAGCCTGGTAGGCCTGCTAATCCTGTCAAGCCACCCAATGTCGCCAAAGCGCGGTTTTGATTGGCGATATCCGTTGCTAGAGCATAACGTTGCTCATTGTCTAAGTTTGCGATATTGGCAAAGCGATGCTGATTTGGCAGGTCAATCTGACTCCAATTGGACGCAAGCTTGGCAATCTGCGCAAAAGCGCCATCGACCGTCGAATCAAACAAGCTGTTTGGTACTATTTTTTTGGCATACTTGCCATAAGTAGCAAAACGCGTACCCAATAACTGCTGGGTGGCTTTTAAGGTTTGCTCGCGAAACAAATCCTGCTGATAATCTTCATCGCCGAGATTTACTGCTTTAAATTGGCGCGGTTTGCCGCTTTTGGCATTGACGCTATCAATCATTGCGCCCATACGTTCCAAATTACCACGAGTAAAAGAACCAACGCTGCTGATGCCTTTAAATAGTGTGCTAGGCTTTGCCATCTTTATATCCTTAATGTGATGAGTGTTTGTTATTAATATTATTTATAAGAGCTTGTTATCAGAACTTTGCAAATTGACTGCCATTTTAGCCAACGCTTACGATAACTGTCAGTGCCAACAATGTTATCACTAGCGTCAATTTTGTATCTAAAAGTATCGCTTATTTTAAACCATAAATAGCGTCAACATATATTAAATATGTCTTAGCTAAAAATAATTTTTACTCTGTTAACGGAAATTTTACTGCCATTGCTGCTTTAACACGGCCAAAAACTTTACCTGCTTTGATAATAAGTTCATTTAAAAATAAAGACCATTTTGGCGTTATTTTACACTTACGCCAAGATTTTAAACCGTCGATACGTTATTATATGCCATCACTCAAAGTACAGTTGTACTTTTATTTATCAAACAGCATTTAAGCAGCCTATTGTAGGTTTTTGCGCACTAAAATGACTGTCAAATAAGCATTTAAAAGCGATTGTTAAAGGTCATTATCAAAAAATCGTTACTCATAAGGAATAGAATATGCGCCGCGTTGTTATCACTGGAGCAGGGATTGTCTCTTGTATCGGACATGATTTGGCGACTGTCACCGATGCTCTTAAACAAGGGCGCTCAGGTATTACGTTCAATGAATCGTATGCTGAGCACGACTTTAAATCACAGGTTAGCGGTAGTATTGATCAAGCAGAACTTGATACCTCGGGCATTGACCGTAAATTGAAGCGTTTTTTTAGTGATGCCAGTCTTTACGCTTATGTCAGCGCGTTAAACGCCATTGAGCAGTCGGGATTGCCGCTTGAAACCATTAACAATAACCCGCGCGTGGGTGTGGTCGCAAGCTCGGGCGGTGCGTCAACTGAAAACATCGTCAATGCCGTCGATGCAATGCGCGAAAAAGGTTTGCGCGGTGTCGGTGCGATGGCGGTACCAAAAACCATGGGCAGCTCGGTATCAGCGGCGCTTGCAACGGGGCTAAAAATCCAAGGGATTTCTTATTCATTGAGCTCTGCGTGCGCAACGTCGACGCATTGTATCGGTCATGCCGCCGAACTTATCCAACTTGGCAAAGCCGATGTGATACTTGCTGGCGGTAGTGAAGCGGAACATTGGACGCAGTCGTGTATGTTTGATGCGATGGGTGCGGTCAGTACACAGTATAATGACACGCCAACCCTTGCTTCTAGAGCCTACGATAAAGACCGCGATGGCTTTGTGATTGCCGCAGGCGGGGCAATGGTGGTGGTTGAAAGTCTTGAGCACGCCCAAGCGCGCGGTGCCAATATTTTGGCTGAAATCGTCGGTTATGGCGCCAGCTCCGATGGTGCTGAAATGGTTGCACCAAGCGGTGAAGGCGCTGTTCGCTGTATGCAACTCGCCCTTGCTGAAGCAGGCTTAGAAAGCGTTGACTACATCAATAGCCATGGTACCAGTACGCCGCTAGGGGATGTGACTGAGCTTAAAGCCATTGCCAAAGTATTTGGTGATGATGTTAGTCAAGTACCTGCTATCAGCTCAACCAAATCAATGACCGGTCATAGCTTGGGTGCAGTCGGCGCGCAAGAATTGATTTATTGCTTACTGATGCTACAAGAAGGCTTTATCGCGCCAAGTATCAATATTACAGAATTAGACCCTGCTGCCAAAGGCTTTGATATTGTCACTGAAAAGCGTGATATTGAGCTTAAAACGCTTATGAGCAATAGCTTTGGCTTTGGCGGTACTAACGCCACTCTTATTATTAAAAAGTTTGATGCTTAACTATGCCTCTAGCTCCGCCTGTTAAAACTGAGCAGACAGCATCTGCCCCATCGCCAGCTACTTATCCTAGCTGGCGTTTTGGTGGGCTAACTGCTGCCGAATTAATGCCCCGTCTACAACGTTACTTATATGTACAAAAACCTAATGTAAATTGGCAACTGGTTTGGCTGAATAACGACGGAAGACCTGTCATCGGTTTATTACCAAAAATGAGCTGGTCGGTTTATCCTCTTTCTAATGATGCAGCAAACTCTAATAAGCCAGCGCCTATTTATAAAGTTATAAGAACTTACCGTGATGGTTTAGATAGCCATGCTAAGACCAATCAAGCGATTATTAGTAGCTATATGAGTTATAGCGACTGGCAAGAGGATTTAATTGCTTATAGTCAGACTTATGACATAGATGATACTTGTGATAATAACTCGTCCTCAACTACAGAAATCGAGCAGCAGCCAAGTTATCAGCATGGATTAATAGGCTTTATTGGTTATGATATTGCCGCTTATGAGCTTAGCCCAAACGCGCGAATAGAGCTCGCAGTGCAGCCTTGTGCCGCCTTAGGGCATTATGATATTTATCTAACACCAAACGCTGAGCAAACCAGTTGGCAGCTCACTATAAAAGACAGCGTCACTGATACTGATAACGAACAAAAAGGCGTACTGGTTAAAACGCTTATCTCATATTTAGATATAATGGATAAGGAATTATCTAACCAAGCTTTAGAAAAACCAGCACTTGAAACGTCCTATAAAACCACGCCTTTATTATTAAAAGCACAATGGAGTAAGCGAGATTATCAGCAAGCTTTTGATAAAACGCAATCCTACCTGCAACAAGGTGACTGCTATCAAATCAATCTCACCCAAGCATGGCAAGGCGCTTTTAATACTCTAAGTGATAATGGTAGCGGAGTAAAACTGATTGATTACTTACCTACCCTACATCGTAATACCCAAGCGCCGTTTGCAGGATATTTAGCGGTTAATCATATTGATAACGAAATAAGCGTTGATACGCAAGATTATCAATTTGAATTGTTAAGCTGCTCGCCTGAACTGTTTTTTACCTTTATCAAAGACAATAATAGTGGCAAACACCATATACGCACCAAGCCCATTAAAGGGACGATGCCGCGCGGGTTAAATACTGCACAAGACAACGCTTATAAACAGCAGCTTATCGATAGCGAAAAAGACCGTGCCGAAAATGTCATGATTGTTGATTTATTGCGCAATGATTTGGGTAAATATGCCAAGATTGGCAGCGTCAAAGTGCCGCAATTATTTGCGATTGAAAGCTTTAGCAATGTGCATCATATGGTCAGCACCATTACCGCTGAGCTAAAGACAGATAGTCATCCGCTCAAAGTATTGTTTGGCAGTTTACCTGCTGGCTCTATCACTGGCACGCCAAAAAAACGCGCTGTTGAAATTATCTCAGAGCTAGAAGGTGCCGCGCGCGGTGCGTATTGCGGCACCCTGGGCTATATGAACTTTGATGGTAGCGGTCAATGGAATGTATTAATTCGTACTTTGCAAGCCAATACCTTATCGAATGATAAGTCAGAACAAGAAAGACGTGTCAGCTTATGGGCAGGCGGTGGTATCACGGTTGCTTCTGATTGCAATGCTGAATATCAAGAATGTTTGGATAAAGTCGGCAACCTGTTAGGCGTTTTAGTTCAAAACAATATAAAGCAATAAACTTACGCTTTATCTAAAAGGCAAATTAAAAACCAATAGAAAGCCTGCTTAACATAACGTTAGCAGGCTCTTTTATTTATATAACTTGTTGTTTTGGCTTTACATTATTAAGGTATTACTCAGTAACGCTTTCAGCCTCTGTTTGTAGCGATTTTAAGGCATCAATCAAACGCTTATTCTGCGCTGCCGTACCAACAGTAATACGCAAGTACTCATTGATGCGCGGTTTCTCAAAATGACGCACAATGATACCTTGCTCGCGCAAATCAGCCGCCACACCTTTAGCATCACCATTTTTCGGACGCGCAAAGACAAAGTTAGCGTGCGATGGTAACACCTCATAATCAAGTGCCGTCAGCTCGGCGCTGAGCGCTCGGCGTAAATCAATGACTTGCTGACAGGTCTGGGTAAAATATTCGACATCTAAGACACTAGCGGTTGCTCCTGCTTGCGCCAACTTATCGAGCGGATAGCTATTAAAGCTATTTTTCATACGCGTCAGTGCTTCGATTAACGAGGCATTACCAAACGCCATACCGACCCGTAAACCGGCAAGCGAGCGTGATTTTGAAAAAGTTTGCGTGACAAGGATATTATCGCAGTCATTGATTAGGCTAATCGCCGACACTTCTGCATCTGAACCATTTTCTTGTTTCTGCGCAAAATCGATATAAGCTTCATCAATCACAACCACTGAGTTTGAATGCTCGCCAGCAAGTTTACGAATATCAGCAAGCGATAATAGCATACCCGTTGGCGCATTTGGGTTAGCAATAATGATACCGCTACAAGGCTGACGATAAGCATCAGGGCTGATACTAAAATCGGCTTCTAGGGCGATTTGTACCAACTCAATACCAAAGGTATGGGCGTAAACCGGATAAAAACTATAGCTAATATCAGGCGCTAAAACAGGGCGCTCTTTTAAGAAAAAGCTGGCAAATACCAATGCCAATACTTCATCAGAACCATTACCAACAAAGACTTGATTGATATCAAGGTTGTATAACTCGGCTAAGGCGGCGCGCAAATCATCCGATTCAGGCGCAGGATATAAACGCAGCTCATCGGCTTGCTGCGCTAAGACTTTTGCGATGGCCTCGCCGACTTTTGGTGACGGCGGAAATGGGTTTTCATTGGTATTTAATTTGCACAAATTTTTATGCTGAGGCTGCTCGCCAGGGACGTAAGGTGACAGATTTCGCGCTTTAGATGACCAAAGTCTGGTGTCTATCTTTAACTCACTCATAAGTTATCCTACTCATTAGCCACATAAATGATTAAACGTAAATATTAAAATTGGGTTATTAAAATCGAATTATTAAAATCAGCTTATTAAAACTCAACTACCTAACTGTTTTATTAGCTATCTTTTTGATAGCGATAGCGGGCTGAGCGCGCATGGGCTTCTAAATCCTCACGCTGCGCTAAAATATCCGCCGTCGCAGCCAGCGGCTTACTACCCGCTTCACTACAATAAATAATCGAGGATTTCTTTTGAAAGTCATAAACACCAAGCGGTGAAGAAAAGCGCGCGGTACCAGAGGTTGGTAACACATGGTTAGGACCGGCACAGTAATCACCAATCGCTTCAGGCGTATGACGACCCATAAAGATAGCACCAGCGTGACGAACTTCATTCAGCAGCGCATCAGGGTTATCAACTGACAATTCTAAATGCTCAGGGGCAACGCGATTAATCACCGCCATACCTTCCACGCGGTCTTTGACCAAAATCAGCGCGCCGCGGTTTTTTAGTGAATCACGGGCGATATCAGCTTTTGGCAATTCTGCCAAGGCTTTTTCAATCTCCGCCGCCACTTCTGCAAGCTGCTGTTCACTTGTCGTGACAAAGATAGCTTGGGCGATACGGTCATGCTCCGCTTGTGACAATAAATCCATCGCCAACCAATCGGCGCGATCTTGCGCCTCGCCTTCTGCATAGACCAATACTTCAGAAGGGCCAGCAATCATATCAATCCCTACTTGACCAAATACCGCCCGCTTCGCTGCAGCGACATATTTATTACCAGGACCCGTGATTTTATCTACGGCTGGTATGGTCTCGGTACCGTATGCCAAGGCCGCAACCGCTTGTGCTCCGCCAATGGTAAAGACGCGGTCAACTTGTGCCAAATGCGCCGCTGCCAACACTAATGGATTGAGCACGCCCTTTGGCGCTGGCACCACCATGATTACCTCGGCAACGCCAGCCACTTTGGCAGGAATCGCATTCATCAATACCGAAGATGGATAAGAGGCCAAACCGCCGGGCACATAAATACCGACACGATCAAGCGGCGTGACTTTTTGACCTAAACGATTGCCAAGCTCATCTTCATATTGCCAAGTTTCTTGCACTTGGCGCTCATGAAATGTCTGCACGCGTGTCGCTGCCGTCATTAACGCATTTTTTACCTCATCATCGAGACTGGCAAACGCGTCAGCAAGTGCTTGTTTAGACAGCTCTAACTCTTGTATCGCCTTCGCCGGATGCTGATCAAACTCTTGGGTCAACGTCAGTACCACACTGTCGCCACCATGACGTACCTTTGCAATGATATCGTCAACGGTTTTTAATAATTCAACATCGTTGACGGTTTCAAAAGCGAGAAGCTGGGTCAATTGACTGTCAAAATCAGCATCTTGGGTACTTAGTTGGCGCATGACTGAATCCTATAGGTGAGCATAAAAGTCGGCTATAAAAAAATAGTTTGAATAAAAGAGGAAATAAGAAAAGTTTGGTCTGTCTGCTTATTTCCGCTTATTCTTAGTTATCTCACTCAGATTATACTGAGCTTTTATTTTCTAGCAAGCAAATACAATAAAACCAGTTTAGCACGCTATATCTATCCTAGAGCGCCAAACTGGTTTAAATTTTTGTATAGTCATGCTTGATATTATCAATGATTGCTAGCGTTTAATAACAGTGTTTTATCAATACTGAATAAATGCTCATTTAAGAAGCACTGGCAATACTGTTTTTAAAACTGTCTAAAATCGGCTCAAGCAGGGCAAATTTACGCTTGTAGCTGACTTGATTGACGATAAGGCGTGACGATACATCACAAATATGGTCGCGCGCTTCAAGCCCATTAGCGCGCAGCGTATTACCCGTATCGACGACGTCTACAATTAAATCGCCTAAACCAACCAATGGCGCAAGCTCCATCGAACCATACAGCTTAATCACATCGACTTGCTGACCTTGGCTGGCAAAGTAAGCGCGGGCAACATTGACGTATTTGGTCGCGATACGCAGACGACGATTTGGCAGCGGCGCCCCTTTCACGCCCGCTGTCATCAGCTTACACTGGGCAATCTGTAAATCGAGCAATTCATAAACGTGATTGGCGCCATGCTCAAGCAGCACGTCTTTACCCGCCACGCCAAAATCAGCAGCGCCGTGTTCAACATAGGTTGGCACGTCACTGGCGCGTAAAATTAACACGCGTACATTTGGGTTTGAAGTTGGGAAAATAAGCTTGCGCGACGCCTCAGGGTCTTCTAACAATTCAACACCAGCAGCGCGCAGTAAAGGCATCGTCTCTTCTAAGATACGACCCTTTGATAGCGCCAGTGTCAAACCTGAAAACGCCTCATTTACTTCATTTAATAAACCATCATTTGGTAAGCTGTTACTTGCTTCAGTCATAATGACTCGTGTCCGTGTACAGTTAGTTGCCTTACTTAACAGGCGTTATTAATTTATTAGGTATCAATAGCGATAATAATGGTTAGTGAACCAGTTTAGTCGTTGGTATTAATACGCTCGATATTGACCCCAAGCGCGCGCAGTTTTTCTTCGACGTGCTCATAGCCACGATCAATATGGTAAATACGATCAATCAAGCTCTCGCCTTCAGCAGAAGCCGCCGCCATGACCAGTGACATCGACGCGCGCAAATCTGTTGCCATCACTGGCGCCGCAGTAAAGTGCTCGACGCCTTTAACCACAGCTGTATGACCGTCTACTTGAATGGATGCACCCAAGCGGTTGAGTTCTGGCACATGCATATAGCGATTTTCAAAGATATTTTCGATAAAGGTGCTGGTACCGTCAGCAAGGCAGGCAATCGCCATCACCTGCGCTTGCATATCGGTTGGAAAACCCGGATGTGGCTGGGTACGAATATTGACTGGTAGTGGGCGACCTTTCATTTGCGCCCGAATCCAATCATCGCCTGTAGTGATAATCGCTCCCATGTCTTCAAATTTTTCTAACACAGGCGCTAATAAAAGTGCCGAAGTGTTTTTGGTCAGCACATCACCGCGTGTCATCAAAGCACCGGCAAGATAAGAGCCCGTTTCGATACGATCTGGTACGACCGAATATTCACAGCCATGCAAGCGCTCAACCCCTTCGATGGTCATGGTTGCCGTACCAATACCGCTGATTTTAGCACCCATCGCTACCAGCATATTGGCCAAATCGACCACTTCTGGTTCAAGCGCACAGTTACCAAGTACGGTCGTGCCCTTTGCCAATGCCGCGGCCATAATAACGTTTTCCGTACCGCCAACCGTTACCATATCAAATGAAAAATTACAACCGATAAGCTTGCCGCCCTTTGGCGCTTGGGCTTTGACATAACCATTTTCGACGCTTATCTCAGCACCCATGGCTTCAAAGGCTTTTAGATGCTGGTCGACAGGACGTGAGCCGATGGCACAGCCGCCCGGCAAAGACACTTCGGCTTCGCCAAAACGCGCCAGCAAAGGGCCTAAAACCAAAATCGAGGCGCGCATGGTTTTGACCAAATCATAAGGCGCATAAAAATTGTCGATATTCTTGGTATCGCAAACGACAGTGTCACCCTGCTTTTGAATATCAATGCCCATGCCAGCGATCAATTCAATCAAGGTGCGCACATCTTGTAACGATGGCACGTTGTGCAATGTCGTTGGGGTCTCGGCCAAAATCATAGCAGCGAGTAACGGCAGAGCGGCATTTTTGGCGCCTGAGATGGTGACTTCCCCTACGATACGACTGCTACCGGTGATTAAAAATTGATCCATAAAGGTGACAACCTAGCGATAAGTATAAAAAATATGAAAAACCAGAAATGATAAAACCAGCAATATCCATTGCCGGTGCGACAAATCCTAGTCATAAAAAAGGCTTAGCCTTGCGAAGGCTTAGCCTTGCGATTGCACTTCCCATTCGGCAGGCGTCAATGCTTGAATATTAAGCGCATGAATATCACCGCTAGCAATTTTGTCATTGACCAATGCGTAAACGGACTGCTGACGTTGTACTGCGCGCTTGCCTTCAAAACTGGCATCAACCACCCGTACATCAAACTTGGTACCTTGATTGGCAGCTTGAATAAAAGCATCAGGAAAGTGAGTTTGTAAAAATGCAATCAAATCGTCAGCGTTCATGCTCATAGAATATTCTGCCTTAAAGGTTTAATAGGTGGATATAAAGTTAGCCATTATAACAAGAGTTTGACCATCTTACAGTACTGTCTTCTACAACTGTCTTTAACTATTGCAGTGTTAACTATTATAGCGTTTTATCCAAATAGCTGAGCACTTGCGCACGCACGTCATTGACCCAGCGTAAAGGTGGCGCCATCGCCCCGATGCTGGTGGCATGACTGGCACCTGCGATTTCGCCTGTTTCAACCTTAACGCCTGCCGCTTTTAACGCCTGTGTCATTTTAAGGGTATTGCTTATATGAACGACTTTGTCTTTTTCAGCAGTTAATAATAAATATGGCGGCTGCGCACCTTTAATATTACGGTCTGGCATGATGTTATCGGGCGTGGCGTTTGCCCCAAAAGCGCTGGCACTACTGAATTTACGAAAGTCATAACTATAAGGCCCTGCAATACCAATCACAGCGCTAATATCGTTTGGTTTCACCCCATACGGCGCTAAAAAATCTTCATTAGCGACGGCAGCAACCGCGTTAAATGCGCCCGCAGAATGCCCTATCACCGCCAAGCGCTTGGGGTCAGCATGCAGACTTTCGGCATTCTTATAACTCCACGCGATAGCCTGCGCCGTATCTTCTACATAATCAGGATAAACGTGCTCAGGCGCTTTACGATAGTTAATCACTGCCGTGACATAGCCTGCTTGTGCCAGACTCTGACCAACAAAGGCGTATTCATCTTTACTGCCGCTTTCCCACGAGCCGCCATGGACGAAAACCACCATCGGATAACTGTGGTTAATTGGGTTATCAGCAGTCGCTTTTTTTGACTGCATGGCTTTTGCTAAAGGTTTGGGATAATAAATATCTAAATCCTGCAAAGGCTTGTCGCCATACAAGATATTTTTACTGACACCAACGCCGCCATTTGAGGTGATACCATTCACAACAGCCAGTGCCGATAACGCTTGTGCTTGCTGAGTCGCAAGCGCAATACCGCCGACAGCCAATGCTGCCGTCACACCGACGCTGATAGGTTTAGGTAGGCGATTTTTTCTTGGCACAGGCTGTACGGCTGCTTTACTTAAATCCTTCATCGCCAGTATTCCTATTATAAGCTTGTCGTTTGGTCATAGTTGATTAAAACTCAATAGTAGAGTCACAGCTTTTTCATTTTTTATTATTTTAATTAGCGCGTTTTTGTCTAAAGCCACACTTCTACTTTTTACGTTTTATATCTTACTGGCAGACTGGGGATTTATCGTTCTGTTCCTGTTATGAGTGTTTAGGTTTCTTGTGTTTATTAGCGAGACAAGACTTTTGATAAAGGTAAACATAGCAACTTGATAATGACAACTTAATAACGGCTAATTAACGGGCGCGCCATTCTCGTCGACGATAATCGGCGTAGCGTTAATTGGTGGCTCTACTACACTTGTGACCTCAGGCGCTGCCCGACTATCGAGCGCTGGCCCTCTGGTAGGATTGGCTAAATTCTCTTCATACATGATATCGTCCTCGCCTATCTTTACCCCTCTATCGTCAACGACGGTGGTCAGCAGCACCAGCTCTGTAATGCCGACGGTATTATTGGCAATATCAATCAGATGGCTTTGCTGCGTCGGCGTCATGCGACCCATAATATAAACCACACCATCATTGGTGACCGCCTTTATTTGCGAGGCTTTTACGCCATTACTAGAGGCTATTTTTGCCAGTAGTTTGGAGGTAATATAACCATCGTGAACGGTTGAGCTATAGCCCCTTGAGGCGCTCACATTCAGCTCATTATAGACATGACGGACGTCTGGCATAGAGCCAACCACTTTTTCAATTTCTGTCTTAATCTCTTGCGTTGGCACCTCACCGGTGAGCAGCACCTCACTATTAAAACTATCAATGCTCATACGGCTGATTTGCTGCAAATTTTCTTGTAGACCATAGACGTTAATTTTGACGGTATGCTCGATACTGCGGTCAAGCAGGCGCTGCGGAATAGTGCGCTCGGTCATCGGTACGCCATACGTTCCTTCTGTGCTATTGGTCAAATAGTTGGTGGTACAGCCTGTGGCGATGATGCTGGTCAATAGCATAACGCCAATCGCCTTACGGCGTGATGAACCAAAAATAGCAGTGTGCAAATGCATCCGTGTCATGATTTACCTCTTAGAGCGTGATGATTAACTAATGATTAATAGGGTGACGCTTGATAATGGCTAAGCTCGATAATAATTAAGCTTGATAATAAAAACGATTAATTATGCTGATGCTTAATAATGACAATGATAGGAATATGATTAAATGAACCGTTTTTAATGCCGCTACTTTACTGAAATTTTATGCTAGGCGGTTAGGCTTTTGGTAACGATAGCTTGATGCTTTATTTATTTTACTTTTTAGCTTAACCTTTAAACCAAATCAACGTTCCAGCATTTTAAATTCGTAAAGTCCTTTTACCACGCTGACGCGATAAAAGCGCCTTGCAGCCATTCTGGTTGAGTGTTTTTTGACGTCGTTTCTTTAACCTCACTACTCTTGTTTTTATGACTGGCACTAGTATTGACATTAGTATCATAGGCTATCACATCAAACCGGTACTCGAAGTCATTATATTCAGGATGCTGCTGCAAAAAATAGCGCGCCGCTTTGATAATTTTATGTTGCTTACTTTTCGTCACGCTAAGGGCAGCATCACCAAATCCTGAACGCTGCCGTTGCCGCACTTCAATAAATACCAGTGTCGACCACGCCTGCCCTTTTTCTAGCATAATTAAGTCGAGCTCACCCACTTTTGGTTGTTGCCAATTTTGCGCAATCAATATCAAGCCTTGCGCTTGCAAAAACGCACACGCTTGCTGCTCAAAACGGCTGCCTTGACGCTGGGTCGGTGAAGTTAGGTTTAAGGGTTTGTCATTTACCATCACGGGCTTTTATTATCATGGCTATCGGTCAGCGGAACATTTGAGAATTATCATAGCACATCATGCTAAACTAACCACTTTCGCGTTTTCATAATCGCTTTTCATATGCGTTTTTAATGCTCTTTCTTAAGACAATTTCTTAATACTCCGAGGTTTTCATGTCTAGCCCTACCGCGATGCCAGCTTGTCTCTATATCGTTGCCACGCCGATTGGTAATTTAAGCGACATGACACCGCACGCAATTGACGTTTTAAAGCAAGTTGCCATCATCGCCTGTGAAGATACACGCACCTCAGGCAAACTTTTATCACATTTTGGTATTAATACCAAAGGCAATAAGGTTGAAGATAGCGAAGAAGGAACGGGTTACCATAATAAAAATGCTGCCGAAAACGAGTCTGATGGCGCTGCTAAACAAAAAGGTCATCATAAGCTTTGGGCGTATCATGAACATAATAGCGCCATTCAAACCCCCAAAATTATTGAGATGATTCAGCAAGGTCATTCGGTTGCCTTGATTAGTGATGCTGGCACGCCGCTGATTAGCGATCCCGGTTATCAATTGGTACAAGCCGCTCATGCTGCTGGTGTTCGCGTCTCTCCTATTATTGGTGCTTCTGCTGCTATTGCTGCGCTATCGGTTGCAGGATTGCCCTCAGACCGTTTTAGCTTTATTGGTTTTTTACCAGCCAAAACCCACGGTCGCCAAAAACAATTAACGACTCTCAATTCACGTACCGAAACTTTGATATTTTATGAAGCGCCGCACCGTATTGTTGCTAGCTTAGAAGATATGGCAGCTATTTTTGGTGCAGAGCGCGAAGTGACGTTTTGCCGTGAATTGACCAAAACCTTTGAGACCGTGCATAAAAGCACGCTTGGCGAATTGGTCGAATTTGTCAAAGCTGATGACAATCAGCAACGCGGTGAAATCGTCGTGGTCGTCGCTGGGGTAAATATGGCGCAGGACGATGATGATATCAGTATCCACGATAAATTATTACAGCGTTTATTAGAGGATTTATCGGTTAAAAAAGCCGCTGCCTTGGCCGCTGATATCACAGGCGTCAAAAAGAACGCACTTTATCAGCGCCTGCTTGAACTACAAACAGCATAGTTTGTGGTTATAAAAAATTAAGCGAAGCAGCCATAGATTAAGTAACAGCAAATTAAGTATTGATAAATTAAGTATTGATAAATTAAATGTCAGTAAATTAAGTACTGGTAAATTCATTGAGGAGAGAAACAGTATGTACGATGTGATGGCAATAGGTAATGCCTTGGTTGACCACGAATACCTGCTGTCGGATGCAGCGCTAGAAGAAACCGACCTGACCAAAGGCAATATGACGCTTGCAGGACTCGAAGAGCAGCAGCAGTTATTGGCGTATTTTAAACTGGCCGACATTGCGCCATCAAAACAAGCAGGCGGCGGCTCAGCGGCCAATGCAATGTATGCCTTTGCAAGCTTAGGCGGTAAACCTTTTTATGCTTGCCGCGTCGGTGATGACAAGCAAGGCGAGTTTTACCTAAAAGACTTGCATGAAGCGGGCGTTGCCACCTCCCCGCAATCCATCCATGCAGGCGGCGTGACTGGCTCATGCGTGGTAGCAGTGACCGAAGATGGTGAGCGTACCATGCAAACATTCCTTGGCACCTCAAGCGATATTACGGCTAATAACGTTGACTTTGGAGCATTAACCCAAGCTGGCTGGTTATATTTAGAAGGTTATTTGGCGATGTCCGAAGGTATCCAGCCTGCGATGACCAAACTACGCCAACAAGCTGGTATCAATGGCGCCAAAATTGCCGTCAGCTTTGCTGATCCTGCCGTGGTAAAGTTTGCCAAAGAAGGCCTGCTTAATATGCTCGGCAATAAAGTCGCGGTGATATTTTGTAATAGTGAAGAAGCCAAATTATTCACCGATAAAAAACAGCATAAGTCGGCGGCGCGAGCCTTACTTGAGCATTGTCAGACAGCAGTCGTTACCGATGGACCCAATGGCGCTATCATCGCTCATAAGCCAAATGATGAGTCAGAGATTGAAATTTTTGAGGTTCCTACGCCAGCTGTTGTAAATGTTATTGATACCAATGGTGCCGGCGATAACTATTCTGGGGCGTTTTTATATGCTTTATCGCAGCATTATAGCTTGCCAGAATGCGGACAACTTGCTAGCGAAATCGCCGCCCAAGTGATTCAGCAGTTTGGTCCACGCCTCGCATCAAAAGAGTATCAAGATATCTCGCGCCGCGTTTTAACGGTTTAGTGGCTGGATTATTTGATTACTAAAGCGCTAAAATCTAAGTTTCTAAGTGTCTGAGATGGCGTTTCTAGTTTACCTCTAATAAAAGATAGTGCTGCTGGGATAAATTTTGCGCAGCCTCTGGAGCGACGAAGTCGCACAGCAAGCAAGGAAAATTTGCACCAGTAGCACTTTATAATATTTTCGCGCTTTTATTTAGGATTGCCTACAAAACTTTAGCATCTAATAAGCAAAAGCCCATCTCAAATCAATATGGGCTTTCTCTGTATGCAATATCTTATATTTGACTAAGCCGTAGCCAATGCTTGCTCTAAGTCGGCCTTAATATCTTCGATGTGCTCAATACCAATCGATAAACGAACCATATCCGCACTGACGCCGGCATTTTCTAGCTCTTGCTCGTTAAGCTGACGATGAGTGGTTGTGGCTGGATGACAAGCGAGCGACTTAGCATCACCGATATTGACCAAGCGCGTAATCAGTTGCAGCGCATCAATAAAGCGCGCGCCTGCTTCGAGGCCACCTTTTACCCCAAAGGTTAAAATAGCAGATGGCGTGCCCTTCATGTATTTTTGCGCAAGCTCATGCTCAGGATGGTCAGGTAGACCAGCATATTTTACCCAAGCAACTTTGTCATGGTCGCGTAGATATTCAGCAACCGCTTGCGCGTTTTGCACATGACGCTCCATACGCAAGCTCAATGTCTCCATCCCTTGCATGATACCAAAAGCATTGAGTGGGCTAATTGCTGCGCCAGTATTACGTAAAGGCGCCACGCGAGCACGAGCGATAAAGGCCGCTGCGCCGACGTCTTTGACAAAGTTTACGCCGTGATAGCTTTCATCTGGGGTGTTTAATAATGGGAAGCGCTCAGGATAATCGCCCCAAGGGAAAGTTCCGCTATCAACAATCGCGCCACCAATTGAGGTGCCCGTACCGCTCATGTATTTGGTCAATGAATGAATGACGATATCAGCGCCAAACTCAAATGGACGGCACAGCGCCGGCGTCGCAACCGTACTATCAATCACCACTGGTACGCCATATTCATGGGCGATGTCACTCAGTGCTTGGATATCGACGATATTACCCAATGGATTACCAATACTTTCGGCAAAGACCATCTTGGTTTTATCATCGATTAAATCACATATTGCTTCTGGGTTTTTATGGTCAAAAAAACGGACTTCGATACCTTGGCGCGGCAAAGCATGGGCAAATAGATTATAAGTGCCGCCGTATAGCGTTGATACGGCGACGATATTATCACCTGCTTCACAAATGGTTTGAATCGCATAAGTGATAGCCGCCATACCTGAGGCAACCGCTAGCGCCCCAATACCGCCTTCAAGTGCGGCAACGCGCTCCTCTAACACCGCCGTCGTCGGATTCATGATACGGGTGTAAATATTGCCAGCAACCTTTAAATCAAATAAATCGGCGCCATGCTGGGTATTATCAAAGGCATACGAGCTGGTATGATAAATAGGCACGGCGACCGCTTTGGTGGTTGGCTCGACGCTATAGCCAGCGTGAATAGCTAAGGTTTCAAGGCGCTGGGTATTCTGCTTAGCTGGTTGTCCGTCACTCATCAGGTGCTCCTAAAATTTTATGGGATATTTAGAGGGTATTGTTAGGTTATTAAACCCATATTTCATTTATCAAAATTGGTTATAACAAAAAGTCATAAAAAAAGCTGAGTTAATCATAACCCAGCTTCTTTATTAAAAGAATAGCAAATTTTTCATCTCTTAATAACAAACATTCATAAGTAATATTTATAAGCAAAGAAACTAATAAGCATATTCCTAGGTGATATCGGCGCTATTTTTATAACGACTTGTCATTTTCTATTTATAGTAAGCGTTTTCTGTACGCGTGTGGTCGGTTTCATCGATGACTTGGGTCAGCTCGGGAATTTGCTGTTTTAGCTGTACTTCGACGCCTTGACGTAAGGTCATATCAACCGCTGAACAGCCTTGGCAACCACCACCGAATTTTAGTATCGCGGTCAAACCAACGCCTTCTTCATCAATCAATTCAAGCAACTGGACATCACCGCCGTGAGCGGCCAAACTTGGGTTAATTTCAGACTGTAAGACATAGTTGATACGTTCTTCGACACTGGCATCAGCACCAACTTTTGGCACTTTTGAGTTTGGCGCACGGAACGTCAACTGCCCACCAAAACGGTCTTTATTATAATCAATCACCGCATCTTCTAAATAAGGCACCGATGCCGCTTCAATAAAGGCCGAAAAATCATCATAAGTCAATTTTAAATCAGCGCTGTCTTCTTCGCCTGGCTGATTGTACGCCATGCAGCATTCGGCACGCGGTGTGCCTGGATGCTCGACGAAAATACGCACGCCGATACCATCGGTATCTTGCTTCGCTAATAAATCTGCCAAATACCCTTGCGCCGCTTCAGTGATGGTGATGTTACTTTTAGCTTCGGTTTGCTCAGTATCTAACGCTGACTCGTAATCGGCAGCAGGGTTTACTTGAGTATCAGTTGGATTGTGTTCACTCATAATGCTTCCTATGTGTTATGACACAAGCGTTATATTGGCCACGTCTACTGTGTCGTCTATGTGAGGTTGGGACTAATGAAATTACCATCATTTTGGCTTATCGTTTTAATGCTTTGACCGTGATGAAAATTTCTTTATAGCTCTTTATGATGTCTATTATAGCGCACTTAACGCATAATTCCGACCGCACTAGTGTGAATTGGCAGTAGCGATTTTTAAGCGCTGAGGTTTTAAGCGATGGCTATTTTTAATAAGGCTTACCTATAGTAAGCTGCCTTTATCTTCATAGTATATAAAGACAGTGTGCAGACTTATCAAGTCTAGCGGGCGTAGAATGCACCAAAGAGCTTATGAAAATTTTAAAAGAATAAATATCAGAATCTTAACTATTTTGAGAGAGCAGTATGTTGACTGAGAATCTAAATTTTGTGACCACCAAAGATGCCGTACAAATCGCTATTTGGGAAGTTTTTGATAATGAAAAAAGCCATCAATTATCTATCGTTAATGCGCATCAAGGTCAAAATATCTTCTTAACGCACGGCACTTTTTCGGACAAAAAAACCTGCTTAAGAATCGCCGAATACTTAGCTGAGCTTGGACATCATTGCTATATCATGGAATGGCGCGCTCATGGCGCAAGCTCAAACCCCACAGACCAATTCAATTTCGAAACTGTCGCCACCTATGATTTTGCCGCCACTTTTGATTATTTATTTAACGAATTAAAGCTCAGCAATTTACACTGCGTCACCCATAGTGGCGGCGGCGCTTGCTTAACGATGTTTCTCATTCAAAATCCGCAGTATATCAATAAAATAAATAGCATCAGCATGTTTGCTTGCCAAGTGTACGGCGCCATCGTCAATCTGAAGAACTATTTTAAAATAGTCGCCGCCAAGATGTTTACCCGTCTATTTGGCTATATACCCGCCAGAAAACTCAAACTGGGACCCATCAATGAAAACCATCACACCATGAATCAATGGTATGAGTGGAATTTGCATAAAAACTTCCACAGCAGTTTTATTAAACAAAGTGATATAAATGCGAATGGTATTCAGAAAAGTGCTTTTGATAGCCACACTCGCCAGCAAAATACTCCTGAAAGTGCGATTTTTGATTATCGGCAGTATATGCCGAATATTACCGTACCCATTTATGCTATCAGCGCCAAGGGTGATAAATTCATCTCGCCAACTCGAGGTTGCCTGTCACTTTTTAACGACTTTAATCGCTCGCTCAACAAAAACTCTGCTAACGTTTTTCGTGAATACGCGCGAAGTCATGGTGACTTGGATGATTATACCCATAGCCGCATTTTAAACAGTCGTACGGCTGCCAAAGAGATTTGGCCAACGGTGGCGGCATGGATTGCGCAACATGCAGGGTAAACTTGCAGATTAGAATAGGTCAAATGACGCAAACAGCATAATACTACATCTCCTAAAACTAACTTCACATAACATAACTGACTTGGCCAGATTGGCTGTTTAGACTGGATTGAACGCTATAATAAATCCACAGGAGTAGTTTATGCAGTTATATGTCATACCAGGAACTTGCGCCGTTGTACCGCACACTGCCCTCGAATGGACGGGGACAGATTACGAGCTTAAGCTTTTAGATCACGATTCGGTCAAATCAGAAGAATATCTACGTATCAATCCGCAAGGCGCGGTGCCAGCTATCGTCGATGGCGACACTATCATTACTCAAAACATCGCCACCCAAGTCTATATCGATGCCGCCTATCCCGATGCCAATATATTTGGTTCAGATACCTCACCAGCTGGTAAAGGTGAACTGATGCATTGGCTAGGGTTTTTGAATGCGGATCTGCATAAAGCCTTTGCCCCGCTCTTTGGCCCTGATGGCTTTGTTGAAGGGGATGCAGCACAAGAAAGCTTAAAACAAAAGGCCAAAGAAAAAATCGCCCATTTGCTTAGACTGCCCAACGAGCAGCTCGGTAAAACTGATTATCTAACAGGCAGTAAAACCACGGCTGATATTTACTTATACATCACCCTAACGTGGGCGAAAAAGTTTGAGATCGATCTATCTGACTATAAAAACCTTGATACCTTTGTCAAACGTATTGAAGAAGATAAAGGTTTGACCGCCGTCATTGAGCAGCAAGGCTTAGAAAAAATCAAAACACTTGAGATTTGATATTATTAATGCTTTGAGCGTTTGCAAAAACCTTTCTAACCTTAACCTTTCTAGCCTTTAGAAGGGTTTTTGCTTTTATATCTATAAAAATATTATCCTTTAAAATAACATTCATGGCGCAAAAACCAAGCGCTAAAATTCGTTAAAGCGATAAAGTCACGGCACTAAACATCTTTATACTTGTCAGCCAGATATAGGCTGTGTCAGTATTAGCCTCTTTGAGACATTTTAAATTGATAATTAATAGCAGTAAGTTAGGAGTTGGCCGTTATGAGTGAATCAGCAGAGCAAGGTTCGGATAAAAGCTCGGATAAAAATAACAGTAAAGACTACCGTTATTTGGTATTTATTGGACGTTTCCAGCCGTTTCACTGCGGGCATAAGGCAGTGGTCGATGAAGCATTAAAACGTGCCGATAACGTCATTATGCTGATCGGTTCTGCCAACCTGCCGCGCAGTCTGCGTAATCCATTTAGTGTCGATGAACGGGCGGCGATGATTAAGAACACCTACTTGCCAGCAGAAGCGGCGCGAATTCACTGTGTCGGCCTCGACGATGCACTCTACAATGACACGCGTTGGCTGCAATATGTGCAGACGGGCGTCAAATCCGTCACCGGCGACTTACAGGCTGATATTGGGCTGATTGGTCATTCAAAAGACAGCTCATCTTATTATTTATCCTTATTCCCAAATTGGGCGTCGGTTTCTGTACCCAATTATCACAATTTATCCGCGACCCCTATTCGTGACAGCTACCTGATGGGTGCCACGCCAACGCCTGAGCGCACCCCTGAGTCGACCCGCAACGTCCTCAATGACTTTAAAAAGACCGATATTTATCAAAACCTGCATGAAGAAGCCGATTTTGTCGATAAATATAAAAGACAATGGGAATCTGCGCCTTATCCACCGACCTTTATGACCGCTGATGCGCTCGTCGTACAATCAGGGCATATTTTATTGGTTGAACGCCGCAGTATGCCAGGACGCGGGCTATGGGCATTACCGGGTGGTTTTTTGAATCCAAAAGAAACACTCTTTGATGCCTGTATCCGCGAGCTACGCGAAGAGACGCGCTTAAAAGTGCCTGAACCGGTGCTACGCGGCTCTTGTCATAGTCAGCATACCTTTGACGACCCGTATCGCTCAGCGCGTGGGCGTACGATTACCCAAGCTTTTTATTTTCAGCTAAAAAACGACCCAAAAGGGTTGCCAAAAGTCAAAGGTGGCGACGATGCAGCCAAAGCGTTTTGGCTGCCACTCGCTGAGCTTGATGCCACCATGATGTTTGAAGACCATTATGCGATTATCGCTAAAATGGTTGGTTTGTAGGCTTTTATCAGGCGACTGTGCAATTTTTATTAACCTTTTTTCACGCCAGCGCCGATAGACGGCAATGGCTCACCGCCGCAGCGGTTATTAAAAAACAGCTGCGGCATCTCAAAGCAGAGGAGTTCTGTGATGTACACCAGCAATTTAAACAATTTAATCTTAAATAGCGACAGCTATAAAACCTCCCATTGGGTGCAATATCCAAAAGGTAGCGAGTATCTATCAAGCTATATCGAAGCGCGTAAAGGTGACTACGATGTGGTATTTTTTGGCTTGCAAGCCTTTATCAAAGAATACCTTAGCACGCCGATTACCCATCAAGATATCGATGAAGCCGAAACGGTCATTCAAGCCCATGGCTTAACCTTTAACCGTGCCGGTTGGGAGCTGTTAGTCGATAAGTATGGCGGCTATCTGCCACTGCGCATCGAAGCCATTCCTGAAGGCAGCGTCGTTCCAGCATCCAATGTGGTCTGCCAAATTATTAATACTGACCCTGAGTTCTATTGGCTACCAAGCTATATCGAAACGGCGCTACTGCGTGCGATTTGGTATCCCTCAACCGTCGCTAGCGTCTCGCACTATTGCAAAGGCATCATTCGTCAGGCACTAGAAAAATCTGCCGACAATACCGAGTCGCTGATTTTCCGTTTGCATGATTTTGGTTCGCGCGGTGCGTCTAGTCAAGAATCTGTCGCCCTTGGTAGTCTTGCGCATTTGGTGAACTTTGCTGGTACCGACTCGATGACGGCCTTGGTTGCCGCCAGCCGCTGGTATCACATGGACAAAGAAATAGCTGCTTTTTCTATCCCTGCTGCTGAGCATAGCACCATGACGGCGTGGGGTCGCGACGGAGAAACTGCCGCCTTTGCCAATATGATTGAACAATTTGGCGGCGCTGGTAAAAGTTTTTCTGTGGTATCTGACAGCTATGATTTATGGAATGCCATTGATAATATTTGGGGCGGTAGCCTAAAAGACGACGTCAAAAATATGGGCGGAACTTTGGTTATCCGTCCAGATAGCGGCGATCCGGCAAAAGTGGTGCGCGAAGCCTTGGAGCGTTTGGCGGTAAAGTTTGGCACCACCATCAATAGCAAAGGCTATAAAGTGCTGCCCGACTATGTACGCATTATCCAAGGCGATGGTATCAGCCCGCAAAGCTTAAGCAAAATCATCGATGTGGTCTTAAACGCAGGCTTTAGCGCCGACAATATCACCTTTGGGATGGGCGGCGGCTTATTGCAGCAAGTCAATCGCGATACCATGAGCTGGGCGATGAAAGCCAGTGCCATCTCTATCGATGGTGTATGGAAAGATATCTATAAAGACCCTGTCACCAGTCGCTCAAAACGCTCAAAAAGAGGCCGTTTGGCACTCATAAAAAATAGCAAAGGCAACATAGATACCATTAAAGCGGATAATTTAACGTCAGCTGCAGATAACCTACTACGCGATGTATATATCGATGGTAAATTACTTATTGAAGACAACCTCACTACGATTCGGGAGCGTGCAGGATGGTAGCTACTAAAAAAATGCAAAATAAAATAACCGCTGCTGCCAAGGACGTGCTGCTTGCTCCTGTTTACCTTTATCAAGGGCACAAAATCAAGCGTGATACCGTACGCCTACCTGAGCCAAATGGCGAGCGTCATGGACAGGTTCAGCTCAATAACTTGCCTATTACCTCAAAGGGTAAAAGCAATAATATATTGAACCTGATGGTCGTTGGTGATTCGGCAGCGGCTGGCGTCGGTAGTCAAACCCAACAAGAGGCGCTGGTTGGTCATTTGATACCTATTTTGACTGAGCAGCCTGCTATCCAAAGCGCTTTTGATACCTTAAACTGGTCGTTGCAAGCGACCACGGGTCATACCAGCTTTGATATTTTGCGCAGGCTTTATGTGTTGCCTGCACCGAGCCAACCTATTGATGTGATGGTATTAAGTGTCGGCGTTAATGACACCACCTCCAAAGTCTCTGCGGCTCAATGGCAACAGCAGATTGAAAATATCATTGCTATCGCCCAGCGTAAATTTGGCGTACGCGAGCTGGTTTTTTTAAGCTTACCGCCGATGGCACAAATGCCTGCAATACCTGCGCCATTGAATAACTTCGTTGGTGCCAAAGCCGCTATCCTTGATAATAGCTTGCAGCAAATTTGTGCCGCTCATGACAATGTCACTTATATGGCAACGAACTTTGCGCGCATGATAGAAGAACACTCTAACGGCACGCCGATCGATATCAGAGTGATGTTTGCCAGCGACGGCTTTCATCCAAGCAGTTTGATGTATGGCTATTGGGCGCAGCAAGTGGCAGAATTGATTGTGAAGTTGCTAGATTCGTCGACTACTAAGTTAAGTAGCTGAGTAGTGCAAATACTTAACATTAAAATTTAGATAAAAAAAACCGCTGAATAGTCAGCGGTTTTTTATTGCTTAGCAAAAGACTGCTTCGCGATATGTATTTACACCATAAGTATAAATTATTCAGCAGAATCAGCCGCTTTCTTACTACGGCCACCAAACGCACCAAAGCGTTTGTTGAAGCTTGCAACACGGCCTTCAGTAGAGGTTTTACGTTGTTCGCCAGTATAGAATGGATGCGACGCACTTGAAATATCAAGTGGGTAGTATGGGTATTCTTTACCTTCGTATTCACGAGTGGCTTTGGTGTTAACGGTTGAGCGAGTTAAGAAAAACACGTCAGCGTTGGTGTCATGGAACAAAACTTCTTGGTAATTAGGATGGATATCTTTACGCATAATAAACTCTCTATGTCCGATGTATGGAAAGCACTTTTGCTTAATGGCATTTTGACTATCAAGCACGCTCACATACGTAACTGAGGCACTAAGGACATCTATCAGTCTGGCAATTACGTCACTGGCTTATTCCAGCACCCAACACCACACCGCTGCTCACTTAGCCTTTCCCCAGCGGGAAAATCAAACCGCGATTTTAACGGTTTTTGCTACTCGATGCAAGCCGCTTCTACGATAAAACCATGCCATGAACTCGACTTAACGCCATTATGCTGAGTCAAAAAACCACATAAATAATCATAAAAAAGCAGCCACGCTAGCTGCCTTTTTTATGGAAAACTTATTTTTGGAAAACTTATTTTTGGAAAAATGGAAACTTATTTGGTTTTTACGATATGCCAAACGCCAAGTTTGTTGTCGCCATCTTTATCGCCAACCTTGGTATCATTGGCATAAAAGTATAACGGTTTACCATTCATCGCCCATTGATATTTGCCATCTTCACGTTTAAAGGCGGCAAACTGTCCTGACGCTTTGGCATTACTTGGTGCCAAAAACGCTGGCCAAGCAACCAGACAAGCTGAGCCACATTCTGATTTATTCATAGAATCTTTATCAAAGGTATATAAGGTCATATGATTGGTTGCATCGACCAACATACCGTTTTTACTGGCAACTGGAGCGGTATTTTTAGTGGTCGCTTGCACCTCATGCATGCCAGAATCATCCTTGCCCAGCATATTGTTAAACGTAGAACAGCCGCTAAGCGCCAATGCACCAGAAATGACAGATAACATAAGTATATGTTTCATAATAACGTCCTTGTTAATAGTGGTTTTTTAAATTGCTTCTTTTATATGGTTTCTTGTGGTCTGCAATCCTATACCTTAAAGCAAAAAACGGCTTAAAGCTGACCATAAGTATTTTTACTATAGCACAGACATAAAATCAGTTATTTCTCGCATCATATAAATTTACAAAAGCACATAAAGTTTACAAATTAAATAAAGTTTGCTCTTCAATTTTTTAAAAATGCTTTTACAAAGCTGTGTTTTAGTCGCTCCTTGTTTGCCGTCCTTTGACAAAACTTATGCATCTACTTACGTTTTTGCCATGCTAATTTGAGTAATTTTTTCGTAGAATAAGACACCTATATTAAGAATTACTACACAATGAGAAATATGACTATGGCGGTTTAAAATGACTGTTGAACTTAGGGTTCGCTGTACGCATATCGGTAGCCTTGCATGAAAAAACATACGCATTAGAAAAACACGTTATTTAACATATAAGCACGGCGAATATAAAAAACTTAAGAAAAGAAACTTAGCAACGAACTATTTCACAAAGACGCCGAGCCATTCCTACTAACTGAATATAGGAATGCGACTAAGGATATAACAACGACAATGACTCATTCTGTTATGAACAATCAAGCGCCTGCTAGCAAACGGGTTGGTATTCTCGGTGGTGGTACAGCGGGGGCAACTATCGCGATTCGCCTTGCGGCATTAGGCCTTGAGACGTATTTATTTGAAAAAAACACCTCGCTGATTGATGGGCCGCCGATGTGTCATTTGCATGCGGGCGGCAATCTATATCGTGAAATACCTGATGAAGATTGCGTTGCCCTGCTCAAACAATGCATCGATATTCTGCGCCTTTATCCTTATACCATTGATGTACGCCCGACGGTATTTGCGGTGCCAACACGCGATGAAGGTTTGCCTGAGGATTTATTGCCACGCTTAGACATCTTAACCGACGCTTATCGAGAGCTTATCGCCGAAGATGCTAATAATAAAGTACTCGGCGAACCTGAAAACTACTATCAGCTCTACAGCCATGAGCAACTGATTGCCTTATCTGAGCGCGAGCAAGTCGCGGTGCCGCGCGCGGTTGATGAATGGATGATACCAGTTGCTAAGTATTTGGATTTAAACAAGGTTAAATTTCCGCTAATTGTCGTACAAGAATATGGCTGGAATATCTTCCGTTTGGCAGCGTCTGCACAATTGGCATTAGAAGGCTATGAGCACGCGCACGTGTTTACCGATACGCAGGTGAAGCAAGTGATGCCAGTCAATTGTGAAAACTGCTCAAATGCTGACCATCATGTGACCAGATGGCGCATTGATTATCAACAAGCAGCGCGCTCTGATACTGAAACCGAATTTGAAGCCAAAACGGATTCTATCGAAGTTGATTACTTAATCAACGCTTGTGGTTTTCGTACTGGCATCATCGATGATATGGTCGGGGTCAAAGTCACGCGTATGGTCGAGTTTAAATCCTCTTATATCACTTATTGGGACGATACGGGCGGGCAAATACCAGAAATCATCGTCTATGGTGAGCGCGGCACCCCTGAGGGCATGGCGCAACTAACGCCCTACCCTGATGGTTATTTTCAGATACATGGCATGAGTAAATTTATCACCTTATTTGATGATGGTTTGGTTGCTTCTAACAAAAATAGCGCGCAACCGAAATTGCCATCGCAATACCTGCATTATATCGAGGACGGTTGGGATAAAGCGCCGCTGCAAGCGCGCAGCCAGCAAGCCATTGATTACGTGGCTGAATTCGTCCCAACCTTTCATAGCGCGCGTACAGTTGGCAATGCGCTCTATGGCGGGCAGCAAATACCGGGGCAAGACGATACGCTGCGCGTTGCCGATGTGAGCTTATACTCTAATATTCGCTATGCGCGGGCAGAAAACGTCAAAGCCTCATCGACGCTGATTGCTGCTGATCAAATCGTTGATGAATTGACGACGCTTGGTTTGGTTGATTTTGAGGCACCAGAAAACCGTCAGCGTTATGCGCATGAATGGGCGTATTTGGCACAAAATGATAGCGTGGCGATTGATAAAGTCGCGCGTCATTTGGCGCAAGAGCGCGGCTTTCCATTGGCAATGGCGGGCGTAAATCATGGTATTCATGAGACTAATTAAAATGATTTAAATGTTAATAAAGTCAAAGCAAAAAAGAGAGTAAGGCTTAATGTTAGCCTTGCTCTCTTTTTTATATTTAGTTATTGATAAAGATAACCGCTGCTAGTTTCCCGCCATTTTCTCGGTATCAACGGCGTCATCTATTTTTACGACGGTTTTTAGCATGGCAATCGCCTCGTCAATGGTATTACAAACGACCAAACGCTCAAGGTCTTGTTGCTTCATAAAGCCTTGCTCAGCGGTATATTGTAAATGTTCAATCATACAGTCATAAAAACCATTAATATTAAGAATAATCATCGGTTTTTCGTGCTGATATAGCTGACGCCAGGTGGCGATTTCCATGATTTCTTCTAGCGTCCCAAGCCCGCCCGGCAAGGTAATAAAGGCATCGGCATACTCTGCCATCACCGTTTTACGGGTGTGCATGGTATCGGTCAAATGCAGGCGGGTCAGCTGCTCATGGGCAATTTCGTGCTTGAGCATAAAGGTTGGAATCACACCAACCGCTTGCGCGCCACCTCGGATGACCTCATCAGCGACTGCGCCCATCAGCCCGATGCTCGCTCCGCCGTAGACCAAACCCATGCCATTATCGGCAAGCGCACTACCAAGCTCACGCGCTGCCTGCTCATAAACGTCATTATTGCCCAAACGCGAGCCACAATAAACCGCGACCAGCGGCATGGTGAGCGCTGATTTATCCACAGCTTTTTCAATATTGGTAATGTCTTGACTGGTAATAACTTCATAGGTGTCATTGTTAATTTTCATTTGCATAGAGTTTCCTTAATTTTATATACATTGTTCTTATTAAATACTTAGCTATTAAAACACGTTTATTCATGCATAGTAGTTTATTGATATGTGTTATTTGGTCAAAATACATACTGCTTAATCGATAATAATTAAAATATTGCTGAAAAATAGCGCTCAAAATATACAACGTCGAGCTTGCTCATAGAACTTAGAAGTCATTTTCGCCTACCTTCCTCACTAAGATTTATTTTACCATAAGCAGTGTTACTGCAAAGTCATCATGCGGTTATCGCCAGCTAGGCTATAAAGTAAGCAACCAATCACGGCTTAATGACTGCACGCTTAATATTGATTATTAAACGCTGGTTTTTAAACGCTGAGCGCCTAGCAAGCGTTTTTATTGACCCAAAATACTGATTGATAAAAAAACTTTTACTCATAAAAATGACAAAAATACATGAAGGTTAAACCATGGAAAATCCGCACAATCAAACAGATATTTATACCCTAAGCATCATGACTGAGCGCAATCGAGCATTGGCAGCGACCGTTTATCGTCCTACAGACGAGGTGAAAGCCGCGGTTATGATCGCGCCGGCTACTGGTATAAAACGCCAGTTCTATCATAATTTTGCCACTTATTTAGCAGCCAGTGGCTTTGGGGTCTTAACCTTTGATAACGAAGGTATCGGCGAATCACTTAGCACCGATTTGGCAAAATGTGATGCTTCTTTAATCAGTTGGGGGCGTCATGACATGCCAGCCGTCCTTGATGCCTTACAAGACGAATTTACTGATGCCACTTATCATTTAATTGGACATAGCGCTGGCGGTCAGCTGATTGGTCTGATGCCAAATTATAAGGCGCTTACCTCAGTATTTAACGTCGCTTGTTCATCAGGGCAAATTAAAAATATGGACATGCCTTATAAGCTCAAAGCGATGGGTTTTATGGACGCCTTTATCCCGCTCACCAACTTAACGCTAGGCTATACGCCAGCGGATAAAATCGGCATGGGAGAGCCACTACCACGCGGCGTCGCTCGTCAATGGCGCGAGTGGTGCAATGGCGCAGGCTATATTAAAACCGCTTTTGGTAAAAGTATTCATACCCATTTTTACGATGAGATTGATATGCCTGCGTTGTGGCTCGGCTTTAGCGATGATGAGATTGCCAATAGCAAAAATATCGATGATATGATTCGCGTCTTCAGCAAAATGCCAGTCGAAAAATACTATTTTGACCCCGAAGAATTTGGCTTAAACAGTATCGGTCATATGCGCTATTTTAGCAGCAAAACCAATGCTAAAGCCCCGCAGCTTTGGCAAATGGCAGTCGATTGGCTAGCCAAGCAGCAATAAGTTTTGTTTAGGGCAGTCGTTTAAGCGCAGGCCTTTCAAGCGCAAGTCTATTTAGTCTTGCGTGATTTTTGCTGCTTGTTCTGCTTGCACACGCTTGGTCAACGCAGAATACAGCGACGGCTGCATATTATGAATGTTGCCTAGCATCCATTTTACGTAGCTAATTGGCACGTCTTTAATCGGCATGCCTTTATGTTTACCAAAGGGCATTTTGCTCAGTGGATTGGCTTTATTGGCGATAGCGTGTGCTGCGGCAAAATCTGTCGGCGCAATTGCTAGGCGCTCGCAGCAGGCCTGATACAGCAGATAACACATGCGCGCATCACCCAGCGCATCATGAGCGGCAATCGTCATTTTACCTGCCTCGCCTTTACCTAATAATTGCTCGATACATTTCGATTGCCCATAAGCGCTCCATTCTGGAAAGGCCACGCGCGCCAGCCGCACCGTACATATCAGCTTGGCGGACGGACTACCAATCACCCGCCAATCAAAGCGCACATTATGGCCAATCAAGTACTGCGGCAACTCAAATTGCCCAAGCTCAAAGCGCTCAAGACCGGCGACATCGTCATCGGTGATACCATGGATTCTAATCACGACGGGCGATATCGAGCGTCCACTATTAAAGTATTTCATCCACTCAAATCCTGTCGCTACATTGATCGTCGCCACTTGAATCGGACGCGGATCACGGCCTTGGTCGGTTTCGGTATCGATAATCAGCGCAATGTCGGTCATAAAGATTTGGCCATCGTTATTTAAAAATAGGTAGCAATAACAGTTTTCTACATAGACCTAAAAAACAGGTTAGCTTTAAAAGCAACAATGTATTTATGGGGATAAAAGCTAAAGATAACAATGGCATACAAACAATAGAAACGTTAACTCTTATACTACCCATTAGAGTTAACTCAAAAAAAATAAAGAGATATCAATGCTAGCAGATGGCAATAATCCGCAGCCAAGCCCAAGTAAAAAGCCAAACCTTTTACGCCGTGTACTAAGTGTATTCATCAAGGCGGCGGTGTTACTGATGCTGTTATTTGTCTTTGACAAGCTCTTACCGAGTATCAGCAAGCAAACTCAGTCGTTTGTACTGGCAAAATGGCAACAGCTCAGTTTATTACAACAAGAATTACCGACAGAAAATAGCTTACCTAGCCCACTGCCCGAACGACACTTAACGGATACATGGGGCGCTGCGCGTAGCCAAGGTCGTTCTCACGAAGGCATAGATATATTTGCCAAGCGAGGTACGCCGATACAAGCAACGACGCAAGGCATCGTTAGCAAAGTTGGCGAAAACAGCTTAGGCGGGCGCGTGGTGGTCATCATTGGCCCGGGCGGCGCTGGACATTATTATGCCCATTTAGAGGATTATGCCGATATCAGCCCGAACGACTGGGTCAATGCTGGCGATATCATCGGTTACGTCGGCGACAGCGGAAATGCCAAAGGTACGCCGCCGCACGTCCATTATGGGATTTATATCAATGGCAGCGCGGTCAACCCTTATCCACTTTTGCAAAAGCCTGATAGCTAGCGTTTGAATTTTTGGCCTTTAAAACCTGACCCTTTTAAAAATAAGACCTTAAACTTCCAATATAAAATTTAACGGCCCATCGTTGATACTCGCCACTTGCATATCAGCGCCAAACTCACCAGTTGCTACATGGGGATGTTGGGTTTTGGCATAAGTAATTAGTTGTTCGAACAATACCTCTGCAGCATCGGGTGCCATCGCCCCGCCAAAGTCAGGACGGCGACCTTTATCGGTTTTTGCCATTAAGGTAAATTGTGACACCAGTAATAAACCGCCGCCTACCTGCTGGACATTTTTATCCAATTTACCAAACTTAGCAGGCTCATCGTCATTCTCAAAAATGCGATAAGTGAGGATTTTATCAATCATACGCTGCGCACTTTGCAAGTTATCCTCATGACCCAAGCCAATATAAGCCAAGACTCCATGCTCAATCGCACCAACGCAGTGCGCATCGACAGTGACGCTGGCGCGCTCCACCCTTTGTATCAGTGCTCTCATTTACAGCCTTCCTTATTTATAAATCGCTTACAGTTTATGGTCATACAATCATACCCTGACCATGATAAAATACCGCCATTAACTTGCCTATTAATAATTACATCGAACCCTATTTTGGTAACCTTATTATGAATTTATTTGCCACCCTTCAACAATTTGTACCGCAGCAGCAGCTGAGTAAAGTCGCTGGACGTCTAGCAGCCAGCCGCCACCCTTATGTCAAGCGTGCGTTTATTCGTAGCTTTGCCAAAGCTTACAATGTCAGCTTAGACGAATACGAGCGCCAAAGTTTCAATGCTTATGAAAGCTTTAATGACTTTTTTACCCGTGAGCTAAAAGACGACGCGCGTCTCATCGATAGCCGCGCAAATGGAATTGTTAGCCCTGCTGATGGTGTTATCTCGCAATTAGGGCAAATCCGCGACCATAAATTACTGCAAGCCAAAGGTCGTCATTATGACATCGGTCAACTACTCGCTGATAGCGAAGATGGCAGTTATTTTGCTGATGGTAGCTTTGCCACCGTGTATCTTGCGCCGAGTAACTATCACCGCGTGCACATGCCATTTGCGGGTACCTTGACCAAGACTCGTTATATACCGGGTACCCTATTTTCTGTCAATAATGTCACGGCGGCAAACGTGCCGGATTTATTTGCCCGTAATGAGCGTTTGGTCTGTTTATTTGACACAGAGTACGGCAAAGCGGCGGTGGTCATGGTTGGAGCGATGATTGTCGCTGGTATCGAAACCGTCGCGACGGGAAAAATCAGCCGCACTGAGGATATCCAAGAAATGGTTCACAATATGAGCTTTGCCAAAGGCGATGAGCTTGGACGCTTTTATTTAGGCTCAACGGCGATTGTCGTTCTACCAAAAGGCGCAAAAGCCGATTGGCAAGACAGCTTACAAGCCAACAGTATGGTAAAAATGGGACAGCTATTGGGTGTTGCGAATAAATAGCAGTTGTATAAAGACCCTAAAAACCTCTACGTATAAGCCTAGTTAAGCCACTCAGCTTAGCTAGGTTTTTTATTAGACGCATTCAATCTAATACCGAAAGTGCTTGTGAATAGGATACGCAAATAAGATGTTTTCTTCTTGCGTTCCGCGTCCGATGTTATGAATAATCAACGGCGAGCCATCAGCGGCGACTTTATTAGAAACGATGCCCATATGCGGTAAATTGCCGTTTGGCAACCGCCACGTCACTATATCACCGGCTTGAAAGCTAGATTTATCAGTGGTAGATAATGTTTGACCATGACGGGCAAAAAACACCTCAAGATTCGGCACACGGCGATGATCGATATTTTTATCGGTTGATTTTAGTCCCCACGTCTTTGGATAGGCCGACCAATTGGACTTCATATCGTGATTGACCAATTGCTGTAAATCGATATTTTGCAGGCGGTATGCCCGTACGACAACATCGGTACAAACGCCGGTTTCTATCGGTACATCGCCACGCGGAAAATCCAGCTGACGATAGGTAGGGTCATAGCTGGTGGTCACACCTATCTGTTTTTTGGCATCATAGGCCAATTTATCGCCCTTACCAACAGACTCGGTCGCCTGCGCCAATTGCGCTAAACTTAGTACGCCAAGAAAAACCAGTGATTTCGCGAATGTTTTATAAGTACCAGCTATTTTCATGTGACCGTCTCTTTGCGTGATTGTCCCTAATATAAAGGCTTTAGTGCAGGAAGATAATGAGTAATTTGTAAACAGCTGACAGGCAAAAAAAACTTTTAACCACTTATCTATCAATCAGCCAGCCTTGCTCGGTCGCATACTCAACCTGTTCCAATAGCCATTGATGAATACTCGGAAAGCTGTCTTTAATAAATCTTAGGACGCCAGTCACTTGCGAGCGTGTCACCTCATGATCACTCCATGTTTTCCCGCCCGTATTTAAATTTAACAAAAATGGCAAAATTCGATCAATCACTCTCAGCAGCTCAGCCTCTTTGCTCCTGCCCGTTTCTTGCGCTTCCCAAATCTCACTTAAGTTTTTGATACCATTGCCGCGCTCAGCTCGTAATCGAGCGATGCCCTCGCGCTCTCCAGCGTGAGCGTCAGCTCTACTATTGGCAAATAAAAATGTATCACCGGCATCAACTTCTCCCAAGTCATGTATTAATGCCATCTTCAGCAATTTTTCATGATTAACATCAATCTCAAACTGTTCAGCAATTGACCAACAAGCCATCGCCAAATGCCAAGAGTGCTCGGCGGAATTCTCCAACCGATTTGTTTTCGTCACATAACTGCACCGATTGACGCGTTTTAGCGCATCCAACTCTAATAAAAAATGCGTTACATCGTCAATATCAATATTTGCAGCAGTCGCAGGGTCGGTCAACGGTGTATGGTTGACACCATTAGAATAGGGTAACGTCATGATTCTCTCTAAATAACTGATAAATTTGAGCGCTGTCTTTTCACGCAAAGGCAGATATTATAGTAAATATTTAAGCACTGCGGCATTGATAGCCGTTATAAAAACCGTAAACAACTTGCTTCAATATAATTTTTCGATAAAAAAATAGCGCCGATAGTATTGAGCGCTATTTTATTTTTGAGAGTTATTAAGAAACTATTTTTAATAATTAAATTTGCTTAAGCATGATGCTTAATTAGGCTACTTAATCAAATTACTAATGGTTTTAAACGCTGGGTCTTTACTGCTGCGGCATAATTCAAACAGAATGGATTCTACCGTGCTAATGACCCCACCAGCGCGGCGAATACGGCGAATCGCTTGCTTTTTATCATAAGGAAAGCGTGAGCCGACCGCATCACCAATAATCACGGGCTGCATACCATTATCGAGTAAATCAAGCGCTGTTTGCATCACGCAAACATGCGCCTCTACCCCAAACAATAAAACGATACTACGATTTTGCTGGGCTAAATAATGCCACGAATCATCGTTATCGCAGGCGCTAAACGTCACTTTCTCAAAGCTTTTGGCATTGTCACCTTCTAATACATCGCGTATTTCAGGCAAGGTATCGCCAAGTCCCTTTTTATACTGCTCATTGAGCATGATAGGAATATCGAGCGCTTGCAAACCCTTAATCAGAGTGACGGTTTTTTTGACGATATTTTCGTGGTCATAGATATGTGGCGTCAAGCGTTCTTGAATATCGATAATCATCGCTTGGGTATTTTCGCGGGCGATACGATAAGTGCGATCGGTAATCATGGTAGACATAGTACACTCCTTGTACGACTGACCTTATTATTAAAGGCTATGTTAGATTTATCATGGGTGTTTTCGTTATTGTTCTTATTCTTATTTAGTCATAGTTTGCTAAGCGGGTCAATGAAGATAAATCTTATTAACAATTATGAACAGGATATTATAAAACCAGTTTTTAATTGACCAACACAAAAACCCCTAGTCTTCATGACTAGGGGTTTTTTTAAAGATATAAAACTAAAAAGATTTATTAAAACGCTTAAACACGCTCAATTACAGTCGCGATACCTTGACCTAGACCGATACACATAGTGGCAAGACCGATTTCAGTATCCATTTGCTCCATAGCGTTTAGCAAAGTAACTGTGATACGAGCACCAGAACAACCGAGTGGATGACCTAGGGCAATTGCGCCACCATTGACGTTGATGATGTCTTGCTTGTCGGTCAAGTTCAAGGCTTTAAGTACCGATAGTGCTTGAGCTGCAAACGCTTCGTTAAGCTCGATGGTTTGCATATCATCGATGCTCATGCCAGCGCGTTTTAGGGCTTTTTGGGTCGCAGGAACTGGACCATAACCCATTATAGCCGCATCACAACCAGCAACTGCCATGCTGCGAATACGCGCACGTGGTTTTAGACCCAAATCTTTGGCTTTTTGCGCGCTCATGACGAGCATCGCTGACGCACCGTCAGATAGAGCTGATGAAGTTGCTGCAGTGACTGTACCGCCTTTTGGATCAAAGGCTGGACGTAGCTTTTGCATTTGCTCCATCGTAGCGTCTGGGCGAATCACTTCGTCGACGGTACATAGTTGCAAACGACCGGCGGCATCATGCCCTTCGATACCGATGATTTCATTGTCAAAACGACCTTCTGTGGTGGCAGCCCATGCACGGCGATGCGACTCAAGACCAAAGGCGTCTTGCTCTTCGCGGCTGACGTTATTCATACGGCCCAGCATTTCAGCGGTCAAGCCCATCATGTTTGATGCTTTTGCATAATGTTTTGAAGCTTCAGGGTTTAAGTCAACGCCATGCATCATGCCAACGTGACCCATATGCTCAACACCACCGATGATGAATACTTCACCTTGGTTGGTCATAATTTGCGCAGCAGCTGTGTGTAGCGCCTGCATAGATGAGCCGCATAGACGGTTCACCGTTTGGCCGCCAGCAGTCTTTGGAATATCAGCTAGCAAGCCGATATTACGACCGATGTTTAAACCTTGCTCTAAAGTCTGGTTTACACAGCCCCAGATGATGTCTTCAACGTCACGTGGGTCAAAGTCGTTACGCTCAACCAAGGCACGAACCAATTCAGCAGAAATGCTATCAGCGCGAACGTGGCGGAACATACCGTTTTTAGATTTACCCATTGCTGAGCGTACGCCATCTACGATGACCACGTCTTTTGGACTTAAAGTTGTCATACTATCTTCCTTTTCAATTTTTATTGTCAGTGGCAGTACCACAATGCTCGTCATATTTTATGTAAAAGATTATTCATAATAAATAAATCATCAACAACCTTATCGAGCATGGGTACGGCACTTCATCCTAGTAATGACCGACCATTACGCAGTGGCGTAAAAAGTCTCGCCTGCGGCTGCCATATCGCGAATCTTTTGCGGCGCTTCATAGGCTTTGCCAAGGTGCGCATATTTTTCGCATAGTGCCAAGTAGTTATCTAGACCCATTTGGTCGATATAACGGCAAGGGCCACCGCGGAATGGCGGGAAACCAACGCCCATAATCATCGCCATATCGGCTTCAGATGGCGTGCTGACGATGTTGTCTTCTAGGCAGCGAACCGTTTCATTACAGAACGCCAGCATAGTGCGGTCGATGATGGTTTGATCATCAAAGGTTTGCTTGTCGCTATCCGTGGTCGCTTTTAATAGCTCATAAGTCGCTTCGTCAGCCACTTTCTTTGGCTTACCGCGCTTATCAGTCTCATATTTATAGAAACCAACGCCGTTTTTCTGACCTAAGCGTTTGTTTTCATATAGATGCTCGATAGCACCTTTATAATCAGGCTTCATGCGATCAGGGAAACCTTCTGCCATCACTTCTGCGCCGTGTACGCCCGTATCTAAACCAACCACGTCGATTAGATAAGCAGGACCCATTGGCCAGCCGAATTTTTCCATGACTTTATCGACATGAGCAAAATCCGCACCTTGCTTAAGCAGCAAATCAAAGGCACCAAAGTATGGGAACAATACACGGTTTACTAAGAATCCTGGGCAGTCATTGACCACAACTGGCACTTTACCCATTTTAGACGCTAGCGCAACCGTAGTCGCAATCGCTTCTTCTGATGATTTTTCACCGCGGATAACTTCAACGAGTGGCATACGATGTACTGGGTTAAAGAAATGCATACCAACGAAGTTTTCTGGACGCGCAAGTGCTTCTGCTAAATAAGTAATAGAAATTGTTGAGGTGTTTGACGCTAAGATACAATCGTCTTTAACCAAACCTTCAACTTCTTTTAGTACCGCACGCTTGACGTTTGGATTTTCTACGACTGCTTCGATAACGATATCAGTTTCAGCAAAATCACCATAGTTCAAAGTTGGACGGATACGGCTTAAGGTTTCACCCATTTTCGCTGGGGTCATCTTTTTGCGTTCGACCATTTTGCCAAGTAGCTTGCTGGCTTCGCCCATACCAAGGTCTAATTGCTCAGACTTGATATCTTTCATGATGATTGGCAAGCCTTTGCTGGCTGCCTGATACGCGATACCGCCGCCCATGATACCGGCGCCTAGTACGGCCGCTTCAGTGATTTCATGTGCTTTTTTGCTGTGCTGCTTGGCAAGTTTTTTCACCAATTGATCGTTTAAGAACAGACCGACCAGGCTTTCTGCTTGTGGGGTTTTCGCCGCTTTGGCAAAACCAGTGGCTTCGACTTCGATTGCTTTATCACGTGGCAAATTGACGTGCTTCTCAATCGTTTCGATAGCGATTGCTGGCGCTGGGTACTGCTTAGGATTGGCTTTGGCAAAGATCATACCTTTGGCACTGTTAAACGCCATCGCTTGCTCAAGCTGGTTTAGCTTTACAGGATTCAGCTTCTCTTCACGCTTCGCTTGCCAATCAAGCTCACCTGAGATACATTTTTTGACTAGGTCAATGGCGGCATCTTGCAAGTCATCGGCAGGCACGGTTGCGTCAACTAAGCCTAATTTTAGCGCATCAAGTGGTTTTTTTGGCGTACCAGTGGCAATTAGCTCAAGGGCATTGTCGATACCAATCACACGCGTACTACGCACCGTACCACCAAAACCTGGGAAGATACCGAGTTGGGTTTCTGGTAGACCGATAATGGCTTTGTCACTCATGACACGGTATTCACAAACCAAGGTCATCTCACAACCACCACCAAGCGCGGCGCCATTGATGGCCGCTACTTTTGGAAATGGCAGGTCTTCAAAACGGTTGAAAGCGTCATTGATATTAATGACCCAATCTTTGATTTCGTTTTCTGGATTCTTAAATGAACCGACGAATTCTGTGATGTCCGCACCAGCGATAAATACGCCTTTGCTTGAGGTGACGATTAAGCCTTTCACGTCATCCGCTTTTTCTAGCGCTGTCACAACTTCAGCAAATTGCTTATTGGTTTCAGCATCAAACTTGTTCACGCTCTCATTTTCGGCGTTGTATTGCATGTTGGCGATGCCATCCTCTAGCATTGTCACCGTAATGCGATTTCCTTGGTATACCATTTGAAACTCCTTGCTATATAACGAAAGCTACGTTTTAAAATTAAAAGCTTTAAAATTAAAGGTCATAGTCAGTTATTGTTAGTAAAACGAGTAATAACACTGCCAACATACTGCTTTAAAAGTCAGTATATGAGCAGTGCAGATGTCTTTATTATCCAGCGCTCATGTTTGTATTCATTTTTTGCAACGCTATCAGGCAATAGCAAATATGAATACGGCGCTTCATTTATATACGTTTGTTACCGGTACTGATGTTATAAACACTGACTGAACATTGAGATGATGAGTCACTTAACTCAGGCTAAAAACCTATGTGCTAAGTGCCAGACCATTTTCACGCCAATTAGTGTAGGGGATTATGCCCCCGACTGTCACAAGCTAATACCATACTCGCAAGTCACTCTTAAGTCGACACCAACCCTTTACCTTGCGGCCAAGGTGCTTTAGGTGTCCGCCTGTATACTGAGATTTAAGATAGGAATTAGCCTTTATTATCAAAACACATCTAACTGCCAAGTTAAATCAATAATAGGTAACAAGGGTTTGTTGCATTATTACGCCTATTCAACGGGCTTTTTTACGCCAGTTTTTAACATTAAACCGCCAAAAATGCGTCATTGATAATACTCGTAGCATAAGGAATATAATCTATCATGCTACACTAGCGCTATTTTTATTATTCACCTGATTAATGGTTGGATTATGACTGTTTCCCCTGCTTCTACTTCTATGCCAAGCCCTATGTCTTCAACAACGGCTTCAAACACTGTTTCAACAACGGTGCCTTTTGCGAGCTTTAATAATAATACTGAACAATTTCATAGCGCCGTGCGCACGCAACTGGCGCAAGATATCGAGATGCTGTTTGCTTACGCTGAGCTGCCAAGTCCGCTGCTTGATGCCTGCCGTTATGTGATGACAGGTACTGGTAAATTGGTACGGCCGTTATTGGTCGCCAGTGCCTTTGATAGTGTCAATCAAAGCAATGCGAATGACGATATTAATAGGGCTGATGAATATGTCGATAAAAGCACTGATAAAGAAGCTAAGCAAATTCAGCAAAATAGCGATTTAGAATCACTACTAGAAAACGACTCCGATTACGATATGGCGCGCCGTGCAGCATTGGCGGTAGAGCTGTTGCATACTTATTCACTGGTGCATGATGACCTGCCTTGTATGGACGATGATGAGCTGCGCCGTGGTCAGCCAACTGCCCATATCGTCTTTGCAGAATCGACCGCCCTGCTCGCCGGTGACGTGCTACAGACGCTCGCCTTTGAGATACTGACCGCAGAGCTGCCAACTTTTGCGCCATATGACTCTGCTATCGCAAGCCAGCTTATCGCGATATTTGCGCCGCGCGCCAGACGCATGGTTTCTGGGCAAATGCTCGACCTCAATGCCGAAGCCAGCACTGGCATTTCACAAGATGATTTAGAAGCCATCCACCGTGATAAAACCGGTGCATTGATTGAAGCGGCGATGCTCATGGGCGGTATCTGTGCAGGTGCGACGGCGCCGCAGCGTATTGCCCTACAAGAGTGCGCGCAGCATATTGGTCTGGCTTTTCAAGTCCAAGACGATATCTTAGATGTGACCACCAGCACCGATACCCTTGGCAAACCTGCTGGCAGTGATGAAAAGTTAGACAAATCTACCTATGTGAAACTGATGGGCGTCGAGCAAGCGACCCGCTATGCGCAATCGCTATTTAATGACGGCCGCGCAGCTATTATCCGCGAGTTAAGCAGCCGTGAGCTGAGTGGTAAAAAAGACAGTGCAGACACTAACGCCTTATTGGCATTAATCGAATGGCTATGGTCACGTAAAAAATAAGCTCAGCAATAAACATTAAAAACGATAAAGAGTGGTCAACATGGATAGTACCCCTACTCAGCGTATCTACCTCGGCACTGGCGGCTATAGCGATACCGATCTGCTTGGTACGCTGTACCCAACCGGCACCAAAAAAACTGACTTCTTACGCGAATACGCCAAGCAATATGGCGCGGTTGAGATTAACAGTACCTTCTATGCGCCCATCGGGCAAAAAGCCTTTGCTGGTATGGTTGATAAAGCCTACGTACAAGCGGATAGTGAGTTGAAGTTCGCAGTCAAACTGCATCAAGACTTTACCCATGCGCGTAAAGGCACAAGCGAGCATGCGCAAGCTTTTATCACTGCGCTCACGCCCCTTATCGAAGCGGATGCGCTTGCACCATTACTGCTGCAATTTCCGCACGGCTTTGATCGCACCCGTGAGCATCGGCTTTATCTTGCCAATTTGGTCAGTTGGTTTAAAGACTATCCGCTAGCGATTGAGTTTCGTCATAATGGCTGGCATACGCCGCAAGTGGTCGATAGCTTTGTCGAGCAAGGTTTGATTTGGTGTAGCGTCGATTATCCCAAGGTCAGCGGCCTACCGCCGTCACGACTGATATTTACCGAGCGCACTGGCTATCTGCGCATGCATGGTAATAATACGGGCTGGTGGGATGCGATGAGCGCTAGCGATCGGCATGATTATCGCTATACCGAAGCTGAAATGCAGGACTGGGCACAAGCGATTGCCAATCAGCGTCAGCATTTTGATACGCTGTATATCTTCTTTCAAAACACCGTCAATGCGCATGCGTATTATAATATTGCGATGTTAAGGGAAGCGTTGAGTAAGTTTGGGTTTGAGGTGCTTTAATAGAAAAATCATTGCTGCTTGGAGTAAGCAAATCATGCAACCATCAATAGAAATGACTGATAAATTTATCTTAGCAATTAATAATGTTTTAAAGTCAAAAGGTGACATGACACCTATGATTGAAGTTACTTCACAGCTGAAGCTAGTTAATTTAGATTACTGGGAACGCCTCATACGTGAGGAAGTAGCAAAATACTTAGTATCACAACCAAAGTGGGAAAGCTTGTCAAAAGCTATCAAATCACTATTTATTGAGCAAGCATCTTGGCTAGGACTGGTCAGTTGGGACGGCTACGAACGCGAAAAAAGTCTAAAATTATTGTCAGAGAGCGCCCCTAATGCTTTTTTTCTTATATTAATTGCTCGCAGATTAAATGATTGGGTTCCAGAAGTTCGTGTGGCTGCCAAAAAAGCTTTTATCTTAGTCAGCCGCAAAACTGACTCTAAAATTATTGCAGAAGCTTTGATAACCATTTTATCAAATTGGAATTCATGGGGTCGTATAGGACAAGAAAATAGAAATGTCATTTTAAATACTGCTTTAAGAAAAGATGTCACCTTATCATTGACAAATAATTTAATCACATTTGCGTCAGGAGCCATTCCTAGTTTATTGTCCCAACTTGGTCAGCTGCCTATTTTTGATGATTACCTCAATGAAATTGCTCATAATGCCATCCAGCCTTACGTAAGAGCTAAAGCGTTTCGTAGTTTGTTTGAAGCCCGAATGACATGGATTAGTGGTTATGAATGGAAGTGGATTGATAAAGCTTATGGCAGAAGAAAATTAATACCTGTTATTGCTGAACGAAAAATTGATGTGCATATATCTCTAATCGAATTGCTTAATAGATCAGCGTTTGACCGATCTTCAATTGTTCGCAGCGTATCAGCAGAATTTCTTATTATAAATCTTGACCGCCTAAAACAAGATGAAGTTAAATTCTTTGCAGAGAAGTTTGCTTTGGATAAATCCAATGCAGTATCAGAACGAGGTCAATTTGTAATTAAGAAATTAAATGAAAAAGTTTACCAAAGTCCGACTAAGTTTTTATAGGAGCAAAACCAAAAAAAGGACGCCTCTCAGCGTCCTTTTCCTACTTATAAAGTAAATCAAATACTTAGTGGTTAAAGATTACTCTTCAACACCAGCATCTTGACCTTTATATTTTGCGTTTGCGTAGTCCCAGTTCACTAGCTTGTCTAGGAAGGTATCCACATAGTCAGGACGACGGTTACGATAATCGATGTAGTAAGCATGTTCCCATACGTCACAAGTCAATACAGCGACTTGGTCATGCGCCAATGGGTTATCAGCATTACCAGTTTTAGCGATTGATAGTTTACCACCAACTTTATCAGCCACTAGCCAAGCCCAACCAGAACCAAACTGTGAAGTTGCTGCGTTTTTGAACTCTTCACGGAATTTGTCATAGCTACCAAAATCTTCTTCGATTTTCGCTTTCAAATCACCAGTAGGTTCGCCGCCACCATTGTCAGGCGTCATACAGTTCCAATAGAACGTATGGTTCCATACTTGCGCTGCTTGGTTAAACATGGTTTTTTTGCTGTCATCTTTCGCAGTCGCTTTGATGATTTCTGGTAATGTTTTGTCTTCTAGACCAGAACCCGGTAGCAATTCATTTAGCTTGTTTACATAAGCGGCATGATGCTTGTCATGATGGTACTCTAGCGTCTCAGCACTGATATGTGGCTCGAGCGCATCTTTTGCATAAGGTAAGTCTGGTAAAGTAATATTTGACATAATTATTTTATCCTTGCTGGTTTAGCCATTAGTATTAGGTATAGCTTAAATCAACGCTATAAATTATCGGACTAAATTGGCTTAGTTTATTGTTAGTGAAAGTCATTACTCAATATGCTAAGCATATTGCGGTAAACCTAAAAGGCTTGCATGCTAAAATTATCTTAAGCGCGCATCACTTAGTAATTAATGTACTTATAAATATACAATGGGCAAAAACCATGATGAATATTTATAAGAATTATTAATTAAAAGTTCACAAGCTATAAGATATAATTCACTGTAGCTTATCGCCTATTATAGCAAGAGTGGTGACAAATATCAGTTACCAAATGTTATGAATCAACGATTCGTTATGCTAATTGGTAATTTAGCTCATGCTAGCCTAGAATATAGCAGTATTAGTGAATCAATGACGGACAAAAAATATGACCCAAGCCAGCAGCGCAAACCTGACTCTACAAGAGCATTTAACGCAAACAAAGCTCGCCAATCAATGGGTGCTTGCCAGTAATAATAAAGGCAAACTTGCGGAGTTTAAACGCTTATTTGCAGCGGCAGATTTGGCTGTGACGATTGTCCCGCAAGGTCAGCTTAATATCGAAGACGCGATTGAGGACGGTTTGAGCTTCGTTGAGAACGCTATTATCAAAGCGCGGCATGCCAGCCGCGCAAGTGGCCTACCGACGATTGCGGATGATTCAGGACTTTGTGTGCCCGTATTGGGCAACGCGCCCGGTATCTATTCTGCCCGCTATGCTGGCGAGCATGGCAATGACGCCAAAAACAACGCCAAGCTTATCGCTGACTTGCAGCCTATTCGTGCAGCCAAGCCAGATACCCCTATTAAAGGCGTGTTTGTGTGTATGCTCGCTATGGTACGTCATGCCGATGACCCGCTACCGATTATCGCTCAAGGTTTATGGCACGGCGAGATTTTAGACGCGCCGCATGGTGATGGCGGTTTTGGTTACGATCCGCTGTTTTGGTTGCCAGAGTTGCAAGCGACGGCGGCAAGTCTCAGCGCTGCGGACAAAAACAGCATCAGTCATCGTGGTCAGGCCATTGAGCAGTTATTGGCGCAATTGCCGTTATAAGCGTATTCGATAATAAAGTGTATTTGATGATAATAAGCGGGCAGATTACGGCAAAGCTAAGCTTATAAATCACTGACGGGGCAATTAAACAGATAATTTTTACTTTGATAAACAGATAGATTATACTGTTCTACTTTTAAAATTTTGTTGAAAGCCGTTATTTGTCTGTATAATTGCGCAAAAAGCGTTATTATGCGGGCGATTAGCAGTTAATATTGATATCTGAGAGCGTTTATTTAGAATAAAGCGTTTCATATTTTTGTGCCGTCAGCGATTGCTACGCTCACAGATTGCGAAATCGCGCGCTAGCAATATCCCCTATTTATTCCAACGGCAACCAGTAGCACACGCGTATTTTGCAGCCTGGTTGTCTATTTCTATTTAATCCTAAAGGTGTAACGAATATGGCTACAGATTTACAAGTCACAACCAACAAGCTGTCTAACAAAGAAACTCAGCTAACGGTTAAAGTACCCGTTGAAAAAATTCAAAACAAAGTTGAAGGCCGCATCAGTCAAGTGGCGAAAACCGCCAAGATTGACGGTTTCCGTAAAGGTAAAGTACCGATGTCGCATATCCGTTCACAGTACGGTGCTGGCATTCAGCAAGAAGTCATCAACGATGTGATCCGTGATACTGTATTTGAAGCGATCAAATCTGAAGACATCCGTGCTGTTGGTATGCCAAACATCGACGACGTAAAACTTGAAGACGACTTCTTGGTTTATCAAGCGACTGTTGAAATCTTCCCAGAAATCGACGTCCAAGGTATCGATGAAATCGAAGTTGAGCGCCACACTGCAACCGTCAGCGACGAAGACGTTGACACCATGATCGAAAACCTACAAAAGCAGCGTCAAGAGTTCGTTGAGAAAAAAGGTAAAGCGGCCAAAGACAACCAAGTGACCTTTGACTTTGAAGGTTCAATCGACGGCGAAAAATTCGAAGGCGGCTCTGCTGAAGACTTCAAACTGGTTATCGGTAGCAATCAGATGATTCCAGGCTTTGAAGATGGCATCAAAGGCATGAAAGCGGGCGAAGAAAAAGTCATCGACGTCACCTTCCCAGAAGATTACCAAGCTGAAAACTTGGCTGGTAAAGAAGCACAATTTAAAATCAGCGTAAAATTGGTTGAAAAATCAAAACTTCCTGAAATCGACGACGAGTTCTTAGAGCTATTCGGCGTGAAAGAAGGCGGCGTTGAGAAATTAAAAGAAGACGTGCGTAAAAACATGGAACGCGAAATCAAAAATGCCGCGCGTAGCCAAGTAAAACAAGCGACCTTTGACGCACTATTAGAAAAGAACGAGTTTGACGTACCAAACGCTATGCTAGAGCAAGAAATCGATCGTCAACGCAACATGATGATGCAACGTTTTTCTCAGCAGTTCGGCGCCAACGCTGATAGCTTCGATAAAGACATGCTGCCAAATGAGCTGTTTGAAGAGCAAGCGCTACGTGCTGCCCGTCTTGGCATCATCGTTGCTCGTGTTATCGACACCAAAGGCTTAGAAGTCGACCAAGAACGTGTTGAAAGCTTTATCAAAGAAGCCGCTGAAAACTACGAAGACCCAGCGGAAGTCATCGAGTACTACACCAATGACAAGCAGCAACGCGCTAACATTGAGTCAGTAGTGCTAGAAGACCAAGTGGTTGATTATTTAATCGAGCAAGGCCAAGTAACGGACAAAGAAGTGAGCTATCAAGACCTATTAGCCGCTCAGCAGCAACAAGCCATGTAATCATGTGATCTAGCGCTTTGCCAGTCAGTACTAACTGGTTTAATACCTAGCATAAACAAAAATGCCCTGACACCTTTGTTAGGGCATTTTTATTGCCCGTTTATAAACTACTGTCTTAATATAGTGAGTGAAAAGTAATATTGATACATCACACACTGCTGATATCAATTTTTCTTGCTTGCTGTGCCTGCGCAGACAGAGGCTAAAAAAAATTGATATCAGCAATACCGTAGCGTGTTTAGAATATTTTGAATATAGCATTTTTTATAAACAGATTATTCATGCTGCCCTTGATAAGTGCGCACAGACGCCTTATTAATAGGGAGTCGTTTATCATTTGTCACATTAAAGCGTTATTATTGCTGTGATAAAAAAGTTACCATTGGCTCACTTATTTCTAGCGGCGACCAATATTTATTAGCCACTATTTTAGCAGGCAGAGCCAATCTGCTTGATTGAGTATATTTTGGCGCCGAATTAATTTAATAAAATAAAATGTATGCGTGAATAGGTTTTATTTTCTAGTAGGTTTTATTACCAAGCGATAATGTTTACAATGATAATCATCAATAACAATGTAGCCAACAGCTAGCTTCTATTTTTTATTTTATGGACTTATAAACAGGACATCTTTATGACAGATTATGATCGCATCATTGCTAACCCGCATTTTGATATGTTGATGAGTGCGCATGACAATGTACAAAGCACGACTCAAGCCGCATTGGTTCCAATGGTGGTTGAGCAATCAGCGCGCGGTGAACGCTCGTTTGATATTTTCTCACGCCTATTACGTGAGCGCGTTATCTTTTTGACCGGTCAAGTTGAAGACCACATGGCCAATCTTATCGTGGCGCAGCTATTGTTTTTAGAAGCCGAAAACCCTGATAAAGACATTCATTTATATATCAACTCGCCCGGCGGCTCAGTCAGTGCAGGTTTGGCTATTTTTGATACCATGAACTTTATCAAACCTGAAGTCTCAACCATTTGTATGGGCGGCGCGTATAGCATGGGTTCGTTCTTACTGGCAGCGGGTGAAAAAGGCAAACGTTATGCTCTAGCCAACTCGCGCGTAATGATTCATCAGCCATCAGGCGGCGCGCAAGGTCAAGCAACCGATATCGAAATTAATGCGCGTGAAATTCTAAAAACCCGTGCTCGTTTGAACGAGATTTTGGCTGAGCGTACCGGTCAACCGGTAGAGAAAATCGAAAAAGACGTTGAGCGTGACTATTGGCTAGATGCTAAAGAGGCCAAAGAATACGGCTTGGTTGACGAAGTATTAGAGCGCCGTCCTGATTCTTTATAAGCTTTAATTTCTTTATAAGCTTTGATAATAGACGTCTAAAAGACTGTAAAACATCAGCTACCTAAGCGTTACGGTAAGTGAAAATATATCAACTGCCCTACGCTTTGGCGCTGATGTCCATAATCAAAACATTGATAAGCATTAAATTTTAGGAGTGCCTGTATATGGCAGAAGATAACACCCCGCATTGTTCGTTTTGCGGCAAAGAAAAAAGTGAAGTAAAGCAGCTGATTGCCGCTGACGACGCCAATATCTGTAATGAATGTATCGAGCTATGTACGGACCTGATTGCTGATAGCGCCGAAGATGGCGACGACGACAGCGACATTGATACCTCTTGGGTCAATAAAAAACTGCCAACGCCAAAAGAGCTACGTGCCAAGCTTGATGAATATGTCATCGGCCAAGATGCGGCGAAAAAAGCCTTAGCGGTCGCAGTTTATAACCATTATAAACGCCTAAAAGTCAGCCAAACGTTGGCTAGAGATAGCAAAAAAGCCAAAATCGGCGCTGATGACGCCATGGTCGAGTTGGCAAAAAGTAATATCTTGCTGATTGGCCCAACGGGTTCTGGTAAAACCTTGCTCGCGCAAACACTCGCACGCTTGCTTGATGTGCCGTTTGCGATGGCCGATGCGACGACGTTAACGGAAGCCGGTTATGTCGGTGAAGATGTTGAAAACATCGTACAAAAGCTCTTGCAAGCCTCTGACTATGATGTCAGCAAAGCTGAGCAAGGCATCATCTATATTGATGAGATTGATAAAATCAGTAAAAAAGGCGACAACCCTTCTATCACTCGCGACGTGTCTGGCGAAGGCGTACAGCAAGCGTTGCTGAAACTTATCGAAGGCACGGTTGCGGCTATCCCGCCACATGGTGGTCGTAAGCATCCACAGCAAGAGCTTATCCAAGTCGATACCAGCAATATCTTGATTATCGTTGGTGGTGCGTTTGCCGGTCTTGATAAAGTCATTCAGCAGCGAACAGAAAAAGGCGGTATTGGTTTTAATGCTGATGTCAGCTCAAAAGATGACAGCCGCCGCAGCTCTGATTTGCTGCAGCAAGTCGAGCCAGAAGATTTAATCAAATTTGGTCTCATTCCTGAATTGTTTGGTCGTCTGCCCGTGTTAGCCGCGCTACAAGAGCTCGATGAAGAAGCTTTGGTACAGATTTTGACAGAACCGAAAAACGCCTTAGTAAAACAGTATAAATATCTGTTTGAAATGGAAGGCGCTGAGATTGAGTTTACCAAAGAAGCGCTTGATGCGATTGCCAAAAAAGCCATGGAGCGTAAAACCGGTGCGCGTGGTCTGCGCTCTATCGTCGAAAACGCTCTGCTTGAAACCATGTACGAGCTGCCATCGATGAAAAATGCCAAAACCGTACTCGTTGACGAGCAAGTGATTAACGAAGGCAAAACCCCTAAAATTGCATAAGTGACGATTGGGTAAAAGCACTTCATCATGTTTGACGGGCTATATGCTTAACAGACTATATGCTTAACATGCTATTGATTTAAAAAGCGTCTGATAGTTATTCAGGCGCTTTTTTATGTCTGTGATTTATCATCATAGGCTGGCTAAAAATGACAGCTGCGTTTATCAATCAGTAGCAGCCAAAGGGACAAATCATGCTAAGGTAAAGCGACTTTTATACGTTATCCTTATTGACGACCAAACTCTTCAAATCAATGATACAAAGGACTGTTTATCATGCTTAACCACGTTTCTGGAAATATCTCTGCAATCGCAAACTCTCTACGTCGGCATCTGCCTTTTCCCTTGCAGCAAGACCACGATATTACCCCTTATTATGCCAATCATGTCGCCGCTATCACCGGTGCAGGTTCTGGCATGGGACGCGAGCTTGCCCTGCATTTGGCAAAAATGGGCTGCCATTTAGCGCTATCGGATATCAATCCTGAACAATTGGCGCAGACCAAGGAGCTACTGGTCGGCTATGATGTCAAAGTTACCACCACCGTACTCGACGTCTCGGACAATAAAGCCGTCGAAGCTTGGGCAGATAGCGTGATGGCAGAACATAGCAAAGTAAATTTTATCTTTAATAATGCAGGCGTGGCGCTCTACTCTTCCGTTGAAGGCAGCAGTATTAGCGAGCTTGAATGGGTGATGGATATCAATTTTTGGGGCGTGGTTTATGGCACCAAGGCGTTTTTACCCCTGATTAAAAATAGCGTCAAAGAAAGCGAAATTGATACTGGTAAAAAAGATAACAAGTCGCGCCAATTTAACGAGCATGGTCATATCATTAATATCTCAAGCCTGTTTGGTTTGACCGCGCAACCCTCCCAATCGGCTTATAACGCCAGTAAATTTGCGGTGCGCGGCTTTACCGAAAGCTTGCGCCAAGAGTTAGACATTCAGCGCTGCGGCGTGTCGGCAACTTGTGTACATCCCGGCGGTATTAAGACCAATATTGCCAATAGCGCCCGCGGTAACGACAGTATCAGCGACCTCGGTATGCGTAGCGGTAGCAAAGCCATTCGTAGCTTTAATAAATTCTTAAAATTCGATGCCAGCGCAGCGGCTTGGATTATTTTACAAGCGGCGGCGACCAACCAGCCGCGCTGCTTGATTGGCAACGATGCCAAAATGATGGATGCCGTCCAACGCGTATTCCCGTCTCGTTATGGTCAGGTACTCAATGATATCAACAAATTATCGCGTAAATTAAAAGGCAAAAAGCACGTAAAAACAGCCAACCCTAAAGCGGTAACTACTCATTAATATAGCGGCAAATACACGACGATAAGTTAAACTATTAAACAAACATGCTTAGCAAAAAGCGCGTGAATACTTCGCTATTCACGCGCTTTTTTAGTAGAAAACAACATATAGTCAAAATATCCTAAAAACGCGACGGTATTGCTGATATCAATTTTTGTAGCCTCTGTCTGCGCAAGCACAGCAAGCAAGTAAGAAAAATTGATATCAGCAGTGCGTAATGTAGCGATATTACTTTCCACTCACTATAGATACTGTGGTTTGCGCTTTAGCTTTTTTCAACTTGGTTTGTCACGTTATGTTTTATTTTCAATTTAAAATCACTTTACGTATTTGTATTTGATACAATCATGTTACTAGCAAGTTACTGATTGATTACCCCGTAGTTTTTGATGAGCAAAGTGGAGCGTCTACATAAATTCGTACTGTCGTTTTATCTAAATCACAGCATAAGTTCTGCCATCATTGCTGCTAAATTAACACATCGATAGATTTTTATATATTATATTTTAAGATAAGGATATTCCAATGAGAAAGTTTTTACGTACTAAGTCTTCTATTTTAGTGGCGTCTATCTTTGCTCTTGGTGCAACTGTTCTCACAGGTTGTGATAATAGTAGTGAAACTAAGGCAGTTGATCGCGTCGAGGAGGCAGCAGCCCTAGCACGCGTAAAGGATCTTGAGGCACGTGCAGATGCCTTAAAAGGCAACATGCCTGCTGCCAATGATATAACTGCAGGCGGCGCTGATGCTGCAAGCGGTAAGCCGTCCATTAAAATGCCAGACGAATCGACCATTCCAGATGATGAGTATGGCGCTGCCGTACGCCGCGGTCTACAGCTTGCCAACCATACTTATAAAGAGCTGCCAAATAACGTTGGTAACCAGCTTAACTGTACCAGCTGCCACCTAGGCAATGGCTCAGAAGCGTATGCCGCGCCTTGGAACAATATGCCCAGCGTTTATCCGATTTATCGCTCACGCGCAGGTCGCGTCAATACCATACAGGAGCGTATTAACGGTTGTTTTGAGCGTTCGATGAATGGTAAGGCACTCGATCTTGATTCAGATGATATGAATGCGATGGTGTCTTATATGAGCTGGTTGTCGCAAGATATGCCATTCGGGGTATCACCTGAAGGTCGCGGTTTTGTAAAAGTGAATAAAGAGTTAGAGCCAAACCCTGAAACCGGCAAAAAGCTGTTTGCAGAAAAATGCAGCGTTTGCCACGGTGCTGATGGCGAAGGTCAATACAATGATGATGGTACTTACCTTTACCCAGCAGTCGCAGGCGACAAGTCTTTTAATGATGGCGCAGGCATGGCGCGTACATATACCGCCGCGGCCTTTATTAAAGGTAAAATGCCGTTCGGTCAGGGCAATACACTAAGCGATCAAGAAGCGGTCGATATTGCCGCCTACTTTACCCATTTGCCGCGCCCTGTCAAAGCCAATAAAGACAAAGATTGGCCAAATGGCGATGCACCAAAAGATGTGCGTCGTTAATTGAAAAACTTATGAGTTAGACCATAAAAAAGCCCAGTTATTGAATAGCTGGGCTTTTTTATCATAGATAGTTAAGACAAATAGTTAGGAAAATTGGCGTGCTTTAGCTTTAGCCTTACTATTCATTTAGGGCAATTTCATATCGCCATCGACCAACCAGCCAAGGCGGCGCATCACGTAAGCGACCAGACCAGCAATGAGAGCAGGTAAAATGAACATCAATAATATAATCGCCGTCCACAACTGAGCACTGCTCATGATTTCTTGTGATGCTTCAATGACGCCAAACACCCCAACCAGTCCTGCCGTGCCCATACCAGCGCCAGTTGCTGTGCAAGCTAGCCCAAAGCCAACGGTTGCGATAGGACCAACGATGGCGCTAGCAATCACAGCAGGCAATAGTACGAGCGGTTTTTTAAGGACATTAGGAATCTGTAGCATACTGGTACCAAGTCCTTGGGATATGATACCACTGACGCCGTTGTCTTTAAAACTGGCCACCGCAAAGCCAATCATATGCGCCGCGCAGCCAACTACCGCTGCCCCACCTGCTAAGCCGCCAAGTCCAATAGCGATACAGATAGCCGCGCTTGAGGTCGGTAGCGTCAATAAAATCCCGACCACCACTGCTATCACGACACCCATGAGAAGCGGCTGTAATTCAGTCGCTGCTTGAATACCCTGACCAATGGCGTTGACCGCAGCGACGACTGGAGGATTAAGTAGCGCACAGACGATGAGTGCCACCGTACATACCACTAAAGGGATAAGCAAAATATCGAGCTTGGACTTGCCAGCGATCCAAGTACCAGCGCGATAAGCAAATACTGAAGCCAAATAAGCACCAATTGGATTACCGGGCACAGCAACGAAAGTTGCTGGACTTGCCTCTTGCGCGATAAATAAATTGCCCGCCATCAAAGCTTCAGAATGCGCGCCAAGCATCCCTGCAACCAAGCAACTTAGCATCACCAAAGTTGGTGCTTTTAGGTAGTAGGCGATACCAACACCGATACCTGCGCCCATTAATACTGACGCCAGCTTGCCGACCGCTACCAAGGCTGGCAGGCTTAACCAACCACCAATTTGCGAGATGATAAGACCAGCGATAAGGGTCACAAACAACCCTAACGCCATGCCGGTAAAAGCATCGATAAAATACTTTTGGAAAAAAGCTTTCATCATACCAACGGGCGCAGTTTCTGAAGGAGTTACAGTCATCATGATGCTCTTATATTGAGTTTGCCGAAAGGAGCTAAAAAACATATCAAAAAAAAGGGATAAAAAAAGCGTCCTCTGACGCTTTCTTTATCGATGCTTTAGGTTTAACGGCGCTGCTCAACGATAATAGAATCAATACCGTTATTTTGCAGGCGCTGCTGAGCAGTGGCAACCGCTTGTCGATTATTCATCGGGCGTGAAATCACCTGATAAATAGGCAGGCCATTACCGGTAGTGTTTTTCACCACCCTAGCATCGACACCAGCCATCAGAACTTGTGCTCGCCGACGGTCTGCTTCATCGGCATCACCAAAGCTGTTGATTTGCAAAATATAAGTCGCCGCAGGCTTCGCTGGCTGAATACTAGCATTGCTAGCGTTCGCTGTATTAGCTCTGTTTGCAGCCGCGCCTGTATTCGCGCCTGTATTATTGGCAGCTGGTGTACCATCATAAGTCGCATCTTCTTCGACGATGACAATATCGTCGTCATTATTGCTGTTTGCTGCATTATTCGTATTGTTGCTACGACTAGGCTCAATCGTTGTGCTCTCAGAAATACCAAAGTTACCCGCATCATTAGTACTGGGCGTGGTGTTTTCTGGCTGATTGACGACTACATCTGGCTCAAAATCAGTGATTTGACCGGATTGGCTACTACTGCCTTCGCCGAAGTCCTCATCGGGAATGGTTGCCATCTCTTGATTGGGCAAAATATCATAGAACTCATAATCACCATTGTCGGTATCGGTATCGACCCGTTGCTGAACTTGTCTATCAGCATCGGTGCCCTCACCGCTGCCCGCAGGACTAAAGTTAAACAAGGGTGAGAGGTATAAAAACACCCCGATCATGAGCGTCAATACTGCCCCAACAAACATCCATAATAAGCCTGACACACTACTGGTTTTGCGTTTTTCAGTGGCACCTTTTGGTTTTTTGGCTAACATGGATCTCGTTCTCCCTACTGAATTATCTGTCGTTGTCGAGTTATCGTTATCGAATTGTCTTTATCGAATCAGCACTGTCGATTAGATTAGAATTGAAGAATTATCATCAAATAATGGCTACAGCCGTCTTCCTTTATACTACATGCTAGACGGTGCAGACAAGCCTAATAAGCTCAATCCATTGGCCAATACTTGACGTACGGCTTTAGATAAGCGTAAACGCGCTTGCATCAAATCCGTCTCATCTTGGCTTGGCGTTTCACCTGAAGTTAGGCTGACCGGCAAGATGCGATTGCCATCATACCAACCATGAAATAACGCCGCCAACTCTTTTAGATAGTTGGTTAAGATATGCGGTTCATAGCCTGTCGCTGAGCGTAGCAAGGTTGCCGGATAAGCGGCCAATAATTTAATCAACTCTTCTTCGCTCGGTGCGGTCAATAACGCTTGCTTTTCAGCGCCAGTAATATCGTCTACTTGCAGACCACTGGTTTCTAGTTTTTCTAACACACGGCAAACCCGGGCATGCGCATACTGAATATAGTAAACCAAGTTATCTTTACTTTGCGATTTGGCCAGCTCCAAGTCAAAATCAACATGAACTTCAGGCTTACGAGCGACGTAATAAAAACGTGCAGCATCGTTACCGACTTCATGGCGCAGCTCACGTAAGGTAACAAATTTGCCCGAGCGCGATGACATTTGCACTTTTTCACTACCGCGCCATAAGGCAACAAACTGTACCAATACCACATCAAGGCGGTCGGCATCGATACCAAGTGCCGTCAATGCCGCTTTTACGCGCGGCACATAACCATGATGGTCAGCGCCCCAAACGTTAATGACTTTATCAAAACCGCGATCGAACTTGTTTTTATGATAAGCGATATCAGAGGCAAAATAGGTACTTTGACCATTAGCACGGCGTACCACACGGTCTTTTTCATCGCCAAAATCAGTCGATTTAAACCAGATATTGCCGTCTTTTTCGTATAAATAGCCTTTTTCATCGAGGATTTGTAAAGCAGGCTCAATCTCGCTATCGATGGATCTTTCGCTAAACCAGCATTCATAACGGACACCAAAGTCATTTAAGTCGTCTTTGATATCAGCCAAAATACTGCTCAATGCCGCATTTAAAAACAGCTCATAACCGGCGCCAAGCAAGGCTTTGCTATTGGCAATCAAACCATCGATATGGGCTTCTTTATCGCCTGATAGCAGTACTTTTTCGCCATCATTATTTATCTCAAACTGTGCATCTGCTGCTACGTCTTTGGCAATATCGGCAAAACTGTGCACGTAGCTATTGCCATGCTGGGTTTTTAGGGTTTGCGCAATATCCCTGACATAATCGCCTTGATAGCCATTGACTGGGAAGGTGACTGCCTCGCCATTAGCTTCTAGATAACGCAAATAAGTACTGGTCGCCAAAATATCCATTTGGCGACCGGCGTCATTGACATAATACTCACGCGTGACATCATAACCAATGGCTTCAAGCAAATTTGCCACACTCATTCCAAAGGCAGCACCGCGTCCATGACCGACGTGTAAGCTAGACGTAGGGTTGGCCGAGACAAATTCAACTTGAATTTTTTGACCTTGAAACTGCTTGCTTAAACCAAAGCGTTCTTGCAATTTAAAGATATCGTCTAACACCGAAAATTTGGCTTCGGTATTTAAAAAGACGTTGATAAAACCAGGACCTGCGATTTCTACTTGACGAATATTTTGATTTTCAGGCAAGGCATTAACGATTTTTTCAGCAAGCTGGCGCGGATTGGCTTTCGCAGCTTTGGCAGCCGTTAGGGCGATATTGCTCGCAAAGTCACCATGACTGGTATCTTTAGTGCGCGTAATTTGGCTGTTGTTTTGCCAATCAGCCGGTAGTTCGCCGTTCGTTTTTAGGACTTCAATGGCACTGTCAAACAGTGAGGCGAGCGTATCGATTTGGGCTTGTGACATAGGACTATAAACTCAGATAAATGAACAAAAAATTGGGGTAATATAAGATAAAACAGAAAAAATAAGTAACCTATAAATATAACAACCTTTAGCTGCTATTGCACTATTTGAACCAAAAATAGCACTAAAATCACCGCTATTATACTAGATATGTGCAAGTGACAAGTGGACGACTATTATAGGCTGCAAATATAGGGCTATTTAAGCGGATTGTAGCGTTACTGTTGTTTGACGTTGGTGAAACATTTATAGCAACCTTATTCCGCGTTATAATGGCAACATTAATCTATTGCTGCTTCTATAAATGCTGATGCCATTTATAACCATATATAAAAACAGACCATAGAAAACGCAGCACTTTACACTTTCATTGACAGGATAAAACCATGTTTGCTATTGCTTCTAGTACCGTCACCAGTTGGGGCATGTATATTTTATTGCCCATTTTTATTGCTTTCTTATTCTTTATTATTTGGGATTTATCAAAACAGTCTAACGCTGGGCGCGCTGGTACTTTTTGGATGTTTTTGGCCTTAGGTGCGGGTTTTATCGGTTTTATCCTAAAAGTATTGATAGAGATGGCATTTAAACGCTGGTTTATTTAACCGACCTCTCTTAGCCAACCGCAAACCGCCAGCGCTATTTTTTTGCAATTAAGGTTGCCCGTTTCGGCGCAGGATACCCTTCGATGGTTTTACTGGCATCACTAGGGTCTAAAAAATCCGCCAATGAATGATACGTCATCCATTCGGTTTTGCGCTGCTCCTCAGTCGATGTAACCGCTACATCGACGCAGCGTACCTCGCTAAACCCCGCTTTTTCTAGCCAGCCAATAAGTGCATCGACCGATGGCAAAAAATAGACATTATTCATCTGTGCATAACGATCATGCGGTACAAGGACAGTATTGGCATCGCCATCGATAACCAAGGTTTCCAGCACCAGCTCACCACCTTTAACCAACTGACCTTTTAGCTGTTGCAAATGCTCAAACGGCGACTGGCGATGATAGAGCACGCCCATACTAAAAACCGTATCGAATAGCTGACTGTGCTCCGGCAAGGCTTCAAGCGGTACAGGGATATAATGCGTTTTATAATGATCAGCGGCGCCAACAAAATGACGAATCGCCATAAATTGATGATAAAACAAACATGATGGGTCAATGATGATGACCGTCTCCGCGCCTGCCCCTGCCATTCGCCAACCGTGATAACCCGAGCCACCGCCCACATCTAATATTCGTCGTCCTTTTAACGTGCCTAAATGCGGTGCGACCCTTTGCCATTTCCAATCGCTATGCCATTCGGTATCGATAAATATCGAACAGTCTTTATCACTACCAATTTGAAAAGGCCCTTTGCGCCACGGCATTAGCTGCTTTAGTAGCGCTAAGGTTTGTTTGCGCTCAGAGTCGCTGAGATTGGCGGCAATAGTTAATACATCACTGTCCAAATCTACTTTATCAGCCGCTACTGTTGGCAATCGTGCTACCAACGCTTGGTAAGCGGGCGCGTGCGCGTAATTGGCTTTATCTTTGATATCATTAAGCCACGTTGGCAAGCGCGTCAGCCACTCATAAGCGCTCGGCTGCTGCTGCGCCAATGACAGCAAGGTTAAATATAATTCGCGTTCAGCGAGAATAATGGTGTCGTTAAGCATAAAAACAGATTGCCATGTCGGTAAAAAGATAGAGTAAAAATTTATATTAAAAGTCGAGCCGTTATTACTATCGCGTTTAAATATTATTTAAAGGCCACAATAGAGACAAAGTTTAAAAATTGAAACCAGGTCAAATGACGCTCAAAGCCAACTTGCGCTAGACGCATATGATGCTCATCCAAGGTATCGGTAATCAAAACGTTTTCTAAGGCATTGCGTTTGCCGCTGATTTCCATCTCGGTATAACCATTGGCGCGTTTAAAATCATAATAACGCTCAACCAACCATGCATCATACTGCTCATCAAAAGCATGGGTTTTTTCGGTCAATACCAAAATACCACCCTCACTTAATGCAGCATAAATTTTCTCAAGCACTGCCACTCTATCGGCAGCGGGCAGAAATTGCAGCGTCAGATTCAGAATGACCATATCGCATGGCTCAAGCTCGACATCACGAATATCAGCAGTAATGACTTCAATAGTATGCGCCGGATAATTCTCCGTTAATAACGTACTCGCCTCATTGGTCATCGCGGGTGAGATATCAATCGCCTTAATCTGTAAATCTTGCGACTCAAACTCGCCTGCCAACGCCATACTTGCCGCACCCAGTGAGCACCCTAAATCATAGACACGGCTGACACGCTGGCCGCTATCATCTTGCTGGCGGTATTTACAGTGACGACGAGCGAATATCGGCAACATCGCCAGCACTTGACCATAACCGGGTACACTACGGCGAATCATATCAGGAAAACACGCCACCACTTGCTCATCAAAAGAAAAACGCGCCGCTTTATCGAGTGGCGTGGTAAATAAGGTATCGTGCTTCACGGTGTCATTAGTCAGGTTAGCAGGCTTAGTTTGGCTCATGAGGTTACTCGTTTTTTGATGGTGGGTCGTTTTTTGATAATGGCTCGTTTTTTAATAATGAGACTTTGATTCTTTAAAAATAAAACGTTAATTAAATAGTGCATTACTCAATGCTTTAAAGACAGCTAAAGATAGCAAAAGCCCATTATTAAATAGTGCATTACTCAATGCTTTAAAGACAGCTAAAGATAGCAAAAGCCCATTATAAAATAGTGCATTACTCAATGCTTTAAAGACAGCTAAAGATAGCAAAAGCCCATAATTAAATAGTGCATTACTCAATGCTTTAAAGACAGCTAAAGATAGCAAAAGCCCATTATTAAATAGTGCATTACTCAATGCTTTAAAGACAGCTAAAGATAGCAAAAGCCCATTATAACATTACTGTTTGTTACTTATCGCGACCAGTTGCCCTGCTAAGCTAAATAGGTAACGCTAATCCTTTATAAAAGTAATCTTGAGACATAAAAGCAGTATTGAAAGATGAAATATTACAACCAGATAAAGCACTTAGCGCATCTCTATGACAACATCTATAATAATAGGAACAATTATGCAAACCATTATCTTAGGCGGTGGCTGCTTTTGGTGCACCGAATCAGTATTTTTATCCGTAAAAGGCGTGCAATCTGTGGTGTCAGGCTATATGGGCGGCGATGCCGTTTCTGCCAACTACGAAGCGGTCTGCGGCGGTGATACCGGACACGTTGAAGTAATCAAGGTTGAGTTTGACGAATCTATCGTACCATTAGAAGTGGTTCTTGATGTGTTTTTTGCCACGCATGATCCCACCACCATGGATCGTCAAGGCAACGACGTCGGCAGCCAATATCGCAGCGTGGTTTTCTATACCGATGAGGCGCAAAAACCAACGGTCGACCGTACCATTAACAAATTACGCGACATGGGCCTCAATGTGGTGACAGAAGTCCATCCCGCTATGGAATTTTACAAAGCTGAAGACGCCCATCAAGACTTCTATAATAGAAACCCGGGTCAAGCTTATTGTAACTTTGCTATTCCGCCGAAACTTGCCAAATTGCGCAAAGAATTTAGTCAGTATATGGTGAACTAAACCGGTAACGTGAATTTTATACGCTATCAAAGCCAAGGGTTAAGACGCTTGGCTTTTTTATTGCGTTTAGCGGTATGATAATACCAAACATCTAAAGTATAGATAGGTTAGGAATAAAGGTATGGATTCTAAATTTTGGCAACAGCGCTGGCAAGACGGCCGTATTGGCTTTCATAAGTCTGACGTCAATCCTCAGCTAATCAAGTATTTTTCTGAACTGGCAGTGCCCATCGGTGGCCAAGTCTTGGTACCTTTGTGCGGTAAATCGGTTGATATGGTATGGCTTGCGCACGCAGGCTACGATGTCGTTGGCGTCGAGCTTATCGAAACCGCTGTGCAAGCGTTCTTTGCTGAACAAAAGGTTATTCCTACTATCACTGAATTTACGAGCGCTACGGATAAATCTATTTTAAAACGCTATCAGGGTCAGCTAGCTGGGCAAATCATTACTTTATGGGCAGCAGATATTTTTGCTCTGAGCGCAACAGATATAGGCGAGATTAATGCTGTTTATGATAGAGCAGCATTGATAGCCTTGCCAGCAACGATGCGTGCTGATTATAGTGCGCAAATAGTTAAGCTTAGCAATCATGCACCACAACTGTTAATCACCCTAAGCTACGATCAAAGTAAAAAAGACGGCCCGCCTTTTTCGATTAGTCAGCAGCAGTTACAGCAGTATTATGATGCCGACTATAAAATTATCGAGCTTGAAAGCCAGTCATCAACCCTTAATGCGGCATCTGAGCTAGCCGTAACTGAACATGTTTGGTTATTAAATCCTTCATTTACTCATTAACTGGAGCTAAACCACGAAAAAGCGCTAAATCTTGCTTAAGCATGATAGCCAAACCCTCTTCTAACCTCACGCTCGCGTCAATTTATAGTAACTGAGTGCTTCGATACCTTTTCTTTACTATTGAGATTGGTTACTCTAAGTTCATACTGCTTAATTCAGCTTTGTTCTCTTTCAATGACTATTTCGATGTTTATAGGATATTTCCATGCGTTTTTCTTCGACCTCTACGTTATCGCTACTTAGCATCGCGGTTGGCCTCAGCTTTGCCAGTACTGCGCAAGCGGCCAAACCACCAGCACCAGACTTATCTAATAGCCAGTTTCAACAGTGCTTAGATGGTTTAAAAAACTCTAGTAAATTCCGCGGCGTCGATAGCTATACGTTTAATAACTATCGTCCAAGCCAGCCTGACCCTAGTGTGATTCAGTCACTCAATTACCAGCCTGAATTTCAAAAGGACGTTTGGGATTATTTGTCTTCGTTGGTAGATAAAGAGCGGGTCGAAGATGGTATTCGCGCTAAGCACCAATGGGCAGATACCTTGCGCCGCATTGAATCGCGCTATGGGGTCAAAGCTGAGCATGTACTGGGCGTATGGGGCGTGGAGTCAAACTTTGGTCAGACATTGGGTAAAAAGCCCTTGTTTGAATCTTTAGCGACGCTGTCATGTTTTGATCGTCGCCAAAGCTATTTCCAAGGCGAATATGCCAATGCGCTAAAAATTGTGCAAAATGGCGATATCGCACCTAGTGATATGACCGGCTCATGGGCAGGTGCATTTGGGCAAACGCAGTTTATGCCAAGTACCTTTTTAGAACTGGCTGTCGATTTCGATGGTGATGGCCGCCGCGACTTGGTTAATAGCGTCCCTGATGCGCTCGCCTCTACTGCCAACTTTTTGGACAAACGTGGTTACCGTACCGGCGAGCCATGGGGTTATGAAGTCAAACTGCCGAGTGGTTTTTGGGGCGCATCAAACCGTAAAGACAAAAAATCTATCAGCCATTGGCGCAATCAAGGGCTGACATTGGCGAACGGCAGCCCTCTGCCTTCTACCTTGGGCAGCGCAGGTTTATTATTACCAGCCGGCACTGATGGCCCAGCATTCTTGGTGGGTAAAAACTTCGACACGTTTTATTCGTATAACGCTTCAGAAAATTATGCTTTAGCAATTGCCCACTTATCAGACTTAATCGCGCGTGAAGACAGCAGCAAAACCGACTTTGTCACTGCCTGGCCGACGGACGACCCTGGTATTAGCCGTCAGCAATCTAAAGATATCCAACAAGGATTATTAAATGCAGGCTACGATATTGGCGAAGTGGACGGTATCATTGGTGATAATACCCGTACGGCGATTCAGCAATATCAATCAAGCCATGGCATCTTTCCAGCCGATGGACGCGCCGGACAAAAATTTTATCGCGCCATCGTTGGTAATAGTGCTGCAAGCACTTCCCAATATGGCAATCCGTACGGACAACCAGCAAACAGTCGTCCTTTAAACCCTGCGCCTGCAGACCGTATGGGGCAATTGATTCAACAGCAAACTGGCAGCTCAAACTCTAATCCTTACTCGGTACAGCCGTCTGTGCAGCCAACCGTTAGACCATCAACCTCATCGGGCAATACGCGTTATCGCCGGGTTACCAGTCCTGATGGTACGATAAAGCTTGTACGCGTTGATGAAGGCTCATAATTAGCTAAGCTAAGGAATGAATTATTTAGTATCTACAAGCATGTATTAGCGACTAATAAAAAAGCCACGCTTATTTGCGTGGCTTTTCTATAAAATGAATGCAATAAACTGAAAAAAGACGGTCATTATTCTATTATTTTGTTAAATAATATCTACTAGATAACAGGTGGCGGATTTGGTTTGCCATTGTCGCCATCCCAATTTTCGCGGGCTTTGTCATCTAAATCCGCAGGCGTTTTTGGTTTCCATTTGCCGTTTTCCTTCCACGTCGCATCACCCCAGTCAGCATCTTCTTCCTTTCTATCCAAATCCTTATAGGCTTGGGTTGGGTCAATGCCGCGACGTTTCATGTCAGCAACTTGCTCTTCTAAGGTACGAAACTGATCGGCTTCAAGCATGGTTTCTTCTAAGCTGGTTAGTTCACTATTTAAATCTTTTTTGGCATCACTCATTGTTGGTTCTCCCTAATTATTAAGCATTATTATGTATTTATACGCTTATTATTACGGGTATTACCCCGCTTCACAACTACAGAGACGTATGCTTTGTATTACAAAGGGTAAGCGCTGGCTTTATAAATGGATTTTTTTCAATGAAATTATAAATAGAGCAGAGAGCGTTTGCCCTAGCTAAGCGGTAAAGTTGGCGCATTAGGTGTGGTGGCGTTAGTGTCTGTCAATAAGCCTTTTGCATAAAAGGTGAGTTTCCATAGCTCCTGCGACACGCGTGTGCCATAGGTGGTGAGTTGAATCCAGTTAGCCGCCACCAACTGCCGCTGTAATTGGTTTAAGTCATCTTGAGAAATCTGACAACGTGCTACCGCGTGAACATTTGGCATGTCATTTTTGATATCTGTTTCAGCTTTGACGGCGATTAAGCGATTAATGGCGCTCTGTAAACCATAGCTTGAAAAGGTAGCGGGTATTTTTATTAAGGCGATGAGCACTTCTTGCCACGATAAACTCATAGGGCGGGTAACGTCGGTTAAATTACCGCCTTCATAGGCTTGGGCTTTGTACTGAATCTCAAAAGTGTCTGTCAGCACCAATGGTTTGCTGACACTATCGGCTGCTAAATGATTGGTAACAGCAGGGCGAGATTGGGTAAGTTTGGTTTTCTTGGTAGAAAAGCTCGTTGCCGTTTCTTCAGCCAGTGCCGATTTATTGGCTTTCATTAGCTCGTCGCTCACCCTTACCCAGCCGTCCCCTACTTCATGATTGGCGACCATTCTATAGAAGGCTTGAATGAGGAGCTGCTCGATATCGTTTTCTGTTTTATAGTAATAAATCTTATCGGCTTTTTTGGTCACCATGTTGGTGAATTCTTGTAGCTGCCGACTGATATTGACCTCGTTATGATGACTTTTGACCAATATTAACAAAGGTTTGAGCTTGGCTTTAGCATTAAGATAGCTTAAATGCATTTGACTGACACCAGTATTTTGCGCCGTACCATAGCTATCACCGATAATCATCAGCGCATAATCGCAAGCATCGATACACTGGCGACCATATAACGCCGCTTTGGGTAATTTGCTAGAAACGTCATAGGTTAAAAATGCGCGGCCTTGGAAAAACATCGCCACACTGTCTAAAACCAACAGTTGGTCGTTGTCAGCGCATATGACGTGAATATGATAGCGACGGTTTGACACAATCACCTCTAAGCTTATTAGTCATATAAATGAAAGTTATCTCAATCGATACCCAAAAACGATAGCATCAGAGCTTGTCTAATATTCTGCTTGGCAAATACTAGCCTAGCAGAATATTACGCAAATGCGTTTAATTTATTGCTAATTCCACTAATATATTGCGGGATTATAACAGCTACCTCACTATTGCACAGGCAAAAAACCCTATTAGACTAAAACAAAAGGGCTTAAGGCGAAAGAATATACTGTATACGAGACTGTTTACCCAATAAACGTCGCACCACAGCGCCGAGCTGCTCATCGTACCTAGTCGCGTAAAAAGTCAAAGCCGGCGGTATATCTATAGCGGTCGCTACGCCATTTAACGCTTCATTAGCTGATACCGTAACGGGTAATGCCGACAACTGATCCGCTATCAACAGCTGCTTAACGCGCTCAGCGATTGCATGCCCCGAATCGACAATATGTAGCGGTAACTGCTGCTGAGTAATTTCTTGGCGTAAAAACGCTTTAAAAAATGGATAATGGGTACAGCCTAATACCAACTGATCGACGCCATCTTGCGAAAATTGCTGCAATTGCAGGCGTAAATCCTGAGCCGTTTTGCTGTCTTTAGGCATACCTGACTCAACCCAAGGGACTAAGTTTGGGTCAAAGTATTTGGTGACTCTGGTAGCATGAGGAATGGCGACATTCTTAATGACGTCATTGAGTAGTGCACCGTTTAACGTCGCTTTCGTTGCCAATACTGCCACGTGATGAGTTTTACTGGCCAACACCGCAGGTTTTAAAGCGGGCACCAGACCGACAATAAGCAGCTGCGGATAATAGCGTCTGGCCGTCTCTAACGCATACGCCGAGGCACTATTACAGGCGATGACGATAAGCTTGCAGCCTTGCTGATACAGCCACTCTACTGCGGCGAGCGTCAAGGCTTTAATGTCTTCACTATCGCGATTGCCATACGGTACATGCAAGGTATCTGCATAATAAACGTAACGCTCATGCGGTAATTGCTGAGCCAGATGTAGATAGACCGACAAGCCGCCGACGCCCGAATCAAACAAGCCGATTGGCGCGCTGCGTTCCTTTTTAAGCGCGTTATTTATCACGCTATCATCTGCTTTAAGCGTTTTAAAACTATCATTAATAAATGTCGTTTTGTGCGTCTCAAGGCTATCAATAATATCAACACCATCAAGGCTTGTATTATCAGTCACTGCTTTTACGGCAACCTTCATTGCTCTCTTACCGCCGTTCTTATATAAGTATTAAATATAGTCTATTATGAATCTAATAGCATTGATAATGTATAAGCGTTATCGCCACTTTGCAGCGTTAGTATCGTCTCACCATCACGCTCTGTCAATTCACCAATTTCTGTTAAATGATAAAAAGCGTTACGTCCAATCAATGCTTCTAAGCCGTTTCGTACCGTCATATAAGGACGAATTTGCGTAGGACTTTCTGTACTTTTATTGTCTTCTTTATTCTTACTTTTGCTAGAATTGCTATTGTCATCAGAGTCTTTCATTGTATAAGCACGCAAACTAATCGGATGTTCATCATCTAAACGCACTACATCACCGGTGCTGGTCGTAAATTCTAGCCAGTTTTTACCTTGTTCTTCAATTATACCAACATCGTTAATCAGTAACGGCGCATCTTCTACTTGAATACGCAGTTTTTGTACCGGCGTTTTTAAAAAATACTCAACCGCGCCATTATTTTCTTCTTTCCATAAAATAGTAGCAAATAAATTAACCAGTGACTGACGGGTCATGTGCTCGCCTTCGTGCCACCACTCACCGTTGGCTTTGATGGTTAAATCCATATCCGTTACTTGCTCAGGATGCCAGTTCTCAAGCGGCGGTATGGCGCGCCCTTCGCGTATACTTGGCGCTGACTTAAAATACTGACTCAAAGCATCCATACCATTTGGCGCAGATACCTTGTCATTCGTGACTTTGAGGCTATCTTTATCATTAGAATTGTCGTTTTTATTATCGTCATTCATCATAAAATCCTTTATGTAGTAATCAAAGTTTGTCGCATCTATTATTACTATAAATTTTTGTTTCGGGTATGATGAAAGCCTATCGTCATTGTACCCCCATTATTTCCATCTTACCTTAACATTGATACCCAGAAATGCGTATCGTGTTTGTAGGACTTTTCTTTTATAATGAGTAACGATTATTTATTTGCAATGGTTCAGTGGGTGTTGAATTAACAACACATTTTACGTTATGGGTGCTAGATTTTACGTCAATCTTTGTACGCTTAACGTCGTCAATTGATGCCGCAAAGACAGTTCTTATCGGGCAGCCATATGTCTGAGTAACGTTAGCGCCGCAAGCTTTATTATTCAATTGTTAAGCTAATGATGCCCTGAGATAAGCCACTAAAAGTTTAGGAGTAGGTATGCAAGAGCAAGACAATCAAAAGCCTGTTGTTGATAATGACACTGTTAGCAACGACGTTGTTAATAATGACACTGTCAGTAACGACACTGTAAATAGCGACATCGCACATACTGATGTAGCCGTAGAAGAAGTCGCCACTACTGAAGAAAGCGCTGCAACTGAGGCGACAGAAGCTGCCGCTGAGCCAGTAGAAGCCACTACTGCAACAGAAGCAACGCCCGAGCCAGCCGTAGAGCCAGAAGCTGCTGAGCCTGAAATCGAACGTGAATCAATGGAATTTGATGTCATTATCGTCGGCGGCGGCCCTGCAGGTTTATCAGCAGCCATTCGTCTGCGTCAGCTTGCTATTGCAGCGGGTAATGATGAGTTTATGGTTTGTGTGGTCGAAAAAGGCTCAGAGTTTGGTGCCCATACCTTATCTGGTGCAGTCATTGAGCCGCGCGCTTTAGACGAGCTGATACCAGATTGGAAAGAAAAAGGCGCACCGCTAAACGTGCCTGCCATTGAAGACCGCGTTTATATGCTCGGTTCTGCGACCAAAGCAACCAAACTACCTGATTCTATCGTACCTGCTAGCATGCACAATGAAGGCAACTACATTGTCTCATTGGGCAACGTCGTTCGCTGGTTGGCTGAGCAAGCAGAAGAGCTTGAAGTCATGATGTTCCCAGGCTTTGCAGCCGACGACATCTTATATAACGATGACGGTTCGGTAAGAGGAGTGTTGACCGGCGACATGGGCGTAGCTGCCAATGGTGAAGCCAAGCCAAGCTTTGAGCCAGGTTACGAGCTGCTAGGTAAATATACCATCTTTGCCGAAGGTTGCCGTGGACATTTGGGCAAGCGCCTCATCAGCCGTTTTGCGCTTGATAAAGACTCAGACCCTCAGCATTATGGTATCGGCCTAAAAGAGCTATGGGAAGTCAGCCCAGAGAAGCACGAGCAAGGCGTGGTCATGCATGGTTCAGGTTGGCCTTTAACGGATACCGGCTCATCTGGCGGTTGGTGGTTATACTTCGATGAAAACAACCAAGTCAGCTTCGGTATGGTGATCGACTTATCGTACTCAAACCCTTATATGTCACCTTTTGATGAGATGCAGCGCCTAAAACTGCATCCAGTCATTCGCAACGTCTTAGAAGGCGGCAAACGCCTGTCATACGGCGCGCGTGCGTTGACCAAAGGCGGCTTAAACTCCTTACCAAAATTCACCTTCCCAGGTGGCGTGTTGGTCGGTGATGATGCTGGATTCTTAAACCCTGCCAAAATCAAAGGTACGCACACCTCGATGAAGTCAGGTATGTTAGCGGCTGAAGCGATTTTTGAAGCGTTACAAGCAGGCCGTGAGTATGACGACGTGGTTGCCTATAGCACCATGTATAAAGAATCCTGGCTGTATCAAGACAACTACGAAGCGCGTAACTTTGCCCCAGCCATGCACCGTATGGGTCAATGGATGGGAGGCGCCTTTACCTTTATCGAGCAAAATTTGCTTGGCGGTAAAATGCCTTTGACCATTCATGATAATAAGAGAGATTATGATCAGCTAGAGCGCGCGGCGCATGCTTATCAGCCAACCTATCCTAAGCCAGATGGTAAGCTGATATTTGATAAGCTGTCATCAGTCTTTATCTCCAACACCAACCATGCCGAAGACCAACCGTCGCATTTGAAACTTACCGATCCTACGGTGCCTGTTTCAATCAACTTACCGCTATATGCTGAGCCTGCGCGTCTGTACTGCCCAGCTGGCGTTTATGAAGTGGTGAAAGATGCCGAAGGTGCTAAGTTTGTTATCAATGCCCAAAACTGCGTGCATTGTAAAACCTGTGATATCAAAGACCCGTCACAGAACATTACTTGGGTAACGCCAGAGGGCGGCGGCGGTCCTAACTATCCAAACATGTAAGTGCGACAAGTACTGTCGTGTTTGCTGTGTACGCCCCGACATACGGGGCTTTCCAAGAAAGGCTATTTACAGGATAGCCTTTGCTGGATGTTTTAAAGGTAAGATAAACGTGGTTAATTAGCCATGTTTTTACTGTACACGCCTCGGTAAAAGGGGCTTTCCAAACTAGGTTTTTTGAAAGAAAAATCTATCTATGGACGTAACTAAGCGGTGTTTCCCAATATCGTTTAGTTGCACTTATTGGTGATTTAACTCAATCACCAATAGGTGAACACGTTAAATCAAATGGTAGGTGGCAGAGTTCTTAGTGCCATCCTGTTTGTTACTCCAATTATTACGATGCTGGTCATCAGCACACATAAGGAAGAGTAAGCCTGTGCGTATTAATAATCGATACAAGTAGGCGCTGTTAATAGATGCCAAGTTTAATGGATGCTTCATAGAGGAGTGGAAGTTAGATGACCGTATTTATTATGGCTCAAGCAAAAAAGCCAATAAGTTGTAAGGCAGATAGTAGCACGCTGTAAGCTGCTATAGTGATTGTTGCTCTTTTAACCAAAGCTGTTTGTTCGTTAAATGAAGTAACCGAGTGTGCAACCACTCGTAGCCTAGGAATACTGCATTACTGGTAACGGTTTTGTGGGAAGCTTTCTGACAATGTACTCCCCTATTTTGGGCATTAATGTTTGTGAAAACATCAATGGATAAGCTGAACTACACAGCTTTGAGAGGCTAGGCTATTTAATAAGGTTAATGTATGTGAATCATCGTTTACACGTCGTTATCGGGACAGAGTTTACGGTAGTTGATAAACTCTTACCAAAATGGTGGGTGACCAGTTAATCCTCTTTACATTGGGATTACGTTGCTATAAGCGTCATCGGCGTACAAGGTGGAACCTAAGTTAAATGTTGTCACTATAGTGGAACTTGGTAAGCCCATGTCTTTGCCTTGAGTGTTTAAAGGCAGGCTGACCGTGAGGAAAGCTGTTGAGGGTATGGGTATGGGAGGTTGGAGAAAGCAAACGCTTAAATGTAATGTTTAAGATAGGGTATGAGATATGACCTAGCCTGTAATGGGTGCCCACTTCCAACTGGTCTTTCATCGCAAGATGATTTGAGTATTTCTAAAAAGTGAAAGCGGTAGAAGGCTTAGGCTTAATACAACTTTCGGAGGTTAGTACACGACGTACTGACCTCCCATTAGGGATGCTCAGTATATCAAGTTCTAACCTCCTTTTATCTAGAGGAGGAAAGCATGAATAAACACAGTGATGTGTCTGCATCCTCACGACCGTTAACTTGGCACGATATCGACTGGTATCAAGCTGAAAAGACGGTAAGAAAGATGCAGATACGGATTGCGAAGGCAACTGAACAAGGCAAGTGGCGTAAGGTGAAAGCCTTACAACGCCTGTTAATTCACTCTTTTAGTGCAAAAGCACTAGCAGTACGAAGAGTGACGGAAAACAAAGGGAAGCGAACCGTAGGAATTGACGGTGAGCTTTGGAGCAGTCCAGCTAAAAAGCTAAAGGCTATCTCTCGGTTAGTGAGACATGGGTATAAGCCTAGTCCATTAAGGCGGATTTATATACCGAAACCAAATGGTGCAAGACGACCACTAGGTATTCCCACTATGATAGATAGAGCAATGCAGGCGCTGTATTTACTTGCGTTGCAACCTGTTGCTGAAACAACCGCTGATAAAGACTCTTATGGGTTTCGTATCAACCGAAGTACCGCTGATGCCATTACCCAATGTCATTCGACATTGAGTAAACCCGGCTCAGCACAATGGATACTTGAAGTTGATATTGAGGGGTGTTTTGACAATATAAGCCATGAGTGGTTACTTGATAACATCCCTATGGATAAACAAGTATTACGCAAGTGGCTAAAATCGGGTGTGGTGGACATGGGGCAACTCAAACAAACCACGGCAGGGACACCGCAAGGTGGTATTATCTCCCCGACTTTAGCGAATATGGCGATGGATGGACTAGAGACTTATCTATCCGAGCACTTCGGTGCAAAAGGTAGTAAAAAAGCCCGTAGACATAAAGTTTACTTAACTCGTTATGCAGATGATATGGTGATATCTGGAATATCTAAGCAACTGCTTATTGATGAGGTGAAACCTAAAGTTGCTGATTTCTTAGCGATTAGAGGGTTAAGCTTATCACCAGAAAAAACCAAAGTGACGCATATTAATGAGGGCTTTGATTTCTTAGGATGGAATGTGCGTAAGTATCACGGTACATTACTTATCAAGCCTGCTAAAAGCAATGTGCAAGCGTTGTATAAAAAGGTAAAAGAGATTGTCTCGAACATGAAGACGGTTAAAACTGAGCACTTGATTTGGAAGTTAAATCCTGTCCTTCGAGGATGGGCAAACTATCATAAACATCAAGTGGCTAGTGATGCATTTTCAAGAATGGATGCACTGGTTTTTAGGTTGTTATGGGTATGGGCGGTTCGCCGTCATCCAAAAAAAGGTAAGCGATGGGTGCGAAGAAAGTATTTCAAATCCATCAAAAACCGCAATTGGGTTTTTTCTTGCCAAACGGGTGACAACAGAACCGTATCGCTGGTTTATACAGGTGATTTTCATATCAAACGTCATGTTAAGGTAAAGGCGGATTATAATCCGTTTGACCCTAAATGGGACGCATACGCTGAAAAGCTACAACAAACGCGTACGCTTAATTCTATTAAGCATCGTAAACTGTTGAGTGCTTTGTATGCAGAGCAGCATGGTAGATGTGCATTTTGTCATGGCACATTAACAACGGATGAAACATGGCACAACCATCATGTGGTTTATAAATCGCAAGGTGGCTCTGATGGACGCCATAACCGAGTATTACTTCATGCCGTATGTCACCGTAAGGTGCACGCCCTTAAATTGCCGATTCAGAAGCTGGCTATTGAGGCTTAAAAAGGCTTGAGCTGTATGCGGAGAAATTCGCACGTACAGTTCTTAGGAGACCCCCCCATCATAAGATGAGGGGGTTATCCGACATCATGTTTGATATAATTATGGCTTAATAAAAAACCGCTCTTAATATTGAACTGACCCCCATAAGTTGGACACAACTTTTG
>NZ_JABAST010000011.1 GCF_016107575.1 Psychrobacter faecalis | reverse complement strand
CGTGTGGCTTGCTGCGTTCAAACTTGGCCTTTGCCATGGGTATTTCCTCTTTATTGATGAATCTTTAACAATCAAAGATCGGTAAATAGCTGTTTGACGGCTCATGATGCGTAATAACCATCAAACCGTTGACGCTATGGTTTAGCTACTAAAATGAATGTATTCAAGATGCTTACTAGCTTAATCACATGTTTATATATGGGCATTATACTTGTTTTTCAATCGCTTGCATATTGTGCTAGTTGCTAGCGCGCATTGACAAAACAGCTTTTTATAGATATTGCTAAAAATTAGATTTATAAACCTACTGACAGCACTAAAAGGCAACACCTTAGTGTCACCTTTAAATGATTAATTGCCACACTCTATTTATAATTTTCAATATTTTATAATTCGATATTGCTACAATATTTTGTAAAATACATTGTCTTGTCGAAATGTGATGCTTTATCAAAATAGTAAAGCATATAGACAAGGCTTGAACAATAAATGGAGCTCATATTGAGAATTGAACTCAAGACCTCTCCCTTACCAAGGGAGTGCTCTACCGCTGAGCTATATGAGCATGCTTTTAAAAACTACAGTAGCCAACCTATGGGTTGTACTAAAAAAAATATCACGATACAGCTAATAACCGACTGTCGTGATGTTTGATAGTTGCTGCGAAGGTGCATATATGGAGCGGGTGGCGGGAATCGAACCCGCGTCATTAGCTTGGAAGGCTAAGGTGTTACCATTATACCACACCCGCATTTACTCTTATATTATTTGACTCTAATTAAGAGTCGTACAAGATAAAGAGTATGCTTGGCGCTAGGACATACTTAAAACAAATATGGTGGTGGGAGAAGGATTCGAACCTTCGAAGCTTTCGCGACAGATTTACAGTCTGTTGGGTTTGACCGCTCCCCAATCCCACCTAGATTGCTTGATATAAATCACTTCAATTGAAAGTAAATTCATAAAAAGCGACTTTGAAAGAGATGGTGCCGACTGCCGGGATCGAACTGGCGACCTACTGATTACAAGTCAGTTGCTCTACCAACTGAGCTAAGTCGGCTTGTTCTCTCAAAGTGGTGGCTATTCTATCAAATATTTTGCTAGACGCAAGCCCTTTTTCATTTTTTTTAGCTTTATTTTCATAAAAGCTGTCAAACACTTGATTGTATTGCTATTTTTTCTAACTTAAATTTGCCGCTATTTTTAAAGCTAAATTGATGAGACATCCTTTAAAGTATAAGCTGCCCGCCTTTATTGCATGGCTTTATAAAAATTGCATAGTTTTTTATGAAATTCATCATTTTTATAAGCGAGCAACTGCTTTATTTCTTTTAGAATGCCGTTTAGTTTATAAAGATAGAACTCTTACATGCTGCCTTTATTAAACAACCATAGCGCGAGGCCAATGATTAAAATAGCAATAAATACCCAGATAAACCAGCCACCACTCGGTTTTTTCTCGGCTTGTCCCGCATTGGCAGGATTATTAAGCGCTTGATCCATGGCATTATTACCTGATGTACCAAGGTCGCGCGGCTGACCCAAATTGGCCGTGCCCGAAAACTGGGCGGTAGCAGCTTGCTTAGCACGTAGGACATCGGGATCCGCCTCTTCTTGCAAGGTGGTCGTCGTGGTCTTATCATGCGCTGCAGCATCGCTGTCATATTGAGCCTGACGAACCGCACTCGGTGCTGGTTCTTCTACAACCGGTGTGCTAGTTGAAGTTGATGGTTCATTATTATCAGCTACTGACAATACCTCATCGATTCCAGTTTCCTTGATGACTGGCTCTTTAGCAATAGGTTCGTTGATTATAGGCTCGTTAATTACAGGCTCTGCAGCAACAGTTTCTTTAACGATGGGTTCTTGAATACTAGTTTCTTCAATTGTTGGCTTTTTATCTGCTGCTTCGCTAACGACTGGCGCTATAACGGTAGATTCAGCGGCTGGTATCGATTCAGTAGACGTAACAGCGTTCGTGCTTAATACTGGCTCATCTGACACAACTGGAGCAGCTTGTTCATTGTCCAAGGTCGCAGCAACAGGCGCAATTACCTGAAAGTTAAAGCTTGCAAAGCCTAGCGTATCATTGGCATTAAGGCGCTGAGATTTATTGCCCTCAATCCGCTGCTCATTGATAAAAGTGCCGTTCGATGACTCTAAGTCCTTAACGTATAGCTCCCCATTTAACACGCTCAAGACAGCGTGATTGCGCGACACTTGCTTGCTGCCGAGTACCACGTCATTATCGCTACCGCGCCCAACAGACAGGCTGTCACTGACGCTCAAGGTCAGATCGCCTAGTGCTTCGGTCAGGGCATTAAGTTGCCAAGTTGCATCCTCTGTCGTCACAGGTGTATGGGCATTTTCTGTATGGTTTGTCATGGTATCACTCCTTATTTTTATAAAATATTCAATGGCTATTTTTATCTAATAACTTTCTATAAATGGCTGTTCTTATACAATTATCTTCATACTGGCTAAAATTATTGTTGATATTATTTAGCTATAAAGCGAGGTTTTATAATGCCGCTAAGCTTGTTGTAAGGAATACTCAGTACGGGCATTCCGTATGCGTAGGGGCCGATAGAATAATGCTGATAACGAATATCAATCCCTTTATCAGTCAAGGTTGCGTTCTCACTTAAGGTAAATGGCCAGTTTTTCTCATAGCTTGCCGCATCTTCATCGACCGTTTTCACCCAATCTTTATAAGCATCATAAGCTAAAGCTTTAAATTTTGATTTTTTGTTGGGCTGTAGCATATCTGCTAACTGAATTTGTTTCTCAGTTTTTTGGTCAAATATCAAATACTCGCTATATGGCATACCATGAGCGCCACCAGTGAAGACATAAGAGTTTATTTCAAACAGCTCAAAATCATTCACATGACCCAAGTATTCAGGCGTCACCATTAAGTTATAGACGAAAATGCTGTCTTGCGGTAAGTCGGCAAACTGCGCGCTAACAAAACCGTCGATGGCAGCTTTGACCTCGGCTGGGCTACTTTTCTTGGTGATGGGCGCGGACTCCGTTGGCTTACTATTGACCACTAAATTATCAATACGCGCATTGGCAAGCTTATTTATCCAAGCATGATTGGTCTTAAGGTACTTCACTTCAATATCTGGGCAATTATCACGCGCCGTACATTTTTCCTGTATTTTTTTAGGCAATTCATATTCTAAATATTCGCTATGACTAATCAAGCTACCCGCCTGCGCTGATAGGCTTAAAGCCCCAAGTAATAAGCCACTACTTAGCAACGTAACCAGACGTCCCACGCTGTGCTGAGATGGAAATCGTTTAGTAAATCTTGAGTTATTGTTATGAATGTCAGTTGTAGATTTCATATAGACTCTTTCACGTACAAATAAGGTTTATTGATATTCTACCGTAACTATTGCGCCCTATTGTAGGCGCACTGTTTGTGTTTTTGAGTACTTAATGTTGAGGCGGGCACTTATATTTGACTGCGACAAAATTTTTCGTAATAAAAAAGACACGATAGCGTGTCTTTTAAAGGTAAGAATAAGAATTCATAAGCTAATTTTAATGCTCGCGCGTATTGCTAAAAGTAATCTCAGGATAGCGGTCTTGCATCAGCTGCAAGTTCACCCGAGATGGCGCAAGATAGGTCAAATAGCCACCACCATCTATTGATAATTGGTCATGGGCTTTTTTCTTAAACTTCGCCAGCGCCACTTCATCATCACAATGAATCCAGCGTACGGTCGCAATCGATACCGGCTCAAAGATACATTGCACTTTATATTCTTCTTTTAGACGGTGGGCGACCACTTCAAACTGTAGGACACCGACCGCTCCTAAGATTAAATCGTTATTAATCTGCGGCATAAAGACCTGCGTTGCGCCCTCTTCGCTTAACTGCTGTAAACCTTTTTGCAGCGCTTTTGATTTAAGCGGGTCTTTTAGCACCACACGGCGGAACAATTCAGGAGCAAAGTGCGGAATACCAGTAAAGTTTAATTCTTCGCCTTCGGTAAAGCTGTCACCGATAGAAATGGTTCCGTGGTTATGTAAGCCAATGATATCACCCGGGTAGGCTTCTTCTAACGCTTCACGGTCACCTGCAAGGAAAGTCAAAGCATCGGCAATACGCACGTCTTTACCCAAGCGCACGTGCTTCATTTTCATGCCTTTTTCATATTTACCAGAGCACACGCGCAAAAAAGCAATGCGGTCACGGTGACGCGGATCCATATTGGCCTGAATCTTAAACACAAAACCGCTAAATTCGGTTTCGGTTGCGGCGACTTCGCGCTCATTGGTCGGATGCGATTTTGGCGGCGGTGCATATTTAATCAAGGTATCAAGTACCATGTTGACGCCAAAGTTACCCAGTGCCGTCCCGAACAATACAGGCGTCATCTCACCTTTTAAAAACGCCTCGACTTCAAAGTCTTCGAGTGCCATTTGTACCAGCTCAAGCGATTCTTCAAAAGAATCAAACATCAGCTTGCCCAAGCGCTCACGGATATCAGGATAATCGTAGCCTTCGCGCGTTTCAGAGACTGTCATCTCACCGCCATGACCCTTTTCATATAGGTAAGTTTTGTTTTCGGTTAGATGATAAACACCAACGAAATCTTGCCCCATACCAATCGGCCACGTGACCGGAATACATTTAATCTTTAATACTGCTTCGATTTCGCTGAGTAGCTCAAGCGGCTCGCGAATCTGACGGTCAAGTTTATTAACAAATGAGATGATGGGCGTATCACGCATTCGGCAAACTTCCATCAGCTTGATGGTCCGCTCTTCGACACCTTTTGCGCCATCGACCATCATTAGCGCACTGTCTACCGCGGTCAGAGTACGATACGTATCTTCACTAAAGTCGGCATGACCCGGGGTGTCTAGCAGGTTGACCATATGGTCTTTATAAGGAAACTGCATGACCGAGGTGGTAATCGAGATACCGCGCTCCTGCTCCATACTCATCCAATCAGATGTCGCATGACGGTCAGTTTTGCGGCCTTTTACTTCACCAACCACCTGAATCGCCTGCCCCCATAGCAGCAGCTTTTCGGTCATGGTGGTCTTACCCGCATCGGGATGCGAGATAATGGCAAAGGTGCGGCGTTTGGCGACTTCTTTGCTTAATTTCTTTGGATCTACGCTCATAATTTCGGCTTCAACGGTTGTGTGATTTAGAAATCACGCTAAATAAATAGGATAAATAATGGGCGTATTGTAGCGGATTTAGCGTTTGCTTGCAGAATTAGCGCATAAAAAAACACTCTCTAATGAACAAATAGAGAGTGATGATATTTTTTATCCTTAGGTATTTCTAAACGTTAATAGTAGCGCTTGATTTCTCTTTCTAAAAAGTCAGCGGCGACATCATTGACAATCGTGCAATCGACCACACCGCGAAAGATGTTGGTATTTGGATTGCTACTACCTTTGGCCACATAATCCGCTTCATAAATATCTTTACTATATTCAACCCCGTTATACTGATAAGCTGGTTGGTCTTTATATTCAAAAAACATCACTTGCGCCGCTTTTTGCTTATTATTGATACCAACGCCAAACCTTGAGGTACTATAATCTCTATCATCATTAAAACGTGCTTCGGCTGCCGCAACCCATTTATCAAGCGACGAGTATCCTGTGTTGTCTTTTTCGTTAAAAGCTAAAAATTTACGCTCGCTGCTGACGACGGGAATATAGCAAACCGAGCCTGCTGGAAAGGCTAAATTGGTTGGCAGTTTAGAATAGTGACTTAAGCCCGTCTTAATGCCGCGACTATTGCTTAGCGGAACGCCTGCACGGTAATCATCGGCTTTCACACCTGACAAGTCCAAGGTTTTATAAGTGGTTTGATAATTGAACTTGTTATTGCTGTTTTTTTCATAAATAGGCCGTTTGACCGTGCGGCCACTGACTTCAATATTTTTGTGTTCCAATCGTCCTTCGAACTTATCGGCTAGTACCGTTTTGTCTAAAGTATTTAAACTTTGATTGCTGTAGTTATTGACAAGATTTCTGGTTTTAATCTCATAATTACCGGTACGGTAGGTTTCATCGATGCGCGCAATCGCAGTCGCATTGGCTTTACTGTCATAGCTATCGGCAAATCTGCTCAGCGTTATATTATTGCTACTGCCTACGCCAAAAAACACGTCCTCTTCTTCGCAGCCGCTGAGCGCAAGTGCCATTAGAGAGACGATACTTGGTAATAAAATCCATTTATTTAGCGAGGCATTCATTAAACAATGTCCTTATGATTAAACTCTTTTTAGCTAATTTGGTTACTGTAATATGTTAGTAAAATACTTTTTGTGATTAGTTTACATTAATAGTATCGTTATTTATATATCAAAATCCTACTATTATGGTTTTAGAAAACTCCGATTAGACATTTTAGCAAGTTACCATTTCTAAACTTGCGCGATACGTTCAACGTTGCTCACTGTGCTAATCTAAGGAGTTACTATGTAAAATCGCTTTTTAAGTAAGATCACATGTAAGGAAGGTCACATAGTAGATAAATCATTTAATTATAAAAACCAACAACAAAGGATATGTTATGAAAACATTGTATTCTACACAAGCTACCGTTACTGGCGGCCGTACGGGTAATGCGAGCCTAAAAGATAGTGATTTGACCATTAACATGGTCGCACCGGGTTCTGGTAAAGACGGTAACAATCCAGAGCAGTTATTTGCTATGGGTTATGCTGCTTGTTTTGATGGCGCACTGGCAGCGGTCAAAGGTGAAGAAAAAGCAAAATTTGACTCGACTACCGAAGTATCAGTAGATTTAATGAAAGGCGAAGGTTTGGACTTTAAATTAGCCGTAAAGATTCACGTAATCGGTGAAAATACAGAACTATCGGCCGATGAATTTCAAAAACTGGTCGAAAAAGCCAATAAAGTCTGCCCATATTCGAAAGCCACCCATGGCAATATCGATAGTGAAGTGACGTCAGAAGTAAAATAACTCTTAGAAAGAATATTAATTAGTCAGAAGAAAACTGATAAAAGAACTCAGCTGGTCTGGGTTCTTTTTTTATTGGCTATCGTTTTGAGTCGTACACATCTTAACTCTTAAGCCATTCGGCACGCGACGCTTTTATCGTTATAATGGGTTATCTTTTTTCTCATTTTTGATTATACCTAATAAATAATAAGTGACTTTCTATGACCGACAACGATCACAACTCGCACTCGCCCATTAATCCCAATACGCTACCAAACTTTGCCACCATGCCCAATGTGGCAACGATGGATACCAGCCATGTGAACAAAGAGCAGCCGCCCTTTATCTTGGTCGACGGCTCTTATTATTTATTTCGCACCTATCATGCCTTGCCAAAGACTATGCAAAACTCTCAAGGGCTGGTCACTAACGCCATACGTGGGACGTTAAATGCGTTATTAAAGCTCATGCGTCGTTATCATCCAACCCATATGGCAGTCTGCTTTGACACCAAATCACCGACTTTTCGTCATGCCATGTCAGAAGAATATAAAGCCAATCGACCAAAAATGGATGTCGAGCTTGCCGAGCAGATTCCTTATATTCATAGTTTGGTGGTGGCGCTAGGGATTCCATTATTACGTATCGAAGGCGCGGAAGCCGACGATATTATTGGCACTCTAGCCCATCGCGCCGTTGCCGAAGGTCATCACGTCGTTATCTCGACCGGTGATAAAGATATGATGCAGCTGATTAATGACTGCGTGATATTAGAAGACAGCTTTACCGGTAAAGTCACTGATAGCGCAGGCGTAGTGGAAAAATTTGGCATTAATCCTGAGCAAATGATTGACTTTTTAACGCTGATGGGCGACTCCTCTGATGGCATTAAAGGCGTACCCGGTATCGGTAAAAAAACCGCCAAAGACCTGCTTAACGAATACGGCAACATTGATAACATGCTCAAAAACGTCGCCAATATCAAAGGACGCGCTGGCAAAAATCTGGTCGAATATGCCGACGACATTCCCTTTAATGCGCAATTAGCAACCATCGTCACTGATTTAGAAATTGGTCAAGATTGGCGAGATTTAAAAATCAATACCGACCCGTGCGCCCATATCGATGAGCTACGCGCACTCTATAGCGAGCTTGAATTTAGAAATGAGTTGGCATCACTCGACCATCCCAATCATCCCGCCAATGCTAATGGGAATGGCGCACAAAGCGTTGCCGACAGTCAAGCGGATGCCGAATCGCAAGCGCAAATCGCCAAATCTCTACAATCAAGTGTTATCGATAATATCAAAGATAGTAAAAGTCATGATAAAGCGTGGCACACGGTTTTAGATGCGCCTGCTTTTGATAGCTTGGTTACATTATTAGAATCTGCACCGCATTTTGTCATTGATACCGAAACCACCAGCGTTTATTGGCGTCAGGCTGAATTGGTTGGCTTGTCTTTTGCGGTAAAAGCTCACGAAGCTTATTACGTGCCGCTAGCTCATCTAGAAGGCGATGAGCTGATTACCAAACAGCTTGACCGCGATATGGTGTTGACGCGCTTAAAACCCATCTTAGAAAATCCAAACATTGGTAAAATCGGTCAACATTTAAAATATGATGCCCATATTCTTAGCTTTTATGATATCGATTTATTAGGCAGTATTCATGACAAACCTAATAATTGGGCGATGGATACCATGCTTGCCAGTTATGTAATTAACGCGGCCGCTACTCGCCACGGTATGGATGATTTGGCACGCCATTATTTGCATACGCAAACTATCAGCTTTGAAGACGTTGCTGGTAAAGGCGCTAAGCAAGTGTGTTTTGACCAAGTTACCATTGATTTGGCCAGCGATTATGCCTGTGAAGATGCCGACATTACCTATCAGCTGTTTGATTTATTTAGCGAAAAACTGGCGGCAGATAAAAACAATGCCAAGCTGCTACACGAGTTAGAGATTCCAACTGCGGAAATACTCTGCCAAATGGAAGCAAATGGCATTTTAATCAAGCGCCCATTCTTAAACGAGCTATCGCAACGTTTCGACGAAGAAATCATTGCACTTGAAAAACGCGCTTATGAAGTCGCTGGTGAAGCATTTAATCTTGGCTCACCAAAACAGCTCGGTGAGATGCTGTTTGAAAAGCTAGGCGTTGCGGGCGGTAAAAAAACCAAGTCAGGTCAATACTCGACTGGCGAAGCGGTATTGTCAAAGATTGACCACCCGTTGGTTGAAATCGTCCTTGAATATCGCGGTTTATCGAAGCTTAAAAGCACTTATACCGATGCCCTTGATAATGTCGCAGATGCCAAGACTGACCGCGTGCATACTAGCTACCATCAAGCACTGACCAGTACTGGGCGTTTATCTTCAACCGATCCTAACTTACAAAACATTCCTATTCGTACCGCGACCGGTCGCCTGATTCGCCAAGCGTTTATTGCCCCAGAAGGTCGCGTGATTTTAGCTGCGGATTATTCACAAATCGAGCTACGTCTGATGGCGCATTTCTCAGGCGATGTCAATTTAACGCGCGCCTTCAACGAAGGCTTAGATATTCACACGGCAACCGCTGCTGAAGTCTTAGGCAAAGCCGTTGAAGAGGTCAGCGCCACTGAGCGCCGCAATGCTAAAGCCATTAACTTTGGTCTGCTCTATGGTATGAGCGCTTTTGGTCTGGCCAAGCAGCTACAGATGAGCCGCGGCGAGGCGCAAGATTATATCGATATGTATTTTGAGCGTTATCCAAGCGTCAAAGACTATATGATTAATACCCGTGCCAGCGCTTATGAAAAAGGTTATGTTGAGACAATATTAGGCCGTAAGCTTTATACGCCTGATATCAATCATAGCAATCGTATGGTCAAGCAAGGCGCTGAACGGGCGGCGATTAACGCCCCACTGCAAGGCTCAGCGGCGGATTTAATCAAGCTTGCAATGATAGCGGTCGATAAAGTATTGCCAAAAGAGCACGCAAAAATGCTGCTGCAAGTCCATGATGAGCTGGTGTTTGAAGTCGATAGCGATAAGGTCGATAGCATTCGTCAGCTGATTACCGACGCTATGCAGGATGTGTTGACCACAACGGCTGTTGCAAAAGGCTGGCATGTGAACTTTGCCGTACCGTTATTGGTTGAAACCGATATTGGTAGTAATTGGGACGAAGCGCATTAATGACTTAAATAAAATAAAAGCTTAAACGATAGCGTTTATCATTACTCATAGCCGTAAGCTTTTCTTAGCAGTATAATAAGTCTACGTTAGACGGTTTTTTACCTGTTAATGCTTTAAATATTGGTTTTTACGCGGTAATTTACGATATAAAGTGAGCCTTCGCGCTCGCTTTTTTGTTTTTAAAGCTAGGAGCGTTCCATTTTACATTCAGATAGCATCATCGAAATCCCTGGTAATATTATCCTGTTAGTCTGTATGCTACGTTGCACGCAGTATGTGATACAAAGCCGCAGCAAACCAAGCAGCTACTTTTGGCTAGCCTCTGTGTTGGTGTTCTTTGAAGTGATTCGTCGTGAATTAAACTACTTACCAGAGCTCTTTATTCCTAGTGATTTCTCACTCCTCACCCATTCTTATGATTGGTGGGAAGATAACGTACTTGCCATTATTTTACTTGTCATCATTGGCTTGCTCGCCTATTCATGGCGTTACCTTTGGGCGGTATTAAAAGATATTAATATCAGCCTGTATATTGCAGTCGCTGTATTGGCGGTCTTACAATATATGGGCGAAAATGCCATTGTTATCCCCGAAAGTATCGGAGAAATGGTCGAAGAGGTTTCCGAGACGATCATTTATACGATTGCCTTGATTTACTTGTGGCGGTTTAAACTTGGCGATTTTGAAAATTATATTTTACATCAGCCAAATCAACACGAACCGTGCAATGCCAATTACTAGGTTAATTATTCTAAGTTAACTGTCTAAAATAGTTTTGAGAAAAATAATGAACGCTAAAACCTTTTTATGGCTGCCTACTTAACTCGTACTGGCAGCCATTCTTTATCTATCCTTACATTTTTTGCACATCCTGTGACACCTCACTACTATTAGTTGCAATTATAACGCGGCACACTGATAAGCATAATTTTGATAATTATAAACAACCCGTTTAATCGTAATTATAACTATAATGAGGACATAACCATGGACAATTCAAAAACCCCATTACCAGAAGAGATGGATCATATCGAAGGCGATAGCAGCATTGATGATAATGAAGGCGATAGCAGCATTGATGATAATGAAGGCGATAGCAGCATTGATGATAATGAAGGCGATAGCAGCATTGATGATAATGAAGGCGATAGCAGCATTGATGATAATGAAGGCGATAGCAGCATTGATGATAATGAAGACGGTAGCCAAGAGATTGATTTAAACAATCCTATGCTACATACGTTTGACGACGACGATGTCATCGATAATAGCGCAGGATTTAATAATTCTGAAGTCGGCACGGATGCCACCCAAGGACTGACCCCGATACATCGCCAAAATATCGATGAAGCTCGGATTGATGAGGTGTTGGTTGAAGACAATTTAGACGATAAAGATTATCCTGACATCGTCGATATTGCTGACAGAGATGCGGCTAAAGTTTCTAATGATGATAATTTTTAGACATTATGTACTGATAAAATGGAAATTCATTTAGAAAAAAATACCGAACATTATGTCCGGTATTTTTTTGACTTAAGAAAACCATTAAACCCAGCCATCGAGTGTACCAGCCCAGCCTTTAACCAACGGCAAACTGAGTGCTTCAAGCAAATCAATATGCGCCTCATCTAGGTTTAATGCTGGAATATAATGATACTCTTGCCCGCCTGCATTTAAGAAATTATCACGGTTTTCGATTGCCAATTCTTCCAGTGTTTCTAAGCAATCAGCAGAGAATGCCGGACTAACCACTTGTACCGAACGCACCCCAGATTTGCCCCAATCTTCTAATACCACATCGGTATACGGCTTGACCCATTCTTGCTTACCAAAGCGTGACTGAAAGCTGATAATCCACTCGTCATCTTGCAGACCAAGTTCGTGCGCCACTTGCGCAGCGGTACATTTACAGCGTTTTGGGTACGGATCGCCTTTATCAGCATAAGGCTGCGGAATCCCGTGAAAGCTAAACATCAGCTTTTCAGGCTTGCCATGCTCGGCTTGAAAGCGGCGAATCGAGTTGGCCAATGCTTGAATATACAGCGGATGCGCAAAGTAATCTTTGACAATGCTATAGTTTGGCAAGTTGCGCTGCTTTAGCGTCCATTTGGTCAAGGCATCATAGACTGCACCACCAGACGAGGCAGAATACTGCGGAAATAACGGCAAGATAACAAAATGGTCAACCCCCTCGCTTTTTAGTGTATCCATCACGTCAGGCAAACCCGGATTGCCATAGCTCATCGCTGCATGTACAGAAACACGAAATGGCGCCACGCTATTTGCCAAGCGCGGCTCGAGCAGCTCAACTTGGCTGTTTAATATTTTGCGAATGGGCGAATCGCCTTCCCAAATACTGGCATAAGCCTTTGCTACACGTTTTGGGCGACTTGGTAGGACAAACAGATTTAAAATAATCGCCCACAAGAATTGAGGGATTTCAATCACGCGCGGGTCGGACAAAAACTGTTTTAGATAACGACGGACGGCGGGCGCGGTCGGCTCATCTGGCGTACCTAGGTTGACTAGTAAAACGGCAATACGGGGCGGCAATTGAGGTTTCATAAGGGCATTATCTATTCTTGGATTATGTTATTGTGAAGTTATAAGCTTTGATCAGCTAAAAGGAATTTCAAAACTCATATATTTTAGCCATTTATTTAGCAATAGGACTATTAAGCTTTAATTAATCACCCTTGGCAATTATCAAAATATACTAAGCAGACGATAGTCAATCACATACCAAATTATGGTTAAATAAAAAGGCTGATACTTATCATCAGTGTAGCATTTTATCCACCAAAAACGCAGGGCAAAACACATGCGGTTTAGGATTGCGACACCGTTAATACCTCAGCTACTGATACTTTGCCTGAAAGACTGCCTATCAAGGTTGTACTCCTAGGCGCATCGCCATACAATAGACAAGCTTATAATAAGAAAGTAGTTGGACCCCTTATTGTCGCGATTCTAGGTTTGTTTTATTTATAACCGTTTTTTATCCATAACCATTGTTTTATCCATAACTGTAACTGTTGTTTTGTGAGGTAGCTTTGAGCGCACGTTCTGATAGTACCAGTGAACATTCCACCAACCATTCTGCTAATGCGACCGATTCTATCGATTCGGTAGGCTCAGTTGGCCTCGTCACGCCGCAGACTTTTCATTTCGCTGAGCCATTGACCTTGGAGTGCAATCGCACCCTACCTTCATTCGATTTAATATTTGAAACTTATGGCACGCTCAATAGCGACAAATCAAACGCTATCCTTATATGCCACGCCCTATCAGGTAGCCATCATGCGGCAGGCTTCCATAGTGACGACGATAAAAAAGCGGGCTGGTGGGACAATATGATAGGCCCTAATAAAGCCATCGATACCAATCAGTTTTTTGTGGTTTGCGTCAATAATATCGGCAGCTGCTTTGGCTCTACTGGTCCGACCACCATCAATCCAGACAGTGTAAGCGATGAGGGTAAAGCGCAGGTTTATGGCCCCGACTTCCCCCTTGTCACTATCAAAGACTGGGTAAAAACCCAAGCCATGCTCTCAGACCGCTTGGGTATTGAGGTTTGGCATGCCATTGTCGGTGGCTCGATGGGCGGCATGCAGGCTATGCAATGGTCGGTCGATTATCCAGAACGCTTAAAACGCTGCGTGGTCATAGCCAGTACGCCAAAGCTTTCTGCGCAAAACATCGCCTTTAACGAAGTCGCGCGGCAATCCATTCTCTCTGACCCTGATTTTAAAGACGGGCGTTACTTACAGGCGGGTACTTATCCTCGGCGCGGGCTTATTCTTGCTCGCATGGTCGGTCATATCACCTACTTGACCGATGATGCGATGAAGGCAAAGTTTGGTCGTGATTTAAAGTCTGGCAAATTTATGTATGGCTATGATGTCGAATTTCAGGTCGAGAGCTATTTGCGCTATCAAGGCGAACGCTTTAGCGAAAACTTCGATGCCAATACTTATTTGCTGATGACCAAAGCATTAGATTATTTTGACCCGACGCGTGATTATCCGTCAGCGGTAGACTCATCAATACAATCATCGGCAGAGCTAGAAACCTCCCTCGCCGCAGCAGTAAAAGCCGATTCTACTGAGAAAGAGCTTGAGAAAACGGTAAACAGTAGCGCGGATATTGCTACTGCTGACAATGCTGATAACGTTAATGTAGCCAATGCAAAAGAGCTGAACGCGCTAAAAGCTGCCTTTGCTCATACAAAGTGCCAATATTTGGTGGTGTCATTTACCACCGACTGGCGTTTTGCGCCCGAGCGCTCACAAGAGATTGTCGACGCACTGATGGCAACTGGCAAACCAGTCAGCTATATCAATGTCGACGCCCCGCACGGTCATGATTCGTTTTTATTCGATATTCCACGTTATATGGGTGCGGTTAAAGGCTTTTTGACCGCGCCATTTATTGCCAATCGTTTGAAAGCCAAAGGAGCACGCTCATGAGAATGGATCATCAATTGGCTGAGCGTTGGATAGCGCCGCACTCGCATGTGCTGGATTTAGGCTGCGGTAACGGCGAGCTGCTCGCGCATTTACAGCAAAATCTAGGCGTCACCGGTTATGGACTTGAGATTGATGAAGATAAAATCAATGAAGCCATCACTAAAGGCTTATCCATCGTCGAGCAAGACCTCAATGATGGCTTGAGTCGTTTTGCCGATAATAGCTTTGATACCGTGGTTATGGCGCGCGCCCTGCAAGCGGTAAAAGCGCCCGATATATTGCTGCTCGATATGCTACGCGTTGCCCGTGAAGCCGTGATTACCTTTCCTAACTTTGCCCATTGGCAAAACCGCCTGCATTTAGGCTTAAAGGGGCTGATGCCGGTTTCAGAAGCGCTCCCTTATGAGTGGTATAACACTCCAAACATTCACTTGTGTACCTTTAAAGACTTTGAGCAGCTGTGCGCGCAGCATGATATTCATATCATTAATCGCTTTGCGGTCAGTGACTCTGAAAAAGGCCATAAGCCGCTGATGACCGCATTAATCAGACAAGCACCCAATCTGCTCGCAGACGTCGCTATTTATCGGGTCACCAAACAAAAACCTGCTTAATAGTGAGGTTTACGCACGGGTTATTAACGAAAATTTAAATAAAAAAGTAATAATGTTAACCTTAATAGAATGTTAATTTATTCTTACGCTTAAGTAACTCTATGATTTTATTGAGGACCGCGAGGTATAAGTAGGCTTTAAATCGTGTAATTAGTATTTGAGTTTCGTAAGTTTGGGTGTTAAGCTAGCGAAATAGTGTCAGTCATACCCCATATACGACCGTTTATCGGATTTTTTAACCGTTTATCGGCTCTATTTGAGGTAACGACCACTAAATATATAAATGTTATTGCTAATGATTAGGTAAGAAGGTAGCGCAAAATTTCACCTAATTGTTATCGCCGCCTAACTGTCTCAAGCGAGACCATTTTAGCGGTGCAACTTTTTCTTTTGCTTATTAACTGCCTAATTTTGGAGCTGCTATGAAATTATTAAAAGCTGCGTTGTTTACTGCCTTGTTTTCTTGTGCGGGCCTTGCCAACGCTGAGTTAATATCAAACGTGCCACTTGATACCTCACGTTTCGAGCTAATGCCTATCAGTGAGCTGTCTGCCAGCGCTGCCCAAGGTAATAACCACGCCCAGTTTTACTTAGCCAAGCGTTTGCAAAAAGGTGAAGGCGTCGCCCAAAACACCCAGCAAGCTATCCAGTGGTATACCAAGGCCGCTCAGCAAGGCGTCGCCCCTGCTCAGTTGAATCTTGCTATCATGTACTTGCGCGGTGAAGGCGTTCAACCTAACTTGCAACAAGCGCGTCTATGGTTAGAAAAAGCCGCGATGCGCGGTGATAACCGTGCCAGCTATACGCTTGCCCTGCTCGATGAAAAGCAAAAAAATCTGGTCGATGCTTATAAATGGTACGACTTGGCTGCCCGTGATGGCATGCTGGATGAAAAAGTCCGCAATAAAGCACGCGGTAAAATCGGTCAATTGGCATTAAACTTATCAAGTGCTGATATCGCTAGCGCGCGTAGCAAAGCCGATACTTGGTTCCAAAGTAAGTAAGTTGTAATTTAGACTTTACACAGTAAATATAAAAAAGCTCAGTATCATACTGGGCTTTTTATTTGCCATTTTTATGATCTGTCATATTTCGATGAAATTATAGGAGGATAAAACCTCCAAAACCTTTTTAAAATTTGTTAAACTACGCCCGCATTAGCCAATTCCACAACCACGCTAGTGTTATGAATCTTACCAATTCATTTTAACAGTGAATTTTAAAAAGCACCTTAAGCCCAATGCACTAGGTTTGCGACCTAGCCAGCAGGAGAAACACATGAGTACCTCACAAACGACTGACGTACAAGCGTCAACTCACGCCAACGAATACGATAGCGTCACCAATAATATTGTCGTTGCCGCCCTCTATAAGTTCACCCGCTTTACCGATTTTGAGCAATATCGTGAGCCCATTTTAAATACCATGTTAGAGAATGACGTCAAAGGCACGTTATTAATCGCGAGCGAAGGTATTAACGGCACGATTTCTGGTAGCCGCCAAGGAATTGATAATGTCTTAGAATATCTGCGCAGTATCGAAGCCATCGGCAGCTTTACTTTTAAAGAGTCGTATACCGATGCCCAGCCTTTTTATCGCACCAAGGTGAAGCTCAAAAAAGAAATCGTCACCATGGGCGTGGAGAATATCGATCCATTACAGTCGGTCGGTCGCTACGTGAAGCCAAGTGAATGGAATGCGCTTATCTCAGACCCTGAGGTTATTTTGATTGATACACGTAACGATTATGAAGTTCAAATCGGTACTTTTCAAAACGCGGTTAATCCAAATACCGAAACCTTCCGCGAGTTCCCAGAGTATGTGGCAAAAGAGCTCGATCCTGCGAAACATAAAAAAGTCGCCATGTTCTGTACCGGCGGCATCCGCTGTGAGAAATCGACAGCCTTTATGCGTGAGCAAGGTTTTGAAGAGGTGTATCATTTAGAAGGTGGGATTTTAAAATATTTAGAAGAAATTCCAGCCAGCGAGTCCATGTGGCAAGGCGATTGCTTCGTCTTTGACAACCGTGTCTCGGTCAATCACAATTTAGAGAAAGGCAACTACGAGCAATGTTTTGCTTGCCGCATGCCAATTACTCAAGATGATATGCAAAGCGCTGCCTATATCAAAGGCGAATCGTGCCCGCACTGTATCGATAAAGCAACCGAAGAGCAAAAAGCGCGTTTTCGTGAGCGCGAGCACCAAATGCAGTTGGCAAAAAAACGTGGTGAAGCGCATATTGGTAGCGATGTGATCGATGTGATTGAAAAGCGCAAAGCAGCTAAGATTGAAGCTCGCCGTCAAGCGGAAACCGCCAATAAAGCCAAAGCTTAATAAGCTAAATCAACCAAAGCTTAACTGCATTAAGGTTTATTAAATAAGTCTTGTTAAATAAGAGCTATAAAAAAGAGGCCAACAGCGTCTCTTTTTTTTATAGCTCTTATTTATATTATACCGCTGGATAAATTACTTGGCCTTGACCCTTTAGCTCAGCCCCGGGTGTTGGCTTGGCAACATCCAAGCGACCAACGCCCATAATATGCTCTACCCTATGGCCTCGCAGCAGTAAATAGTCGGTAATGATACGCCGATGGCAACGCCACCATACTGCTTCAGAACACATAAGGGTAAGGCGCTGTTTTTTCCCGAGTTGAATAAGTTGATCGAGAGCGGCTTGAAAAGTATCACTTAACGCATAATCCGCGTAGTTATGAAAAGCCTGCACATGCCATAGATCATTAATGTGTTCATCGACCTGCTTTTGCTTCGGACGTCGCCCGCCAAGGTCGGCGCAGTGCTGATAACTGATGCCAACTTGACTGAGTGCTTTTGGAAAAGTATCGATATTAAAGACAGGATTGGTACGAGAACGCGGAAAGCTGCGCACATCGATGAGCAGTTCGATATCGGCTGCTTGAAGCATTTTAATCAGCTCTTCAAGACTACGGGTGGAATGTCCAATCGTATAAAATATGGTGGTCATGGGTTAAGCCGTGATAAAGTTGTCGTTTTACAATTTATTGTTGTCGTCTTATTTTGCATGGTTTTGTCTTAAATGGTTCAATGGTTGTACTCATTCAATATTACCCAGCCTCAACCTGCTCACTCATTAGGACTTTTGTAGGACTATCGTGGTTGAAGGTCGCTAACGCAGCAAAATCAAGCAAAGCAAACCAAATCAAATCTCTACTACTTATAACGATACCCAACATAAAAAAATAGCAGACAACCACCAAGGTCATCTGCTATTTCATTTAACTTACTTTAAGACGTTAAACGTATCTTTATACCGTCAGTCTTAAGCGTTATGAATAATCTATTAAAATAAGATACGTACGCGAATGGTTTCTTCGACGTCTTTTAGCTGATCTAGAGCAGCACGTGAATCGTTATAATCCACATCCATCACCAGATAGCCAACGTCACCTTCGGTCATGAGGCTCTGCGCTAAAATATTGATATGCGCTTCAGCAAACAGACGGTTGATCTGTGACAATACGCCTGGGACGTTTTTGTGGATATGCAGCAGACGATGCGTGCCTTCTTTAAACGGTACAGAAACCTCTGGGAAGTTCACCGCAGTTGCGGTATCACCTTGGTCAGAGTAACGAACAAACTTATCGGCAACTTCAAGACCGATATTTGCTTGCGCTTCTTGGGTTGAACCACCGATATGCGGCGTCAAGATAACGTTATCGAATTTACGTAGTGGTGATTCAAACTCTTCATCAGCAGATTTTGGCTCTTTCGGGAACACGTCAATCGCTGCGCCCAAGATTTTACCTGACTCAAGGGCTGCTGCCAAATCATCAATCTCAACACAGGTGCCGCGAGCGGCGTTGATAAAGTAGCTACCATCTTTCATATGCGCAAACTGCTCAGCTTTCATCATGTAGCGCGTGCTTGGCACATCAGGTACATGCAAAGTGACGATATCAGCGGTTGATAATAGCTCTTCTAAGCTACCAACTTGTACAGCGTTACCCAGTGGCAATTTGGTCACAACATCGTGATAGATGACTTTCATACCAAAGCTTTCCGCCAATACCGACAATTGCGAGCCGATAGAGCCGTAACCCACGATACCGATGGTTTTGCCACGCACTTCATGCGAGTTGGTCGCAGACTTGCCCCAACCACCGCGATGGACGGTGGCATTTTTTTCAGGGATACCGCGATATAGCATGATGGCTTCGGCAAGTACCAGCTCAGCGACCGAGCGGGTGTTCGAATATGGCGCGTTAAAGACAGGAATACCCAAATCACGAGCGGCGTCCAAGTCGACTTGGTTGGTACCGATACAAAAACAGCCAATACCGATCAGCTTGTGGGCGTGCTCAAGCACTTCACGCGTCAGCTGCGTGCGCGAGCGAATACCGATAAAGTGAGCATCTTTAATCTTTTCGATCAGCTCATCTTGATCTAGGGCGTGACTGATATTCTCGATGTTATGGTAACCAGCCCCTTCCAATACTTTTAACGCATTGTCATGTAGACCTTCAAGCAATAAAAACCGGATCTTGTCTTTTTGTAGTGATAACGCCATGTGAGAACTGTCCTATAATTGTCTTATAAAAATCATCAGTGGGATAAGTCTGATGGATGAAACGAAAACAGTCTGGATATCTTACACAAAATTTGGCAGCGATGTTAGCAGATTAGATGAATTATTGCTTATCAAGCCTGAAAACTTTTTATGCTATAGTGAATCATGGTATATAAAACTTATAACCAAACCTTATTAAACTGTTTTTTAACGATTTAAGCGAGACAGATGGGCGTATGACAGCATCTCTATCTATCATTGCGCTACGCGCTCGCTTATACTTATCTAAACCTACTTATTTATATAAACACAGTTAGCACCGCTGGGTTATATCCATTTAGCGATATAATAATCCCTTTTATGCATAGCGCTTGCGTTTCTACCGAGATTTGACCATGACTTCTTTAGCTAGCCAAAGCAATACTACCACTCAAAATGATTCTCAAACCACTACCACTGCTATCCAAAATATCTTAAGCAGCTTGCTCGATGTCCATCAGTTTGACCCCAGCCAAATCAAAACTGATAGCGAGAGCCTCGAGCATTGGGGCAAAGACTGGACCAAGCATTTTGCGCCTGCTGCTGCTGCTATCGTCTTTCCGAAGACTACTGAGCAAGTACAAGCGATTGTCCTCCTTGCCAATGAGCACAATGTGGTCTTAACCCCAAGTGGCGGTCGTACCGGTTTGTCAGCTGGTGCCGTCGCCGCCAATGGCGAGATTGTCGTCAGTATGGATAAGATGAATCATATTGGACAGTTTTATCCTGCTGACCGCATGGTTGAGATTGAAGCGGGGGTGGTCACTGAGCAGCTGCAACAATTCGCCGAATCAAAAGAGCTTTACTACCCTGTCGATTTTGCCTCAGCAGGTTCCAGTCAAATTGGCGGTAATATCGGCACCAATGCTGGCGGTATTAAAGTGATTCGTTATGGCATGACCCGTCAATGGATTATGGGATTGACTGTCGTCACTGGAAAAGGTGATATCTTGCAGCTTAATCGCGGTATGGTAAAAAACGCCACCGGTTATGATTTACGCCAATTATTTATCGGTAGCGAAGGTACGCTTGGTCTAGTCACTCATGCCCAAATCAAGCTTGAGCGTCAGCCCCAAGACTTAAACGTCATGGTCTTAGGCATGGACAGCTTTACTGATGTGATGAATGTGCTATCGGCTTTTCAAGCGAAAATTGATTTGACGGCGTTTGAGTTCTTTGACGATGTCGCCATTGATAAGCTTATGGCGCATGGTCAAGTACAAGAGCCTTTTGAATCGCGCACCAAATTTTATACCCTGCTAGAGTTTGAAGCGCCGTATGAGCCTATCATGGACAAAGCCATGGCAATATTCGAGGAGTGCATGGAACAAGGTTGGGTCGTCGATGGGGTGATGAGTCAGAGTCTGGCGCAAGCAGAAGAGCTGTGGAAGCTGCGCGAATATATCTCTGAAACCATCTCAGTATTCACGCCTTATAAGAATGATGTCTCGGTACTTATCAGCTATGTACCTGAATTTATCGCCGAGATTGATCATATCGTCAGTAGCAACTACCCTGACTTTGAGGTCTGTTGGTTCGGTCATATCGGTGATGGTAACTTGCATCTTAATATCTTAAAGCCTGAAAACATGAGTAAAGATGACTTTTTTAGCGAATGTCAAATCGTCAATAAATACGTGTTTGAAACGGTGCAAAAATACGGTGGTTCAGTTTCTGCAGAACATGGCGTTGGTATGACCAAAAAGCCCTATCTGAATTATAGCCGTAGCGAGACTGAGATTGAATATTTACGCGAAGTCAAAAAAGTATTTGATCCCAATAATATTATGAACCGTGGTAAGATTTTTGATATGTAATTGCTTCAATTTATTATTATTGCAATAAGTTTGATGACATAAAAAGTGACGCTAAATATCAAATTTTAGCGTCATTTTTATATTATTGTTTAGCACCATAGCCCAGCTTATAAATATAGCAGCGCCAAACCGATGACCAACAGTACACTTAAAAACCCTTGCACCACTAAAAAAGCTTGATGCGGGGCGGCGATGTGGCGCACCATATTACCAAGCGCGTTATAGGTAATGCCGGCTGCTTTAATATGAGGCGGAGTGTCAAAGGTTTTGATAATTTGCAAAAACTGTTCGGTACGCTCAGCTGACCAACCGTGCGGCGCAAAGGGTAGATACGGCGACAATTGCGCTGCTTGTTTTTTGGTGGCAGGTGACCAAAGCCAACGCTCCAAAAACAGCAAACGCATGCGCCAGTCTGAAAAATCACGCTGTGTAATCACTTGTAATACGAGCACTTGCACGTCTTTATGGCGCTTATCGGCAAAAATGCGCTGCGTCAGCGCCGCCACTTTGGCTTTTTCACCCTCCATACATTGCAAAAAATGCCCATTGCCATAACATAACGTACCTGTGATACCGTGCTGCTCGTTATAATCACGCGCATGAGCTTCTACCTCATCAAATATTGCTGCATTTAACCGTGAAGCAAGCGTCAAGCTACTGACATACACCAACTGTATCAATGCAGTATCTGCTATTTCATCTAATTTGCTAAAGGCATTAGCATGAGTTAGGGGCATAATAAAAATCCTAAAAGGTCACCATTGAAGGCAACCGAAAAAATACGCCATCTAAAATGACGTGTAAAAAAATAAAAATATTACGGATAGTAAAGATGGTGCCTCACGAAAACTGAGCAATAAAATATGGTAATAAGACCTAGTAATAAAATCGGGCAACAAAAACCTAGCAAATAATTACGCCGCTTGTCTGTGATTGTTTATGGGAGTTGCTATCATAACCAGCGCAAAGAGAAACGTGATAATAAGCGTCATTTGCGCCATAAAGGGCTAGGGCATGTCCTCAATTCAATCGATAGTCCTCTAAATGGGCTAAAAATTAAGTTACCCGCAGAGAGTATTTAAAATAAAGACAAAACACAGTGGTAAAATGCACCCTTGCAAACTTGCTAAATCGCCTCATTAAAACAAATAATGACAAAGGCAGAATTTATAACTTTTGCGTATAACTCATTGTAAATGCAAAGATAAATGATTGTAACGTTTAAATAAGCCTATTGATATGCTTTTCTCGACATTATGGTCTAAAAAGTCGTAGAAAAATCTGGGCGCTGGCGTTTATTTTTAGCAATTGCATCTATGCGAAAACACCTTTTACGTGCTTTTCTTACGATTTTTAATAGCCAGTTTTTTATAAAAACCTTATTTATAGCTGCCCTTTTTAGCAAGATTTTTAGCAAAAAAATATTAATATCGATTTATTAAGACCGATTTACAGAGACGACAGACAGGAACATTATGAGCAAAATTGAAAAATTAGATGACTTTCACCTAACCATCGCTGAGATTAAGAAAAAAGACTACCCGCAGCTTAAAGCCTTGATGGATCGCGTTTATGTCAACTTGGGCGGAGCATGGTCAAAAAACACCATTCATGCTTTGATTGATGCCTTTCCCGAAGGGCAGATTGCGCTATTTGACCACGATGAGCTGATTGGCATCGTGCTCTCTATGCGCGTCGATTACAACAAGTTCTCTAACCCGCATACTTATGATGACTTAATCGGTCATAAAGAAATCATCAGAGACAACCCTGAAGGCGACGCGATTTATGGGCTAGATGCATTAATCGACCCTGAATATCGTGGTTACCGCTTAGGTCGTAGGCTCTATGATGCGCGTAAAGAGCTGTGCCGTCAGTTAAACTTCCGCGCTATTTTAGCCGGTGGTCGTATTCCCAATTATCATAATCATCAGGATTTGACCCCGGGCGAGTATATTGAGGCTGTAGAAGCGCGTGAGATTCATGACCCAGCACTGTCGTTTCAGTTATCCAATGGCTTTATTGTTAAACGTATTTTGACCGCGTATTTGCCAGATGATGCGCAGTCAAAAGGCTTTGCGACGTTGCTTGAATGGGCAAATATCTATTATGAGCCGCAAGATTATAAGCCGAATACCCGTAAATCTGAGGTGCGTATCGGCGGTATTCAGTGGCAAATGCGTGAAGTTGAGTCACCTGAAGAGCTGTTGCAACAAGTTGAGTTTTTCGTCGATATCATGGCCGACTACAACTCTGACTTTGCTTGTTTGCCAGAATTCTTTAACGCGCCATTGATGGGACTGTGTGAATCGACTGATCAAAACGTCGCGATTCGCTTTTTGGCCGGTTATACCGAATGGTTTAAAAACGAGATTTCGCATTTGGCAGTCAGTTATAACGTCAATGTCATCACCGGTTCCATGCCGTTTTTGGACGACGATGATACTTTATATAACGTCAGTTATTTGTGCCGCCGTGACGGTACGGTCGAAGAGCAGCGTAAAATCCACATTACCCCGCATGAGCGTAGCGCGTGGGTGATTGAAGGGGGCGATGAGGTCAAAGTATTTGACACTGATGCTGGTCGTATCGGTATCTTGGTTTGCTATGATATTGAGTTCCCAGAGCTTGCGCGTTTGATGGCGCTTGATGACATGGATATTTTGTTCGTCCCATTTTGGACAGATACCCAAAACGGCTACCTGCGCGTACGCCACTGTGCCCAAGCACGGGCGATCGAAAACGAATGTTATGTGATGATTTGCGGTTCGGTCGGTAACTTGCCGCAGGTTGAAAGCTTGGACATTCAATATGCGCAGTCGTCTATTTTCTCACCTTCGGATTTTGCGTTCCCGCATGATGCGATTATGGCAGAAACAACGGCCAATACTGAGATGGTATTTTTCTCTGACGTGAACTTAGACAAGCTTATTCACGTTCGTAATGAAGGCTCGGTACATAATTTACTTGACCGCCGTGATGATTTGTTTAGCTTAAAGTGGAAAAGAAAAGCCAAAGTGCCAGCGAGTAAATTATCAGATGCTGAGCGCCGTGAAAACTCAGGTAGCGTGCTTATCGGTGACCCATTGCAAGACCGCGCGAAAAAACCTTAAGCGCTTATATTAAAAGACAAGCATTAAACATAACAATCTAAAAATTATAATAAGACGGCTGACCATTCAGCCGTTTATTTTTATCTATTAACATTTAAGCGCAAAAAAGCAGCCATTATGACCACTGATTCTAATCTCAATATTACAAAAACCCCTGAGACGCCAAAAAAAACGCCCAAGCAAAAGCTATTGTCTGTTGCTAAAAATTTGCTTATATATGGTTTGGCATTTACGATCATTTATATGGCGATTAACTGGTGGCGCCAACCGGTCATGCCAGCCAATCCGCAATTGCAACTAACCGACTATCAAGGGCAAAGCGTTGATTTGGCAGCGATGAGTCGGGATAAGCCAACGCTGGTATACTTTTGGGGAACGTGGTGTCCGGTTTGTCGGGTAACCTCGCCAACGATAGATAAGCTTGCGGCGGCGAATAATTATCCTGTGGTAACGATTGCGATTAAATCCGGTTCTGACCAAGAGTTGCATAGCTACCTTGCCGAACACAATTACCGCTTTACCACTATCAATGACCAAGAAGGTGAGATATTTGCTGATTGGCAAGGCCAAGTAACGCCGTCTTATGTGGTTTTGAAAGATGGCGAGATGACGCAAGGCTTGACCGGTATTCAGCCGCTTTGGTCGCTCAAATTGCGTTTGTGGTTATCAGAAGTTTTTTAACCCTTGGTCAATAGTATAAAATCTAATAAATGGTCAATTAAGGGGTCTAGACCTATGCTTTAATAGATGGCGCATTGCTGCTATAAGTCATTGCTTTTGGCTAAAAATAGGACGATACCGGCCAGCTCTTTTTACCCTACTCATTTTGTCATATAATAGCTGCCGTACTCCTATTCCCTTTTCTAAGTATTCTGCTAAAAATATTTTTTGTTGCAATCGTCTGATTAGTATTTATGATGGACGTGTCCATTTAAAATCAAGTGATAAGCAACCTATTTTGCGCCATGTTTTTTAAGCAAATTTTTTCAAGTAATAAGTAAAAGACTAGCATCGATCATCCAATATTTAACCCCATATATCTTTAATCTTACGCCTGAATTTAAACACAACCTTTAACCATCATCTTATAAGACACCTTCTATGACTGATAAAAGTACCGACACCCCAAGCCACGATTATAAAGACACCCTAAACCTTGCCGATACGCCATTTGCGATGCGTGCCAACCTTGCCAAACGTGAGCCAGACTGGCTGGCGGCTTGGGAAGCCGACGACGTGTACGGCAAAATTCGTCAGGCGCGGACGGGCGCAACCAAATATATTTTGCATGATGGTCCTCCATACGCCAACGGTCAGATTCACTTAGGTCATGCGGTCAATAAAGTGTTAAAAGACATTATCGTCAAGTCAAAAACCTTGTCAGGCTTTGATGCGCCTTACGTGCCAGGTTGGGACTGTCACGGTTTGCCTATCGAGCAAAAAGTCGAAGCTAAAGTCGGTAAGGTCGGTCAAAAAGTCTCAGCAACTGAATTTCGTGGCCTATGCCGCGAATATGCAAGTACCCAGATTGAGCTACAAAAGGCTGACTTTAAACGTCTGGGCGTGTTTGGTGATTGGGACAATCCTTATTTGACGATGAACTTCCATCAAGAAGCTAATATCGTACGTGCGCTTGCTAAAATTTATGACAACGGCCACGTCACCCGCGGCATGAAGCCAGTCAACTGGTGCTTGGATTGTAGCTCTGCGCTAGCAGAAGCTGAAGTGGAATACCAAGATAAAGTCTCTGATGCTATTTATGTGAGCTTTGACGTCTTAGATACCGACAAGGTTGCAGCATTAAGCGGCATTGAAGGTAACATCGCCGCAATTATCTGGACGACAACCCCTTGGACGTTACCAGCAAACCAAGCCATCTCGGTACACCCTGAGCATGACTATAGCGTGGTCGCAACTGCCAAAGGTAACTTCTTATTAGCCACTGACTTGGTTGAAAGTGCATTAAGCGAGTTTAAACTGACTAACGATGGTATCTTAGCTACCGTTTCAGGACGCGAGCTTGAAGGTCTGCGCGCCCAGCATCCATTGATTAGCGAGCGTCAAGTGCCGCTAATCCTAGGTGAGCACGTAACCACGGATAGCGGTACTGGCCTCGTCCATACCGCACCGGGGCATGGTCTTGACGATTATATCGTTGGCCTGAAATATAACTTGCCGGTTGAAAACCCAGTCAGTGGAACGGGCGTTTATCTAGACAGCGCGGCGGTATTTGCCGGTGAGCATATCTATAAAGCCAATCCGCAAATCATTGCAGCACTGCATGATAACGGCCATTTAATCAACCATACCAAAATCGAGCACAGCTATCCGCATTGCTGGCGTCATAAGTCGCCGATTATTTTCCGCGCCACCCCGCAGTGGTTTATCAGTATGGAAACCAAAGGTCTGCGTGAGCGTGCGCTTGCTGATATTCCTTCTGTCAATTGGACGCCAGCTTGGGGACAAAACCGCATTGAAGCGATGATGACCGGTCGCCCAGATTGGTGTATCTCACGCCAGCGTACGTGGGGCGTGCCGATTACCTTTTTTACTCATAAAGAAACCGGCGAGCTGCATCCTAATACGCTAGAGCTGATGGAAGTGGCCGCGCAAAAAATCGCTGCAGGCGGCGTTGAAGCTTGGTTCGATGCCAGCTGTGAAGACTTTTTAGGGGCGGAAGAGGCAGACTATGATAAAGCAACCGATACGCTAGACGTTTGGTTTGACTCAGGAACGACGCATTTTGCCGTCCTTGAGCAGCGCGATGAGCTGACCAATCCTGCCGATATGTATCTCGAAGGTTCGGATCAGCATCGCGGTTGGTTCCAGACCTCATTACTCACGTCTGAGGCGATGTACCAGCGTCCACCATTTAAACAAGTATTGACCCATGGTTTTGTCGTCGATGAAAACGGGCGCAAGATGAGTAAGTCACTTGGCAACATCATCACGCCGCAAGACGAGATCAATAAAACCGGTGCGGATATGCTACGTTTGTGGATTGCCTCGAGCGACTATCGTTATGAGATGAGCGCGGGTAAAACGGTATTTAAAGGCGCCATCGACATGTATCGCCGTATCCGTAATACCCTACGCTTCTTGCTGGCCAACACCGACGACTTTAATCCTGCGACCAACAGCGTTGATATCAATGAGCTGGTTAGCCTTGATAAATTTATTATTGAGCGTGCGCAAACGGTACAAGCGCAAATCATCAGTGCTTATGATGCGATGGACTTTCACCAAGTCACCCAGCATATCACCGCGTTTTGCTCGCAAGACTTGGGTAGCTTTTATCTCGATATTATCAAAGACCGTCAGTACACTACCCAAACTGATGGACAGCCGCGTCGCTCTGCGCAAACGGCGATTTATCATATCGCTCATGCCTTAATTCGCTGGATTACGCCGATTTTATCATTTACTGCGCAAGAAGCTTGGGAAGTATTGCAAGGTAAAAACGGCACTGACGCAGGCTACGTATTTACCGAAGCATGGTATGAGTTCCCAGCATTTGAGCTTAGCGCCATCAGTAGCGACGACTGGCAACGTATCATGCAAGCAAAAGATATGGTCAATAAACATATCGAAACCGCACGCGGTGAAAAAATCATCAATGCCAACTTGTCTGCGGGCGTTGATTTATATGCTGACGGTGCGATGTATGACAGCTTAGCCAAGCTTGGCGAAGAGCTGCGTTTTGTCCTGATTACCAGTAGCGCAACGTTAAAACCAATGAGCACCGCGCCTGCTGATAAAGCCAGCGCAAAAGCCGATAACAATGAAAATGAAGATGCATCGGGTGATTTAGTGGTTGACGTTAGCGCGGCGACGGGCACCAAATGCGTACGCTGCTGGCACATCCGTGATGATATCGGTACAGACGCGGCGCATCCTGAACTATGCGCACGCTGCGTGACCAACGTCGCAGGCGACGGCGAGGTGCGCCATTATGCCTAACTCACCTAAAAATAAGCAGCCGCAGGTTGAGGCCGATAACTCGCCTACGCCTGCGCATGCGACTACAGGTAGCTCAACCACGCCTAAAGGTCGTCTGAAGAAGACGCCAAAAATGGTCGCTAATGGCAGTCGCGCCTTTATATGGTACTTGCTGGCGCTTGCTGTGCTTATCGTTGACCAGTGGACGAAGTGGTTGGCTGAAACCAATCTCAATTTCCTTGAGCCTGTGCCCGTGATTGAGCCGTTTTTAAATTGGACGCTTGCTTATAACTATGGCGCGGCGTTTAGTTTTTTAGCAGACCAAGCAGGTTGGCAAAAATGGTTTTTTGCCGGACTGGCACTCGTAATGTCGCTATTTTTAATCGTCTATCTCGTCAAAGCACCGCGTAAAGCCAAGCTGTTATCGTTTGGTTTGGCTCTGGTGCTTGGTGGCGCTCTTGGCAACCTGATTGACCGCTTGCTCCATGGTCACGTGATTGATTTTATTCACGTGCATTACGCCGACGTTTGGCATTATCCAATCTTTAATATTGCCGATATTGGTATTTGTATTGGTGTGGCGCTGATTGTTATTGATATGCTGTTTTTAGAAAAGAAACGTGATGCTTAAATGATATAAATACAATGACTTTGCAAATAGGCTACCAAATCGGTAGCCTATTTTTTTGCGCCTTTTTTGAGAGATAGTATATTAAAGATTATTGATAACGTAAGCGATATAGTCGAGTGACGCTAAAAACGCTAAAGTATATTAAGTTCAATATAAAAAGGGTGCTGCCATGTCTAATAACCAAAGGTCTAATAATCAAATAAAACCTATTGCTCAAAAGCAAATTTCTGCTGCTAATGAAAATAATAAGCACACTGTTACTTTGTCAGTGCTGCAAGCCGATATCACCACCTTAAATGTTGATGCGATTGTCAATGCGGCCAATTCAAGCTTGCTTGGTGGCGGCGGTGTCGATGGTGCAATTCATCGGGCAGCGGGACGTGAATTATTGGCGTATTGTCGTACTTTGAATGGTTGCCAGACAGGTGATGCTAAAATCAGTCCAGCGTTTAAGCTACCTTGCCAGTATGTGATTCATACGGTCGGCCCTGTTTGGCATGGTGGCAATCGTCACGAGCCAGAGCTACTCACCAGCTGTTATCGAAACTCGCTGGACTTAGCAGTTCAAAATAATCTAAGCAGCATTGCTTTTCCATCTATCAGTACCGGCGTGTATGGCTATCCAATCGAAAAAGCAGCGCAAATTGCTATGGGTACGGTAAAAGATTATCTACAAAATAGTTTAGGCGAAATGTCTGAGCTTTCAATTCGTGAAGTCATTTTTTGCTGTTTTTCAGCCAGCGATGCAGCGATTTATAAGCAAATGTTAGAGCAGTCTTAAAAGTAAAACATGCTTAGAACAATGCTTTTAATCCCGTTAAGTCGCCACCGTTTACCATAATAAATAACAACCCTGCCAAATTAATAATGACGGTCAAATAATAAACGATACGAAATTCCGGCTTTTGTGACTTATGACGTAAATAGGTTTGAGCGACCAGCGCACCGACCCAACCGCCAAGCGTACTCAACAGATGCAGCGTTGACTCAGGCGTACGCCAGTCGCCATTTTGGGCAGCGGCTTTGTCTTTGGCATACATGCCATAGGTAATGACGCCTAATATCACGTACCAAGCAACCACTAGCCAGCTTAGCTTATTCATGACCGCCAATAAAATTAAAACCCCATAAAATCCAACACCAAGGAACAAGCGTTTCTTTTGCCCTGTTTCAAATTCTGCTTGGGCGCTGCGTTTGTGATTACGCTGCCGGATTTGGTTGTTCTTTTGCGCCATTTTTTGTTGTACAAAGCTGAGTTCTTGTACATCCTTTGCTTGCAGGCGTCCCTGATTGTCTTGCCCTACTGTAAAAACCACTTGCTCGCCAATTTCGGGACGGCGCGGGGCTTTAAACGCGCTAACATGAAAAAACACCGACTCGCCCGCCGCAGTTTCGATAAAACCAAAACCTTTATCGTCTTGCCATTTTTTGATATGACCTTGTTTTCTTATATTTATCTGCTTAGTTTTCATAACTGTATACTTTTTGATTTTAATGATTATTAACGACCATTATATAACCTTCCCGCGCTCATAAAAAAAGCTAAGAGCATTACTCTTAGCTTTTTATTGACCATAAAATATCCTAACAAGACATTAAGGTATTAACGGCATTTTTTCTGTTCATACAAGTTAGTCAAATTGTTGCGGCGCTCTTTTGCAGCATTGATAGCTTCTTCAGTATTAGAATAGGTACCAATTAAGGCTGGCCAAAATAAAATTGCTGCTGCTACGTTCTTACCAGTCGCTTTACGCTCAGCGCGTGCCTTTTGTTCAAAGTCATCAGCTTCTGCTATTTCATTAAGAATTTGCTGACAAGACAAATTAACGTCACTTACTTTTTTAGTTTGTACAACATGTGGAGTTGCACACCCTTGAGCCAATAACGCGAACATTCCAATTACCAAAATAGCTTTTTTCATAATCATCTCAGAAGTTATTTAAATTACAATTATTAATATATATTTACGTTCCTTATATTAACTTTACATTTATATACAATATGAAAAATAATGTCAACTTAATTTCATCAATTAATCATCCCATATGGCAATCAATCTTATATCAGTTTATTAAACTCCTGTATTTATTACTTTTGATGAGATGCATTTAACGATTAATGATGTATCTCCATTATGGAAGTATTGATAAAATAATTCATGTCATACAGGCGACATGAACATGTACAGCAGACGGTTATGCTAAACTCTCTTTTATAATTAATCTTCTAAACCTTACTCTATAAAAGACACTTTGCTATGACCGACTCCCAATTTATCACCCCTAATGAAGACATTCGCATCACCCACGGCAGCCTTGTGAAGCTGCATTTTGAAGTATCGCTCGAAAACGGTACGGTGATTGATTCAACCTTTAACCGCGACGAGCCAGTGACGCTGACCGTTGGCGATGAGAGCTTTTTACCGGGTTTTGAGCAAGTGCTGATGAACCTACGTGCTGGCGATACGCGCACCGCCCACCTTGAGCCTGAGCAAGCGTTTGGCGAGTGGAACCCTGATAACATTCAGCATTTTAGCCGCACCCAATTTGCCTTAGTCGCTGACAATCCTGAAATCGGAATGTTGGTCGAGTTTGAAGATAAAGGCAAAAACACCCTGCCCGGTACCATTAGCGCCATCGATGACGACGAAGTTGAAGTCGACTTTAACCATCCACTTGCTGGTCAATCGGTACTGTTTAAAGTAAAAATATTCCAAGTCACCCCGCCGGGCGTCACAGGTATCAAGATTATGTAGTATGAAAAACGGCTTGAACATAAAACCTTATTGAGAATAAAAACAGGGATAAACAGATGCAATATCAAACACTGCCGCAACTGAATGAAAAAGTCTCAAAAATCTGCTTAGGAACGATGACATGGGGGCAGCAGAATAGCGAAAGCGACGCGCATGCCCAGATGGACATGGCCCTTAGTGCAGGCGTGAATTTTTGGGATACCGCCGAAATGTATCCGTCGCCGCCTGATAAAGACAAGCAAGGCGATACCGAACGCTTTATGGGCACGTGGTTTAATAAAACCAAACAGCGCGACAAGGTCATTCTTGCTAGCAAAATCTCACCGATGGATTTTTTACGCGATGGTCAGACGCGCTTTAATGCGGCGCATATTAGTAGCGCCATCGATAGCAATCTTGAGCGTTTGCAAACCGATTATATTGATATTTATCAGTTGCATTGGCCTGAACGGCAAGCGAACTTTTTTAGCCAGCGCGGTTATAGTGAAGAGATGGCAGCGCAGTCGCTGGATGATTTGACGCCTTTTTTAGAGACCATCCAAGCACTAAATGACGAGATCAAGAAAGGTCGTATTCGTGCTTATGGCTTATCGAACGATACCGCCTGGGGGCTGATGCGTTATCTGTGGGAAGCGGACAAAAATGGTTTAATCGCGCCTATCACGGTGCAAAATCCTTATAGTTTGCTCAATCGTCTATATGAAGTTGGCATGGCAGAGATTGCCCATCGTGAAAATGTTGGTTTACTTGCTTACTCGCCGCTCGGCTTTGGGGTTTTATCTGGCAAATACCTTGATGGTAAACGTCCTGCAGGCGCGCGTCTGACGATGTATGACCGCTTTGCTCGCTATACCAATGACGAAGCAAAAGCCGCCACCGCTCAATACGCCAAAATCGCTGCCGAAGCCGGTTTGGATATGGCGCAAATGGCATTGGCCTTTGTCAATTCGCGCTCGTTTGTCACTAGTAATATCGTTGGCGCAACCACCACTGAGCAGCTGCAATCAAATATCGATAGTATCAATGTCACCTTAAGCGCAGATGTGCTAAAAGCGATTGAGGCGGTACATACCCAGCACCCTAATCCGTCGCCATAACATTACGTGGTCATAGATTGATATTGTTTAGCTTTTAATAAGCTGACGTTCAAGTATTTGCATAGCAAAGAAAAAGGCACCAATCATTAGTATTTATGACTAAGATTGGCGCCTTTTTTATGACTACTTTTCTGCTACTAATTTTTCTATTAAAGCGGTTATCTTTCAAGCAGTTTTGTACTTGCTTAAGGTTTGCCAGCTTTCGTTAAAACCCGCGAATGCAGTTCAGCCAAGCCTTCTTGCATATGCGCTTGTAACAAATCGGTTAGCTGACTTTTGCTCAACCCTTTAGGATCTATCGGCTCAAGCGGTAAGACAAAAGCCGTCACGTCTTTACTATCGAGCACCTTTTTTAGGCTATCTTTCATCGTCATTTTGCCATAATAAGGCAGCGCCTCACTTAACGTGCCATCTTTATTGACATATGCAATCACTAGCGGGCGTACTGGGACGTCAGCATCTATCGCCGCTTGCAGCAAAGTGCCGTGGATACGTTTGATTTTTTTACCATCGGTGGTGGTCGCTTCTGGGAAAAAGATAACCGAAAAACCTTTGGTTAAAAAATTGGCAATTTGGGTGGCAACCGTGCCCGCATCACCGGAACCACGCTCGATAAATACCGTCCCTGCGGCATGCGCAAGCTTACCAAAGATTGGCCAATCGCCAATTTCTGCCTTTGATAAGAAAAAAGCAGGGCTTAGCGTCCCCACTACCGGAATATCCATCCACGATACATGGTTAGCCACCCATAAACCGTGATGCTGCTCTACGCGCTCGACTGCCACCACCTGCACGCCAAACGAGCCTGCCATTTTACGGCAAAACGCTTGAATATAGCGCGGTAGCTTTTCGCGCGGTGGCTGTTTAAAGGCACCGATACGCTGGGCGGCGCGCAATCCACCAGCGATGGTGGTGGTCATGCCAGCGATTTGTTTGCCGCGACCTAATTGCTGTTTGAGTGAAAAGCCTGACTTAGATTGGCTCATCTGTATCCCTCGTGATTAAAAACTTATGGGTTAAAAATGCTTTATTACATCTTAGTGTTAAAAAAGCTTAATGCTTAAAAGAGTGCTGCCTAAAAAACGTATGATTATATCTCGTAAACAAGGGCAATGAGTATAACAAAATTTATTTACTCAGTGATGACTTGTACACTGAATTATGAGTGGCTTTTGTTAATAGTCTCAGCTTAAAATTTTTATAGATAAAAATATCTCCCTATAAACGCTGTAACATAAAGACGTAGCTAATTGCGTACATACGCTTTAATATCAAATGATAAGACCACATATAGAGGGTCATATGAACGCTATATCGATACTCATTGAAGCGGTCATAGCGATTTATCTACTTTAATAATAGGTGATACTCTTTGGAATATTTTGAAAGACATGAAGGTGGCGAGCGCGCCATTATCGTCCATTTAGACATCCGCCAAATTCAAGATCCCGATGATCTAAATGAATTTGAGCTACTTGCAGATTCGGCAGGCGCTGATCGCTTGGCACTGGTTACAGGCTCGCGTGCGCGTCCTGATGCCAAGTATTTCGTTGGTAGCGGTAAAGCACAAGAAATAGCCGAATTGGTGCGCGAATACGACGCTGATATTGTGCTTTTCAATCATAATTTATCGCCATCGCAAGAGCGTAATATCGAAGCTTTGGTACAATGCCGCGTGCTTGACCGCACCGGCTTAATTTTGGATATTTTTGCCCAGCGCGCCCGTACTTACGAAGGTAAGCTACAGGTTGAGCTTGCGCAGTTAAACCACCTATCAACGCGATTGGTGCGTGGTTGGACGCATTTGGAGCGCCAAAAAGGGGGTATTGGTCTACGTGGACCCGGTGAAACTCAGCTAGAAACGGATCGCCGCTTATTACAAGTGCGTGTCAATCAGTTGAAAAATAAACTGGAAAAAGTACGCCAAACCCGTGCCCAAGGTCGAGCGCGTCGGCAAAAATCAGACGTCCCGACCATCTCGCTCGTCGGTTATACTAACGCTGGTAAATCTACCCTATTTAATCGCTTGGTCGATGAAAATATTTATGCCGCCGACCAATTATTTGCCACCCTTGACCCGACCTTGCGCCGTCTTGACTGGCAAGGAGTTGGCCGCGTGGTTTTGGTCGATACCGTGGGATTTGTCCGTCATTTGCCACATGAGTTGGTCGAGTCGTTTCATGCAACCTTAGAAGAGACGCTAGAAGCCGACTTACTACTACATGTCATTGATTCATCGAGCGAAGACATGCACGAGCAAATTCAAGCGGTAAAAAACGTCCTTGCTGAGATTGACAACGATGTGCCCGTGCTGAATGTTTATAATAAAATCGACTTAACCGATGAGCCGGCGCACATTGGCTATGCAAAAGAAGGTCAGCCAAATCGGGTATATGTTTCTTCGCGCCAAAACCTAGGCATGGAAGAGTTGTCGCTTGCTGTACAGCAATTATTGACGGGCAACTTAACTACCTTTGATTTGACCCTACCGTATAACGCCGGTCAATTTAAAAACACCTTGTATGAGCTTGGCGTGATTTTGGAAGAAAGCTATGACGATAACGGTCATGAGCGCCTAACCATTCGCTTGCCAAGCGATAGGCTCAAACAGCTATTGGGACAAGCCAATCTAAAGCCGTTAGATGTATTGCCGTTAGCGCAAGCAACATTGCTAATGCCGATACTTGAAGAGTTTGAGCAAAAAGATGAGAGTATTGATGCAGCTGCCTCTTTAACGGCAGAGGAAGAAGATGCTTTTGCTGAATTTGAAGCGTTAAACTCTGCTACAGAAGCATCTGATTCGCAAAGTTAAATAACGTCGTCAAAAGTTATTTAATCGGAATGAAGTTAAAAAGGACGCTATCAAATGATGGCGTCCTTTTTTATATTTTTGGCATATAAGGGGTAATCGACATTTATTATATAGTCAAAATATCCTAAAAACGCGACGGTATTGCTGATATTAATTTTCTGTAGCCTCTGTCTGCGCAGCCACAGCAAGCAAGAAAAATTGATATCAGCAGTGCGTGATTTATTGATATGACTTTTCACTCACTATACGAGACATTTAACAACAGCTTAATAGCAGCAATTAGCGCTTAGGCTTTATTAGTATGGCTACTGCCTATATAATCAGCTTTTGCTAAAATGCTTTTATTGACATGCTTTTGTTAACACATTGGCATTAAACTCTCTTTTTTAGCATATTTCCCTTTTTATACCCGACTTGGCTAGGATTGCTTATGAGCTCTACCTCTACTTCTAACACGCCTTTGTGGATGGCGCTAATATTGACGCTGATTATGGTCGTGGTGGTTCGTGAGTTAGCAGTCGTTGTCTGCCAATGGGCGGGCATTGAAAAAGCAGCCAATATCGTCGGCCTGTTAACGATGTTTATTATTTTAATTGTTTGGCGAGTGATAAAAGGTTTACCGCATTGGTTAACCCAAGCAAGCAACACCTTACTGGTCGATAGTGGTTTTGCTTTTTTGCCCGTTTCTGCCGGTGCAGGTTTGCTGCTATTTGCGTTAGGTGATGAGTTTTGGGGCGTGATGCTGACTATGATTATCAGTACGCTTATCCCGCTTTGGGGATTGGCTATCCTTGCCAATCGCTCGCTTAATAATAGCGACAATACAGATGGCAGTCATGATGACAATATGAATATGACCAACAAGCACAAGGGACAGCATTAAGCTCTGTTAATAAGGCAACGTTATGAGTTTTGATAGTGTGTTTAGCGCAACCCTTGCTGCGATAGCATTAACCTTGGCCGCCCACGTTATTGCCCGTGTCCTTGCGCGCAAGCTGTCATGGTTGCCGATGGTTATCACCGCTTTGGTCTTAGTACTGCTGTTTTTGTTTATTTTACAATGGGATTACAATCATTATTACAGCGTGGCAAAACCGGTATTTGATCATTTATTAGGCTATGTGACAGTATTATTGGCCGTGCCATTGGCGGCGATGAACTTTAAAGGTTTACCAGTTAAAAAGCTAACCATGATTGTGGCACTGGCGAGCGTGGTTGGCGCCTTGCTCCCCATGTCATTGGCCTATTTATTTTCGCTTAGCCACGAGACCATTTTGGCATTTGCTACCCGCTCAGTGACCACACCAATTGGTCTGAGCGTCGCCGATTTGATTAAAGCACCGCTGGCATTAGCAAACTTAATAATTATCGTTTCAGGTCTAATCGGTGGAACCTTAGCGCGCTTTTTATTTCGCGGTATTGATGACGACCGCGCCAAAGGCCTCGCGCTAGGATTGGCAGCACATGCATTTGGCACCGTAGAAGCATGGCAAATCAGCCATACTGCCGGACGCTATGCCGCCTTTGGCTTAGCGGTCAATGGCTTAGTCACCGCTGTTTGGGTACCTATTTTTATCAGTGCCTTATCGGTTTAAAATGTTTTACCTTCTGTTCAAAACTCTTAAAGCCCATCCTACTTGCTGGGCTTTTTTCGCCTACATTAATTATATTTGCTAGCATTTTTAACGTTATCTATTAATCATTTTTATGACAAAAACAAAGTCTTAAACCTTGCTGCTATAAACTGCTTAACTACCCTCGCTTTATTACTATCTTGATTTTATTCAGCTTTTTTACAAAATAAATGGATTTTTGACGTCGCGTGCACACATTCAGATGTGGCAAAAACTTATTTTGTGTTATAGTAAGCAACTATTATTTTTTGTATCTATTGCAAGTGGTTTTGTTAGACGTGAATTCGTAGATAGCCTATTTGAGCGCTATAAGATCCTACAGACGCGATAACCGCTTTGATGCGCAACCTTACGCGCTTATAGGCAAAGCAATTTGCTCTTACTTAATAAAAAGTGATAAACCTATGATAACTATTGCCCCTTTACTGACGCGCTGCTTGTCACCCCTTTTACTCTCTGCCATTGCTTTATCTAGCTTGCCTATCGCCGCTCAAGCGGGAAACATGTATATTTATAAAGACAAGGGCGGACAAGTTCTGCTTACCAACGTCAATCCTAGCGGTAATTTTGATAAATTTAATAAAAAAGTAAAAACCACCTACTATAAAGACTCAAGCGCCTACAATGCGGGCAGCAGCTATAGCAATGATTACGGTAGCAGCACGGCGAGTAGTAGCGGCAGCCGTAACTCTTATGACAGTTATATCCGCGCCTCGGCTGCCCGTCATGGTATCGATCCTGGCCTTATGAAAGCCATGATGCATACGGAATCGGCGTTTAATCCCAATGCACGCTCACCTGTTGGCGCGCAAGGCTTGATGCAGCTGATGCCGGCAACGGCGCGCCGCTTTAATGTCAGTAATCCGTGGAATCCTGCTGATAATATCGAAGGCTCAGCGAAATATATCGCTTGGCTGATGAAACGTTTTAATAATAACGTTGAGTTTGCGGTGGCAGGTTATAATGCTGGTGAAGGGAACGTCGATAAATACAATGGCATACCCCCGTTTAAAGAAACGCGCAACTATGTCAAAAGCGTCATGAGCCGCTATCATAGCTTATATAAGAACGACTCAGCGCTAGCGGGTAATACCATGAATGCCAAGAACGCTACGGGCACTACCAATGGCGGCGTGCAAAACGTCAGTTACGGTACCAGTAGTAATAGCAACAGCGCCAGCTATGCCAATTCCGCTTATTTAGCACTACGTTAATATTAACCTTTAAAATGCACAGACACAAAAAAGCCCGTTAGATGAATAACGGGCTTTTTGATATCTATACGATGTGCTTTTATGATGTAAAGCTTACTTGTTCGCCGCTTGCGTGGCAGCAACTTCAGCAGCAAAGTCTTCTTGCTTCTTCTCGATGCCTTCACCAACTTCTAAACGTTTGAAACCAAGGACTTTTACGCCTTCAGATTTTAATACGTCACCAACTTTTTTCTCATTGTCCATAACGTATGGTTGACGTAGTAAGGTTACTTCGTCTAGGTATTTGCGCAAACCACCTTCGATCATTTTTTCAACGATATTGTCAGGCTTGCCAGATTCTTTCGCTTTGGCTTCGATGATGTCTTTTTCGCGTGCTAGTACATCAGCATCTACGCTTTCGTCATCTACTGCAACTGGGTTGAAAGCTGCAATGTGCATGGCAAGGTTTTTACCAGTTTCTTCGCTGCCGCCTTCATAAGATACGACCACACCGATACGTAGGCCGTGACGGTATGCAGCAATGTTTGCGCCTTCTAGGACTTCAACGCGGCGAATTTGAATGTTTTCACCGATTTTTTGTACCAAAGATACACGCGCTTCTTCAACGGTTTGCTCATCGCTATAAGACAATTCAGAGATAGCAGCAACGTCAGTGACATTGTTTTCTAGGGCAAGATTGGCCACTTTTTCTGCAAATGCAGTGAAATTTTCATCTTTTGCAACGAAGTCAGTTTGGCAGTTTACTTCTAGCAAGAATGCTTTGTTGTCACCTTGAGCGATGATGATAGCACCGTCAGCTGCGATGTTACCTGCTTTTTTAGCCGCTTTCGCTTGACCAGATTTACGTAGGTTATCAATGGCAACTTCGACATCGCCGTTTGCTTCTTCTAACGCTTTTTTACATTCCATCATGCCAAGACCAGTACGGTCACGCAATTCTTTTACCATTTTGGCAGATATTTTTACTTCTGACATAAGAGTTACCTTTTATGATGTAGGTGAGTATTGTTATGTAAGGGAGTGCACGATATCTAAACGCGCTGACATTCTGGCAATAAGTCAGTGATGCTCGACGCGTTAATAATAAGGCATGACGAGTAAAACTACATCATGCCTATTATAGATTTCCATAAACTTTATGTGATTAATAACCTTATATGACTGCTAATAGCTAAACTATCAAGGCATCCTTACAAAGTTAAACCTTATCGCTTAGCCATTACTCTGCTGGAGTCGCTGCTTCTTCAGTTTTCGCATCAGCTGCAGCTTCAGTAGCAGGAGCTTGCTCAGCGTCTTGTGCTTGGTCAGCTTTACCGCCTGCTTGAGTTTGCGCATATTCTTTACCAGCGATAATCGCATCAGCAATAGAAGTTACATACAAAGTCACAGCACGGATAGCATCATCGTTAGCTGGAATGATGTAATCAACGTTATCTGGGTTTGAGTTGGTATCAACGATACCGATAACTGGGATACCTAGATTTTTAGCTTCTTTGATAGCGATTGCTTCATGGTCAACGTCGACGACGAAGATTGCGTCAGGTAGGCCGCCCATGTCTTTGATACCGCCCAATGAACGCTCAAGTTTTTCCATATCACGAGTACGCTCTAATGCTTCACGCTTAGTCAGCTTAGCAAAAGTACCGTCTTCAGACTGTTTTTCAAGCTCTTTTAGGCGATTGATTGACTGACGTAGGGTTTTCCAGTTAGTCAACATACCACCTAACCAGCGATGGTCAACGTATGGCATGCCAGCACGTTGTGCTTGCTCGCGGATAACGCCGCTTGCTGCGCGTTTAGTACCGACGAATAATACTTTGTTTTTCTTAGCAGCTAGGCCGTTTACGTAAGTCAATGCTTCGTTAAACGCTTTTACGGTGTGCTCTAAGTTGATAATGTGAATCTTGTTACGGGCGCCAAAGATGTATGGACCCATTTTTGGATTCCAAAAACGTGTTTGGTGACCAAAGTGAGCGCCGGCTTGTAATAAGTCGCGCATTTCGATTTTGGTTGGATTGTTTGAAGCCATGTGAAATTCCTATTGGTTGGGTTATGCCTCCACATCACAAAAACTGCCTATCTAGCGACACGCATTTGCTAACGGTTAATGTTTAACGTTTATTGAAACGGCACTAACTTTTTTGCAAATTAATCAAGTCGCCAAACACCCAGCAATTTTTTGCCATGATGTGTGTGTCATTGTTTGATGGGTTGATTTAAAAATAGAGCTATGATTTGAAAGTTCAGAATAATACTGAATGATAAAAATAGCTGGGCTGTATTTTACCATATAACGCTTAGCGACTGCTAGCGCTATTATGCATCGCTACCCTTCAATCACTCCGCAGTGTCCAAATCCAAATCACGGTCTATCTGCCAAATTAAATACGCCCCCAAACTCATGAGTACAAAGAGTGCAATACCAATTTTTAACACAGGATTAAGAGGGAATAAGTTTAATAATAAACCACCAAAAATACCGACCGAAAACATCAACGAGCCTTGCAAAGCACTGGCCATACCCGCACGGCGTTTTTGAAAAGCAAGGGCAATCGCCGAGGCGTTTGGCTGTGTCAGGCCCAAGCCCGCAATACAAAAGAAAATACAAGCTAAAACCAGCGGCAACCATGCATCCGTACCAAAAATAATACCGGTTACAAATAGCGCGGCGGCTGAGGTGACCTGCATCATTGCCCCAAATCGTAGAATACTTAAAATACGAAAACGATTAGTCAGCCATTGATTCAGCTGGGTCAAACCTACGAACCCTGCCGCATTCATCCCAAATAGCCAACCAAAATGCGTGGCCGAGACGCCATAGGTATCCATGATTAATTCAGAAGCTGAGCTGATATAGACAAACATCGCGCCCATTAATAAACCACCGCCTATCGCTGGATAGTTAAAGGTCGGGTCTTTTAATAAATCCCAATATTGACTGAGCACTTCTTTGGCAGGACGCACATTACGGTTTTCTTCAGTCAAGGTTTCAAAGAAGAAAAACTTGGTCAGTAATAAATTTAACGCCCCAAAAGCCGCCAAAAACCAAAAAATAGAATGCCAACTAAAGAACTTTAAAAATAAAGCACCAAGCGATGGTGCTAATATCGGCGCTAAGCCCATGACCAATATCATAATAGAAAAAGCTTTGGCGGTTTGTTTGGCAGTCAGGCGGTCACGTATTGCCGCACGCGTCACAACCGCTCCCACGCACGCGCCGAGCGCCTGAAAGGTTCGACCGACAAACAATACGTATTCATTATCGGTCGTCGCACAGACAATCGAGGCAATCACATATAAAATCATGCCCATATATAACGGTTTGACGCGACCGACGCGATCACTAAAGGGGCCATAAAACAGCTGACCAAATACTAAACCAAGAAAATAGGCTGGCACAGAGTTGGCCATAAAGGCGGTCGATACGCCAAAATCCTCTGCCATAGATGGCAATGCTGGCAAATACATATCAATCGATAATGGCCCGACTGCCACGATAAGCCCAAGCATCATAATCCATGCAACGGGCAAATCAGCAGAGCGCACTCGGTCAGCAGCATTGGGTTTATTGGGCAGGGAGGGTTTTGGAGCAGACATAATGAGACCATATGATAGAGGAAGGATTATTTTATTATTGATACGTGGTTTGTTGGGTAATTTTAATCGACTTTTATTGCAAAACAAGCCTTTTAAAAATACCGTCTATAAACAAGCAGCAACGCAAACACAGCAACGTAAACAGATAAAAAAACAGATAGTGCTATATTGCACTATCTGCTTGTAATTCAATAGATGCTTGATGTGAATAAAATAGACCTATCTCACTCAAATACAGTGGCCAAATATGGCTGATTTTTTAACGAAATTGACGTTTGCCAAAAGCGGTACTGGCTTGTTTGGCTTTTCTAAGCGCCAGTTTACGGTTGCGACCAAACATCATTTTTAACTGCCAAAATTTTTCTTTATATAGCGTTGTAGCTGGCTGCTGGAACATCGCATTGATAACGCGCTTGCTTGCCAGCACTGCATCGGGTGAGCGCTCAGCAAACTCGGTGGCAAGCTTTTGCGCCTGCTCAAGCGGCGTCTCACTACAATGGCTGACCAAGCCAAGTGCTTGGGCTTCCTCGGCATTGACGGTACGCGCGGTCATTGCCAGCTCCTTTAAGACATCAGCGCGTACGACGCCAAACCCTGATTGCGTTAAGCCCATGTCAGGTACGAGCCCCCACTTAGCTTCCATAATAGACAATTTACACTCAGGATGGCTGATACGCACATCACAAGCTAGCGCCAGTTGTAAGCCCGCGCCAATACAATAGCCTTCTAAAACAGCAATCACTGGTACAGGCACTTCACGCCAAACCAAGCAGACGCGTTGAAAGAGACTTTGCCAAGGTTTAACCAGCTCCCATAGCGCAAACGCTTGGTTTTTAGGATGGTTTAAATCGCCCAAATCGATACCAGCACAAAAAGTGCCTTCCGCGCCGTCAAGAATCACCGCGCGTACCGCTTTATCTTTACTGATGCGCCCTGCGACCGCAATCAACTCTTGCACCACTTTAAAACTCATAGCGTTCTTTTTTTCCGGTCGATTAATAGTCACCGTTATTATATTGTCGGTGGCGCTGACTTGTAATGTCTCATACTGGTAAGTGGCAATAGCGTGCATAGTCATCCTTAATAATAAATAAAACAACTGGAATGTTGGTACTCAGATTAATATTAACAGCCTTGCACTCGCCCTTCCTTATCAATAACTGACTACTAGGGTATCGTTTATACTCAGTGGTTTTATGATTATCAGCTTTAAATCATTTTCCACGTCATATCATTTTCACTTAGACGATGATAATTAAGCTGCGGATACGCCGATAAATCCAGTGTTTGTAGATTGTTTAACGCCGTCAATAACGCTTCATAATAAGGCTCTAACATCGCAAACTGAGCCGGCGTGGTATGTTGAATATTTAATAAGCATTTATCTTCTAAGTCTTGGCTGGCTTGACGTAGCTGCGGCACGCCGGTATAACGACTGCCACCTAAGATACGATGGGCAATTTGCGCCAGCGCGCTACGGTTACGAGTGTCCCATGCCTGCATCAATGCTTGCTTTTCATCATTGATGGTATCGAGCATCATAATGATGAGCTTGGCAGCCAAATCGGGTTTATTGGCTGAGCGCGTCAACGCATCTTGCCAATTTAAAATCTCCGAGGTATCAAGGGCATTTGCGCCCAAGTCCGTACTACTTTGCCCGTGTGCAGTATTTACTGCTTGCTCATCTTTAGCACTCTCTGGCATTTGATAAGGCAGATAAGATAAGGGTGCTTGCCCCTGCCCTTGATAATGCAGATTCTCATAGTGTGGCTTTTCATAGCGTGGTTTCTCGTAACGTGACTGGGTTTCGCGTCTATAATCTTCACGAGGCTGACTGTCACGCAAATAGTTATCGCGGATTTTCTTCAGTGATAAAGGACGGGTAATTTTTGCCGGACTCTTCACTTTATTATCAGAACTTGTATTGGCGATATGATTATCCTCGTTATCTTTGAGCAAAGGATAGGTTGGCATTGTCAAATCTGCGTAAGACGTCAAGGCGTTTTGATTTACCCCATTTTGTAAGTCAGCGCTGTACAAGTTATCGCTATGAATAGTGGTTAATGGCGGCACTGAATCGGTACGACCAAGCCATTTTTGCAGCACTTGTAGTAACTGTGGCTGGCTAATAGGCTTGCCGACATAATCATTGATGCCGCTCGCAATCAGCTTATCGCGCTCATCGGCTAAGCCATGGGCCGTTAAGGCGATAATCGGAATGTGATGATCAGGGGTTTCGATATTACGGATTTGCCGCGCTGCTTCATGCCCTGACATACGCGGCATTTGAATATCCATAAATATCAAATCGATACTGTTTTTATGTGCCGCATTGCCTTTATCATCCGTCGTAGCATCGTCAAGATGTAACGAGTTAACCGCCGATTTACTAGCATCATCACGCGCTTCGGCTTTAGATATCTGGGTCTTTTTCGACAGACTTTGACTGTCAGCTTTAGCAGTTTTGATATGCTTAGTTTGCTGTTTACTGATGATTTCTATCGCATCAAAACCGCTGCTGGCGGTAATGACATGGATACCAAGTTCACTTAGCAGCGCATCAAGCACCAACAAGTTTGGCAGATGGTCGTCGACAGCCAAGACGGTCACGCCCTTCCAGCGCGGCTCTTGAACGCCACTCGGAGCGCTGCGTTTCTGCGTATCAAGCATCGCATAGAGCTGCCTTTTATCCAATGGCTCATACAAAATGTTGGCATGATAACGATTGAGCAGCGCTTGATCGGCGGCAACTTGATAGCCAAATACCGCCAGCTTGCCTTGATAATGCAGGCGAATCTGTTTGAGTAGCGCCATCATATCGTCTTGGGTATCGTCATCTACGATGACCCAATCCCAATAATTACCGCGCTCTTTAAGCGACTCAAGTACACCCGGTAAAGAATTGGCTTGAGTCAGGGTGATCGGTAAGTGTTGTAAGCTGGCTTTGAGTACCTGTATCGACGCGGTATGATTGATCCAAACCAGCACATTAAACTCGTCCGTATCGCTGGCAAGTGGCGCAAGGACAGGCAATTCAATCGTTTGCCCAGTTGCCGCCTCTAAGACATCGACATGCGCTGGCATTCGAAACCAAAACGTCGCTCCTTGATTAGAGATGTTTTCTTGCACATTGTCATAAAAGCCAATGTCGCCGCCCATCAGCCGCGTTAATTGCTTGGAGATGACCAAACCCAAACCGGTACCGCCGTATTGCCGCGTAATCGACGGATCGCCTTGGCTAAAGCTTTGAAAGAGCATTTTTTGATCTGATAATGAAATGCCTTTACCGCTATCTTGTACGCTAATCATCAAATAATTGTCGCGATGATCGTCTAAGCTCACGCGCACGACCACATCGCCACTATCGGTAAACTTAATGGCATTACCGACGATATTGGTCAGTACTTGCTTAAGGCGTAAAGCATCGCCGTTGATGCGCATTGGCACATCGTTATAAAACAACACCGCCATGCGCAGACCTTTTTCGGCAGCAACCGGCGATAGCATATCGACCACGTCATAAATGGTGTCATAAAGGTCAAACTCATGACGATCAAGGACCAATTTACCCGCTTCAATCTTAGAAAAATCCAAGACATCATTCACGAGCGCCAACAGATGCGCTGACGATTTACGGATGGTTTGCACATATAAGTCTTGTTCAGGATTGAGCTCGCCGTGCCGCGCCAGCAAATTGATAAAACCATCAATACTGTTTAACGGTGTACGTAATTCATGGCTGATATTGGCCAAAAACGCCGATTTTGCTTGGCTGGTTGAGATTGCCGCATCGCGGGCATTACGGATAGAAATGTTTTGCATTTCCATTTCATCAAATGCCAAGCGCAAATCATCTTCGGTCTGCTCGGCATGATCTTTTAAATCTTGGAAGCTGGCATGGAGACGACGTAACGTCCTGACCAGATCTTGCTGCAATAAATTCAGCTCGCCATTTGATTCGACAGGAATAGGCTGATAAAGATTGTCGACATGGGTACGTTGTAATTGCAAACGCAGCTCGTAAATCGGCGCAATCCAACGTTTTGAATAAATATTTAAGCTCAATAACAAAATTAAAATCGTAAATAAACCCGTAATCGCGAGCGCCATAGCGATACGATAACGAGCGATATAAAGTGGCTCATTATCCATATCGATCATAAGCCATAATTGCTGCCCGTCAAACTCTCCCAAGCTACTGCCGTAAGCGGTGCCAATGGGCGTTGGTTGTTGCGATAAAAAACGCTCTGCTGATTCTATCAGCGGCCAAGCTTCCTCAGTGCCATAACCGACGCTTGCCAGCACTTCATTGTTTTGATTGATAATTGCAATACGCTGGACATGCTGCTCGGACTGCATACGCCCGAGCCTATCTTGAATACCTGCTAAGGCCGCTAACGCCGCTTGCGGGTTGTCCGCTGCCTTATTTTTATCATCGCTATTCTCTACCTGTTCTTGCTCTAATAACTCAGGAACCAACTCCGCAATCGTTGGCGTATAACGAATCAGCACCGCCTCTGCTAACGCCTCTTGTTCTGAATTACTGGCGCGCATGGTTTCGTAAAATACCAAAATGCCACCGACCGCTGCCAATAAACAAATCGGTAAAAACACCAATATAATCAGCTGACCATAAGCACTACTGGTATCAAAACGTTTTTTGTAAGCCATGCTGGGTTTATTCTCCACTGATTTTGGCGCTAAATGCTATTGCTGATGAATGCTATTACTGACAAATCTTGTACGGTGCGCTTAGGTATTCATTATTGATTAAGCATTAAAGATGAGCCATCAAGAATGACTTGCGATTATCTTAGCAGGATTCTAACGAAGGCGGTTAACCATTCCTTGGCAAACTTTTCTCGCTTCACTTACTCATCTACTTTCATTGCTCAAAGGCGATTATTAAACGGTCAGCTTTTCGTATTTTGTTTATGCCTATTTGTTTATGCAGATAAGTACACTGCTTATCCTCAATAAAAATTTATGCATTAAGCGCAGGCGAAAACAAAATGATATAATGACGCAACTTTTTATTGACCACAATCAATCCCTAACGGTCATCAAGTACTGACCTGCTATTTAAACAGCGCCTATTAAAAAACTAATAATCGATAAGGATACCTTATGTCCGCTACGGCCCAGTCAAACGCCAATTTTATTACGCAAATCACTGACCTTGCCGATTGCGTGGGTAAGACGCCTTTGGTCAAATTGAATCGCCTGCCTGAGCAAGAGCAGATTACCAATGGCGCGGTATTGCTCGCCAAACTCGAAGGCAATAATCCTGCTGGCTCGGTAAAAGACCGTCCCGCCTTTAATATGATTTATCAAGCGGAGCAGCGCGGTGATATTAAACCTGGCGATATGCTCATTGAAGCGACCAGCGGCAATACCGGTATTGCTTTGGCGATGGTGGCGGCGATGCGTGGCTATCCAATCACCCTATTTATGCCAACCAACTCGACCCAAGAGCGTAAAGATGCGATGGCCGCTTATGGTGCGACGCTTATCGAAGTGGACGAAGGCATAGAAGCCTCGCGTGATATGGCGCTGCAAATGCAAGCCGACGGTAAAGGTATTGTACTCGATCAGTTTAATAATCCTGATAATAAACAAGCGCACTATTTGACCACCGGCCCTGAGCTGTGGGCGCAAACGGACGGTAAAATCACCCATTTTATCAGCTCGATGGGCACCACAGGTACTATCACTGGCGTTGCGCAATATCTTAAAGAGCAAAACCCTGACATTAAAGTCATCGGTCTACAACCTGACGAAGAAGCATCTATCGCTGGCATCCGCCGCTGGCCTGCCGCTTATATGCCTGGTATTTTTGAAGCAGATTTGGTTGATGACATCATGGATGTTGATCAGCGGGTCGCCGAAGTTTATATGCGTAAATTGGCGAAAACTGAAGGCATTTTTGCTGGTGTGTCATCAGGTGCAGCGGCATGGGCCGCTACCGAAGTCGCAAAAGCAAATCCTGATGCCGTGATTGCTTTTATCGTTTGCGACCGCGGTGATCGTTATTTATCGACGGGTTTATATAATGTGAATGACGCTGACGATAGCACGGATAACGCCACCCCATAAGCTTATAAATAGGCAGAATTATTTATGTCAAACGCCCTCTCGTCCAAACCTATCTTGGTCTTTGATATTGAAACGGTTGCCGATACCGAGGCTGCCCGCCGTATCTATCCGCAGTTGGCTGAGCTAAACGATGCCGATGCTTTGAGCGCATTGACAGCGCTGCGACTCCAAGAAGCAGGTCACGATTTTATGCGTTTGCCCTTGCAGCGTATTGTCTGTATTTCTGCCCTTTATATTAAAGACGGCAAATTTTCCCTGTTTTCTTTGACCGCCGATAAGTTTAGCGAAAAAGACATACTGAGCAAGTTTTTTCGCGCGTTCAGTGACCTTGAAAAGCTGCCACAGCTGATTAGTTGGAACGGCTCAGGCTTTGATATTCCGGTGCTTATTTATCGTGCCATGCAGTATGACTTATCAGCGTCGTGGTTATTTGAAGAAGGCGAGCGCATCAAAAACATGCGCTTTGATAATTACGTTAATCGCTTCCACAGTCGCCATCTTGATTTGATGGACAGATTTAGCCAATACGGTGCCAGCCGCCGCGAAGCCATGGATATCGTCGCCAGTCTTTATGGTTTGCCCGGTAAAACCGATGTCGATGGCAGTATGGTTGGCGAGTTGGTCAGCAATGATGATTGGCAAACGTTGTCAATATATTGCGAATCTGATGTGATGAATACTTGGCTGATTTATTTGCGCTGGCTGCGATTGACAGGGCAATTGTCCTCACCAGATTTTGAGCGGTGGCAGCAGCAAAGCCGTGACTATTTGGCCCAATATACCCAAGCAGATGGCAGTCCTCGCCATCATGAGTTTATTGCTGATTGGTCGTCTGCCCCATAGCCACACTAGACATCTTAACGACAACGGCTTCCTTATTCTTAGTTATTTATCCTTTATTGCTTATTATTTATTATTAAGGCAGGTTTATGCAGCCCACCGACTCAAAAGACTTTACTACTCTAAACGTCAACCAACAGCCTAACGAGGCTCAGACCATTACTATGCCGCCAAGTAAGAAAAAATCTAAGCCTTCGTCAAAAACACGTCGCCGTTTAAAAGATGCTGAGCCATTACCCTTTAAAATAGATGGCTTGTCGCATGACGGTCGCGGCGTTGCTATTTATGGCAATGGTTTCGGTGAAGCCGACGGTCATATCGAAGACAAACATGGCAAAAAGATTTTTGTCAGCTTTGCATTGCCGGGCGAAAGCGCCTTAGTCAAAATCACCAATAGCCGTAGCAGTTTTGAAGAAGGCGATGCAGTGAGCGTTACTGCCAATCCAAACCCTGAGCGCGCTGTAGCACCTTGCCCGCATTTCGGTGTTTGCGGTGGCTGTAGCTTGCAACATTGGCAGCCCGATGGTCAGATCAACTTTAAGCAATCGGTGCTTGCTGAATTGCTTATGCATCAAGCCAATGTTGAACCAGAGCATTGGCTCGCGCCCGTGGTTGGCGATCGCTTAGGTTACCGTACCAAAGCGCGACTCGGCGTGCGTTATGTCGCCAAAAAAGAAACCGCCTTGGTTGGTTTCCGTGAGCGCTCAAGTAACTTCTTAGCGGAATTAAATGAGTGTCATATCTTAGACCCGCGTATTGGCTTTGAGATTGAAAATCTAAAAGCGCTTATCAGCACGCTTGAGAGTCGTGACAAGATTGCTCAGCTTGAATTAGCCATGGGCGAAGCGCTACCAGAGCTACCTGATGGTAATCAGCCGGTTGCACTGATTGTACGTAACTTGGCACCATTATCAGATGCGGATATTGAAAAATTAAAAACCTTCTTTGCAGCGCGTAATTGGCAGCTCTATTTACAATCAAAAGGCGCCGATAGCATTCAGCGTATTGCCTTAACTGAGCATGACGATATGACTGAGCAGTTTGGGCGCTTATATTATCAATTACCTGAGTATGATTTGACCTTTGAATTTATCCCAACCGACTTTACTCAAGTTAATTTATCGGTCAATCGTCAAATGACCAAGCTTGCTTGTGATTTGTTAGACTTAAAAGCGGGTGAGCGGGTGCTCGATTTATTCAGTGGTTTGGGTAACTTTAGCTTACCACTCGCGCGTTTGGTCGGCGAAACTGGTGCGGTGGTCGGCGTTGAAGGCAGTGAAGCCATGACCGCTCGCGCGGCCGATAACGCACGCCGCAATGGCATTACTAATACGGAATTTTATAGCCAAGACTTAACACAAGATTGCACCGATAAACCTTGGGCCAATCAAGGCTTTGATGCATTACTCATCGACCCACCGCGTTCGGGCGCGTGGGAGATTATGCAGTATCTGCCAAAGTTCAATGCCGAGCGTATTGTCTATGTCTCTTGTAACCCTGCTACCCTTGCCCGCGATACCAAAGCTTTGTTAGAGCAAGGCTATCGTTTGACGCATGCAGGCGTGATGGATATGTTCTGTCATACCGGCCACGTCGAATCAATCGCACGCTTTGAGAAAGTGTCCGCTTAGCATCAATTTTAATGATGTTTAAAGTAAGGTGTTTCAAAAGACTTTATTTTAGGGCAGCGTGTTTTAATACACGCTGTTCTAAAACACCAAAATAACGTATGACAGATATAAATAAAGACGACCTTTTTTAACCTATTAATTTAAGCAAAAATGGCCTGAACGATAGGGATAAAAAGGCGTTATGTTATCGAAAGCGACATTATCATTACAGAGCCTTGCTTGATTTGTCATTGTGACATGAGATAATAACAGCCAATGTATTTAGGCTTTCTTCAACAAGATATCGTGAGTATCCTTTATCCTTACTCAGCGCTTTATATATTATTTATGTCTGTCATTTTATAGCTGCTAAAAATGGATTTTTTAGCGGCTGAATTGATTTATAGCTGACACTTTACCTATGGAAACCTAAAAGTGTGGTTGGTAAATGGGCTTTTAATCAATTTAGAATAGCTAAGAGGAGTGGGCTATGGTAAAAATTCGTGAAGGGCTACCGCTGGTAGATGGACAAACCACGCAAGCCGATAGCGCAACATTGGCCGCACAACTGGTCGCGAGCCAACGCTCTCATCAGTCTGCCAATAGCTATGCCCAAATTCCACACGACATCAAATATCAGCTGTCTACTCATAAACTGCATACTACCTTTGATCGCTCTGCTCAGTATGCTTACCACAGCCATGACCCTAACCTTGAAGATGAATATTTAAACAATCAATTGCTTAATGATGCCAATGCGCTTTCGGCACAAGAACTAGAAGCCATTGATTTAGATCAGATAAATATCGACGTCCCTACTTGGCTGGATAATGTTGCCAAGCGTATCGGGCAAGAGTCTGTGCCCAATCTTGCTAGCGCTTGCGAATTTATCCGCAGTCATATGAATACCAGTGAATCTGAACGTTCAGGCGCTTACGTCACCGGTATTGCCATGACCGATATCTTGACTTACCTTTATCAAGATGAAAATGCGCTTGTCGCCGCGATGCTTTATCGTAGCGCCCGCAAATCGATTATTAGCCTCGCGGAAATTGAAAAAAAATTCGGTGCCGATATCTCAACTTTGGTTAAAGATACCTTGGCGATGGGAAAACTGTCGGAAATCATCGAAAGCAATAAGCGCTTAGAAGACCATTTCGTCAATAATCAGCGTGATCAGCTCTCCAACATTTATAGCATGCTCATCTCCGTGACCAACGATGTACGCGTGGTGCTGATTAAATTGGCTGAGCGTACCTTTGCCATGCGCGAACTGACTTTTTCTGGTGAAGAACGACAATATCGGGTCGCGCGTGAGGTCATGACCATTTATGCGCCACTGGCACACAGGCTAGGCATTGCCCAATTAAAATGGGAGCTTGAAGACTTAGCCTTTCGCTATTTGGCGCCTGAGCGTTATAAAGAAATCGCCAAACTGTTATCAGAAAAACGCAGCGAACGTGAGTCTTATATTCAGCGCGTACAAGATAAGCTCAATGAAGCGTTGGCGGAAGCGGGTATCGAAGGCGAGGTTTCAGGTCGCGTTAAGCACATCTACTCTATTTACCGAAAAATGAAGCTCAAAGGTTTATCCTTTGATCAGCTATATGACATTCGCGCGTTACGGGTCTTGGTCAATAATCCTTCAGACTGCTATCACGTTTTGGGCTTGGTACACGGTTTATGGCGCTATATCCCTGAACAGTTTGACGATTATATTACCAATCCAAAATCCAACGGTTATCGCTCGCTTCATACCGCCGTCATTGCCGAAAATAAATCGCTAGAAGTGCAAATTCGTACTCAAGAAATGCACTTTGAAGCCGAGCTTGGCATGTGCGCACACGTCAATTACAAAGAAGGCCTGAAAAATAAAAAGGACAATTACCTTAACCAAAGAATCAGCTCATTACGTCAGCTCTTATCGATTAATAACGAAACGCGCAATCAGCCGCGCTCAGCATTACTGACTGGCGAAGAATTAGAAGAAATCGAGTTCGACGATGATGAGCAGTTGGTTGATTTTGATGAGCTCGAGCGTATTTATATCTTTAGTCGTGATGGCGATATTACTGAGCTGCCCAAAGGCGCCACTGTACTGGACTTCGCTTATTATGTGCACACGCAAGTCGGTAATCGGGCGCAAGCGGCGCGCGTCAATCAGCGCTATGTGCCGCTGACTTACCAGTTAAAAACGGGCGAACAAGTTGAGATTATTACCAAAGCCTCGCGTGAACCCAATCGCGATTGGCTAGTCGCCTCGCTCGGTTATATTCATACCAATCGCGCGCGCTCAAAACTGCGTCAATGGTTTAATAAGCAAGACCGCGATAAAAATATCGAGATAGGTCGCCAAATGCTCAGTAAAGAGCTTGAGCGCTTGTCGGTGCACCCAAACAGTATTGATTTAAACGATTATATCCAGCATTTTAACGTCAATAATACCGATGATATCGTGGTTGGTTTGGTCACGGGTGATATCAGTCTCAATCAATTGACCAGTCATATTTCACGCCAGTTAGATTTAGAGCCTGAAAAACCTGAAGAAGATTTCACCCCAAGTATCGATACGAGAAACGCGGGGAAACTTGATGCTTATAAAATCCGTATCGATGGTTTGGATAATATCGAGATTAACCTAGCCGGCTGCTGCCATCCTGTCCACGGTGAACCTATCGCAGGCTACATTACCTTATCGCGCGGCGTCAGCGTACATAACCGTGGCTGCCCCGAATATCTACGCTTGATTGAACGGGATCCTGAGCGTGAAATTGAGGCGGCTTGGACGGTTAAAGCTGGTCGTTATCAGCCGGTAGACATTCACGTTGAAGCCTATGACAGGCGCGGATTACTACGTGATTTGACCCAAATTATTGATAAAGAAAACGTCAATATTCGTCAGGTTGAGACGCTCAGTAACGATGACAATATCGCCTTTTTAAAGTTTCATATTGAAGTTTCAGGGCTCGCGCATTTGTCTAAGTTACTTGCCAAGCTTGAGCAGCAGCATGGTATTTTGCATGCTCGCCGTGCTGTTGTTTGATAGCTTAAACTTTAAAATCTTTGAAAATAACCTTTATATATAATAGAGTCTGATAAGAAATACTATGCCTGAGTTGCCGGAAGTAGAAACCACCAAAACCAGCCTGACACCTTTATTAGGTCAACAAGTGGTCGATGTCAAAGTTTTTCAACCAAAATTACGCTGGTCGATGCCTGATAACTTGAGTGAACTGGTTGATTATATTTTGGACAGTGTCGAGCGCCGAGCGAAGTATTTAATCCTAAATTTTATACCGCTCACTTCTTTTAATACCAACGCTTCTATTCAGCCAAATAGCTTAGCACCGCGTCAACTTTTGATTCACCTTGGTATGTCGGGTAGTTTACAGCAACATAGCCATGGCACCGATAAGCGTAAACATGACCATTTAGTAGTAACATTTAGCGCCGCTGATAATAGCCAAACACAGCTACATTATTATGATCCGAGGCGATTTGGCTCAGTGCTATGGTTTAAAGATTACGGTCCTAAGCTTTTAGATCATTTGGGTCCGGAGCCATTATCAGCAGACTTTACCGCTGATTATTTATATCATTTAATACAGCGCTCGGACAATCCAAATCAAACCTTGAATAACAACATAGCTAACAAAACCAATAGCAAGCAGCCTATCAAGCGCGCGATTAAATCAGTAATTATGGAGCAGCAAGTCGTTGTTGGCGTTGGTAATATTTATGCAACTGAAAGCCTTTATTTATCAGGTATTCATCCGGCAACACCAGCCAATGAAGTATCTTATGAGCAAATAGTTATCTTGGTTGAGCATATCAAAGCCATTTTAAAAAAGGCCATCACGCTAGGTGGTTCCACATTACGCGATTTTACCGTTGCCAGCGGTCAAACCGGCTACTTCCAGCAAACTTTAAATGTTTATGGTAGACAGGGCGAAACCTGTCCGCATTGCGATACGCTATTAGGAAATATTAAGCTAAATGGCCGTGCCAGTGTCTTCTGTCCTAACTGTCAGCCTACTAAATAATCCATTTCTAAACTCCCTCACAGCTGAAGATTTAAAAAGTCTGCAAAGCTATAAAGCACTGAATTGCCACAATGAATACTTTTTATGGAAATCTGATTTAACGCTATTAAAAACTCCATTCAAACTTATTCGTTTTAAGAAACATCTTTCATATAAATATATCCTGCGCATTTTTGTTGCTTATTGACTTAAATCTTGCTTTAATAGTGCCAATATTTACATAAATAGTGCAAAGCGTTTATTTATCTGTAATATTAAAACTATTTATCAATGCCTATCGTTGTCGCATTATTTCTATAGGGAAGTTGTCTCTGTATGGAAATAGCAGCAGCTATGAATCATACTTCTTATGAGTTTTAGGATATCATTATGAGCGCTCCAGCTAAAATGAAACGCACAGCTAAATATAAACTACTGACCATGATGGCAAGCATAAGCTTGATTTTTGCTAGCATGCAGCCCGTTCTAGCAGCGATAGAAATCGATGAAACGGATTTTGGCCCCTCTTATGAGACCATGGCAGTTGATACTATTGTTGGTAAACCATTACAGTTAGTGACCGCTGTGGCAGGCACCGCCGCTTATCTTGTTAGTCTGCCCTTCTCGCTTATCGGCGGTAACGCCGACTAAGCACAGCAGAAATTATTCGTTGAACCTTGGGATGCCATGGGACGCTGCCTAGGCTGTACGGTTGCCGAAGACAATTATTATAAGTCACAAGTCGTTGATAATAACGTCGTCCGTATTGTCGTCGATCAACCCTCAGAAATTCTGATTAATACCAATGACTATGTGGTAGTTAAACCTTAATTAAAAAACTTCGAGCTTATCAATCGACAATAAAAAAGGCTAACTTATTGTTAGCCTTTTTTGATTTTGGTAAGCGAATTATATGATTTTATTTTGTAAGGTGAGTATTACTCAGCTTAGCGCTAATCTCACGCAGTAATTGCACCTCTTCTGACGGCTCTGCAACCGCTTCTTCTACCTCATCTGCACGGCGTAATCTATTAACCATTTTTACCATCATAAATATGATAAACGCCAAAATTAGGAAGTTAATCAACACTGTGATAAAGCTACCATAAGCCAACACCGGTACGCCTGCTGCCTTAAGTGCATCATAAGTCATTGCCACACCTTCAGGCGCATCTCCTAGTATAAAAAACATGTTTTTGAAATTAATTTCGCCGCCGGCAATAAAAGCGACTATAGGCATGATAATGTCTTCAACTAAAGAAGTCGTAATAGTCGCAAAAGCGCCACCAATGATGACACCGACTGCTAGGTCCATTACGTTACCTTTTAAAGCAAATTCCTTAAACTCAGATACCATACTCATGATGTCACTCCTTGAAAGTTCAATTAATTATTATATAGATGATGAACTAGATTCTCTAATATTGAGTTTTTAAACCCTTTTAAAGAGATAGCACTTATTGATTAGATCATTTTTATTATATATGAAAACCAAGCACACAAAAAAGCAATATAAAGTGAAATTTATTTTGCTCACCTTATACTGCTAATTTTCGATGTCAAAGCTAATCATGAAAAATTAGCTTTGAGTACTTTTCTAAAATTGAAAATATAAATTACCAAGTAATTTACGTATCGATATTAAGCATTTTTCTTGCGTCCATGACGCTTACGCTCATTTTCAGTCAAATAACGCTTACGCAGACGTATGGCTTTTGGCGTTACTTCTACTAATTCGTCATCTTGAATGAATTCAAGCGCTTGCTCAAGGGTAAATTTAACCGCTGGAGTCAGCGTCAACGCCTCATCAGTACCACTGGCACGGACGTTGGTTAACTGTTTAGCAGTCGTTGGGTTCACAACCATATCATCATTACGAGAGTTCAAACCAACAATCATACCTTCGTAAACTTCAAGCTGTGGCTCAGCGAACAATTTACCACGTTTTTGTAGGTTAAATAGGGCGAAACCTAAGCAAACACCATTGGCCATAGAAACCAATACACCGTTTGAGCGACCACCAACATCACCGATCTTTTGTGGACCGTAATGTGAGAAGCTTGAAGTCATGATACCGGTGCCCGAGGTCAGGGTTAAAAACTCTGAACGGAAACCAATCAAACCACGCGCAGGCATAGTCGCTTCAATACGCATACGACCTTTACCATCAAGCTCCATATTGGTCATCTCGCCTTTACGCAAGCCGACTTGTTCCATAATTGGACCTTGATGCGCGTCTTCAATATCAAAGACAACATTTTCATACGGTTCTTGTAGCTTGCCATCTACTTCTTTAACAATAACTTCTGGACCTGATACGCCAAGCTCAAAACCTTCGCGGCGCATGTTTTCGATCAATACTGATAAATGTAGCTCACCACGACCTGATACTTTAAATTTATCTGGAGACTCGGTGTCTTCTACACGTAGCGCCACGTTGTGAATCAATTCACGCTCAAGACGCTCACGAATATTACGTGATGTCACAAATTTACCTTCACGACCGGCAAATGGTGAATTGTTTACTTGGAAGTTCATCGATACCGTTGGTTCATCAACAGTCAATGCTGGCAACGCTTCAACATGGTTAGGGTCACAAATGGTGTCTGAAATATTTAGCGCATCAATACCGGTAATACAAACGATATCGCCCGCTTGCGCATCGTCTACTTCAATACGCTCAAGACCGTGATAACCCATGATTTTTAGGATACGACCGTTACGCGTTTTACCATTCTTATCAATGACAGTCACAGGCGTATTGGTTTTAACTTTACCGCGTTGAATACGGCCAATACCGATAACGCCAACGAAGCTGTTATAGTCAAGGCTAGAAATTTGCATGCGGAAAGGTGCATCTGCATCGACTTGCGGTGGCTGTACCACATCAACGATGGTTTTAAACAACGGCGTCATGTCATCCGCCAAGTTATCTGCTTCCAAACCAGCAATACCGTTTAAGGCAGATGCATAAACCACTGGGAAATCTAATTGCTCGTCAGTAGCACCCAAATTATCAAATAGATCAAAGATTTGATCCATTACCCAATCAGGACGTGAACCAGGACGGTCAATTTTATTGATAACCACAATCGGCTTTAGGCCTTGCTCGAACGCCTTTTGAGTTACGAAACGGGTTTGCGGCATTGGGCCATCAACACCGTCAACAACCAACAATACGCAGTCAACCATTGACATAACGCGTTCGACTTCGCCACCAAAGTCGGCGTGACCTGGGGTGTCGACAATATTAATACGGTATTCAGTGCCATCAGTGTCATCTGTCCAGCGGATGGCCGTATTTTTCGCCAAAATAGTAATGCCACGCTCTTGCTCAATATCACCTGAATCCATTGCGCGTTCCGCAATGTTTGCACGGTCGCCAAAAGTACCAGATTGATGTAATAACTTATCAACCAAAGTGGTTTTACCGTGGTCAACGTGGGCAATAATTGCAATGTTACGCAGGTGTTTGATATCGTTCGCCATATAAAATGCTCGTTTCGTCTTAAAAAATGCAGTAGCAGTAAGCACCGCTGGATAAACTGTTGCCACCAATCAGGTAGACATGATTACTTTATGATTGAATGATTGCGCGGTAGGCAGATTATTTAATATTAGTAAAATCAATTACCTACACTGATAAATCCATCGTACAGATAGCTATGCTAATGTACACTCTGTCAATTTACAAAGTGTTTGGGTCGCTAGTATAACATTATTGCGCTATCAATTTATGCAATAACTTACTTTTCTGAGTGTATAAATAAAAAAAAGCCACCCAAAGGATGACTTTTTTTGTAACTAATTAAGTTAATACATAATTAGTAGCGTCTACTTACTGAACAACCATATCTTTAGTTTGTTCAACAGTCATGGTTTTGTCACCAGTAATGATGGCATATACACGACGGTTCATAGCGCGACCTTCTTCAGTGTTGTTATCAGCGATTGGTTGGTCATAACCATAGCCAACTGTTGATAGACGGTTTGGCTCGATACCAAATTCGTTGGTCAACATAGATTTCACAGCAACTGCACGGGCTTCAGATAAACGTTGGTTATAACGTGCTGAAGGACCTGTTTTAGAAGCGTGACCTTCAACGCGAGCGGTAGAGTTAGGATACTCACGCATCTTCTCTGCTACTTTAGCGATTTCAGGTTTGTATTGGTTTTTGATAGTTGATTTGTCGTTATCAAAGAACACACGTAGTTCCATTTTTAGCTCATCAGTAATATCTACTGGTACTGGGCAACCGCGTTCATCAACTACTACGTTCATTGGAGTGCCTGGGCATGCATCGATGCTATCAGGTACGCCATCACCGTCAGAGTCAAGATCCGACTCAACGACTACTACTGGAGCAGTATCAACTAGTGGCTCTTGCATTGGCGGTACAGCAACAGTAGGCGCTAAGTGGCCACCTAATACAACTTCTAGACCAGCTAGAGCCATACCTTCCCACCAGTTTTGATCAAAGTTATGGATCGCACGGGCTTCACCACGTAGACTTAACGCATCGTTGATACGATACATAGCACCTAGGCCTAAGTTACCGATAGTATCTACAGTACCAGAAACCATTTCACCGCTTGCATCTTCGATTTCAATTTTAGAACGGCCAGCCCCAACTAGAGCATATGGTTTGAACGCATTGTCAGTGTAACCGCTGAACTCTTCAAAACCGATTAGGAAGTTACCAGAAATCATTTCTTGTTCTGCGTCGAATGCATCACTACCGTCTTGACGGATTGCATCAGTATTAGATACGCCATATTCTACTTGGAACTGAGTAGAAGGAGTCAATTCGATACCTAATGCTGCGCCAGTATATAAGCCATTTTCTTTATAATAGCTATCACCATTGCCTCTATAGTCTTTCAATAGATCTGCTTGCTCATCATCAGCGCCTTCGCTGTAGTGATAACCAAGTAATAATGGGCTAATAGTAACACCAGCGTTTGCTGCTAGTGGAGCCGCTGTAATGGCAAATAATGCCAAAGCAATTTTATTTAATTTCATGAACTTCCTCCAAAGGATAATTTTAGTAATGCGTCAAGCAAAACCGCATCTTAAGATGCCCAAAAGCAGACATCATTTACGAATTTGAAATTACAAAGCAAAACCAATTAAGAAGTAGCTTAGCGATTATCAATTCAGTTTACAACTTTTTTCGTTAACCAGCTACACATTATTACACGATAATGTCATAACTAAAACACATTAGCCAGCTTAACTTACTGACGACTAACACACTTTACACTCTTTATCTTTTGTGTGTGAGGTCGCAATAGATGATGAAACCAATTCTATCTATTGTTTCAAGATATTTTAATACAAATCGTTAATTTTCTCTATCGTTAAAACTCCTTATTCACGAATTGAAACATTCTTTGACAGTAGACATATATTTGGTTTATATTCGGATAATTGAACTTTTTTTTACTAATAGCTAATAGTATAAAACTTACGCAAATTTTATAGTTACTTGAAATTCGGGCGCAATATTCAGGTTAGTCGATTATTAATGTATAGCCGTACCTCTTGTATAGGTAGCAGTCTCTCATGATTGAATTATATAAAGTATCGTCAAGAAAGCAGACTCATTTTCAAGCACATAATAAATATGGCTTTACCTTGATAGAGCTGATTGTTACTGTCGCTGTGCTGACTATTATAACCCCAGTTCGGGATAAGTGATTCATTAAGCTGCTGATAGTATTGATATTTTCTATTACTCTTGAAGACCAGCTAAGTCTTTGAAGACAGGCTTCTCTATAAACTACTGTCAAAAGCATGACTTTATAAGGTCAGATAATAATTATACAAATAGTATCAACAACTTAAGCACTGGCTTATCCCGAACTGGGGTTATTATAGTAATGATTGCGACGCCCTATATTCTAGAGCAATTAGCAAGCATAGAAGCAAAACGTATCGAGAGCCAAATTAAAAATACGCTAAAGTTAGCGAAAGCTGAAAGCCACATTAGAAGACAAAACTTGTTGGTTTGTCTTTCTAATGACGGCGCTACATGTCATAGAGACAGCTATAAGAAGCTATTATTATTTTTAGATGCAAATAATAATAAAAACTTCGACTTAGGAGTTGATGACCTGCTAGAAGAACAGGCTTTAGAACCTAAATACAGCACCTTGTATTTACGGGTAGGAAATAATCGCCATTACACTAAATTCTGGGGCGATAGCGGTAAACCTCGCGGCCATTTCGGACATATTAAGTACTGTCCAACCTCAACCTATAATCATGCCATGTATCAAATCTCATTCAACCAAGGCGGAGGCATTACTTATAAGCCTAATGCAAGCCACCCTACTGATTGTGGACAATAGAAATTACGACATTAGGTGTTTAAATATTTTGACGCATAGCGGATTTCATCATAATAACCGCTTGCTCTAACCCCACAAAAACAGCATCAGCAATAAGAGCGTGTCCGATATTTAGCTCATATATACCATCAATTTGCGCAATAGCGTGGACATTATCACGCGTCAAACCATGACCAGCATTAACCAAAAGCTTGGGATCAGCATGTTGCGCGGTTTGCACAGCTTGCTTAATTCGAGTAAGCTCATCATTCATTTTAGCGATATTACCTGCTAAACCCGCTTCCGCATAAGCACCAGTATGCAATTCAATTGCATCTGCCCCACAGCTTACCGCTGCCGCAATCTGCTTGTCTTCTGGATCAATAAATAAAGAAACCTTGATACCTACTGCTTGTAATTTACTAACATAATCTGTTAGCCAAGCTACCTGCCCTGCAACGTCAAGTCCGCCTTCGGTAGTCAATTCGGCACGTTTTTCAGGTACTAGACATACCCAATACGGCTTAACTTGACGAGCAATCTCTAGCATCTCAGCCGTTGCTGCTATCTCCAAGTTCATTCTGGTGGTTAGCTGCTCAGCTATCTCATAAACGTCAGTGTCTTGAATGTGTCGGCGGTCTTCACGCAAATGAATGGTGATACCATCAGCTCCAGCTTGCTCACATAGCAGAGCAGCCGCCAAGGGGCTAGGGTAACTGACACCGCGAGCCTGACGTAAGGTCGCTACATGGTCAATATTTACCCCTAACAGAGGCTTTTTTAAGGCATTTTCTGAAGTTTGTGCTAAGTTGGAAGTCTTTACTGTTGCATTAGTCATAAAAAAATCCTTTTATACATATTGAAGTAATTTACTAAAAAATAGTTTATAGAATATTGGTATTTTACGCTTAAGTTAAGATTGATAGCGCTGTTGCTGCTGCCAAAGTAAGCGACTTTGTAAAGGCTGATAATCGAGCAAATGATCAATCAATTGTCGATGCAAACGCGACCATGCATTGAGATTTGAGGTAGATAAACCTTGCTCTGCCATCGATAAAATCTCATTACCTTTAAAAATGTTTTGTGTAACAGCTATCTCATCGTCATCATGAACAATAGGCACTAAGCCCACATCAGGTAGGAAACGGTACCAGGTGTCGAGCTCGATAGCTTGATCTAAACTGTCATATTTTAAGGTTAGAGCAAAGCCCAATTCGTTGAATAAATACGCTTCAAACTGACGCAAACACAGACGCAGCTCATCGGCAGTTAAAGGCTGCTTAAGCTGCTGTAGGCTATTTTGGTAGTGTTGCCATAATATTGGCATGGGATCTTCGGTGGGTAATAGTCGCCACAGTATTTCATTTAAATACAAGGCTGCATACTGATGTTGTCCGCTGATATTTTCATGATGCAGCGTCTGGGCTAGATTTACGTTACTGTCTTTTAGTGCTAAAGAATTTTGGGCTATTTGTGCTACTGAATCTTGAATCAAGCTTAATGGCGCGATATTAATCTGCGTGAATGTTTTTAAATCGCGTTTACCACTGGCAAAAAGTTGCAGGAGCATAAAAAGCGGCGCGCCTTTTTTGCCAACGCCATGGATGACACCATGTTGCTGAGAAAACAGATAGTATAAGGCGCGCTTTTCTTGGTAGGGGCGCTGATGTAATAAATAACCGATTAACGCTTCATTACGCATGGATTATTACCTCAGCCGTGGTGATATAGATACATGGCGGTAAACATCTACCCACCATGCTTTTTTAATCGTGCTTAATATCCTAAACTGGTCAAAGCGCGCTCATCATCAGACCAGCCGCGTTTCACTTTCACCCACAGTGTTAACATGATTTTTTTATCAAACAGCTGTTCCATGTCTTTACGTGCATCCATGCCTACTTGTTTGATACGCTGACCCTTATCACCAATGACAATCGCTTTTTGTCCGCTACGCTCAACATAAATGGTCGCATCGATAAAAGTGACCGCTTTACGCGGACGGCCAGTTTTGGGGTCAATATGCGCCGCTTCGTCTTTAAAGCCATCAATCTGTACTGTCAAATCGTAAGGTACTTCATCACCGGCACTACGCATGATTTTTTCGCGAATAATTTCACTGGCTAAAAAACGCTCTGAGCGATCGGTAATCTGCTCGCTATCATAGATAGGGTCGGCGATTGGCAAATGCGAGGCTATCACTTCTTGCAAGCGGTCTAGGTTTTGATTTTTTAAAGCAGAAACAGGAACGATATCAGCGAAATCAAAACTTTCATTAAACGTTTCGATCAGTGGTAACACGCTACCTTTATCTTTTAGCGTATCGGCTTTATTAATCACCAATACTACGGTCAGATTGGTATCGCCAAGCTTTTGTAGGGTCAACAAATCGTCATCACGCCACTGATCTGAATCAACCACAAATAACACCAAATCAACATCAACCAATGCAGAGACGGCTGCTTTATTCATACGCTCATTGATAGCGCGTACCTCATTGCGATGAATACCTGGGGTATCAACAAACACCGCTTGCATCTCGTCATTAGACAAAATGCCATGGATACGGTGGCGGGTAGTTTGCGGTTTACGCGAGGTAATAGACAGCTTTTGACCCAATAAATGGTTCATCAAAGTTGATTTACCCACATTTGGGCGACCAACAATCGCCACATAACCGGCTTTAAAACCTTCAGCGACATGGGCATTGTTATTTGATGAAAAGAATTCTTCTATCGTCGTATCATTATCTAACGTCGTATCTTCGGTGTTATCAACTTTTAGATTGGTATCGTTTAATCTGACGTTGTTTTTCTGCCCGTCATCTTGTACAACGCCATTTGCTGCAGTCGCATTTTGGCTTGAACTCATATCTGGGTTTTCGGTCATATTTTTGGCATTATCTTCATTATTTAATGGCAAGTCATGCTGATTGCTCATGGATTAATCCTTGGAGGTTGTCATCAGTTATGCCACTTATTAATTGTTTAAAGAAAGGCGACATAAAACTGATCATGTTAAAAGTTATTTCAAAAAACGACTCATTGAAATCATTTATTAAAACCATCGAATTTAGCATTAGAGAAAATGGTTTTTAAAAAATTAGCTTTAAAAAACTAGGTACGTCTTTTTGGCTGTCCTGGCAGTTTATGTAGCTGATTAATCATTAATTCTGCTGCTTTTTGCTCAGCGATACGGCGGCTTTCACCAGACTCGGTAATATCAGGGCAATTATTTATATTAACCTGACAGCGCACCACAAAGATTTGGTGCGGAGCGTTACCACGGGTTTCCATCAGCTCATAATGTGGCAAGTCAAACTGCTTAGATTGCAGCCATTCTTGTAATCGGCTTTTAGCGTCTTTTAGCGCTTTTTGGTCACTGACATTGTCTATGAGATCACCATACCACGATAGCACGCACGCTCGGGTAATATCCATATCTTGACTGTCTAAATAAATAGCGCCTATCAATGACTCTACCGCATCTGCCAAGATGGAAGCACGATTGCGCCCGCCCCCTTTTCGCTCACCAACGCCCAATATCAAATGATTAGACAGCTCTAAGTTTTGCGCAATAATCACAAGCGATTCCTGCCGTACCAATGTTGCCCGCATGCGCGTCAGACGGCCTTCATTTTGCGTCGGATAGCGGTGATACAATGCTTCACCGACGATCATCCCTAATAAAGCGTCGCCCAAAAACTCCAAGCGCTCATAGTTTTTCTTACTATCAAAGGAACGATGGGTAAGCGCCAGTTTAGGCAAGCTTAAATCATTAAACACATAGCCCAACTTGCGCGACAAGATCGCTAACCGTTGAATAAATTCTGCGCTAATAATAAGCGTGTCATCAGACACGCTATTTTTATGGGGATTGGGAACCGCCTGAGGAGACTGCGAAGTTGGTTTCATGCGTGGTCTGTGTGTATCCCTTTTTTTCAGTGGTAAATATAATGAAATACCAGTGTTTTAGAAATTGGTTAGAAAATTAAAAATAACAAAGTACTTTATTACTTTGATTTTAACGCTTTAAGTTCTGATATATAAGCTTTAATAGTTAAGTTATTCAGCAGTAGTAGCATCAATGTCGCCTTCAAAGCGATTAACGATATCGATATTACCAAAAAAATTATTGGTGGTTTCATACTTTTTATGAATAGCCAGCTGACCTGGTTTTTTATCGGTAAAAGTAAACACTTCTTCTGCTTTGGTATCATAATCGGCGTTAATAGACAGCTGCTTATTCACGCGCTCTACAAACTGCTTGGCCGTTTCTTTATTGGCATTGGACTCTTTAAGCTGCGCACTTAAGGTTTTTGTCAATTGGTAATCGCCAATTTGCGCTGGTGCAATAGCGACGAGCAATTTAGCCGCCACGCCCAAAACGATAATGATAAAAACGACACTCGTTACACTAGCGCCGCGCTGCGAAGACAAACCAGATAACTGCTGCACCATAAGACCTCTCAAGGGGTAAGTTGCTATAGGTAAACTGCCATATTTAGAAAACTGTCTTGTTAACCACCTTTAATATGATGGTTTTTATCAAACAACCATCATATTAGCACAAACTATTATCGGTACATTATTCTTTAGCACAGCATTATTCTTTAGCGAGCGTTACTCTTTAACGCAGCAATAATATCAATCAATACTACCATTGCGCTTAAAGGTTGGTAAGTTAAGACCGGGCGGTTTATGCATCCAAATATAGACCGCTTTACCCGCTAAATTATCATCGGGCACAAAACCCCAAAAACGTCCATCAGCACTACGGTCGCGGTTGTCACCCATTACAAAGTAATGACCTTCTGGCACTTTGATACGCCACTCTGTGCCTTCAGAGCTGACCACTTCCGGCGATTCTTGCTGTAAAAACGGCGCGTACTGCGAGCTATTCATATCCGCTAAATAGCGAACCAAGTGTTTGTTGTCGCCTTGAATCTCTTCAAAGTACTTTGCCTCACTTTCTTCTTGCTGCCCCATTCGTATGGCATTGTCTTCACTCAAGACCTGTCCGGGTGCCACTTGGCCGGCTGGATATAGCTGTGAGGTCAGCTCAGCATCGGCGTCAAAATTGACCGCTTTGGTAGGAACTGGCGTGTCATTAATTGCAAGTGTCCCTTGATTATAACTGACGGTATCGCCCGGCAAGCCAATCACGCGCTTAATATAGTAAATACTTGGATTTTCTGGGTAGCGGAAAACGGCCACATCGCCATGCTCAGGCGCGCCTGTATCAAGCACTTTATTATAAGTCAGCGGCAGACGTACGCCATACGCGTATTTATTGACCGCGATAAAATCACCCGTGTACAAGGTTGGCACCATCGACGATGAAGGAATATTAAACGGCTCAATCAAGAACGAGCGCACTATTAACACCACCGCCAACACTGGGAAAAAATCATACGCCCAACGTACCAGTAAGCTTTCTTTGCCGCGACCGCGGGTTTTACGCTGTTTGAGCGTCAGCTTCTCTAATAGCCAAATAATACCTAAGCCGAGGGTTAATGGCACTAAAATTAAATTAAAATCAAAATCCATACGAATTTGCCTATTAACGAGCTGAAAATCAAACCACGGTTGCAGTAAAGCTGTCTATGCCGAATATTGCTGTGTTTTTATCTTTTAAAAGATAATGAACGTTTAATTATCAACCTGCAAGACGGCCAAGAAGGCTTCTTGTGGAATCTCGACGTTACCCACTTGCTTCATACGTTTTTTACCAGCCTTCTGTTTTGAGAGCAGCTTTTTCTTACGTGAGACGTCACCGCCATAACACTTCGCTAGGACGTCTTTACGCATGGCTTTGACGGTACTACGACCGATAATTTGACTGCCAATTGCCGCTTGAATCGCCACATCAAACATCTGACGTGGAATCAATTCTTTCATTTTAGTAACCAGCTGATTGCCACGGAAACGCGCTTGATCTTGGTGTACTATCATCGCTAAGGCATCGACTTTATCGCCATTGATGAGGACGTCAACTTTGACTAATTTATCAGCTTGATAGCGCTCGAAATTATAATCGAGCGACGCAAATCCGCGTGACACTGATTTTAGGCGGTCAAAGAAGTCCATGACCACCTCGCCCATCGGAATATCAAAAATCAACTGCACTTGACGACCCATAAAACGCATATCGACTTGGACGCCGCGGCGCTCAATACATAGTGTCATAACGTTACCCAAGTAATCTTGCGGCACTAAAATCTGACAGCGGGCAATTGGCTCACGGAACTCTTCGATATTATTTGGTTCAGGCAATCTTGACGGGTTATCTACGTAAATGACTTCGCCGTTCTTCTTTTCAATCTCATAAATAACCGACGGCGCGGTGGTGATTAAATCCAAGTCATATTCACGCTCTAAACGCTCTTGGATAATCTCCATGTGCAGCATGCCTAAGAAGCCACAGCGAAAACCAAAGCCGAGCGCGTCGGAGGTATCAGGCTCAAAGTATAGCGACGCATCATTAATCTGTAGTTTTTGCAGCGCTTCACGGAATTTTTCAAAATCACTAGAATCTACTGGGAACATACCAGAATAAACTTGCGGCGTGATTTGCTTAAATCCAGGAATGCGCTCAACATCAGGCGTACTGGCATGGGTAATCGTATCACCAACAGGTGCACCAGCAATATCTTTGATTCCTGCGATAACAAAGCCTACTTCGCCCGCTTGTAAAATACCTGTGTCTACAGGTTTCGGGGTAAAGACACCAATTGAGCCCACTAAGTGCGCCTCTTTGGTCGACTTAATATACAGCTTATCGCCTTTTTTAATCGTTCCTTCACGCACACGTACTAAAGACACCACGCCCAGATAGTTATCAAACCATGAGTCGATAATCAATGCCTGTAGCGGTGCATCACGGTCGCCCGTTGGCGCAGGAATAAATTCAACCAAGGCTTCTAGCAGTTTATCGACACCAAGACCGGATTTTGCTGAGACGCGCGGCGCATCAACAGCATCAATACCGATAATGTCTTCAATCTCTTGAATCACGCGCTCAGGCTCAACTTGCGGCAAGTCAATTTTATTTAAAACCGCCATCACCTCTAAGCCTTGGTCAACAGCGGTATAACAGTTGGCAACCGACTGTGCTTCAACGCCTTGTGCGGCATCAACGACCAATAGCGCGCCTTCGCAAGCCGCTAATGAGCGTGAGACCTCATAAGAGAAATCGACGTGACCGGGCGTATCAATGAAGTTTAGCTGATAACGCTCACCGTTAGGATGATCATAAAACAAGGTCACAGACTGAGCTTTAATAGTGATGCCGCGCTCACGCTCAATGTCCATAGAATCAAGAACTTGCGCCTGCATCTCACGATCTTGCAAGGCACCACACATTTGAATAAAACGGTCAGCAAGGGTCGACTTGCCGTGATCAATGTGGGCAATAATAGAAAAGTTACGAATATTGGCTAATGCAGTCACAAAGCGCCTACTAAATAATGGAGGATTGAATAACGGATATACATAGTGTCAGATGGCAACCGTCGAATACATACTTATAGCTCATACTGGCCAATACGCCAAAAGAGACAGATTAAGTACCTACTGTATTGCCGCAATTGATATGCCCACAGCGCAAATGACTAACTTTTATGACGCGCAGGCATACGAAGGTATTCTAGCAGTTTTCCGCTATAAAGTAAGTTGATTTTGTCAGCAAGCAAAAATCAGGCAAAAAAAAACCAATCATAAGATGATTGGCATTTTATTACTGCTGGTCTTACTAAATATGGTGGCGATGAAGAGACTTGAACTCTTGACCTCACGATTATGAGTCGTGCGCTCTAACCAGCTGAGCTACATCGCCATTTAAGGCTCGGTATAATACCGATAGAGAGGACTTGCGTCAACCCCTAATTAGCATTTTTTGCGAAAAATACGCATTTCATCCAAATTAACGGTAAATATGCATAATACTAACGATAAAAACGAACCGCAAAACAAAAAAGTTGGTAGACCGATAAGCCGGGTTCTGTCGTGGACGATCATTCCTCTAGGCGTATCATCGCTGATACGCTCAAGCAACCTACCCGCATCGAACGCGGGCCGCGCCATATCGATGCCTATTTGGTCTTGCTACGCGTGGAGTTTACCCTGCCGTGAGATGTTGCCATTCACGCGGTGCGCTCTTACCGCACCCTTTCACCCTTACCGATAATGTCTTGCGACACCAAAGGCGGTCTGCTCTCTGCTGCACTTGTCGTCAAGTTACCCTGCCCAGCCGTTAGCTGGCACGCTGCCCTATGTAGCCCGGACTTTCCTCCCCTGCGCATCTGTTGCCAGTGTGCAGCGGCGATCGCCTAGTCTACCAAGCGCGCTAGTATAGCAAAATTAGTATCAGGTGTGGAAAGTGTTTTGCGCTTATTTATTTGTTGTTATAAAACCATTTAAATAAAAGCGTTTAAATAAAATCTAGCGGTAAAGCTAAACTATCATTACCTATAGTGCTATTTGTTTGTTGCGCCATTTGTAACCAATAGCTGTTTGGATAATGGCGCGCTAAGTAGTTTTTTAAATAATCAATCGTACTATTGGCAATCTCATCATCTGTCTGAGCGGCATTATCATGAATATGGTTATAAATCACGCTATGCAGCGTTAAGCCGCGCGCTTTAATCGCCTCTAAACTCAGTAAAGTATGATTTATACTACCAAGCCGCCCTGAGGTTACCAACACAACTGGATAGTCTTGCTCAGCAATATAATCCAAGGTTAATAGTTGTTCAGTGATTGGTACCAGTAACCCGCCAGCGCCTTCTAATAGTACCGCGTCGTAGCTTTGTTGCAATTGCTGCGTAGTTTTAGTGATGACTTTGGGGTCTAGAACGTCGTTAGCAAGCTTGACAGATAAATGCGGCGACGCGGGTTTTTCATAACGATACAGACAAGTGGTAAAGTCTAAATCACAAGGCTGCAATGGAATTCCCATTAATTGACGATGAGTGACAATATCATCTGCAATATTCATTTTACCACTAGCTGAATCGATACTAACGCCTGTTTGTACCAGCTTTTGAGTGATGACGCTAATGCCTTGCTGCATCAGCGCTTTCGCCATCATACCTGTGGCATAAGTCTTGCCAATATCGGTATCAATGCCGGAGATAAATAGCACACTCATAGCGAAACTCTGTTGGTCGTAGACATTTGACCCAAATAAATAGTGACGACAGTTAGGAGCGCTTGGCACAACGTCACCAGTTCGTCATCGCTAATGACATAAGGCGGCATAATATAGACCAATTTGCCAAAGGGTCTGACCCAAATGCCATTGTCAATCAGCAAAGATTGAAAAACTGGCATATCAACCGCCTCATCTAGCTCAATCACAGCGACCGCGCCTAAACAACGAACATCCGCAACGCCATTTAAATTTGCCGCTGTGGCTAGCTGCTCATCCATGATAGTTTGCATATTTGCCGTACGCGATTCGATATCATAAGACAAGATTAAATCAATCGATGCACAAGCGACTGCGCAGGCCAACGGATTACCCATAAAGGTCGGACCATGCATCAGGGCTGGATAGTCGCTTTGGCTAATGGTTTCGGCAACCTCACGGGTACAGAGGGTCGCTGCAAAGGTCATATAGCCGCCTGTTAGCGCCTTGCCAATGGTCATAATATCAGGACTAATATTGGCATGTTCGCAAGCAAATAGCTTGCCGCTACGCCCAAACCCAGTGGCGATTTCATCAGCAATGAGCAGTACGTCATTTTCATCACACAATCGGCGTAATAGTTGTAGATATTCTGGACTATAAAAGCGCATACCACCTGCGCCTTGAATAATAGGCTCAATAATAAATCCGGCAAGCTGAGCGCTATGTTTAGCAAAAAACGTGGTTAATTCATCACGCTCATTTTGAGCCAGCTCACGCTCAAATCCTAATGGCGGTGCAGGGACAAAATGCTGCAAAGGCAATTGTTTACCATACAGGCTATGCATGCCGCCGACTGGGTCACAGACACTCATTGCATGCCAGGTATCGCCATAATAGCCAGAATGGGTCGAGGCAAATTGGTTTTTATTAGTACATCCGGCTGCAATTTGATACTGCAGCGCCATTTTTAGCGCCACTTCGACTGCAATGCTGCCGCTATCAGCATAAAATATCGCATCAAGACCATCAGGGACAATGGATAATAATTTTTTGCCTAAATCTATGGCTGGCTGATGGGTCAAGCCGCCAAACATCACATGCGCCATTTTGCCTAATTGTGCAATCATCGCTGTATTGAGCACTGGATGATTATAGCCATGGATACTCGCCCACCATGACGACATGCCGTCAATCAGGCGTATGCCATCGTTAGTAACGATATAAATACCTTCGGCATGGTCGATGACGATATTAGGATAGGTGGGCGGCAAGCTGGCATAAGGATGCCAAAGGTGCTGTTGGTCGAAATCGCTGGTTGAAAGGCTACTCGTTGAGCGGTCAGATCTCTTCATTTTTTATTTGCCAGTAATGCGTTTGTATTTTGCCAATAAATCGCTTTGGGTTTCGACGTGGTCTGGGTCATGCGGGATACAGTCGACAGGACAGATGACCACGCATTGCGGCTCATCAAAATGACCGACACACTCTGTACATAAATCAGGGTCGATGACATAAATATCATCGCCCTCTGAGATGGCTTCATTTGGGCAAGCAGGCTCGCAGACATCACAATTGATGCATTCATCGGTAATTAATAACGCCATAAACTGCTCCTTATTTGCTAGCAGTTGATAAAAAATGATTACGTCCGTGGCTTACGATTATGCTTAATATTAAACCACCAACTCATCATTAAAGCTTAACTTAGTAATCGTTTCACTAAATGTTAGCTGCTGAGTTTTTCTATAAAAGCTTCTGAGACGCAAGGTGGCACAAATTTCGTCACATCGCCGCCAAGTTTGGCAATTTCACGAATCATAGTCGATGAGATAAACGAGTAATTTTGCGACGGCGTTAAAAATACCGCTTCAAAATTCTCATCAAGCTCGCGGTTCATATTGGCCAGCTGAAACTCATATTCAAAGTCTGACATCGCGCGCAGACCCCGTAATACGGCGGTGGCATTTTTTTCGCGCATAAAATCGACCAGCAAGCCTTCAAAACCAATCACCGACACTTGCGGCAAATCCGTAAATACCGTCTCGACCAAATGCACGCGCTCTTCAAAGTCGAATAAAGGTTTTTTGTGATGACCAGAGGCCACGGCGATGACGACCTCATCGAACAATTTAGCCGCGCGTTTAACCAAGTCGACATGACCGTTGGTAATCGGGTCAAAGGTACCAGGGTATAAAATTTTGGTATGCAATTTTGATGAAGTAGCAGGAAGGCTCATAACAGGGCTAATATGGTTAATGATAATGACCCATATGCTAGCAAATTTTGCTCAAACTTCCTACTTATCTGCTACATTTGTCCTAACAGCCGATTTACCTTTTCGCTGTGCGCTTTGCTACAATAGTCGGTTCGACTCATCGCTCTTAATAGGTAAAAAAAATATCTACATTTAAGGGCTAGAATGAGGAACAGTTAGACAGGGACAATTTATACAAACCATGTATATAAAAGTCCTTATGGAGAAATTATGTCAAAAAAATCAAAAAAACCTGACAATCAAATCTGTGCCAATAAAAAAGCTCGTCACGAGTATTTTATTGAAGAAACCTTTGAAGCAGGTCTATCGTTACAAGGCTGGGAAGTGAAGGCCATTCGCGCTGGTAAAATGACCATTACCGAAGCATATATTATCTTTCGTAATAATGAGGCGTTCTTGTTTGGCGCCCATATTCAGCCGCTGCTTTCAAGCTCAACGCATGTCAGCCCTGATAGCATCCGTACCCGTAAGCTGCTGCTCAATCGCCGCGAAATTGAGAAACTCATGGGCGCGGTCAATCAAAAAGGCTATGCCTGCGTACCCTTATCTTGCTATTGGAAAAACTCCTTAGTGAAATGCCAAATTGCGCTTGCCGTCGGTAAAAAGCAGCATGATAAACGTAAAACGCTAAAAGACCGCGACTGGGAGCGTGATAAGCAGCGCGGCTTTAAGCAGCATTTGGATTAAAAAACGTTGTAAGTGATACGTTTTAATCTAACGCAAAAAGGACGATTCAGCATATTGTTGAGTCGTCCTTTTTTATGACATTGCTATGGTAAACTTATTAATTTAACGGAGCAAATTTTAGACCGTTTGGGCTATTTTGCTCACTTTTGACTCTTTATGCGCACGGCATAATTGACGGATACCGTGCGCGATTAAGCAAGCGATTCCGAGCCAAATTAAGCCATAACTATAAATCATCGCTGATTCAAAAGGATTGCCCAAGACAGTGATTGCTAAGATAAATAATAACGCCGGCTCTATATAGCTCATCATACCGTAGACGTTGACAGGGAGCATTTGACTGGCATCAACATTGGTCTTCATCGCGAGCACGCTAAGCATACCAAGTCCTGCCAACATCATGATAAAAAAGCTAGAGCTGCCAACCAATCCTAAACTGCTCGGCGCAACAAATAATAAATAGGCGACGGCAAACGGTGCAAAGATGGTCAAATCCACCAGCAAACCTGTAATCGCGCCGATACCTTGTAGGCGGCGTAAGATATAATAAACAGGATACGTGCCGCACACCCATAATGTCGCCCATGACACGCTTTGGGTACGCACAATCTCACTACCGACGCCGACTGCGGCAAAGCCAACGGCCAACCATTGCAGACGGCTTAACTTTTCGCCAAATAGGACGCAACCAAACACCACCATCATCAGTGGAAAGAGAAAATAACCCATCGCGGTTTGCACACCTTGACCATTAACTGGTGCCCACATAAACAGCCAAAACTGACTGAGAAATATCGGCGTTGGTAATAATAACCATACCCACTGCTTTACCGTGCGCAGCGCCTTTAATTTATCAACATGCAAACCTAAACGCCCGCTAATGAGCAAATACCCTATTAGCGCCGCCCACATCGCTAGCATACGCCAGATAAAAACTTGCGTACCTGACAATGGCGCCAAAAAACTGCTATAGGCATAAAGCACACCAAATAACAGGTTTGATAATATCGCCAGCGCCACGCCCATTATCAATGTACGTTGCTGTTTGCTACCTGCCGTCCAAACAGCAGGCAACGGCAAGCGTGAAACGGTAGCTGTGAGCATATTAGTAGAGACATTAGAGGGCGTTAGGTTCGACATGATAAGCACCGTAAATATAAATAGACGTTAGAAGGCTTAGCGATTGTTTTTATTTTTGCAAACGGAGTTATTAATAAGCTTTGTTTAATAACGTCTATTTTACTAAGGTGCTATGAGATATTATTTCTATATAAGTATTTATTCGAATAAATTTACTTCAATTACTACCAAAATCCAGTTATTTTCTTGCATTTAGATTAATAGCAATAATATTTATAATAAAAACCTTAATATTTGTGATTTTCTAGGGAAGAGATACTGTGAGCCATATTTTAGACGATACCGATAAAGCGATTTTAAATTTGCTACAGGACGATGCGACTTTGCCGTTAAAAACGGTCGCAGAACGTGTACACGTTTCTATCGCTACCGCTCAGCGCCGTATTCAAGCATTAATAGATAGCGGTGTGATTACCAAACAAGTCGCTATCGTTGACCCAAATAAGGTCGGTTACGGACTTACGGCGGTGGTTATGATAGAGATGTCGCGCTCCAATACCTCGATGCAGCATCGATTTGAGCGCTTGATGCATGACCAACCGCGAGTAATGAGCTGCTACGAAGTGTCAGGAGATGCGGATTTTATGTTGATGGTCAATGCCAAGAACATGAACGATTATCATGAATTTACCCGTAATTTGCTGACTTACGAGAACAATGTGCGCAGCTTTAAAAGCCAGTTTGTGATGAACTTTACCAAGAGCGGCACCAAGATTTTGCTTGATTAATAACAGCTAAAAATCCCGTGCAATTTTTATCATGAATAAGAGTGGATAAGCCATCGCTAAAAAAGGTACGATAGCAACGAATGTTTGGCATTAAATGCTAGATAAATTATCAACCGTATAGCAGACAAGGAAGCCTGATGATGAGTAAAAAGATACCGCCTATCGATCCCAATAATAATGCTCAGACCCTATCGAAGTTATTAAACCCAAAAACCTTATTAACAGGCGCATCACTTGCGGCATTGCTTGCTAGCTCAGGCTGCGCCACCAGCTCTTTATTAGAAAGTGACAATCACGTCAGCAGCAAAACTAGCAAGCAAATCTTGTCTGAAGACCAAATTGTCGCTTTTGGTCGTCCTGCAAAGGCATTACCAAAAACGCCCAACGCCACCATGGTCATCGTCGGTGAAAAAAATAGCTATGTGCTGACCCAAGGCGGGACGGAAATGATTGGCTTATTAAGCAATATGACGCCAAAAAATATCCACGTCGATAACGACATGAGTTTTTATGTGCCCAACAATGATGGCTATTTTCAGGGTGAAATGAAGCTGTCGTATGCCAAGTTAAAAGATGAATTCCAGCGCTCAGACTATCAATTCTTTTTGCAAAATAATGGCCGCGACTGTACTTCAGTCAGCGACCAACGCATCAATGCTCAGCGCTTTTGCTTTAGTGTGCCTGTTAAAGGCGCTATCTATCCGCAAGTGAGTAATTTAAGCTTAATTCAATCTAATTACCGCGCTTTAAGCAAACCTTATACGGTCAGTTTTTATACCCAAAGTCAGCAACAACAAGTCTCTCGCAGTGGTGCTAATACCGCGCAAAAGCTGGTGTTATTGCCCTTTGCCCTTGCTTTTGATGTCGTTACCTTTCCCTTCCAGCTTTTAGATCAATAAATTTTTCAGTTTAACTCATACATAAACAAAGAAGGGTTGCAAACAGTTAAATAAAACATATACAAACCTACCTATTTATTACTATAATAGATAGATTATATCTATAATATAGAGAGCAAGTTATGGGGAAACTGGTTAGTATTGGGGAGGCTGCCA
>NZ_JABAST010000010.1 GCF_016107575.1 Psychrobacter faecalis | reverse complement strand
TTACATAAGCCGCAATATCATAAGCTGAAAAGAAATGATTGGTGCGTTGAAGATGTTTAAAACTCAAGTCATTTACATAGTTCCACACAAAGTTAACTGCACCAGCCAGTTTATTTAGCTGATTGGCATGTTTGTCTTTGATGCGCAACTTGAGCGTTTTCATAGAGTGATTATGACCTCAATGAGTTTGGTTGACAAGTCTGTTTTAAGGCTGAGCGACAATAGCTGACGCCTGATATCCACGCCCTAGAAGGGACATGGTTTTACGGCGCTTTTTGATAATTAAAATAGGGCAGCAGAGGATTATTGACTCGCCGCTTGATGCGCGCGCTGACCTTCCATAGCTAGCGATAACACTGCCATGCGAATCGCAATGCCATTATTTACTTGCTTTAAAATAACAGACTGGTCACCATCGGCAACGCTTGAGGCAATCTCAACCCCGCGATTCATCGGCCCAGGATGCATCACCAACGCATCGGGTTTAGCCAGTGCTAGGCGTTCAGGCGTAATACCATAGTGTTTATAATACTCACTCGACGACGCCAGCAGCGGCGAGCCGATACGCTCATTTTGTATTCTTAATCCCATAATGACATCACAGTCGGTGACGCATTCGTTCATATCTTCATAAACTTGCACGCCAAAACGCTCAATACCTTTGGGTAATAAGGTACGCGGCGCACAAACACGAATATCTTTAACTCCCAAGGTTTGCAGCGCACTGATATCTGAGCGTGCGACCCGCGAATGCTTAATATCACCGACGATGGCCACAGACAATTCTTCAAACGGGCGCGGTGCTTCACGGTGAATGGTCAGCATATCGAGCATACCTTGCGTCGGATGAGCATGCCAGCCATCACCGCCGTTGATAATAGCAATATCTGGCGTCACTTCGGTTGCCATAAAATGCGCCGCGCCTGACGCTGAATGCCGTACCACAAAGATATCCGCCGTCATCGCTTGTAGATTCCATAAGGTGTCGCGCAAGCTCTCGCCTTTTTTGGTACTGGAGCGCTCAATATCGATATTGAGCACATTGGCACCAAGACGCTTTTCGGCGACTTCAAAGGTTGTACGCGTGCGCGTTGACGGCTCAAAAAACAAATTCATCACCGTATAGCCTTCAAGCTCAGGGCGGTTAATCAGTTGCCCATTATCATCAAAAAATGTCTCTGCTTTGGCAATAATTGCCTGCAGTTGCGCTTTACTTAAACCCTCTACCCCTAAGAAATGGCGAATACTGCCATCGTTATTGAGCTGCGGACGACTGAGCGAGGCGTTGAGCTTTTGATGAATAGTCTCAGGATCAAACTTGGCATAATCAGTCGGCGAAACGGTTGGTGTTGAGCGACTATCGATAGAATTTGACATAATGGCACATCTTTATTGTTAGGTGATATGAGGTGATTATCATTATTTAGGCGTTTTACGCTCGTTAAGCACACAGACAAGGACATTTTGGCGCTTATTTGCTACAATTTAGCGCAATGACAAACAACCTTAAAAGATAGCTTTTGGCGTCTTAGTGAGCAATGGCTCTAGACATATAGCAAACCTTATCAAAAGCCACTTATTAACACCATAAATAAATAATCATAGCGCTAGTGTAGCTGATTTTGTGGTCAGGACAAAGACGCCTTGCTGGGTATTTAAAAATTTGCCAAATTTAGGCAAATTAAAGGTGATCTAACCGTCTCTCAAACTTCTATTTAATTTTTATTCTCATTGGTCTTATTTTTAAAAGTACTTATTTTAATACTATCTATTTTAACCGTCTTTATCAGGAAACCTTATGACAACCTTAGCAAATTATCTAAATGCTGATGCCAGTAACCCGGCACTTAATGACGTAATTACCACTGTGACTAATGTTGGTAAAACCATCTCGCAGTTATTAAGAAAAGGGGCGTTAGCAGATATCTTAGGCGAAGCAGGTAATCAAAATGTCCAAGGTGAAGAGCAGAAAAAACTCGACGTCTTAGCTAACGATTTATTATTAGAGGCGTTGGCAAACAACGCGCATTGTGCAGGTGTTGCCTCAGAAGAGCTCGACGATGCTACCCCTGCCAACGCTGATGGTAGTTTATTGGTATTGTTCGATCCGCTTGATGGCTCATCAAATATCGATATTAATATGGCCGTCGGTACCATCTTCTCTATCCTACCGTACCAACGCCAAGGTCAAATCAGTGCAAATAGCGATTTTTTACAAGCGGGTAATCAACAGCTAGCCGCCGGTTATTTGCTATATGGCACCTCTACGGTACTGGCATTAACCATCGCTGATAATGTCGTGATGTTTAGCCTAGACCCTGATAGCAATGACTATGTGCTGATAGAAGAGGATGTTCAGATTGATGCGGATACTAGTGAATACGCTATCAACGCTTCAAACTATCGCTACTGGCAAGCGCCTATGCAGCAATATATCGACGAGCTCATCGCTGGCAAGACTGGCGTACGCGGCCGTGACTTTAACACGCGTTGGGTGGCGGCGATGGTCGGCGATGTGCATCGAATTTTATGTCGTGGCGGTTTATTCACCTATCCATTTGACACCAAAGATGCCAATAAAGCCGGCAAGTTACGCTTGATGTATGAAGCCAATCCGATGAGCTTATTGATTGAGCGAGCGAGCGGCGCTGCTACCGACGCGGTGCAGCGTATCTTGGATATAGAACCAACGGATATTCACCAACGTGTCCCTGTGGTACTTGGCAGTAAAAACGAGGTTGATTACGTTAAAAATCTACATTTAAAACATGCTGATAAATAAATCATTTGCACCCAATTTGATAATACACAGCGTACAGCGATATAAACAATCGACTTTACGCTGATGATTCAAACTCTTTATATTTTAAGCGATCTATTATGGTAGCAAATCCCACCGAGCTGATTACCTCAGATAAAAATACGACTGTCAAACTTATCAAAGGGCTATTGACGCAAGCGCGCCAGCGTAAGAAACAAGGGCAAACCGTCATTGAAGGCGTGCACCTTATCGATGCCGCTCTGCGTAGCGATTACCCATTTGTGCAGATATTACTGTCTGAATCGGCGCACCAGCATTCTGAAGTTCAGCAGCTTTTGACGCGCCTACCGACTTATACGCCTATTTTGACTTTAGCAGATAGCCTGTACGAAGGTATTCGTAGCTTAGGGACTGGCATCGATATCATGGCGCTGATTAACATTCCAGCGCCTAGCCTTAAACCCATCAATGATGACTGCTTGATTCTTAATGATGTCCAGGACAGCGGCAATGTCGGTACGCTACTGCGTACGGCGGCGGCGGTTGGCATTAAAAACATACTTTGTACCAGTGCAACAGCGCAAGCATGGTCACCAAAGACGCTCAGAGCAGGTATGGGCGCGCAGTTTGCCCTCAGCATTTACGAGAGGTTAAGTGTGCAAGATATTTTAGATTTCGTACAAACGCCGCTATTTGCCACCAGCTCACATACCGATACGGTCATTTATCAACATGACTTAAGAAAGCCAATCGCTTGGATTATGGGGCATGAAGGCCAAGGTGTTTGCGACGAGCTAATGCAGTGTGCCACCCCTATCGCCTTGCCGCAGCCTAACGGGCAAGAAAGCCTGAATGTCGCCATTGCAGGCTCATTATGCTTGTATGAGACATTGCGTCAGAGAAGTTATGCTTAGAATCATTTAGAGAAAACACGAAAAACCCGCTATAAAAATAGCGGGTCTTTTTTGCTTCATTACTTATGCAAGAGGTAACAATTAAATCTTGCTAGTCAGCTCAGGCAATGCCTCAAACAAATCGGCTTCTAAGAAGTAATCAGCAACGCTCGCGATTGGTGATTCTGGATCATTGTTGATAGCAACGATGACTTTAGAATCTTTCATACCTGCTAAATGCTGAATCGCGCCTGAGATACCCGCTGCGATATAAAGGTCTGGTGCAACGATTTTACCTGTTTGACCAACTTGCATATCGTTTGGTACATAGCCTGCATCAACAGCAGCCCGTGATGCGCCAACCGCAGCGCCAAGCTTATCCGCTAGCGGCTCGATATATTTAGTGAAGTTTTCACCATTCGCTAATGCACGACCACCAGAAACCACGATGCTTGCAGAAGTCAATTCAGGACGGTCAGATTTTGCCATCTCTTCATTGACGAAGCTTGATTTACCCAAATCTTGAACATTATCGAGTGTCTCAACAGACGCTGAACCGCCTTCGCTTGCCACAGGATCAAAAGCAGTGGTACGGACTGTTAAAACCACTTTATCTTCTGAGGTCTTAACTGTTGCCGTGGCGTTACCTGCATAGATAGGACGCTCAAAGGTGTTTGCGTCTACGACCGCAGAGATTTCTGACAACATGCTCACGTCAAGTAAAGCGGCGACACGTGGCATAAAGTTTTTGCCAGTAGTGGTAGCAGCAGCGATGATATGGCTATAATCACTAGCGATGTCAGCAATCAATAGGGCGATATTGCCTGCCAATTGATGTTCATAAGCGGCGTTATCGGCTAATAGTACTTTAGTCACGCCTTCAGCTTTAGCGGCTGCATCAGCTGCTGCCTGCGCGCCGCTACCAGCGACCAATACATGGACGTCATCGCCTATTTGCTTAGCAGCAGCGATCGTGTTCAAAGTTGCCTTTTTTAGACTGGCATTGTCATGTTCTGCATATACCAAAATTGCCATTGTTTTTATCCTTTATTTATTCGTATCATCTATTCATGCGGTTGTTTGTGTACAAAACGATTTATCAAATCAGCTTAAATATGAAACCTTTTAGATAACATCATTTTGCACAAGATATGCCGTAGCAAAATATTAAAAGACTCACGCCTTAGATAACTTTTGCTTCATTTTTTAGCTTATCGACCAACTCGTCAACTGAACCTACCTTGATACCAGCTTTACGCTCAGAAGGTGGCACGACTTTGATAATTTCTTGCTTAGAAGTCATATCGACACCGAAATCAGCAGGCGTTTTTTCATCAAGTGGTTTTTTCTTCGCTTTCATGATGTTAGGCAATTTTGCATAACGTGGCTCATTTAAGCGTAAGTCAGTGGTGATAACCGCTGGTAGCTCAAGTGCTAGGGTTTGCAGACCACCGTCGATTTCACGCGTGACGTTGACTTTGCTGCCTTCAACTTTTACTTCTGACGCAAAAGTACCCTGACCGATACCCATCAATGCTGCTAACATCTGACCGGTTTGGTTGTTGTCGTCATCGATGGCTTGTTTGCCCAATAAGATAATATCCGTAGACTCAGTTTCAGCGATATTCTTAAGGATTTTAGCAACTTGTAATGGATAAGGTTTTTCGTCAGATATGACCAAAATCCCACGGTCAGCACCCAAGGCTAAAGCTGCACGAATTTGCTCTTGTGATTCTTTTGGACCGATTGAGGCGACGATGACTTCATCAATCACGCCCGCTTCTTTTAGACGAACGGCTTCTTCAACAGCAATTTCATCAAAGGGGTTGATTGACATTTTAGTGTTAGATAAATCTACGCCCGAATTATCAGCTTTTACACGAACTTTTACGTTGTAATCAATGACACGCTTGACCGCTACTAATGCTTTCATACGTTCCTCGTTTATTAATGTTATGAATTAAAAATTACCAATTAAGAACCAAAGGTTCATTTTTTTCAAACTATGGTGCAAATTGTCGTTCAAAATACTACTAAAGGTTTTTACCACATTAGCATAGATTTAAACATAAATATGTATAAGCCGCTCACCCAAGATATCGCGGCATCATATTTATTATTCGCTAGTCGTGATTTATTATCGGTATTTACTCATCTAAGTATTTACCAATAACAAAAGTATATCAGTAAACGATTAAATCCTGCTAAAGCTAAGCCAACCGTTATTATCAGACCCGTCTATCTTGCGTGAGCTCAGGACTAAGGTCAAGACAACGCCGTGAATAATGCGTCATAAATTTGTCACCATTGTTGCAAAAACTGTCTATAAGAGCCTAAATAGAGAGTTAATTTGCTCGAATACGCTAACTCGACCGTCCTTTATAACAGAGGCAGCTTTGTAATTACTGCCTACTTTACTATGATTTCATCTTCCGACTTTTTATTGTCTAGGCGGGTTATCAAGTTTATTGTTAGAATTAATTAGCAAATGGCTGTCACGAATGTCGTCAAACAACGACCAGTCAGGCGCGGTACTATCCTGCTTAATGACACTCATATCGCCAGTCGTTTCCATAATAACAGCGAATACTTCGCTTTTTGATTTCAATCCGTTCTTACGCAATACTTCTTGCACGTCATTTTTGGTCAGATTGGCTTCTTTTAAATTATCGCAAAAATACTCTCCGTGCGCCATTAAGATAATTGCTTGATTATCAATCAGTGATTTTAGAGGTTTAGACTTACGCCTGATGACAGAGATGGTACCTTGAATAAGAAACAATACCGCAACGGCGACTAAGCCTTGTGACAAAGATGGACTGTCAGATAAGATGGTTGACGCCAGTATGCTACCGATAGCAACAGTCATGGCAAAATCATAGCTTGAAAGCTTGGAAAAACTGCGTAACCCCATCAACCGCGTAAACAAAATGAGTCCCAAGTATAATCCAAGCGCCGATAGTGAAATGCCAACTATTTGCTGCCATTCAATCGCAAACCATTTTTCCCACTGCATACACTCGCCTTTTTTATTTGGTATTAATGCCTAAAAACTTTTTTAAACTAATCCTCTATTAAGATAACAGCGTTATTGTCAAAAATAAATAATCACGCTTTGTCCAAACTTACAGAATTTAAGTCATTTTCTTAAAAAAATATCATAAAAAAAGCAACCTGATGAATGGTTGCTTTTTTTTAAAGTCTAAACAGTATTTTTATTGTTTTAACAAACAAAGGAATCAATACTTATCGATCATCTTTATGGTATCAAGTTGGCTAATAAATCAGTTTACTCAATAATCACTAAGATTAGATAGCTTCGATTTGCTCAGCTTGTGGGCCTTTCTTGCCATCACCTAAGATGAAAGACACTTTTTGGCCTTCGGCTAGAGTTTTGAAACCGTTACCTTGGATAGCGCTGTAGTGAGCGAATACGTCTTGTCCGCCATTGTCTTGAGCGATAAAACCAAAACCTTTAGCTTCATTAAACCACTTTACAGTGCCTTCAACTTTCTCTGACATAAATTTTCCTAACTCTTTAACTGTTGGCGAGACGTGTGTCATCACCGATTAATTGATATATACTCAAGTGTTTTTTGCTAAGCGCATCGGCTTAAACCCTTGATTTATCTAGAAGATAACCTCAAGCTCTTGCCTAAAATCCTATGAGTACAAGCTGATTATAGCAGCTTTTCTAAACTGCAACAGGTTAAATTATTTTTTTTTGTAAAAAACCGCGGCCTTCTGTCAGCTTTATCATTAAATAAATATTTATTATTTAAATAATTGATTTTAATGGTTATTTTATAGTATCTAAGCTAAAAAAATTAATTTACGATACTCTTAATAGCACAACAACCAAAAATACCATCTAAACGCTAAAACATTGTTATGCAGGTAGCGGTAACCAGGGCGATAATAAAACCAGTAGACACAAGGCAAAAAATATCAAAGAAAAGGATTGGCTATAGGCAATATATTTAGCTGGCACCACCAAATCCTTCGGTGAGTCTGGTATGCCTTTGCGCTTGAGCAGACGCGTACCATATATCCAGCCGTAGATGGTATAGATGCTATAAGCGACTGGCACGGCAATGGCCAACGGCGCCAAATCAATGACGTACAACGCCAGAGTAGAGACAAAGAACCAAGCGGTATCAAGTAAAGAGCTGATGCGAAAGAACTTAGATTGCGGCAGCTTACCTTGGTTGCGCTTGAGCATCTCGCCTTCTATCCAAATCAATACTGCTACCACAGCGCTCAGAGTAATGTAGATAAATTGCGGCGTTAGCCAGTTAGGACTTGGTATTTGCACAACAGACAACCTGTAATCAAGAAAGAATAAGAATAAAAAATCAAGCGCTCAGATCATTCTTTAGCGTTTGGTTTTAGTATTTTTTTAAATAAAATAAGCAAGTCTGCTTATATGAGGCAGTAATAAAGAGTTTTCAACCACTAACAAGTGATTACGGTGGCAACTTTCTCTAGATTATTGAATTGCTAGCCATTAAAAAACCCATGCTATCGAGTGATAACATGGGTTTTGATTTTTAGATAACTAAAATGATAGAGATTTGATTATTGCTTAATTGCTTAACCATTCACTAATAAATTAGTTTTTGTCTTTATCGATGATTTTATTGCCACCAATCCAAGGCATCATGCCGCGCAATTTCGCACCAGTCACTTCGATTTGGTGCTCAGCGTTGTTACGACGACGGGCAGTCATTGAAGGATAGTTGGTTGCGCCTTCACTGATGAACATTTTTGCGTATTCACCAGATTGGATGCGTTTTAGCGCATTACGCATCGCTTCACGTGACTGTTCGTTGATCACTTCTGGACCAGTCACGTATTCGCCGTACTCAGCGTTGTTGCTGATTGAATAGTTCATATCAGCGATACCGCCTTCATACATGAGGTCAACGATAAGCTTTAGCTCATGTAAGCACTCAAAGTAAGCCATTTCAGGAGCATAGCCGGCTTCAGTTAGGGTTTCAAAGCCCATTTTTACCAGCTCAACCGCGCCGCCACAAAGTACCGCTTGCTCACCAAATAGGTCGGTTTCGGTTTCATCTTTAAAGGTCGTTTCGATGATGCCTGAACGACCACCACCAACACCAGCAGCATAAGACAAGGCTAACTGCTTAGCTTGACCAGACGCATCTTGATAGATAGCGATTAAATCTGGGATACCGCCACCTTTGGTAAATTCTGAACGTACGGTATGACCTGGTGCCTTAGGCGCCACCATAATAACGTCAAGGTCGCTACGTGGCTCTACTTGGTTGTAATGGATCGCAAAACCATGAGCGAAAGCAAGGGTGGCACCTTCTTTGATGTTTGGTTCAATCACATCGCTATAAAGCTGTTTTTGGAACTCATCAGGGGTCAAAATCATCACGACGTCAGCCGCTTTTACCGCTTCTTCTACTTCAGCAACTTTAAGGCCCGCATTTTCCGCTTTTTTCCATGAGCTAGAATTGGCACGTAGACCAACGGTGACATCGACGTCTGAGTCTTGTAAATTCAACGCGTGTGCATGGCCTTGTGAACCGTAACCAATAATGGCAACTTTTTTGCCTTGGATGATTGATAGGTCACAGTCTTTGTCATAATAAACGTTCATAAATAGAGTCCTTTTCCTAAAACATGGCTGGCCATGGATAATAAGCGCTTCTGCTCTAACCGAAACTCTAAAGTATTGGCTAAAATGAGCGCGCTGTTGATAATAAATTAAGATTTTTAATAACGATTATAAAATTATAAGCTTAGGGTTTTTTCGCCGCGTGCAATACCAATGACACCCGAACGCACCACTTCCATAATGCGCTCGCGACCAATCACATCGATAAAGCCGTCAAGCTTGGCTTTATCACCAACGATTTGAATGGTGTAGAGGTTAGAATTGACATCAACGATTTGAGCGCGAAAAATATCAGCACTGCGTTTAATCTCTTCACGTACACCGCCCGACGCTCGTACTTTAATGAGCATCAGCTCGCGCTCGACGTGCACATTGTCTGTTAGATTGAGCACTTTAACCACTTCAATCAATTTATGCAATTGCTTGGTGATTTGCTCAATTCTTTCAGGCGAGGTAATGGTGGTGACCGTCAGACGTGAGATACTTGGATCATCCGTAGGGGCGACATTTAGCGTCTCGATGTTATAGCCGCGTTGGGAGAACAAGCCGACTAACCGCGACAACGAACCCGCTTCGTTTTCCATCAATACCGAAATCAGATGTTGTTGTTGCATTAGGTACGCTCCCCTTTTGTTAACCACATATCACGCATCGCTTGCCCAGCGACTTGCATCGGATAAACATGCTCATTACGATCGACATAAACGTCGATAAATACCAATTTATCAGTCATAGCCATAGCTTCAGCCAATTGTGCCTCCATAGTCGCAGGATCGGTGATCTTAATACCGACGTGACCATAGCTTTCAGCCAATTTGACAAAGTCTGGTAGTGAGTTCATATAAGACTGCGCATGACGGCCTTCATACAGCATGTCTTGCCATTGTTTAACCATACCCAACTGTGCATTGTTTAGGTTCAAAATTTTGACTGGCAAGTTGTATTGTAAGCAGGTTGATAACTCTTGAATATTCATCTGAATAGAGCCTTCACCAGTAATACACACCACGTCGCGCTCAGGATTGGCAAGTTTTGCCGCCATGGCATAAGGTAAGCCCACACCCATGGTGCCCAATCCGCCGGAATTCAACCATTGACCGGGCTCATTATAAGTATAATAAAGCGCGGCAAACATCTGATGCTGACCAACGTCACTGGTGATAATGGCGTTACTATTGGTTACTTTATCCAAAGCTTGCACCACCGCTTGGGGCTTAATACCATTATCGGTATTGGTGTCATAGCGTAGACCATGACGCGTACGCCATTCATTAATTTGTGACCACCAATCTAACAAGGCATGTTGCTCAAGCTCTTTATCATCACCGATGATCTCTAACATATCGGTCAAAACCGCTTTAACATCGCCAACGATTGGAATATGGGCATTAATGGTTTTTGAAATGGATGCCGGATCAATATCGATATGAATAATCGTGGCATTCGGACAGAATTTTTTGACATTATTGGTCACGCGGTCATCAAAACGTGCACCGATTGCCAAGATGACATCAGCGTGATGCATACTCATATTGGCTTCATAGGTGCCATGCATCCCAAGCATGCCTAAGAACTGACTATCAGAACCTGGGAAAGTACCCAAACCCATTAAGGTATTGGTAACTGGTAAGTTTAAGCGATGAGCAAGCTCAGTCAACTCTTTACTGGCTTTACTCCAAATGACCCCGCCGCCTGCATAAATAACAGGACGCTGTGCTGACAATAAAGTTTCAACGGCCTTTTTAATTTGACCGCTATGACCTTTTAGTGAGGGCTGATACGAGCGGATAAACACATCTTTTGGATAAGCGTAGGCAAATTTTTCACTTGGCGCTGTCATATCTTTTGGTACGTCAATGACTACTGGGCCTGGACGTCCAGACTGAGCGATATGAAAGGCTTTTTTGACAATCATAGGGATTTCGCTAGCATGGCGCACTTGGAAGCTATGCTTGACGATAGGACGTGATACACCGACCATATCGGTTTCTTGGAAGGCATCTTCACCGATTAGGCTACTAGGTACCTGACCTGAAATAACCACCATCGGCACAGAATCCATAAACGCGGTGGCGATTGCCGTCACGGTATTGGTCGCACCTGGACCTGAGGTCGCGAGCACCACACCTGTCTGACCGGTCACGCGTGAATAAGCATCTGCCATGTGGCCGGCTGCTTGTTCATGACGCACTAAAATATGCTCAATATTTTCTTGTTGAAACAAGGCATCATAGATATGTAGAACGGCGCCGCCTGGATAGCCAAAAATATATTTGACCCCTTCGTCGGTCAGTGCCTGCACCAACATCTCAGCGCCAGACAACATCACAGGCTGCTCGCTACCTTCTGCAAGGCGTTGTTGCTTTTCTTCAAAATTTTTGGCGGCATTACCCGTTTGGGTATGTCCAGTCATATTCGGACTTTGCGTGGTTTGCGTCACTGTCATCACCTTTTTTTGTGGTAAGAATGGTCGCTCATTTATAAAAGAAAACACCGTTTTTACAAGGTTATTGGTCTTATAAAGAAGACTTGGGATTCTTATCCATATCAAGAATGTGTGCCTACTATATTCAAGTAACACTGTTATATAGAACAGCATGGCCCTCAAACACAGCAATATATGTAGGGTCAGCTTTGTGGCAGGATTTTATCGACAGACAGTGACAAGATGCGAATGCACCTATAAAAGAGGCTTATTATTTTGAGAATACCAAGTTACGACAGTGATAAATAAATAGAGGCAGGATATAAAACGACTCTCAATAATATTGACACGCTATAGGATCGCTAAATCTTATAACTTATTTAATGAGTTGTTGTTAAAACTACACATTGCGCCCTATTTTTTATTACAGCCAAATCTTACGAACCACAGTAATAATAAGTTTATCTTAGTCATTGTAGACAGATAAGTCCGCAGACAATAAATATAGCTTTGAATACGCATTAGGATAATGGCATTTTATTCCATATCATTGTCACAAAGAAAATAAAACTGAGCAAGCTACTGATAAGCAACCCGTAGTCCTTATTTTCAAGTGCCACGGCAATTTTATAAAAGCCGCTCACTGACCAATCAACTGCTATTATATTCGATGGTTTGGGCACCTTTGTCAAGAAAAACTTCTAAACCCTATGCCTAACTATTAGTTATTAAATAATGTACATTTATAAGTATTATTTGCTAAAATCAAACGCTAGTGTATTTATATTGTTATCAAGACGATTAAATATTATCCTTATCTGATAAATACGTCCGTTTCTTACCTATTAAGAGGATTGTCATTATGGCAATTGTTACCATGGCATCTGCGTTTCGTGTGAACACCGCTACCAAACTGCTTCTAAGTATCAGCACGGCGTGTATGCTCATGCTGCCAATCAATGCCAGTCATGCCATTCAGGTTTATAAATCTATCGGCGCGCATGGCGAGGTGAAGTACAGCCAACACGCCCCGCAAAACGGTAGAAATATTGAAGTGATAGAGTTTCGTAGTGACGGCAGACAAAGTAACGCCGGACAATTGGCAGGGAAAACCGAAGCCAATCAAGCGGCTCCGCAAAGTGCTGAAGAACAGCGCGTGGCTCAGCTAGAGGCGCGCATTAAAGAACAAGAAGCACAGGCGAATGCTCAGCGTTGCCAGTCATTACGCAATAATTTAACCAACCTAAATGTTGGTGGGCGTATCTACGAGATGGATGCCAATGGTAAACGTCAATATTTAGATGGCCGTGAAATTGAGCTAAAACGCGAGCGTGTACAGCAAGCCATCAATCAATATTGTAATGGTACCTAAACTCGGTCTTTATATACCTTTGAATAATACCATCACTGCTCTATTCAACGTTAGTCATTGATACTGATAACTGATGATTCAGTCAGTTATCAGGTGCATAATATGGCGGATAGCAACGGGCATATCCTGTGCTTGCAAGCCTCGTTGGCCGATCAATAATGAGCGACAATTATGAGTATGGCTAAGACTTTCTAAATTTTCTGCCTGCCCCGCTAAGCAGTCGCCTGCCAGACCGTGAAGCAGAACCGCTTGGTGCAAACTACGCGCTTCTTCGGTCAAATCCTTTTGCGCTAGCAGACCTGCAATGACGCCTGATAACACATCGCCCATGCCAGCGCTTGCCATCCCGGCATTACCGACGCCACAAACGTAAATCTGTCTTTCCTCAGCCTTTTGCTCTAGCACTAACGACCCTGCACCTTTTAGCACCCAATCGCCGCCATAGATTTTGGCGCACCGTTTTATCATGGCTAGCCTATCCTCTTCTACTTCATTGACCTCTTTATTCAACAATCTTGCCGCTTCACCACTATGCGGTGTTAGGCAAACTTGATGTTCGCTACTATACGCTTTTAGCTGTGTAACCAGTTTATACTGCTCTGCCTGCAATGTTGCCAAATGGTATAAACCATCCGCATCAATCACTATTGGTTTGCTGTTTTCTATCGCCGTTTGGATATAATTTATAAACAACGCTTTTGCTTTGTCATCACGGCCAAGTCCCATGCCGATAGCAATAACACTGGCTTCTTGGATGAGGTTTTTTACGCCATCTGTATCGTGTAAATTGATGGTCATCGCATCAGGCAATGAAGTTAATAGCGCTCCATGAAATGCTTCATGACAGGCGACGGTAATTTTACCCGCACCAGTCGCCATCGTACTTGAAGCCGAGAGGATAGCAGCACCGCCCATGCCCTGCGAGCTATCAACGCGATTACCGCCAATCACCAATACATGCCCGTAACTGCCTTTATAACTGTTTTGACGGCGTGGATTTAATGGATAAGCTGCTGTCAGTAGCTTGGCAATTGGCTTAAATTCTTTACTAGCCATTTGATAAGGTATGAGCGGAATGTCAATAACTTGTCCGCTATAATCCATACCATCGTTAGTATGCAAACCAAATTTGCGCGCAATCAAACATAATGTCGCATCAGCGTTTACAGCTACTTGGTCGAATACTTGCCCAGTAGAAGCAACCAAGCCACTGGGCACATCAACCGCAATAACCAAAGCGCCGTTGTACTGCGCAGCATCGTTAAGACTATTAATTGCCTGTTTATAAATACCATCAGGCGCGCGATCTAAACCTATACCAAATAACGCATCGACGTAGACGTCGGCTTGTAGCTGCTCACTTACGTTTTGCTTGTCATCAGAACTGATGTCTTCAAAGCGTAAATAATCACAGTTAGCAGACAGCGCTATTTGTAGAGCTTGGTTGGCATCAGATAAAGAAGCTTCTTTGTTAGATGACTGCGTTGTCTCAGCTATCGCAAAAACTTGTTTATCAAAGCCAACCGTGATGATTTGTACTTGCCAGCCTATTTGCTGCAAATAATAAGCAATCAACCAACCATCACCGCCATTATTACCCTTTCCGACCCAAATACTTACTCGAGGCGAACAATTATTGCGATTATCAGTGTTAGTAAGTGCTGAGGAATAAGAATTAAGCATTTTTTGCTCATAAAGCACCACAATATAATGTGCCATCTGCCATGCAGCCTGCTGCATTAATCCAAAACTATCATGACCTGCGCCAAACCATGCCTGCTCCATAGCATAAATCTGCTGACTACTATACAACGCTACTGGTATGGTCGTTTTTGTGGATACATCGGTTGCTACTGGCATGGTTCATCCTCGCTTATTTTTATTGGCTGGTTTTATTATTTTAATCATAAGATAATGTATGGGTGGTATCAGCTCTATCAAATTTTACGAGAGCTTACAGCTTGGTATAAATACAGATTTATTGGTTTTGCTACTTGCGCTCGTCGCTCACTGGCTTATCATACTGCTATTCACATTATCATTTATAGCGCATTATGAATACCAAAGCCCAACCTACCCACCTTCAATCAACACAGTCAGGCGCACAGACCTCAGATGCTCACAATTTAGCAGCGCAGACATCTGCGCCTAATCATGCAGAGCAAGCAAGAATTGCCGTTCATAATGCGTCAGAATTTGCTACACCGGCAGACGTCAAACAATGGATTAAAACCCAAGCGCAAGGCCTAGGATTTGCTGACTGTGGTTTTTTATCGGTGCATCATCCTTTATTTATCGAGCAAACAGAACATCTAAAGCAATGGCTGGCAAAAGGGTATGAGGGGCAATTGCAGTTTATGCATCATAACCATCATCTGCGGGCCCAACCTGAGCAATTGGTAGAAGGCGCGAAAACCATCATCAGCGTGCGCATGGATTATTTAACCCAAACTCCCACGCCGCGCGCAGTCACTGATAACGCTTATCCCAATCAAGGTATCATCGCCCGTTATGCTAGGGGGCGTGATTATCATAAGACCATGCGCAGTCGCTTAAAGCAATTGGCATTAAAAATTGAAGCCATGCTACCTGAATGGCAGCATCTTAATATTGGCTCAGAGCAGGATTTTATTTTTCGCCCCTTTAGCGATTCTGCGCCTATCTTTGAGCGTCCTATTGCCGATGCGTCCGGTCTTGGCTGGACGGGCAAACATACCCTGCTCATAAACAAGCAAGCTGGCTCGTTTTTTGTATTAGGCGAGCTATTTATGAGTCTTGAGCTGCCTGATGACAAACCGGTCAAGGAGCATTGCGGCAGTTGTAGCGCCTGTATTGACGTCTGCCCTACGCAAGCAATTATTGCGCCCTATGAGCTTAAAGCCTCTGCTTGTATCTCTTACCTTACCATCGAACACGACGGCATTATTGACAGCAAATATCGCCGTGCCATCGGTAATCGCATCTTTGGCTGTGATGACTGTCAGCTTATTTGTCCGTGGAATCGCTACGCCAATATCACGCCAGTAGAAGATTTTGCCCCAAGGCATAATCTTAATAACAGCAGTTTGCTTGAGCTATGGCAATGGCAAGAAGCGGAGTTTATGAAAAAAACCGAAGGTAGTCCGCTTAGACGCACCGGTTACGTGAATTTTTTACGCAATATCGCGATTGGTCTTGGCAATGCAGATGGTAGTACGGAAATAATTACTCAGCTGCAAGCAAAATTAGGCGTTCATAATGCCATGCTAGACGATCATATCCATTGGGCAATTAAAGAACAACAGGAAAAACTAGAAAATTTAAAACCGTAAATGCTATGGAAAATAAAGACCAAAAAAATGCCTCTAATTATATTAAGAGGCATTTTTATTAGCACATAACTTTAAATATCTGTGTTTAAGCGCTTATGTTTAAATACTTATATTTAAACGCTTAGCTTTAAGCACTTAACAGCCTATTACGGCTTAGGAATACGTAGAACTTGACCTGGATAAATCTTATCGGGATCAGAAAGCATTGGTTTGTTGGCTTCAAATATTTTCATATAATCACCCGTTGAACCATACACTTCCTTGGCAATTTTAGATAAGCTATCGCCAGATTTTACTGTGTACATGGTAGATTCAGGCGCATCTTCTTCAATATCGATATTATCAATAACTTTAGCGACGTTTTGCACGTTACCGATAGCGATAATAGCTTTTTCGCGATCCGCTTGGGTTTTGGCCTTACCACTGATTTCTGCAGTATCTGTAGAACCGTTATATTTCACTTTTAGATTACTGATATTCAGATTTTGCTGCTGAATACGGCGTAGTAAAATATTGGCAACTGACTGAGCAGAAGGCTCTGTGCTTTGAACTGGAGTATTAGCATCCGCTTTGGTTTCTGCTTTAGCGTCATGCTTGGCATCGTCACGGTTAAAAATCTTTTCACCGATGTCTTTTGCGAAACTGAACATACCCATAAAATTGCTCCTTAAAATATTGTTATCTATTATTTATCATTATTGTTTTAATAGGCAATGTATTTAACGTTTGTCACTCTCGCATCGCCTACATATGAACATAACTTTTATCTCTAAACAGTGGTTTTAATCGATATAACAAATATCACCTTATTACTGCTTACCATTCTTAGTATAGACAATGGCAAATACCGTCTCTAGTAATAGTATGTTGAGTAATGTTGATTTGGCGTAGCTTATGTAACTTTATCATTAATAGCTACCATTCAAATATGGCAGTGAATTGAGCAAATATAAGCAGTAAAACAGAGAAATAATCACTACCTCTAAAAAATAGCGTTAAAAAAAACCGCTTATCAATAAAGATAAACGGTCATAGCACACTTATTAAGCGAATAATTAATTACAATTGCGCTTGTACGTAATCAATGGCTTTTTGAACAGTCGTTAATTCTGCTGAATCTTCATCAGGAATAGTGATGCCGAAATCGCTTTCGAATGACATAACCAATTCAACTAGGTCTAATGAATCAGCGCCTAAGTCTTCCATGAATGAAGCATCATTATTGATATCTTCAACGTTCATACCTAATTGTTCCGCTACCGCAGATTTAACTCTTAGCTCGGTATCATTACTCATGTAGATTTCTCCTTTTTGATCTATTATTTCGACAAATTGCCATAGTCTTATGATAAAGCGCTATGGCAGTATATATAAAATGGGCTGGTCAAATTATCACGGCTGTCTGGAAGACAGATAACCAATTATACGTTTTGACTAATGTCTGCTAAAACCTAGCTATCATACAGGGCTTTGACAAAAAAGTATCCGCTATTATAGCACCCTTTATTATAGTTTACACTCGTTCACAGAGTTTTTTATTATAACTATGTAACGCACCGTTATAATAATAAATAACGCTAAATTAGAATAATAACTTCTAACCCTACATGTACATACCGCCATTGACAGGAATAACCGCGCCAGTAATATAGCTGGCTTCATCACCTGCTAAGAAAAATACGGCGGCGGCAATATCTTCTGGCTGACCAAGACGGCTGATTGGAACCGCATCAAGCATTGAGTTAAGTAGGCGCTCGTCAAGCTCATCGGTCATATCGGTTTCAATAAGACCCGGTGCCACACAGTTAATCGTCACTTGGCGTGAGCCGATTTCGCGCGCTAGCGTTCGGCTAAAGCCTTCGACGCCGGCTTTAGTGGCCGCATAGTTAGATTGACCCGCATTGCCCATTTGTGCAACCACAGAAGTAATATTGATGATACGACCACGACGCGCTTTCATCATTCCGCGTACTGCCCGCTTACTCATACGATAAACCGAAGTCAGATTGGTATCGACAACATTGTCCCAATCTTCATCTTTCATACGCATCAATAAACCATCTTGAGTAATACCGGCATTATTAACCAGCACTTGTACGGCACCGTAAACACTTTCGATTTCTTCAAATAACTTATCAATCTGCGCCGTATCGCGCACGTCTAGCACGCGCCCGATACCGCCACTATCGTTTAAGTATTCTTCGATAAGTGCTGCGCCTTTTTCGGTGGTCGCGGTGCCAATGACAAAGTGTCCTTCTTTGGCAAAACGTTTGGCAACGGCTTTACCGATACCGCGGCTTGCGCCTGTCACTAATGTAATCGTACGGCTCATGATAATACCTCCATCAACTTATCTAAACGGGCAGGCTTGTCGGTAGGATAACTCACAATAGGATGTGCTTGACGCTTGGCCAAATTACTTAAAACATTACCACTGCCACATTCGATTAAAATATTAATTTGCTTGTCGGCCAATTCCTGCATGGTTTTTGACCATAAGACTGGTTCACTGAGCTGCTCGGTCAATGCTTGCTTGATAGCGACTGCATTGCTTTCAACGCGCGCATGGCGGTTTTGAATCACTGGAATGGCCGCTTGATCAAATTGAATGGCTGCCAACTCTTGCGCCAAAGCGCTAGTCGCAGGCTCCATAAGCGCACAATGCGACGGCACACTAACCTTTAATGGGATGGCTTTTTTACCGGTATTTTGAACTTTATCAATCACGGCATTGACACCAGCGGCGTTACCTGAAACCACCACTTGACCTGGACTATTAAAGTTTGCGGCGCCAACAATGGCATCATCAACGTGCTCGGTCGCTTGTTCGCATAAGTTTTCGACGCGGTGGTCTTCAAGACCCAGTACCGCTGCCATCGCTGTATCGACCCCTGCCACCGCCTCTTGCATCAATTGACCGCGTTTATGCACCAGTTTGACCGCATCAGCTAAGGATATTACGCCAGCAGCACATAAGGCGCTATATTCACCCAAGGAATGGCCCGCTAGGTAACAAGGCTTATCTTCTATTTTTTGTTGTAAGATGCGCCAAATAGCGATACTAGCAGTCAATAAAGCCGGCTGAGTATATTGGGTTTGGTTCAGTTTGTCTTCGTCCTGACAAATTACCCATAAGTCTTCACCAAGCGCTGTACTGGCTTCGGTAAAGGTATCACGAATTTCAGGATAGGTTTCAGCAAGCTCGCTCAGCATACCGACCACTTGTGAACCTTGTCCAGGGAATAGCACAGCTATACGGGTGGGTTGTTTTTTTACCATATCGGGTACAGAGGCCATAACCAATATTCCTTATTTAATTGGAAATACCCCTAAATGAATGGGGTTTATTATAGAATTAGAGACTAATAAAAAGATTCGCTGTACAAAGCACCGCTATCATTATTCCTTTAAGACAGCTGACTGCTATTAAACTATACACTGACGCAGACAATAAGCATAGCTATCAAAGACTGAACGCTTAAAATGTAATATCTCTATAATCACTACTTGATAAAAAATAGATAACAAAAAGCCAAGATATCTGACTTCATAATATATGATAGCGAGATAACTTGGCTCTTATTTGCTTAAACTGCTTGCACCATAACAACTGTGTAAAATCATCGATAGTCATTAGAACTACCAGCATTTTGCATCAACCATCAGCGCGCAAATAAATTAAGCGTCTTGACTAACTTTGAAAAGCTGGCGACCACGATAGAAACCATCTTTAGTCATGTGATGACGACGATGTTTTTCACCAGTAGTAGCGTCGATGCTTAATTCAGCCACTTCCATACGATGATGTGAACGGCGCATGTCACGACGAGAACGACTTTTACGACTTTTTTGAACAGCCATGATATAGCTCCTATACTTAAAAGGGTTAAGCTTGAAATTCAGCTTTAATCGATACCGACAGAGGCTATATAATCACAACAACCTAAGTCTTACGCATCATTAGTTAAATAGATTGCCACACGTATTAAAGTGCTGACTACGTCTAAAATCTATAGTTCGTTTGCGAAGCCAGCTTCTCTCTGCCAGCGGCAGGTTGCTAGAATGCAATAAACGGGACATTATACGCATGTTTCGCCAATTAATAAAGCCTTGCTTTTCACTCTTGGGCAAAAAGCTGATAAAAGGTAGAAAGTAATGATTTATCGACGTTATACTGCCAGTTACGCGGCTATAACTTGCCCTTTAACGATGCTAACGCTGCAAAAGGATTCTCATTTTCCTCTTCTTCTGGAATGTCACCAAACTGCTCAACGCTCATCTCGCAATCATCGTGCTTTGGTGCCATAGGCGCTTTTAGCAAAATTTCATCTTCGATCAATTTTTTAAACGGCAATAAACGCTCAGGCGCAGGCTCAGTGATAATTTCATCGAGCAGCAAGTAATCCTGCTCTTCACCGACCAAACGCACTTGGCTTTCGTTATCTAATAATGCAATATCATAGTCATCAGTCAAATCAATAGCAATCGGTTGCAAACAACGCTGACAAGTCAACCATATCTCACCTGTGAAAGTAAAAGACAAATGCAACACATTATTATGGCGATATAGATTGGCTTTAAGCTCAAGGTTTGATTGCTCGTGCTCAGTTGACAAGATGGCATTTAGGCGCTCAAACGAACGCGGCGCAACTTGCCCTGACCATTCAAAGCCACTGTCTTCCCATTTGCTTAAAGAGATATCCTCTGGCAAGTTGCTCGACATCGTAGCTGCTGTTTTGTCAGCCTGAAGCGCTGACGGCTTGTTTATTGGAGTGCTTGACATGCGCGGCCTCATTCATCAAAAACGGTGTATAATATTGCCTGCCATACTAACGGAAAGCGCTGATGAGCGCTAGGGCTAGTATGTTAAGATTTTTGGTAAGTGCTTTCGTATTAAGTTTGCATTTACCTTGGCTTGCTCGCGTTGCAAATCACGCGCTCTACCTTTTTATTTGGTTAATATATTCATATGATATCGCCTGCTGTGGATCCTGACTTTTCTGTTTTGCTTTCTGTTTCTGACGCAAAACGCTTGCTACATCGTTTAAATACTTTAGAAACCAAAAAGCCACCTGAGTCTTTGAGCGCTATTTCAAAGATGCAGTTAAACGCACTGTCAGAACAATGGCAGAAAATTATCCATGCTGAAAATATCAACACTGTTGATGAGAATGAAAAAACAGCGACCGATTGGCTGATAAGTCTCTTTAATACGTTATTTGCCCACCAGCACGTTATCCTAGTACGTGGCGCTGGCGAACCAGAGTACTTTCCTGCCAAAGACAATCAGCCAGCACGTATTGAATTTGCCCATGGTTTCTTTCAAAGCGCATTGCATGAGCTAAGCCATTTTTTTATTGCAGGTGAGCGTCGTAGACAGCTCTCTGACTTTGGCTACTGGTATGCTCCCGATGGGCGCACAGAGGCTCAACAACAAGCGTTTGAGCGTGTAGAAATCAAGCCCCAAGCGTTAGAGTGTTTATTTACTTTAGCGTGCAGACGTCCTTTTCAAGTCTCGCAAGACAATCTGTTTGCCACCTTTGATACCAGTACCAGCACCTTTGCGCAGGACGTCTATCAGCAGGCCAAAGCATATATCGCTGAACCTCACGTCATACCACGTGATGCCAAAATATTATTGCAAGCATTATTAACGATTTGTACTGCTAATTAGCGATGAAAAACTGCGCTCTATATATGTATTTCCTGTCGAAAGCGGTCCACAACTATAGTGTTAACGTTTCCCTACCCACCGTAACGCCTTGCTAATAAACTTATATTTACTTTGCGTTATACTGATTGAATAGTAGTTCCATCTTTTGATGCTGTCAGAGAGATATGCTAAAAAACAAAAAAATTTCATTTTTTAAAAACTACCTACGAAGCACTCTATAATTAAAAAATAAGGAAAAATCATGCAAGTATTTTACATTCATCCGGACAACCCACAACCGCGGCTTATCGAACAAGCAGCGGATTTATTACGTAATGATCAATTAGTTATCTATCCTACCGATACCAGTTATGCGTTTGGCTGCCGCTTAGGCGCTAAAGACGCGCTAGAAAAATTAAAACATATCCGTGAGCTTGATGATAAGCATCAATTTACCTTGTTATGTCGCGATTTAAGTGAAATTGCCAACTATGCCACGGTAGACAATGTGCAATTTAAACAGCTAAAAGCCCATACACCGGCACCGATTACCTTTATCTTAAACGCCACCAAAGATGTACCTAAGAAGTTGGCGCATCCTAAGAAAAAAACCATTGGTATTCGCGTGCCAAGTAACCCCATCGCGCAAGCATTGCTAGCAGCGATGGACGAGCCTATATTAACCAGTTCACTCATATTGCCGCACCGCGATGGCATATTGGACGATCCCTTTGAAATTGAAGAGCTACTCGGTAATCAAATAGATGGTCTTATTAATGCGGGTATTAAAACCACAAAATTGACCACCATCGTTGATATGACCAGCAATCAGCCTGAAATCATCAGACAAGGCGCGGCTGATGTCAGCTCACTAGTGCCATAAATAATAGCTTTTATAAATAAAAGGCATAAAAAAAGCTCCAAATTATTGGAGCTTTTTTTATTATACAATGAGCGTATAAAATTAGTCACGATCAACCAATTCTACATAAGCCATTGGCGCATTGTCACCATCACGGTAACCGCATTTTACGATACGCAAATAACCACCTGGACGAGTTTGGTAACGAGGACCTAACGTGCCAAATAATTTACCTACCATAGTTTTGCTACGCATACGGCTAAATGCCAAACGGCGATTAGCAACGCTGTCTTCTTTAGCCAAAGTGATTAATGGCTCAGCAACACGGCGCAATTCTTTTGCTTTTGGTAAAGTTGTTTTGATCAGTTCATGCTCAAATAATGAGTTGGTCATGTTCTGAAACATTGCCTTACGATGACTGCCGGTACGACCCAGCTTGACTCCACTCTTACGATGGCGCATAGTCAAAAATCCTTAAAGTTTAACGGCTACGATAAGAAAAGCGATCATCGACACGAAGGTCAGCTGGTGGCCAATTGTCTAGGCGCATACCGAGCTCTAAATCTTTAGACGCTAATACGTCTTTGATTTCGGTCAATGATTTCTTACCAAGATTTGGGGTTTTTAGTAGTTCAGTCTCTGAACGCTGTACCAAATCACCGATATAGTAAATGTTTTCAGCTTTCAAGCAGTTGGCTGAGCGAACCGTTAGTTCAAGATCGTCCACAGGGCGTAATAGCACCGGATCAACCTCTTCTTTTTCTTTCACAGGCTCAGGCGCTTCTTCAGCTTCTAGGTCAACAAAGATAGAAATCTGCTGTTGTAAAATAGTGGCTGCTTTACGAATTGCTTCTTCTGGATCGATAGTGCCATTAGTTTCAAGCTCGATGATAAGACGATCAAGATCGGTACGTTGTTCTACACGTGCGTTCTCAACCTGATAAGCAACACGCAGTACTGGACTAAAACTTGCATCAAGCTTTAAGCGTCCAATCGCTTTAGTGTCACCATCTTCACGGCGCTGGTTTGCTGGCTCATATCCACGACCCATTACCACACGCAAACGCATCTTAAGATGACCACGGTCGCTTAATGTACCTAATACCAATTCTGGATTGATAATGTCGACATTATGCGGCAACGTGATGTCTGCAGCAGTAATAGTGCCTGGACCTTGTTTATCCAAGGTCAAGAATACTTCATTTTGGTCATGAAGGGTGATTGCCAAGCCTTTTAAGTTCAAAAGCAAGTCAAGCACGTCTTCTTGTAGTCCTTCAAGCGTTGAATATTCATGGTCAACACCATCAATCTCAGCTTCAATGACTGCAGCACCAGGTAATGAAGATAACAAGATGCGACGTAAGGCATTACCTAAAGTATGCCCAAAGCCGCGTTCTAACGGTTCGAGCGTGACTTTCGCAATTGTTTCATTAACCGTATCCACGTTAATGGCGTTCGGCGTTAGAAACTCAGTTGCACTTAGCATCATGATGTCACCTCGATTTATTAAACTGGTTTAATTAACGTCAATTGCTCAATGCTATTATTATAACATCGAGCAGTACGTTACTTACTTAGAGTATAGCTCAACGATCAAGCTTTCGTTGATTTCAGCAGGTAGATCAATGCGATCAGGCGCTTGTTTAAACGTGCCCTGTAGCTTGCTGTGGTCAACATCTAGCCATTCTGGAATACCACGTTGTGTCGCTAGTTCAATAGCGTTTTTAATACGTAGTTGTTCGCGAGACTTCTCACGGATAGCGACGACATCACCATCTTGCAACTGAATTGATGGAATGTTCACACGAACAAACTCATCGCGGCCAGCTTTTTTTACCATCACAGTGCGATGGCTAACTAGCTGACGTGCTTCAGCACGAGTTGAGCCAAAGCCCATGCGATAAACGACGTTATCAAGGCGACTCTCAAGCATTGCTAGTAGGTTTTCACCAGTAGCGCCACGCTTACGAGCAGCTTCTTTATAGTAGTTAGCAAACTGACGCTCTAGTACACCGTAGATACGCTTAACTTTTTGTTTTTCACGTAACTGTAGAGAGTACTCTGAGCTCTTATTACGGCTGACACCATGTTGACCAGGTGGACGAGCCGCTTTTTTCGTTTTTACGTCATATGGTTTAACACCAGACTTAAGGCCTAAGTCTGTACCTTCACGACGTGATAATTTGAGTTTTGGTCCAATATAACGGGCCATTGTTATGTCTCCTATAAGCTCTTATGATAAAAAGCTTCGTCTTTAATATTAGACGCGGCGCTTTTTCGGCGCACGGCAACCATTGTGTGGGATTGGGGTCACATCAGAGATGCTGTTAACTTTATAACCCAATGCACCAAGTGCTCTTACCGCAGACTCACGACCCGGTCCTGGTCCTTTGACCAAAACGTCGATATTCTTAACACCGTATTCTTGAGCCGCTTTACCAGCGACTTCAGCTGCAACCTGAGCTGCAAATGGTGTAGATTTACGTGAACCACGGAAGCCTTGTCCACCTGAAGTGGCCCAAGCCAGTGCATTACCTTGACGATCGGTAATCGTAACAATGGTGTTATTAAAAGACGCATGGATATGGGCAACGCCCTCCGATACTGAACGACGAGTCACTTTTTTGCGACTACGAGTGTCTTTAGCCATCTTTTAGCTTCCTAAGTTAATTATCTTTTGAGAGGGCGTGTCGGACCCTTACGAGTACGAGCGTTGTTCTTGGTGTTCTGACCTCTAACTGGTAGGTTACGGCGATGGCGGATGCCACGGTAACAACCAAGATCAACCAAGCGCTTGATATTCATTGACACTTCACGACGAAGATCACCTTCAGTCATGTAATTTGCAACTTGTGCACGGATAGCATCTAACTGTGTATCATCTAACTGGCTAACTTTAGTAGTAGGGGCAATGCCAACTGCTTCTAAGATTTTCTGAGCAGTGGTACGACCTATACCAAAGATATAAGTTAGTGAAATAACAGCATGCTTATTATCCGGAATGTTTACGCCGGCAATACGAGCCATTGATTTCTCTCCATTAAAGAAAAATAAGCTTTATTCATTAATAAAGCGTTATTTTTCAGATTTGTTGCTGTCAATACTAAAGCTTTTATAATTATTATCGCTGCTTCAACTTGATAACAAGTCTCTTCATTGACCATTTTATAAAAGATTTTGCATAAACTACGGCAAGTGGCGGATGATATCGCATCCGCCGTTATTTTTCAAGTATTAATTTTATAAAACCAATAAGCGTGACGCTTTATGTCTTTAAAACATTAACCTTGACGTTGCTTGTGGCGAGGTTCTGCGGTACAAATAACATGTACACGGCCTTTACGGCGCACAACTTTACAGCTACCACAAATCTTCTTAACTGATGCTTGAACTTTCATAGCATACTCCTTTGAGATATCGTACCGCTCATTTAAGGTTGAGTGGGCGATTGAATTAACGTCTGATCATGATATTGATGGGTCATCAAATGCGCTTGGATTTGCGAAATGAAGTCCATTACCACAACCACCATAATCAGTAATGACGTACCACCAAGTTGAAACGGCACACCAAACGATGACTGCACGACCATTGGCATTAAACAAATAACCGTCATATACATCGCGCCAATAAAGGTCAGTCGGTTTAATACATGATCAAGGTAACGCTGAGTTTGTTGTCCGGGGCGAATACCTGGGATATACGCACCACTACGTTTAAGGTTTTCAGCAACTTCACGCGGACTAAATACCAATGCCGTGTAAAAGTAACAGAAGAAAATAATCATTGCGCCAAACAGAACCAAATACAGCGGCTGCCCTGGAGACAACACCAATGCCATATTTTGTAATATCTTTTGTGTAAAAGTAGGATCAGCCGATTGACCAACCCATTGTCCTAAACTTGCTGGAAACAACAATAACGAGCTGGCAAAAATAGCGGGAATAACCCCTGCCATATTTAGCTTAAGCGGCAAATGCGACTGCTGCTGAGCATAAATTTTGCGACCTTGTTGTTGCTTCTGCGCATAGTTTACTGGGACACGGCGCTGCGCTCGTTCAATATAAACGATACCGGCAGTCACCGCGATGCCTAGCAATACAAAGATAAAAAGTACAATCAAGTTCATCTGCCCTTGATTGACCTGTTCGATAGACTGCGAAATCATACCTGGCGTACCAGCCACAATACTCGCAAAGATGAGCATTGAGATACCATTACCCACGCCGCGTTCTGTAATTTGCTCACCAAGCCACATTAGGAACATAGCGCCAGCTACCAATGAGGTAACCGCTGGAATATAAAAAGTCAAACCAGTAGATAAGGTAAGATTCTGACTGATAAGGCCAGCACACATTCCTAATGACTGTACTAGTGCTAATCCAAGTGTCCCTTGACGGGTGTACTTGTTTAGCTTACGTCGTCCCGCTTCGCCTTCTTTTTTGAGGGCTTCAAGCGATGGCAATACCGCCGACATCATCTGAACGATAATAGACGCTGAAATATATGGCATGATGCCAAGTGCCATGATGGACATACGTTCTAGTGCACCACCTGAGAACATGTTAAACATGCTCAAAATGGTATTTTCGTTGCGCGAAAACAGATCAGCCAAGTTAACCGGATTGATACCCGGTACTGGAATATGTGACCCTAAACGATAAACAATCAATGCGCCGATTAAGAATAATAAACGCGTCCATAATTCATCATACTTACGTATAAAGGCAAATGGATTGAGCGGTATACCAGTCGATGACATTGATTGTTTTGACACGTTACTACTCCTCGATGCTACCACCAGCAGCTTCGATTGCTTGCTTGGCGCCTTTAGTCACTTTGATACCTTTAAAAGTATAAGCTTTAGTGACTTCGCCTGACAACATAATACGAACGCGTTTCATGTCATGACGGATAACGTTAGCAGCTTTTAGTGTTTCAATGCTAACCACATCGCCTTCGACTTTGTTTAATTCAGACAGACGAACTTCAGCAGTCGTCATTGCCATTTTACTGGTAAAGCCAAATTTTGGTAGGCGACGATATAAAGGCATTTGACCACCTTCAAATCCTGAGCGGATGCTAGAACCTGAACGAGATTTCTGACCTTTTACACCGCGACCACCAGTTTTGCCAAGACCTGAACCGATACCACGACCACGACGTTGGGCAGTTTTTTTCGCGCCAACACCTGGTGATAATTCATTTAATCTAAGTCCCATTACGCTTCCTCCACTTTTACCATGTAGTTGACGCGATTGACCATACCACGGGTTGAAGGAGTATCTTCTACTTCAACAGTATGACCAATACGGCGTAAACCCAATCCTTTCAAGCTCGCTTTGTGGCTCTTGAGGCGATGGGCACCCGATTTAAATTGAGTGACTTTCATTTTTTTCATCGTAACTCACCTAGTTTCTAAGTTAACCCAAGATTTCGTCTACAGATTTACCACGTTTTGCTGCCATCTTTTCTGGAGTTGACATATCACGTAAACCGTTAAATGTTGCACGTACAACGTTTGCCGTGTTGGTAGAACCATGAGATTTCGTTAAAACGTCTTTAACACCAGCAACTTCTAATACTGCACGCATTGCGCCACCAGCGATTACACCAGTACCTTCAGATGCAGGCTGCATGTAGACTTTACTAGCACCATGACGTGCTTTGATCGGATGGAACAATGTTGCACCATCAAGCTCAACAGTAATCATGTTGCGCTTAGCAGCTTCAAGTGCTTTTTGAATAGCGGCTGGTACTTCACGTGCTTTACCACGACCAAAACCAACACGGCCATTGCCATCACCCACTACAGTTAGCGCAGTGAATGAGAAAATACGACCACCTTTAACCACTTTTGCAACGCGATCAACGGTAACTAAGCGTTCTACTAGACCGTCAGTCTGTTCATTTTTATCATTTTTATCATTTCTAGCCATGATTAAAACTCCAATCCGTTTTCGCGAGCAGCTTCAGCTAAAGCTTTTACTCGACCATGATATTTAAAACCACTACGGTCAAAGGCAACTTTAGTAATACCAGCTGCTTTTGCGCGTTCTGCGATCAATTGGCCCACAGACGTCGCTGCATCAACGTTACCAGTTGCACCTGAACGTAAGCTGCTGTCTAAGGTAGATGCCTGAGCAATCACTTCACCACCGTTTGGAGAGATAATTTGGGCATAAATATGTCTTGGGGTGCGGTTAACCGTTAAGCGATTTACGCCTAAAAAACGGATATGTGCACGGGTTTTCTTTGCTCGACGTAGACGAGCTGCTTTTTTATCAAACATTTCAACTCACCTTATTTTTTCTTGGCTTCTTTGCGAATCACATGCTCGTCACTATAACGAATACCTTTACCTTTATAAGGCTCTGGTGGGCGGAAACCGCGGATATTAGCCGCTGCTTGACCAAGCTGCTGCTTATCGTTTGATTTTAAAACGATTTCAGTTTGCGTTGGGGTTTCAGCTGATACACCTTCAGGTAGCGTATATTCTACTGGATGTGAGTAACCAACGTTTAGCGTTACTTTATTACCAGTAGCTTGAGCGCGATAACCAACACCAATAAGTTGAAGGCGTCTTTCAAAACCTTCGTTTACGCCTATTACTAAATTGTTTAGTAAAGAGCGCATGGTGCCAGTATGCATCATGGCTTCTTTTGAATCGGCTGCAGGTGAGAGAAGAATTGCATCATCTTCCTGTTTTAGCTCGACCAATTCATGCAGGCGTAAAGACATATTGCCATTTTTGCCTTTAACTTCGACCTGCCGATCGTTCAAAGTAACACTTACGCCGCTAGGCAGTGCTACTGGGGCTTTAGCCACACGAGACATAGGAATATTCCTTAAAAAAATTAACTTACTTTTATTAGCGAAAAAACTAACAGGCTAAAAAGCGTGTTAGTTTAGCATAATTGACTGCATTAGGCACCTATCAATGTTAAAAAATATCTATGATAAAATTGATAAGTGCCCAACGAAGATCAAGTAGACTTTATCGTCTCGTTACCGATAGCAATGATTGCTAATTAAGCAACGAATGCAACGATTTCACCACCGATACCAGCAGCGCGTGCAGCACGATCGCTCATGATACCTTGGCTGGTTGATACGATAGCAACACCCATACCTTGTTTAACAGTAGGGATAGCGTCTTTACCGCGATGCTGGCGTAGGCCAGGACGGCTATAACGTTGGATCGTTTCAATAACCGCTTTGCCTTCGAAGTATTTTAACTCGATGGTCAAAGTTGCTTTGTTATTTTCTTGCTCAGTCACAACAGCGCTGGCTACATAACCTTCGCTTACTAATAAGTCAGCGATTGATTTACGTAGTTTAGAGCTCGGCATTGCTACCGATACTTTATTAGCCATTTGTGCGTTACGAATACGGGTTAGCATATCCCCAACGGTATCTTGCATACTCATATCGTTACTCCTTACCAGCTTGCTTTACGAACACCAGGCACATCGCCTTGCATGACACGCTCACGCAGCATATTGCGTGATAAGCCAAACTTGCGGAAGTAACCGTGAGGACGACCAGTGATAGCACAACGGTTGCGTAGACGTACTGGTGATGCGTTGCGTGGTAGGGCTTGTAGCTCTAGCATCGCTTCCATACGCTCTTCGTCTGATGCGTTGATATCACTGATAGTTTCTTTTAGCTTAATACGCTTTTCAGCATATTTAGCAACCATTTTTTCGCGTTTCAATTCGCGGTTAATCATGCTCTTCTTTGCCATAACGTCTTTACCTTATTTAAATGGGAAGCCGAATGCTTTAAGCAACGCACGACCTTCTTCATCATTACCAGCTGACGTGGTGATGGTCACATCCATACCGCGGATACGATCAATCTTGTCAAAGTCTACTTCTGGGAATACGATTTGTTCTTTGATACCCAATGAGTAGTTACCACGTCCGTCAAAGGCTTTAGGTGAAAAACCGCGGAAATCACGAATACGAGGAATTGCAATGGCAATGAGACGATCTAAAAATTCGTACATTTGCTCACCGCGTAGCGTTACTTTACAGCCAATTGGCCATTCTTCACGAATTTTAAAGCCAGCAACTGATTTGCGCGCTTTGGTGACGACAGGCTTTTGACCAGCGATAGCGGTCATGTCAGCTACAGCACCTTCAAGCAATTTTTTGTCTTGAGACGCGCCGCCTACACCCATATTAAGCGTGATTTTAGTGATTTTAGGCACTTGCATCACGTTCGCCAAACCAAGCTCTTCTTTGATTTGTTGCTTTAATTCTTCGTTATATAAAGATTTTAATCTTGCCATTACCATTACACCCTTAGTGTCTTACGCAGTCGCCACTACTTCACCGTTCGAACGATAGACGCGTTGTTTCTTGCCGTCTTCACCGAACTGATAAGTAATACGATCAGCTTTTTGGGTTTGCGCATTTAAAATTGCGACATTTGAGATATGCAAAAAAGCTTCTTGCTTAACGATGCCACCTTCAGTACCAGTTGCCTGATTTGGCTTCTGATGTTTGGTGACAATGTTGATGCCTTCAACTTTAATACGATCGTTTTTTACAGCTTGTACAGTACCTTGCTTGCCTTTGTCTTTCCCAGCAATCACGATAACTGTATCGCCTTTACGTAATTTTGACATGGATTACCTCACAATACTTCTGGTGCTAGTGATACAATTTTCATAAACTGATCACCACGTAGTTCACGAGTTACCGGTCCAAAAATACGAGTTGCTATCGGTGCTTTGTTTTGGTTCAACAATACCGCAGCATTGTCATCAAAACGCAGAACTGAACCATCAGGACGACGAACGCCTTTTTTGGTACGTACAACTACAGCATTCATCACGTCGCCTTTTTTAACACGACCACGCGGAATGGCTTCTTTAACCGTTACTTTAATAATGTCGCCAACTGATGCATAACGACGATGAGAGCCACCCAGTACTTTAATGCACTGAACTCGTCTTGCACCGCTATTGTCTGCAACTTCCAGCATCGATTCAACCTGAATCATAGCGTTACTCCACACGTATGAGCAATAAAAACCAGTTGCTGCCGCTAGCACAGAATGAGTAGTCGGCATTTTAATATTAATAACCGCTGCTACTCTTAATGTGAGTGATATACGCTCGGCGCAATCAGCATCCTTAAAAAGGCGGCTATTTTAACAGCTTCTGGCTTTTAATGCAATTTACTTAGATTTTTTCTACTTTTTCAACCACTTCAACCAAAGTCCAAGACTTGGTTTTTGAGATTGGACGCGTTTCTTTGATGCGGACAAGGTCGCCTTGTTGACAAACGTTATCTTCATCATGAGCTTTGATTTTTGTAGAACGACGAAGCTGTTTGCCATACAAAGGATGACGAACCAGACGCTCAATCAAAACTGTGATGGATTTGTCCATCTTGTCGCTGACAACTCGTCCTGTCAATACGCTAGCATTAGCTGTTTGATTGTTATCGCTCATGAGTCGCCTCGTTGTTTCTCGTTAATCAAAGTCTGAATCTGAGCAATCGTGCGACGATTGCTTCTGACTTCATGGGTGTTACCCAACTGACCCGTTGCTTTAGCCATACGAATACGGAAAGCATCAAGTTGCTTTTCATCAAGTAACTGAGTCAGTTCTTCTAATGATTTATCACGTAATTCACTGATCTTCATTACATTATCGTCCGCTTAACAATGGTAGTTTTAAAGGGCAGTTTTGCTGCAGCAAGCGTTAACGCTTCGCGAGCAAGTTCTTCTGAAACCCCTTCGAGTTCATATAGCACTTTACCAGGTTTGATTTCGCATACCCAATACTCGACTGGACCTTTACCTTTACCCATACGTACTTCTAGTGGTTTGTTGGTAATAGGTTTGTCTGGGAATACACGAATCCAAATCTTACCGCCACGCTTGATTTTACGAGTGATGGTACGACGTGCTGCTTCAATTTGACGGGCAGTCATACGACCACGAGTCAACGATTTTAGACCAATTTGTCCGAATGCAACGGTGCTTCCACGGTGAGCAAGACCTGTGTTACGACCTTTGTGCATTTTACGAAACTTGGTACGTTTTGGCTGTAACATAGTTTAACCTCTGTCTGTGTTTCGACGGTTTCCGTTTCCACGACCACGGCGTTTTGGCGCACGAGTCTGCTCTTCTTTGACGGGATTATATACGCTGTTCATACCGTCAAGGATTTCGCCACGGAAAATCCAAACTTTTACACCGATAGTGCCGTATGTGGTTTCTGCACGAATTGACGCGTAGTCAATATCAGCGCGGAGTGTATGCAATGGCACACGACCTTCACGGTACCATTCAGTACGAGCAATCTCAGCACCGCCAAGACGGCCAGACAGCTCAACTTTAATACCTTTAGCACCAGAACGCATGCTGTTCTGTACGGCGCGTTTCATCGCACGACGGAACATAACACGGCGCTCAAGCTGGCTGCCGATACCGTCTGCTACCAAACGTGCATCAAGATCAGGTGATGTGATTTCTTCAATGTTGACCTGAGCAGGTACGCCCATAATTTTGGTCAATTCTTTTTGAAGTCTTTCGATATCTTCGCCTTTTTTACCGATAACAATACCAGGACGCGCAGTGGCGATGGTAATCTTAGCAGCACCAGTAGGACGCTCAATCATAATGTTGCTGATCATAGCGTTGTCTAGTTTTTTGCGTAGATACTCACGAACTTGAATGTCGTTGATGAGGTATTCTGAGTATTGTTTAGGGTTAGCATACCAGTTTGCGTTATGCTTTTTGACAACACCAAGACGAATTCCGATTGGATGTACTTTTTGACCCATAACTTATTCTCCTACCTTTATAGTGATGTGACAAGTACGCTTACTGATACGATCAGCGCGACCTTTAGCACGTGGTAGGATACGTTTTAGCGTAATGCCTTCATCAACGTAGATGGTTGATACTTTAAGAGTATCGATATCTAAACCGTTGTTGTGTTCGGCATTGGCGATGGCTGAGTCAAGACATTTCTTAACGAAAACAGCGCCTTTTTTATTACTATACGTTAGGATATCCAAAGCACGCTCGATAGATTTGCCACGAACTTCATCAGCAACGAGTCTAACTTTTTGTGCCGATATGGCGGCACCGCGTAATTTTGCAGTTACTTCCATGGTAAGCACCTTATCTCTTAGCTTTCTTGTCAATGCCATGACCACGATATGTACGAGTCGGGGCAAATTCACCTAGTTTATGACCAACCATCTGCTCGCTTACGATAACCGGTACGTGAGTACGGCCGTTGTGAACAGATAAGGTTAGGCCAACCATTTGTGGCAAAATCATCGAGCGGCGCGACCAAGTTTTAATTGGTTTGCGTGAGTTGGTGTCTAATGCATTCTCAACTTTAGCAAATAAGTGCGCGTCTATGAATGGACCTTTTTTCAATGAACGAGGCATGAAATTCTTCCTTTATTTCTTCTTGGCGCGGCGGCGGATGATCATACTGTCAGTACGCTTATTATGACGCGTTTTAAGTCCTTTAGACTTCTGACCCCAAGGGCTGGTTGGATGGCGACCTTTGTTACGACCTTCACCACCACCGTGTGGGTGATCAACCGGGTTCATAGCGACACCACGAACAGAAGGACGAACACCGCGCCAACGTGAAGCACCGGCTTTACCAAGTGATTTCAAGTTATTTTCAGTGTTAGAAACTTCACCAATAACAGCACGGCAATTCACGTGTACGCGGCGAGTTTCACCTGAGCGTAGACGTAGAATAGCATAAATACCGTCACGACCTAGTAGCTGAACGCTGGCACCCGCAGAACGAGCTAGCTGTGCACCTTTACCGATTTTAAGTTCGATATTGTGTATCACAGTACCCAATGGGATGTTTTTCAGTGGTAAGCAGTTACCTGGACGGATTGGAGAGTTCTCTCCTGACATGACGGTATCGCCAACTGCTTGTTTTTTAGCAGCAATGATATAGCGACGTTCGCCGTCAGCGTACTTAAGTAAAGCAATGTGTGCAGTACGGTTAGGATCGTATTCGATACGCTCAACCACAGCTGGGATATTGTCTTTAGTACGTTTAAAATCGATAATACGATAATGCTGCTTATGACCACCACCAACGTGACGAGTCGTGATGCGACCATTATTGTTACGACCACCTGACTTACTTTTTGATTCGAGAAGCGCTGCAAAAGGACGACCTTTGTAAAGGTGTGGATGCACCACTTTTTCAACAAAACGACGGCCTGGTGATGTTGGCTTTGCTTTTACGATAGGCATGAGTGTAATCCTTATTCGTTGTTCGCTGTTTCACTAGTAGAAGCAGTCGTGTTTGCGACTTCTTCACCAGCATCAGCCATTTGTACATCTTGACCAGCTTTTAAGGTAACGTAGGCTTTTTTATAGTCATTACGACGGCCGATATTTTTACCAAAACGCTTTGTCTTACCTTTAACATTCAAAGTGTTTACTTTTAAAACTTCAACGCCTTCGAACATCATCTCAACCGCTTTTTTGACTTCAAGCTTAGTAGCATTAGAGTCAACTTTAAATACCTGTACACCAAGTGAGTCGCCAAGCATTTGAGATTTTTCTGAGAATACAGGCCCTCTTAAGACCTGATAAAGTCTTGCGTTATTCATGCTAGTGCTTCCTCAAATTGTTTCGCAGCTTCAACTGACATGATTACTTTATCAAAAGCAATCAAGCTCACTGGATCCACTTCGTTTGTACCAAGTACATTGACGTGTGGGATGTTGCGCGCAGCTAAGTATAGATTTTCGTCAACTTCTTTGGTGACGATGAGTGCACGAGGTGCGCCCAAATCATTTAACTTTGCAATCAGCTCTTTGGTCTTAGGACCAGAAACGCTTAGCTCTTCAACCAAAATCAAACGCTCTTGGCGAATCAATTCGGCTAGGATGCACTGCATCGCACCGCGATACATTTTGCGGTTAACTTTCTGTGACCAATCTTGTGGTTTGGCTGCGAATGCACGACCACCTGAACGCCAGATTGGGCTACGAATAGAACCTGCACGAGCGCGACCAGTACCTTTTTGGCGCCATGGCTTGATGCCACCACCAGAAACTTCGGCACGGGTTTTCTGAGCGCGTGTACCTTGACGAGCACCAGCAAGATATGCGGTGACGACCTGATGCACTAATGCTTCGTTGAATTCACGACCGAAAGCCGTATCAGAAAGCTCAACTGCCGCCCCTGTAACTGTTTTTAAATCCACGTTAATCCCCTTGCTTAGGCTTTGACTGACGGACGTACGATGACATCGCCACCGGTGGCACCTGGGATAGCACCCTTGATGACAAGTAACCCTTTTTCAACATCAACCGATATCACTTCTAGGCCCTGAACGGTAACGCGTTTGTTACCCATTTGACCTGGCATTTTTTTGCCTTTGAAGACTTTACCTGGTGACTGGTTTTGACCAGTTGAACCAAGGACACGGTGAGACACTGAGTTACCATGAGTGGCATCTTGCATGCTAAAGTTGTGACGCTTTACGCCGCCTTGAAAGCCTTTACCTTTACTCTGTCCTGTGACATCTACAATCTGACCTTGTTCGAACAAGTCAGCTAGGATCTCACCACCAATTTCACGACCTTCAAGATCGCTGTCATTGGCACGAAATTCCCATACACCACGGCCAGCTGCAACGCCAGCTTTAGCGAAGTGACCTTTCTGTGCAGCAGTTACGCGGCTGTCACGACGAGTACCTGTGGTAACTTGAATGGCTTGATAGCCATCTACATCAGTATTTTTTACTTGAGTAATGCGGTTAGCATGGACCTCAACCACTGTAACAGGAATAGATTCGCCTGCTTCAGTGAAGATACGGGTCATGCCGCATTTTTTACCGACTAAACCGATCGCCATTTTAGACCTCTTTATATCTTATATTAATGGGTTGGGTGTGTTTTGCATTAACCCAAAGCAATTTGAACGTCAACACCCGCCGCTAAGTCTAACTTCATTAGCGCATCCACAGTTTTGTCGGTAGGCTGAACGATATCAACCATACGCTTGTGAGTACGGATTTCGTACTGGTCACGAGCGTCTTTATTAACGTGTGGTGAGGTTAGAACGTTGAAGCGCTCAATGCGAGTCGGCAACGGTACAGGACCACAAACTTGCGCACCGGTGCGCTTTGCAGTATCAACGATCTCTTGTGCAGATTGATCAATCAGACGATGATCAAAAGACTTAAGACGGATACGGATTCTCTGGTTAGCCATGCCAGCAAGCTCCTAATATGTGCTTTTGTCATTCTTGCTTTGCAAAGATATGAGCAAAAGCCGTTTGGTTAAATATTCACTTTAAGCGGCCTTCTGTTCTTAACCAGAATGAGTTCGTTACCGGAACTTATAGCGTGCCAAAAGCAAAATAGTTTAAAGCCCCGCCGACCCTTCCATTATAGGATGTCAGCAAAGGCATAATGAAATAGTGCTAGAAACGATGCTCTAGCTGTCATAGCGCCAGCTGTTTAATTGGCTGCGCATATATAATTCAGTGGTGTGTATTATACATAGTATTTCGCTCATTGCAAGAGTAATATCGGCGGTGTTTTGAGATATCCCCCTTTATAAACAAGCGCTTTTATCAATAATTTTCTTATCAAAACCTCAATTAAGATACTTTATAATGGTATAAATTTACTCTATCATTAATCTAAAACGATGTCATATTGCTCTTGGGTATAGAGATTTTCGACCTCAAAGGTAATCACTCTACCTAATAGATACTCTAAATCTGCGACGGTGTCTGATTCGGTGGTCAATAGTAAGTCAATGACGGCAGCATGGGCAACCACAGTGAATTTCTTGGGCGAGTTATAAGTTCGCGCACAGCGCATAATCTCGCGAAATATCTCAAAGCAAACGGTTTCGGCCGTTTTAACAAAGCCGCGACCCTGACAGGTTGAGCAAGGTTCACATAGCTGCTGTCCAAGCGACTCACGGGTACGTTTACGCGTCATTTCAACCAGCCCAAGCTCACTGACTTGGGTAATTTTGGTTTTGGCGTAGTCTTGCGCTAGCTGCGCTTGCAGGCTCTCTAAAATATCGTCTTTATGCTGCTGCTCAAGCATATCAATAAAATCTAAGATAATAATGCCGCCAAGGTTTCTTAGGCGTAATTGCCGTGCAATAGCGTGGGTGGCCTCTAAATTGGTTTTATAAACGGTATCTTCTAACGAGCGCCCACCGACAAAAGAGCCAGTATTGACATCGATGGTGGTCATGGCTTCGGTTTGATCGATAATCAGATAACCGCCAGACTTTAAATCGACACGACGTTTTAGGGCATCACGCAAATCATCCTCGACACGGTGGACATCAAACAAGGAAGGCTCGGCGGTATAATGCACAATACGGTCGTAGACGAAAGGCACAAACTCTTTAGCAAAATAACGGACTTGCTCGTAGATTTGCGCGTTATCAATCACCACTTTTTCGGTATCGGCATGCACCAAGTCACGAATGGAGCGCAGCGGCAGTGATAATTCTTGATAAATAAGCTCAGAGCTTTGATTTGGTTTTGTTTCTTGGCGACGGGCACAAATGGTGCGCCAGAGCTGCAATAGATAGTAGATATCTTCTTCGAGTTTATCGACTGGCACGCGCTCAGCAGCGGTGCGCGCAATCAGCCCACCTTGTAGATTGACCGTTTGCATCAGGCTCGCCAGTTCAGTTTTGAGACGAGTACGTTCTTCTTCGCCATCAATACGCTGCGAGATACCGATATGGTCACTCGATGGCAGATAGACCAAGTAACGTGATGGTAGCGATATATTGGTAGTTAAACGCGCGCCCTTGCTACCAAGCTGGTCTTTGGTCACTTGTACTAAGATACGTTGGCCTTCGTGCAGTCGATGCTGGATAAGAGATTTTGTAACGGCTACAACCTCGGTGCTGTGCGCACTGACCACAGGCGGCGTGACCGCCAAATCATCAGCGGTAGCTTCGATAACAGGACGTTGGTTATTGGTGTTTTCTGAGGTCTTATTTTTGCTCTCGCTAACAGGACGCGGTTCGCGCTGCATGTCATTGACATGTAAAAACGCTGTGCGTGACTGGCCGATGTCGACAAAAGCTGCCTGCATACCCGGAAGCACGCGTACTACCGTGCCCAAATAAATATTGCCGACCAAGCCCAGTTTATGATGACGCTCGATATAAATCTCGCCCAACACCCCGTTATCTAACACGGCGACGCGCGATTCCATGGGACTAATATTAATCAGCAGCTCTTCGGACATAATATTTTCTCTTAGCACTCAGCTTTCTTGTGAAGCGTTCATCGTTTGGTAGCCTCACAGTGTACCAAATGCACCTTGGGTTTGCCCATTATCCTAGCGTGTCATTATGTGCAGATAATTGAGTGATAGCCATTTGCCATCTCATGTAAGACCAACCATTTAATTATCCTACATCAAATACGCGCTACTCTCACCTACCTGTTTACTCAGCTTATTTGCTCAATGCTTAGGCTCTATCGTTGGCGCTGATAGCCGTGATATTTTTAATCAACGCCACGGTTTGTGCCAGCGGTAAACCAACCACATTGGTATAGCTGCCATTAATGCGGCTTACCCAGGCGGCGCCCAAACCCTGAATACCGTAGCCACCAGCTTTATCAGCAGGCTCGCCGCTGTCCCAATAGTTTTCCATCATCTCTTCGGTTAAAGGAATAAAGGTGACATCGGTGCGCTCAGTAATTTGTTGTTGATTCACGATTTGAAATGCTCTGCCGGAGGTTGGAGAGCTTGAAGACTTAGCAGATAACAATACTTGAGTTGCTTGCACCGCTGTCCATACTTGGTGAGTATTATCGGACATCTGCTGCCACATACGATAAGCGTCTGCTCGGCTGTCGGGCTTGACCAATACCGTTTTACCATCGGCTAAGACGCCAATGGTATCAGCGGTTAAAATAATTAGAAATACAGATAGATCAGTTTGACTGTCGTTTAGCTTTTTATTTAGTTCTTTATTCAATTGCTCTAGCGCCGCTTCTGCTTTGCTAGCAACCATACGTTCAATGTAATCTTTAGGAGATTCATTCACATGCGGCGTTTCATCAATATCGACGCTCATGACCGTAAAGTTTAGTTGCGCTCTGGTTAGTAGCTCATGACGACGCGGTGAGCCAGACGCTAAAATGAGGTTCATCGTGATACTCTTATTTTATAAAATTATGGTTTTGCAGGAAAATTGATAATATAGACCGAGTAAGCAAAAAAGCTAGCGGGCAAATCTCCGTAAGGCCAATAGCACCAATGGCCAGCTGATGATACTCATGAATAACGATAGAGCAGATTGGGCAACAAAGGTATTTTGGATAAACAGCTGCAATATCCATAAGCTGACTTGGAAAACAACCAATCCTAGGCTTGCAATAAGCCAAGCGCTAATGGTATTAAGCTGTCTGATATAGATACTGGTAATTTTTATGACCATGGCGACCATAACGGCGGCGAAGGCTTGCTGACCTAGGTGGGTATCCATTAATAAATCGGCGATAATGCCAATAGCAAAGGCGCTAAAAATCCCGACGTAGCGCGGCTGAAACAGTAACCAAAAAATCAGCACCATCACCATCACCATCGGACGCAGTGCAGCCATACTTGGGCTTAAAGGATAGACGCTCAGCGATGAGGCAATAATAAAACTCAGTATAATCAAGGCTGGGAGTACCCCAGTTGCATCATCAAAATCCGCGTATGCCATGAATACTTACCTTTAGCGAGAGTTTAGCAGCTATTTAATCGTTCAGTTAATATTGAAAAAAGTAGCAGCGCTAGTTGACCAAACAATTCTGAATACTATTTATCTTATCTGTCTATCTAGACGTCTATATAAATGTCTGTGCAAATGTCTAGGGTATCAATGAGGACACGCAATGCGGGCTTATGAGTAAGCTGACAAGCCCTTAGTTTTCTTTAATACCGGCATTTCTTCTATTAACCAGTTTATCTTGCAGCACCAACACATAAGCGTTATCAATAAAATTTGCTGCCGGCGTAACTTCAATACTTCTAAAGTTATCCTCTTGCGTGTCTTCGACATGGGCGATACGACCAACGCGATAGCCCGCCGGAATACGTCCGCCCAAGCCTGAAGACACCAGCTCATCACCGACGCGCACATCTGAGGTCTTAAAGACGTAGTTGAGACGTAATGAGGTCGGTATGCCCTCGCCCGTGACGATAGCGCGCTGTCCGGTGCGTTTGACGGTCACAGCAACCGATTGCTGCTCATCGGTAATTAGCAATAAGCGACTGGTATTAGGATAGACATTAATAATCTGACCTAAAATACCCACTTCATCGATGACCGTTTGACCGACTTGCACGCCATCTTGTTCGCCTTTATTGAGCACCACGATTTGTCTGAGAAGATTGGTATCAGTGCCGATCACTTGCGCGAGATTTAAATCAAATTGCTCAGGGCGTGTGGTCGATAAGATACCTTGCAAGCGCGCGTTTTGTGCCAAGATATAATCCTGCTGCTGCAGCTTGGCTTGGGCATGGATGAGTTGCGACTTTAGCTGCATGTTTTCGCGGCGTAGCGCCTCTTTCGACTGCAAGCTACCGCTCGACCAGTGTTTTGCATAACTCGGTAATAACGACAGCTCATAAATAGGCTGCATGGCGGCATGGGTAGTCGAGCGCATCGGCTTAAACCATTCTGGATTTTTGCTATCAAACCACATCAATACCAGCGCCACTATCAATACGATAGCAGTCTTACGAAGCGCGAGCGGCTGACGAGCAAAAATACTTGGAATCATAATTGGTCTAATCTAGAGGTTTTAATGTGAGCAATAGTTGCGACTCGCCATAACAGCAGCAAATATCAGCATATAGCGTCAGTTCAAAATAATGTCGATACGTTAATAACCACGCGTGACTTATCGTACTTCTATTGCATTTTGGTATGGCTAAATGTCATTAAAGGCAACCTTATTGGCTACCTTTAATAGGAAAAAACAAATAGAATCAAACAATTTTTATAGCGCTTTAATATTCACAATTTAAACAAAAATCATATTTAGGCTTTTGTTGTTGATAAAATCAAGCGCAATACCGCCGCCACGGCTGACACAAGTCAATGGCTCTTCAGCGACCGTCACAGGCAGACCGGTTTCTTTAGAGATAAGCTTGTCTAAATCACGCAGCAATGCGCCGCCGCCAGTTAAGACAATACCACGCTCAGCGATGTCTGATGACAACTCAGGTGGCGTCTGTTCAAGTGCTGCTTTTACCGCGCTGACGATACCGCTTAATGGGTCGCTGAGGGCTTTTTGTACTTCTTCTGAATTGACCGTAAAGGTCTTTGGTACGCCTTCTGCCATGCTGCGACCGCGAACTTCAACTTCTAACTGGCTGTCTTCATTTAATGCCGAACCCACCTCTTGCTTGATACGCTCAGCGGTGGTTTCACCAATCACGCAGCCATGCGTACGGCGCACATGAGTAATAATCGCTTCATCAAACATATCGCCGCCGATACGAATCGACTCGGCATAGACGCAGCCTGACAGCGCGATAACAGCAATCTCAGTCGTGCCACCACCGATATCAACGACCATTGAACCACTGGCTTCATGCACGGGCATACCCGCACCGATTGCGGCGGCCATAGGTTCTTCTAGCAACAATACTTTGCTCGCGCCAGCCGACGAAACCGCTTCACGAATCGCTTTACGCTCAACCAACGTCGATTTGCATGGCACACAAACCACCACGTTGGGCTGTGCCATAAAACGCTTGGCTTTTACTTTAGTGATAAAATGCTTGAGCATTTTTTGTGTCACTTCAAAGTCTGCAATCACGCCATCTTTTAATGGGCGAATAGCCGTGATGTTGGCAGGCGTACGACCTAGCATCTGTTTGGCATCAATACCAACGGCGGCGACGGTAGGGTTTTGGGTACGATTACTACGTAGCGCGACCACTGTAGGCTCGTCGAGCACCACCCCTTTACCAGGAATAAAGATAAGGGTGTTCGCAGTACCGAGGTCGATTGCGATATTATTTGATAAAAATCCAAACGGGTTCATGGCTAATATATCCAGCGTATTACAAATGAGGCGAATGAGGCGAACGAAATTGACTGAGGGTTACTCGTCAGTGTTGAGCAGGTCGTCGTAAGACGTGACCGATGGCGCGAGTTTATCATCGCAGCAAGTCAAACCGAAGCAATAATGATGAAATGAAAAAACTGAGCTAAATTATACCGATTTAGCTCAAAAAAAACACAGAAATTTGCATCAGTACGCTAGGATTTTGCCATTAAACGCGAAAAGATGTTACAAAGTTTGAAATGACAGAGCAGAGCATGGCATTTAATGAAACATCATTTAATTCAAACACTAACAAGGCGCGATCACCAAGTATTATTGCTGCGGCGGGTCTTGCTAAAGCATTTAAAGGCATTTACTTAACGTTTCGCTGAGCAGTGGCTGCATACTGTAACGTATTTCTGAACGCAATGCTGAGCAATTGACAATCAATCCATAACTATTGGGTCAATTTTGTAATGCTCTTTATTTGAACAAAGTTAGTAAAGATACAGCAGCAATCGATGCCCTGCTCTGTAATCTTCGGTGAGATGCTTTATAATAAAGGCACTCTTTATAAAATACTCAGGTAGATTGTTTATTTGCGTGTATTTTAAACATTATTACTTTATTCAGTTATTAGTCATTACCTATTTTTATCCCTACTCTAATAAAAACTATCCTTCACTGGAGAAACTATGTCACAGCAAACCCTCGCCGCTGAAAGCAATGTCAGCCGCAAAGAAATCTTAGAAGTTGCCCGCCTTGCACGCCTCGGTGTTGATGAAGACACCGCCAGCAGCTACGCCGACGACATCAGCGACGTATTAAAATTGATGCAAACGCTTGGCAGTGTCGACACCACTGGTATCAAACCTTTATCAAACATTCATGAAGTTTGCCAAGATTTGCGCGCCGATGTCGCCAAACACGATATCAATCGCGAGCGCAATCAATCGGTCGCGCCTGCCGTAGAAGCAGGTTTATACCTTGTGCCACAAGTGATTGAATAATTGCCCCAATAATTTTTACCGTATTTCACTTTATTTAATGTTATTCACATTTTGACGGACGACACCTTATGTCTGAACTTCACCTTTTAAGTACCCAGCAGCTGATTACGGGCTTGCAAGACAAGCAATTTAGCAGTGCAGAATTAACTGAGCACTATATCAAGCGTATCGACGCGCTCGACAGTAAGATCAACAGCTTTATCACCCACACCTCCGAAACCGCGCGCGCGCAAGCACAAGCCGCTGATGAGATGCGTGCCCAAGGTGACAAGCGTCCCCTGCTTGGTGTGCCGATGGCGCATAAAGATATCTTTTGTACCCAAGGTGTCTTAACGACTTGTGGCTCAAAAATGCTGCATAACTTTGTGTCACCTTATGATGCCACTGTCGTCACCAATATCAATAAAGCCGGCATGATTAGCCTTGGTAAGCTCAATATGGATGAGTTTGCGATGGGCTCGGATAATGAGAGCTCGCATTATGGCGCGGTACACAATCCTTGGAATCTTGAGCGCGTCCCAGGTGGCTCATCAGGTGGTAGTGCCGCTGCCGTTGCCGCAGGGTTTGTTCCGGTTGCTACTGCCAGCGATACTGGTGGTTCTATCCGTCAGCCTGCTTCATTTTGTGGTTTAACCGGTATCAAACCAACTTATGGTCGTATCTCGCGCTTTGGTATGATTGCTTATGCGTCAAGCCTTGACCAAGCGGGTAGCATGGGCCGCAGTGCTATGGACTGTGCGTATCTGCTACAACCGATGATTGGTCATGACCCGCGCGACGCCACTTCTATCAAGCATGATATACCAGATTACGTGCAAGACTTAAACAATGCAGTCACAACTGCTGGCGACACCGCCAAGCCATTAGAAGGCTTACGTATTGGCGTGGCAAAAGAGTACTTTACCAAAGGTCTAGATACCGAAGTCGAGCAAGCCGTACGGGCAGCGCTAAAGCAATACGAAGCGCTTGGTGCGAAGATTGTAGAAGTCAACATCACTGACCCTGAAATTACCCTTGCGACTTATTATATGCTCGCCCCTGCTGAAGCATCATCGAACTTATCGCGTTTCGATGGCGTGCGTTTTGGCTATCGCTGTGAGAATCCAACTGACCTGCTTGACTTATATACGCGCTCACGCTCAGAAGGCTTTGGCCCTGAAGTACAACGTCGTATTTTGACCGGTACTTATGCGCTATCCGCGGGTTACTTTGATGCCTATTACACTAAAGCTCAAAAAGTACGCCGCCTTATCGTGCAAGATTTTGAAGACGCCTTTAACAATTGTGATGTCATCGCCAGTCCTACCGCGCCAACAGCAGCTTATAAACTTGCTGAAGACCTTGATCCTGCAACCATGTATTTGGGTGACGTATATACCATCGGTGTTAACTTAGCGGGTTTACCTGCCCTTAGTCAGCCGGTTGGTTTAACCTCAAACGGCTTACCAATTGGGCTGCAATTGATTGGTCAGTACTGGCAAGAAAGCAAACTGCTCTCTACCGCGCATTTATTTCAGCAGCATACCGGCCACCATTTACAACACTCTACCATCGCGAAGGAGACGGTATAATGAACACAGCAACTACTACTGATAATGCCGCTCAGCAAGAAATCGTCCGCAAAGAGCTGTTCGTTGATGGCTATGAAGTGGTCATCGGGATTGAGATCCATTGCCAACTTAATACTGAAAGTAAAATATTTTCCAGCGCGCCGACTGACTTTGGTCATGAGCCAAATACCCAAGCCAGTATCGTTGATTTAGGGCTGCCTGGCGTATTGCCTGTATTGAATACGGGCGTGGTCGATCGTGCCTTAAAGTTTGGTATCGGTGTCAATGCTGAGCTGGGGTTATTTAATACCTTTGACCGCAAAAACTACTTCTATCCAGATTTGCCAAAAGGCTATCAAATCACCCAAATGGCCAATCCTATCGTTGGCAAAGGTTACATCGATGTGGTGGTCAATGAAGGCGAGAAAAACGAATACCCAAAACGTATGGGTATCACCCGCGCGCACCTAGAAGAAGATGCGGGTAAATCCGTACACGATGCCGTCGATGGTATGACAGGCGTTGACCTTAACCGCGCAGGTACGCCACTTATCGAAATCGTCTCTGAGCCTGATATGCGCTCAGCTGCCGAAGCGATTGCTTATATCAAAGCCATTCACCAGCTGGTCACATGGCTTGGTATCTCAGATGCGATTATGGCAGAAGGCTCATTCCGCTGCGACTGTAACGTCTCTGTGCGTAAACCGGGCGCAGATTTGGGAACACGTACGGAGTTGAAAAACCTCAACTCATTCCGCTTTATCGAACGCGCCATCAATCGTGAAATCGAGCGTCAAATCGACATCATCGAGGACGGCGGTAAAGTCATCCAAGCGACGATGCTATACGACCCTGAGCGCGATGAAACCCGTACCATGCGTACCAAAGAAGACGCCAACGACTATCGCTACTTCCCTGACCCTGACTTACTGCCCGTACGTATCGAGCAGCATACGGTCGATGCCATCAAGGCTGCGATGCCTGAACTACCTGTTGCTCGCCGTGCACGCTTTGAAGAAGCGCTTGGACTATCAGAATACGACGCTCGTATCTTGACCGGTAGCCGTCCGCTCGCCGATTATTTTGAAAATGTCGTCGCTGAGGTCGGACAACAAGACGCCAAAATGGCGGCTAACTGGGTCATGGGTGATCTACTCGGTGCCCTTAACAAAGATGATAAAGACATCGCCGACTCGCCTATCAGCGCCAAGCAATTGGCTGGCATGCTGGCACGTATCAAAGATGACACTTTATCGGGTAAATTAGCGAAGAAAGTCTTTAGTGCGCTTTATGAGCGCGAAGGCGGCGATGCTGATGACGCTGCTGATAAAATCATCGAAGAAAAAGGGCTTAAGCAAGAAACCGATACGGGCGCAATTAAAGCCATCGTTGAAGACGTTATTGCCAAAAACCAAGCGATGGTCGATGAGTATCGCGGCGGTAAAGAAAAAGCCTTTAACGGTTTGGTTGGGCAAGTGATGAAAGCCAGCCGCGGCAGTGCTAACCCGCAACAAGTCAACCAAATCCTAAAAGAATTACTAGGTTAAGGTTGAATAACTATGTATGCAACTGACTGTGATAAGTAAAATGCCATTGTAGATTTTGGCTAAAATAAATAGCCCTTGCAATATGCATAATTTTGCGTAAAATAGTCAGTCATTCGGGGCGTAGCGCAGTCTGGTAGCGCACTACACTGGGGGTGTAGTGGTCGCAGGTTCAAATCCTGCCGTTCCGACCAAGAAATACTATATAACTCAACGGCTTAGGTCGTTGAGTTATTTTTTTGGCACAAATTTGGCACAGATTCTCACCTACTCCCCGTATCTAATTTAGCAATCTCACTACGTGCTTTCGACACGTCGATCCAGCGCGCATATCTAGTCTCAAGCGTTCTCACGCTATGGCCCGTTTGTTTGGCCACAAAGTAAATATTCAATCCATCTGTTAAACAGTTTGTTATAAAAGTATGTCGTGTCGTGTAAGTAGCTCGATGTCGTATGCCAGTCGCTTTCATCGCGGCGGTAAGCGCTCGTCTTGGCGTCTTATCTGTTTGCCAAGCACTATTAATGAATCGCGGCGACATAAACAGCCGATCACTGACTGGTGATTTGATACGTTTTAATCGCTTCAGCGCATCTTCACTGCGCGCATTAAAGAAGACATCACGATATTCAGCCGTCTTGGTGCGATTAACCAGCTCCCCATCACTCATGACTTTGCTTACTTTAATCAGTCCCGCGTCCCAATCGATATCATCCCAAGTCAGCGCGAGCAGCTCACCCGTGCGCATACCTGTCCAAAACGCCAATTCAAAATATAACCAATATACAGCTTCATCTTTACCATGTTTGTCATGCAACCAGGTAAGCAGGCGCTCCATTTCATCGCGGCTAAACGGGTCAGGCGGTAGTGTTTGATGCTTAGTGTTCTTTATTTTATCGACTGGGTTGGTATGTATGACGCTATCATCTAATGCAATGCCAAAAACGCCGCGTAAGGGGATTAGGTTATTATTACGTGTCTTTTCACTAGACCAAATAATGTCCGCTATCAATGTGCGGACCTCTTTTGCGGTAATGGTATGGATTTCACGTTGGTACCAGGGCGGTATCCAGTATCTATCAAGAGATTTTGCGTATTCGCGCAAGGTGGCTTTGCTGACGTCTGCTTGCTTTAGATAAAGCCTGGCATAGTCTAAAAAGGTAGGAGTGGTTTTTGGGGCATCATCATTACCGCACAATTCATTGATGATATCGTCAGTAAGTGTGCCCCATTTGGCATGTTCAGCTAAGCGATTTCTGATAACAGACGCGGCGGTGTAGCCACGTTCTGTCGCGGGGAGCTTTTCAAGCGTTTGCCAGTGTCTCTTTTTGTGCCACATCCACCAGATACGGATGGTGCCATTTCTGTCGGTGACGCCTGTGGGCAGCGATTTGCTGCTTGCTGACTTGCCCAATTGTTATACCCCGCAATACTATAATAGAGGCGACCGTCATCAAACTTAGCCCAGACAATACCTTCTGGCCACATCTCATGTTTGCCGCGTAACGATGATTGCTTGATACCAGTGATTTGCTCAAAGCGCTCAGCCTGTACCCAGTCAATCAACCCGCCTCCATTTTGTATTACTTCAATAAGCTGGTCAATAATTTGCGGAATATTAGTCATCTGTCACCCCATCTATTACTTTAAACTCAATCACCCATACCCAAGGGTTTGTAAACCATGCAGCCTCGCCATGCTTTACCATCCAGTAGTCAGCAGCAAAATCCATCAACCCATCGCGCGCCTCTTTTAGTGAATCGCCAAGCGTTATGTCTTGCACACGCTCAATGCTAATATCGGTTATTTCCAAGATTAGACGGCTTGCCCAATATGGCATGTGTTCAGCGTCAATAGGTCCAGTATATTCTTGATGATCATCATCCCATGGTAAGTACAAATCACTTGGCGTATAAGGGTCTTTGCATTTAACTAACGAGTGCGTCGCATCATAAAACCAGTCCCAACTATTAGCTGTATGTGTTGGCTCCTGCACCCACAATCGATCACCGATAGCTCCAAAAGGACAAGGTTTAAGCAAAACCTCTTGCCGTTCGTCATCTATTTCTTTTATACAGACAGCGCTATCACCCTCTGCACTAAAATCCCATTCAAAACCTTCGTCAATCTCCTTCGCGGTTAATACAGGCACTCTATGCTGCGTCTTATTACCTGCTAGCACTGCGTTAACTTCTTGCGTGGTCAAGATTATTGGGCGTTCTTTTGTATTACTCACAGTCATTCCCCTTTATTCATCTCAATCGACAACAACCAAATCATGGCGACTACCAACATGCCAAGCAAGATAGCCATGCCGGTAATTACTAATAATTGCTCATTATTGGTTAGCATCACCGTCCCCTTCTCTCAAATACGCTTTGGCAGTCTACACAGAGCGTTACCCCGCCCACGGCTTGGCGTCTAGCCGGTATATCTTCGCCACATTCCAAACATTCTGTCAGTGACGGTTTATCAAATTTTGGTGCGCGACTTAGACAGTGAGCCAGTGTTAAATCAACATAGTCGTTTGCGCGATCAGCATCATCAGCCATTACTTACCCCATCTTCTCAACATTCGCTTCGATACGCTTATAGCCGATACCGTAGCGATATTCTATTTTCATCCCACGGTCAGCCAAGCGACATGCCCGACCAACCAGGTGACGACCAGCACTGCATGCGTCTACAATTTCCCAGCAGCTTGTGTCTACTTCTAGCCAACTCAGGCCATAATTATTTGCTGCAAACGTGATTCTTTTAATCTTTTTTGACATTACTACTCTCACTTGCTTGGATCATTGCATCTGCCCAGTCACGTATGTCTTTTAAGCGGTCGATGCTGAATTTTTTAAGGATATAAATATCTGCTTTGTCTGGCATTTTGTTATGCGGCGTTTGCAGCTTGATAAATAGTGCGTCATCTCTGACAAATAAATGAGCACGGCGGTTAAGGGATAATGTTTTACTCATCGCTTTAGCTCCCGTAATATCAGACTTTTAATCGTACCGGCTGCGTATAACTGCCCGTTTTTACCATCGATATTGACGACATGATGATTGCGCGTACCGTAATGCTCCCTATCGATTGCCAGGTAATAGCCGTGATGTTCAAACTTCTTGCGCTTGTCGATACGATTGCGTATTTGACACTTATAATTATCAGGTGTGCAGCTGAGTAAGACGCTGATATCGGGTACGACGCCCTCAGTGTCCCAAAGCGGCTGAATCATACGACGTTTGACAGCAGAGTCAGCATTGCGATGCTTATCAAACAAGATGACATCCAAGTGGCTATAGTTGCCAAGCAAATAGTCATCATCAAAGTTGACTACATCGATACCGCGCTCAAGTACGATAACGTCAGTGATAATGCCTTGCGCATTTAAGCACCGCTGCACGCGTTCGCAGGCTGTAGTGACACCGATGTGTGGTGCGCCACTGATATTAATTAGCAAAGGCCCTTTACGTTTTTGGGTATTGATAGACATTACGCCACCTCACTGTGTTCGCTATTGGCAGCTACGACGTCAAGTAGCGGCTCAAGGTTGATGTTATGAGCAAACGCCTTGCGTAAGTCAGCTTCTAAATGCACCAATACCGCCCAGTACATTGGATTGATACGGCAACGACGCTGTGACACTTGCACGATTACTAGGCGCAGTTGCTCAGCGACATCAAGCATAGTGTGCTGGTCGCGTAGTTCGATTGGCTTGGCAATATGCTTGCACCACTGGTTTTCGGCATCGCGTAAAGCGGTACGGCTGACAGCGTTGCTAAGTTTGGCGTTGTGCATGAGCGATACTAAGATAGTACTCGGCTTGATATTGGCGATATTACGCATAGCAAGCCTCCAACGCCGCACGGAAGGCTGGCAGTTCGGCTTCGGTTATGGTGCGATAAGTTTCGTTGTGCCAAACCGATATCTTTACGTACTGACCTGTATGAATAAACTGATTCATTGAAAAACGGCTAGTAAGATCGGCTATGCCAAAGCTTGATTTATCACTATGCTCTATATTTGATGTTGCTATGACAATCGCAAAATTAGGACGCTTAACATTAAAGGAATTTTTACCAATCACGATGTCCCACGCCATCAATTTATCACCACCAATCGCATAGTCGTCTTCGCTAAAACGGTCCATGCTATGCATGCGCTGGATAAGTGTTTCGGATAGGTTTTTGATAAAGATAAGCTGCATATCAGCTTGGGTGATTTGTGGTACTGATTCAGATAGCCAATTAGGTTGGTCTAATACATCATCGATATGTGGGACGCATTCGTCTAAATCACTGCTTAGATAATCGACATCGTTGACGGTTTCGCGGTTAAGATCATTTTCCCAAGGAGAGTGCGTTACAGGCGCATCATTAGCTGCTTCAGCTTGCATGGCTGCAAGTAAGCGGTCGCCGTGACTGTCATTTTTAACTGACAGTGCAAGTGTCACAGCGTCGATTTTCGCTTTTAAAGCATCAATATCAGCTTTGGTTTCGTTATCAAAACCGATTTCAAAGCGTGTGATTAGCTTGCCTAGCTTGTTTTGAGTGCTCATGCCACACCCCCCATCGTCATAGCGACAATCAATAGGGTGCAAAGCGCCATAAACCAGCGTGTATTTCTACGCGCTAATTTGTTGGTTATTTCGGTTTGAGTAAGTTTCTGCTCAGCGGCTTGGAGTTGCTGGTTACGTTCAGCTAGGATTAGTTGTAGGCGCTCAATCTGTTGTTGAGCGCGCGTTGGTGGGACCGTTCCGTTGGTTTGATATTGAGACATGACGTTATACCCGTTTTGTTGATTACGGGTATATATTAATCATTTGTTGTTAATAATGTCAAATCTTTTGTTGTTTATATTTAAAATAGTTAAAATTGAACAACAAAACACGTTATAAAATTAGCGGGGTTTAGTTAATCAAACTCATAAACTTCTATATAGACACACCAACCATGAGCTAAAGGATTGTCTTTTGAGACTGGCTTAGCATGCGCAAAGTAATGCTCAATCCAATATTCTACCCATGGCCTACTAGTCATTATAATATTCCTGTGCATTCATTATCTAATAGGTGCAGCTCGTCGCGTAGTCTGCTAGGCGGCTGTATCTCTACGAATGGATTTAAAACATTCACATCTTCGCAATTAAAAGACATACGCTCCATGCCATTAACAGAAATGACAGTAATAATGCCATGTTGGCAACTGACAAATTCTTTTATCATGTTGCGCCCATCTCTTAATACGATATGTACGTATTCTCCTGCGCATGGCTCTCTTTTAGGGTCAAATACTATATACCAGCCTGAACGCAATGCAGGGAACATGCTGTCACCTACGGCACGTATGACATACGCTGAATCACTAGCATTATTTACTTCTAAGTATCCATCCCCACCATTCCCCATGTAATCTAGCTCCAGCCAATATCCATTATCACCCATCTGAGCTGAACCTTTAACTGGAACGTACTTAATAGGGTTTTTAACTATACCGTCTCCCTTCTCTTTTTCCTTTTTAATCATTTCGCCCATACCGCTCATCAACCAATCAATGTCAATGTCCAGTGCTTTCGCTATTTGAGCAGAATAAGAGCTCTTCTTACTATCTCTTTTTTCTAATGTAGATAATGCTTGCTGTGTCCAACCGATTAGATCAGCAAGCTCACCTTGTTTGAGACCTCTAAACTCTCTTGCCTCTTTAACTCGCTGTCCAAGTGCCATAACTATTGCCTCCATAATTATCAGTAATTTAAAACAAATGAAGTTACAAAGCTAACAACAAAAGATTTGACAGTATTAACAACAAATGATTAAATACAATAAAATTAACAACAAAGGATTTACATCATGAATCTTAAACCTATTACACCTAAACAAGCACTTGCCAAAGCAGTTAAAGCAGCGGGCGGTCAAACTGAGCTTGCAAACCTAATTAACACCAAACAACAAAACGTTTGGCAATGGCTAAATAGAGATGGTAAAGCCTCTGCTAAGTATGTTGTAAAAATTAGCGAAGCAACTGGCGTCCCATATCACGAGTTACGTCCAGATATATTTCCAACTCCCGCTCCAGCCAACGATCCAAGTAATCAACAACAACTAGCTTAACGCTTAAGCAAAAATAAAAGAACGACAATAACGGGGGCAATATGTCGACCACAATATTTACATCAGCTCAGCGCGCAGAACATTGCGTATTATCACTTGAACAAGCCGTCTACCACGCTTGCAAAAAAGAACGTGGCACACTGGGCAAGATTGCTGATATTTATGGCGTTAACTACAACACGCTTGCTTTACAAGTGAATCCAAACCGTAGCAGCCACACGCTTGCGCCTGAAACGATTGAACTAGTACTCGAACATACCCAGTCGTCGTTAATCATGGATGCTATCTGCTGCGCTCATGGCAGCGCCGGATGGTTTTTACTGCCTGCCCCCGATACTCAGTGTGATGAAATGATGGACCTTGCTTTGTTAGGTCAAAAGTTTGCAGACCTCAATAGCACTGCTATTGACGCTTATGCTGACAAGATTATCGAACCTGACGAAAATGCCCGTATTCAAAGAGATTGCCAAGCATTAATTCGTCATATTCATGGGATTTCAGAAAGTTCCAAACGCAATATGGAGAGACACAATGACAGATAAACGCACCCCTTTAGACTTTGACGCCATACGCGCAGCAGCTGTCGGTAATTATGTCTCGACCATATTCCCTGCGGCAGGCATTAGCTTCAGTAAAGCTGCCCATCAGCATCAGTCATGTCCTATGTGCGGCGGCTCTAATAGATTTCGTTGTGATGATAAGCGCGGTGAAGGGACTTGGATATGCTCACAGTGCGGCGCTGGCAATGGCTTCATGCTCGTACAGCAATACACTGGTCTTGATGTTTATGAGACTAACAAGCTGATTGCAGGCGCAATAGGGATTGATGCGACTAGCATGGTCACAGATGAGCAACGCGCACACTGGCAATCACAGCAAGTCGAGCGTGAAGCCGTTGAGAAAGCTGAAAAGCGCCAGGCTCGCATTGATGCTGCCAGTCGTGCCCAAATCATTTGGGATAACTCAAAGCCAGCAGCTGACGATCACCCTTACTTACTACGCAAAAACGTCTCAGCAATTGGGTTGAGCCAAGACGCTAATGATAACTTAATCATCCCGATGTATTACCACAATGCTGACAAACAACAAATAACACTGGTCAACGTGCAAACCATTGCACCTGACAGCGAAAAGTTGTTTTTAAAAGGCGGCTTGGTAAGCGGCGCTTACTTTACGATTGGCAGCCCTGCTATGTTTGGCGGCGGCGTGATACTCATCTGTGAAGGTTACGCAACTGGCGCTACTGTGTTTGACGCAATGAGCTATAGCTTGCCTGTGATTGTGGCATTTAACGCAAACAATCTAATACCGGTCGCCCAATCTATACGCGCTCAATATCCTGATCATCGTATTATTATTATCGCCGATGACGATACTGCCACAGCTATTAAGATGCGCGATAAAGCCATTGCAGAGGGTAAAGAGCCCAAGCCTTTGATTGAGTACAATACGGGTATTCGTGAGGCACGTAACGCCGCCATCGCTATTAATGGTGAGATGGTAGTACCAAGTTTTGATTTACTAGATAAGGATGCGGCGTAATGCAAGGCAAACAACATACAGACTTTAACGACCTCGCCGCTGCATCTGGACTTAATGAAGTAGCACGTCAAATCAAGCATGCGCTAGCCAATCAGTCAATCGTGACGCAAGCGGCCAATGACGATCAGTCTAATAATACTGCGCCTACCACTCAACATAACGGCAATGTACCGGCTGATATTGAACAAGAAATGCGACTGGCGGCAATGCTCAAGCGTTACGCTCAAATCACTGATATCGGCAAAGTAACCAATAAAGTCTATGACACAGAGCAAAAGATTGAGTATACAAAGACGCAGTTTGCTAATGAAATTGGTAATAAGAAATTAGCAGCACGTTGGTGGGAAACGAAGCATCGTAAGATTGCAAAGTCAGAAGTTGCAAAAGACCTTGATGTAATGATGGCTGTCGAAGCTCAATCGATGTTCCAGCGCTACTTCCTTATCTATGGCACCAAAGAAGTTTGGGATGACGTTGAGCGCGTTCGTCTGCCCGTTGATACCATCAAACTAGCACGCCCTAATGAGTATGAGATCTGGCTTAAGTCAGAGGCGCGTATTACTATTAAAGCGGATAACATCTGGTTTGACCCTACTCGCACCAAAACACCCAAGCATGAAAAAGATATTGCTATCAATACGTTTGATGGCCTACCACTAAAGCCTATTGAGACAGATATCAAAGACGCTGCCAAGATGTGCAAGCCGATCACTGACCTGCTATTACATTTGTGCGAAGGCAAACAAGAAGTCTATGAATGGGTGCTTAGATGGCTAGCCATTCCATTACAGCAACCTGGTACCAAGCTTGATACGGCTCTTATCTTTCACGGCGAAGTGCAAGGTGCAGGTAAGTCGCTATTCTTTGACCGCATCATGTCACGTATCTACGGCGATTATGCTGTCACACTTGGTCAAGGTCAGCTTGAGTCTCAATATAATGATTGGGTATCAAACAAGCTTTATGCATTATTTGAAGAGATATTTAGCGGAAGTGACCGCTATTCACAGATGGGCATGGTTAAGCAGCTCATCACTGGAAATACAATCTATATCAGTAAAAAGTTTATGAGCGGTTGGCAGCAAGATAACTTTGTTAATGCGATATTCTTATCAAACAATATGATGCCACTGTCATTAGAACAAAACGATAGACGTCATGTTGTCTGCTATCCACAACAAAAGATTCCCGCACCCATTTTAAATGACGTCGCGGCAGCATTATCTGACACTGACGACAAGATGCTACGCGCTTTCTACACTTTGCTCATGATGACTGATTTAAAAGGCCAGACAGCACATACACCAGCACTCATGACCAGTAGCAAACGTCAGCTCATCCGTTTAAGCCAACCAAACTGGGAAGTGTTTTATGATGACTGGGTGGCTGGTGAGGCTGGAATACCTTATTGCAGCGCCCTTACTGACGATTTATATGATTACTATCAGCATTGGTGTCGTAAAGGCGGCGAACGCGGTACCACTAAAACCAAATTAATGACATATATTGGTAGACGTGAACACAAGGAGCGGTTAAGATATCAACTTCCTGGCGGGATGCGAGTCGTCCAAGCGACAGTAATTGCTGTTAATATGCCAACCAACTATCCAACAGCTGAAGCTGCCAACCAACAAGTATGGCTTGGGCAGCAAATCAAGCTTATGAAGAACGCTATCGGTCACAAACTTGACCCAAAATAGCCAACCATGTGCATAGTGTGCACCCCATGTGCATAGTATAAAAACAAACTATGCACGTCTACAACCCTTACCCCATATAGCTTATAGCAACCCTGTGCATAGTGTGCAGGGTTTTTTCGTATGCGCGCGCGGGAAATAATTATTTATTTAATATACTGATATTATGACAGCTATATTTTTTTAATCCCGTGCGTAAAAATAACTATGCACACTATGCACACTATGAACATCAGTCTTATAAGCCAGTAATAACAAGGGCTGTAGACGTGCATAGTTTAAAACCTAACCCTGCACATCTTGACGTAACTATGCACACGCTTATATATTGGCTATAAATAACGGGGGATATTTATCATGAGCAAAAAAACAACTGCTAATCAAGTAAATGAATTAAAAGAATCACTACTCAAGAAGTTTAGCGGCAAAGCTATATACTTCAGAGACGTAGCGCCATCATCGCCGCACCTAACACAGATACGCATTGATGATATGGTATTTGTTGGCGACAAATGGCAGATGGTAACTGTCTACCACGAAATCAATATATTAGACATTCAGCAACCAGGTGCAATAATCGGACAGCTGTCATATCTTTTAGACCACCAAAAAGCGGAGCTAAAAGCATGCGTCAAGAATACTTAAGAGCAGCTGCTGAAGCTTATGCAAACATTCATGAGATAGAGTCTGATTGCTATCATTATATCTATAGCGGGTTTGACCCAGTCCTTCAGAAGCGCATCGCTGCTAGATACGGTCTCAGATGGAACTATGAAGACAAGCCTCATAAGCATAGTGCAGTACTTAGTGCTACAGCCCTTGCGGAATTACAATACCCAGTGAACGAAGCCACTGGCTTTGCTTGGTCAGGTAATGAGAGAGCTGCATTTGCAGGGATATCTAAAGCGACCTGGTCGCGCAACAATTACTCAGAACATATCGAATTTATAATAAAAGATATCCGCTCTACCGCTCGCAGAGTAAGGCGTAAGATAGATGAACAGCTCATCAATGAATAAAAGCCATATTGATTAATGGAACAGTTTGACCTAATATTTCTCATATTCGAAGTTCCTGCCTAATCATAAAGCAGACGTAAACAAACATCACCAGTTAAGCCCGTTGCCCCCGCAGCGGGCTTTCTTTTTGGAGGTAATAAAGCATGGCGCTCAAAACCCTACGCCCACGCCTCGCAACCATCAGTACCAAAGCAGTCAATGACACCCATCAACCTAAATCAAGATGGGGTCATGGACGCGGCGGTCGACCTTGGCGACGCAAGCGCGATGAGATATTCAAGCGCGACAAATATACCTGCCAAGTTTGCGGTCGTGTTGGCGGTGAGCTTGAGCTAGATCATATTCTCAACGTCGCTCGTGGTGGTACTGACGATGACAGCAACCTCCAAACCATCTGCACTGCTTGTCATAAACCGAAAACGCATGCAGAAAGCCAAGAAATTTAAGATATTTTCTTGGAAATAACCCGGGGGGAGGTGTTTTTATTTCTGGGCAAACCCAGCGGACACCACTCCCCCTCCCACGCGCAAAAAAAATCCTAAATTGAAATTATTTTTCCATTTTTCCGATTACATTTAATTGAGAAAGGTTCTCATTATGTCACTAACTAAAAGAAAGGAAGCGTACTGCCAAAACGTCGCTGACGGCCTTGATGAATTAGAGGCGATGGCAGCCGCTGGCTATAAAGCTAAAAACGAAGCTAATGCAAAACGGCAACTCAAAAATCTTGATGATGATGAGTTGGTTCAAGATCGCATCACTGAATTACGCGCCATTAAACTTTTAAAGACTGGTGAAACTACTGAAGGCGAAACCGCTGAAGTCGTTGAGCTCGTCAATGCCCTACACTTCTTTCAAACGGTATATAAAGACTCTAAAAAATCAATGAAAGACCGCATCAGCTGCGCCACTATTGCAATCCAATACGAAGAGCCGAAACCTGCCCCGATTGGTAAAAAAGAGCAAGGCAAGCTAGATGCTAAAACTGCTACTAACACCGGTAGGTTTGCGACGTTAGGTAATCAGCAGGATTTACTCACATCTAAGACAACGCAATAAGAGCTCATCATGATAACAACCTGGTCGACAGCCTTGCCCGACTGGGAAAAGCGCATCGTCGATGGTGAGTCTCTAATGCCCTGCAAGCCGCTCAATCAGGACGTGGCTGATATTGCACTCAAGATATTCGATAGCCTAATACTAGTCGATATGATTGGCAGCCCACCCGCCGGTGATGTTACCCGCGAATGGGCTCGTGAGTTTATCGCTGCTATTTTTGGCGCTTATAACACTGAGAGTAAAGAGCGACTAATTACTGAGTTCTTTTTGCTTATCAGTAAAAAGAATACCAAGTCTACGCTTGCCGCTGGCATTATGATGATCGCGCTAGTGCTCAATGAGCGCTTTAGTGCAAGCTTAGCTATCATTGCACCAACAAAAGAAGTTGCCAATGCCAGTTATGGCCCAGCAAGTGACATGATCAGTGCTGACCCCGAACTGGCTGCCATGTTCAACGTATCGCCGCACACGCGTACTATTACGCATTTAGGTACCAACGCCACCCTAAAGGTATATGCAGCTGAATCTGACACGTTAGGTGGCAGTAAATTCAGTTATGTGCTCATCGATGAGCTTTGGTTGTTTGGTAAACGCGCCAATGCTGCATCAATGTTGCGTGAAGCAACTGGCGGATTGGCATCACGCCCTGAAGGGTTCGTCGTATATCTAAGTACAATGCCCGATGAACAGCCTGCCGGTATCTTTAAGCAAAAACTAGACTATGCTCGCGCAGTACGCGACGGCAAAGTCGTTGACCCACAGTTCTTGGGCCTGCTCTATGAGTTCCCACAAAAATACATCGACGATGAGTTATATCTCGACCCTGATAACTGGTATATCACTAACCCCAATCTTGGGGCGTCTGTCAGTGTTAAGTTCTTAGAGCGTGAATTTAAAAAAGCAGAAGATGAGGGCAAAGAAGAGCTGCAAGACTTTACCGCTAAGCATTTAAACGTACAAATCGGTATCTCACTACGCGCCAATCGTTGGGCAGCTGCTGAGTTCTGGGAAGCTGCTAAAGCACCTAAGCCATTTACGCTTGATGAGCTGATTGAGGCTTCTGAGGTAATCACTGTCGGCATCGATGGCGGTGGCCTTGATGACTTACTCGGATTTGCTGCCATCGGTCGCCTGCCCACTGTGCTACGCGAATACACTGACAATATCACCAATCAAAAGGTACAAGTTAAGCCTTGGTGGGTATGGACCCGCGCTTGGTGTCATACAATTGCTTTAGAGCGGCGCATGTCTATCGCCCCAATGCTAAAAGGATTCGAGAAAGACGGCGACCTTATCATTGTAAAAAACATCGGTGATGAGTCTGAGCAAGTTGCTCAGTTATGCAAGCAAATAGATGATAGCGGCAAGCTTGACAGTATCGGGCTTGACCCGCTCGGTATTGGCACACTGATTGAAGAGCTGACGGCTGTAGAAATACCTGAAGACAAGCTTATCGGAGTCAGCCAAGGCTTTAAGATGGCAGGCTATATCAAAACTTCAGAAAACAAAATCGCACGTAAACACCTCATTCATGCCGACCAAGATATGATGGCGTGGTGCGTGGGCAACTCTCGCACTGTGGTTCGCGGTAGTGGCACGATGATTAGCAAGGCCGAGTCTGGTACCGCCAAAATTGACCCTGTCATTGGCATGCTGAATGGAGTCGCACTTATGAGCCTTAACCCAGAAGCACCCAATACTGATGGACCGGCACTGTTTTTCATTTAAGGATTTGATTATGTGTAGAGTCGTTTTACTAAACACCACCGCTATTAATATCGGTCAATTATCACATTTAAATATCAATCGTAATTTAGATAAAGGCGAGATGGGTGTTTATGCTCATCTACTTACTGGGCACGTAATATTTCTGCAAAAAACCGATAGTTTTGAGGGCGCAATAATCAAACTTAAAGAGTTTACCCAGAAATGCAACGGTACTTATAGAGCACCGCTGCCACTACCAAAGCCGCAGCATAATCCAAATCTATAATACACCGCCAAATTAGGCGGTTTTATTTTGCCCAAATTTTATAACGAGACTCACTATGACCAAAGCCTACAGCACCTTAAAAGTCAAAGAGATTAGCGAGGATGGCGACACACGCACCATCACTGGCATCGCCTCCACTCCCAAACAGGACCGTGACAACGACATCATGGATATGGAAGGCGCACAGTTTGCCCTGCCCATGCCGTTATTGTGGCAGCACAAGCACAATGAGCCGATTGGCGAAGTCACCGCCGCTACGGTCACCAGTGATGGCATTGAGATCACCGCTACCATCGTCAAAATTGAGGACGACGGACCGCTTAAAAATCGCATTGATGAGGCATGGCAGTCTATCAAGTCTGGGCTGGTCAAGGGCTTGTCTATTGGCTTTCGCCTGCTTGAGTACCAATACCTTGATGACAGCTACGGCCTACACATCAAAGAGTGGGAATGGTACGAGTTATCAGCCGTTACTATCCCTGCAAACCCTGATGGAAAGATAACCAGCGTAAAAAATATCAAGCAAGCTTTTTTGGACGCTCAAAACCCTATTGATACGCCGCCAAAATCTATGGCCGATACAACCACACCTAAAAGCGTTAAAACCGCGCCATTGGCTAATCATGAGCCAGCAGCGCAAAAACCCAAAACCATCACCTTAGTTGACCCAAATCGGGGCAGCATACCGTTAATTAAAATTGGAGAACCCCTATGACCTGGGAACAACGCCGCGCACAGATTCTTGCCACGATTAAGTCTAAAAAAGGACTTAAGACTGGCATCCTCAAAAAATCACTCGATGAAGATCGCAGTACTAATGAAGATGAAGAATCGCAGATACAAGCGATTGATGATGACATCGCAAAGCTACAAAAGAATCTCGACCGCGTCGACGAAATCATCAAAGATGCCGCCGATGCGCAAAAAGACGCCACACCCGCAGGCGGTGAAAACGCCGCGCAAGCGAATGCAAGCGCTGAAGGTGCAAAAGACCCTACGCAAACCGATAAAGGCATAACAGTTAAGCCAAATCACGCCGAAAAAGGCATCGGCTTTGCGCAGCTAACAAAAGCAAAAGCTTTGGCCGTACTGCAACAAAAGCAGGGCAACTATGTCAGCCCCATCGATATCGCTAAGTCGCAAGGCATGGACCCGCGTGTCATCCGCGCGCTAGAAAAGGCGGTCGTACTTGATACCAGCAACTCCAGCGATTTAATCATTGAGAATCAGCTTGCCGGTGAGTTTATCGAGCTACTACGCGCTCAAACCATCGTCGACAAACTGGCGCCCATGATGCGTAAAGCGCCTTTTAACGCAAAAATCCCAGGTCTTGCATCTGGCGGTGTGGCAGCTTGGGTGGGCGAAGGCGAAGCAAAACCAGCTACGAACCCAACATTTACATCTGTCAAAATTGACCACCACAAACTCGCTGGTATCGTTGTCCGCACAGATGACTTGCTTAAACTAGCATCACCCGGAACTGATCAGATGCTCCGCGATGACATGATCGAAGCATGTGCCACACTTATTGATAATACATTTATTGATACGGCAGCCCAGACTGATAAGCGTCCAGCCGGTGTGCTAAATGGCGCCACCAAGATTGACCACTCTGGCGTTGGCGTTGCTGAGTATAATGCCGATCTTGCCGCCCTACGCGCTACATTTATTAGCAATAACTTGTCTCTAAACGGTGCGTACTATGTGATGAGCGAAACCCGCGCAAGTGACATGAGTGAACTGCGCGATGCGCTTGGCAATCCGTATTATCGCGGCATGGATGCACCATTTGGTCAAAAGACTTTAAAAGGTCTACCAGTCATCGAATCTGAGACAGCCACTGATGTCATTGCACTTATCAAACCGTCTGAGCTTTATTTGGCTGATGATGGCGCGGTTGAGATTGCATTTAGTGACCAAGCGACCATTGATATGGGGGCATCGACCCTCGTTAACTTGTGGCAGCAAAACATGACCGCAATTCGTGCTGAGCGTCACATGACATGGGCAAAACGCCGTGTCACAGCTGCAGCTTATATTAACTACACGAACGTTATCCCGTAAACAATAGCTAACCATGCAAAATGATAGCTAACCAAAATCCCAGTCATAGCGCTGGGATTTTTTACGAGTAGGTATTGGTAGTGCCATTCCTTCGCTACCCGTATCTACTCTTAAAAAACGAGGTTAATTATGGATATTGAATACATCAAAGACGCCCCCAACGGCCCAGCAGGTATGGTCGATAACGTTACTGAATTTGAAGGTAATATTTTGATCGTAACTGGATTTGCAAAAGCGGTACCACCCGCTAAACCCAAGCGAAAATCTAAACCTAAAGATAAAACTGACGATGGTACCCTCACCAATGAAGGCACCAAAACCGACACCAAAACCGACGACGAGTAGACATTATGGGCAAGTTTATTGATTGGATAGCTGGCAAAAAATCAGCAAACACCGCCCAGGCTGTCAATGATGGCGATGTTTGGCACACGATACATGAACCATTTACTGGCGCATGGCAACGAAATGAAGAAATTGAAGTCAGTAAAAACGACCAGATGCGCCATCATGCCGTATTTGCCTGTATGTCACTCATTACTCGCGATATTGGCAAGCTCAAAATAAAGACCAAAAAAAATGTCTCAGGCGTCAGTCAAGAAACAAAAAGCCGCGCCAATAAGCTATTGGCCAAACCAAACCACTACCAAAACACGCAGCAGTTTTTTGAATGCTGGGCCTCACAAAAAACGGCACACGGCAATACCTATGTGTGGAAAGTACGCGACATATATGGCGATATATGGCAGCTGCTTATCTTAAACTCTGAGCGCGTGAAGCCACTTGTCGACCCAAATGGCAATGTATTTTATCAAGTCCGCCGCGATAGATTGTTTAACTTAGCTGAGGATATTATTGTCCCAGCTACTGAGATCATCCATGACCGCTTTAACTGCTTTTATCACCCATTAGTCGGCTTGTCTCCTATTACGGCTTGCGCCCTATCAGCGAGCCAAGGCGTCAGTATTCAGCGCAATGCTCATGCTTTCTTTGCTAATGCCTCACGGCCGTCAGGCATATTAGTGACGCCCGGTGCAATAACCAAAGAAAAATCAAAAGAGATGAGTGATAAGTGGAACGCCAATTACTCTGGCACTGGCACAGGGCGCACCGCCGTACTTAGTGATGGTGTGACGTACCAAGCGATATCGGTCGCCGCACAAGACGCACAGCTGGTCGAGCAACTCAAGCTGTCAGGTGAGATTATATGTACCGCGTTTAGTGTACCGGCGTTCAAAGTCGGATTGGCAACACCGCCCTCTGGTAAAGTCAGCGACTATAACGATATCTACTATAGCGACTGCCTTCAGCACTATCTTGAGAGTATCGAAAACCTACTTAATGAGCACTTAGATTTAGAAAATGGCGTTGAAACCGAATTTTGTCTTGATGGACTGTTAAGAATGGACTCGTCCAGTCAAATGGAATATCTAACCAAAGCGGTCGGCGGCTCGATATTATCACCGAATGAAGCGCGGGCCAAAATCGGCTATACCGCTGTGTCTGGTGGTGAAAGCCCCATGATTCAGCAGCAGAACTTTAGCCTCGCTGCTATCGCTAAGCGTGACGCTAGTGACAATCCATTTACTAAAACACCAGCAGCGAACGACGACACAAAAGGGGATGACGATGGCATGGGTAACACTTGAGGAAGTCAAACATCACCTGCGCTATGACGACGATGCCAATGACGCCACGCTGACGATGTTTATCGCTGCCGCCGACTCTGCTATCAATCGCTATATCGATAAAGACACACCAGCAACGGGACATGACGATATCAAAGTGGCTGCGCTGATGTTGGTTGGGTACTTCGATGATAACCGCAACGTGGATAACACAGCCCCAACCAATGGTAATTACCTACCCCAGCCAGTGGTTGCCCTACTCTATCCATATCGTACCCCTGTGGTTACTTAGGAGCTATCATGAGAGCACTCGTAGCGCAACAGCAAGCTAATACAAAAGCGAGTAGATTGCGGCAGCGTATCACTGTACTCAAACAAACCAGTGGCCGCTCGCCTACTGGCGCTATACTGGCGCCAACATGGACGACATATCTGACATTGTGGGCATCTATGGAGCCATTAAGCGTCAAAGATGTGCTGACCGCTCAAGCCGCCAATAGTCAAACTATCGCACGCTGCATCATTCGTTACCGTGCGGACATCGATAGCACTATGCAACTGGAATATAACGGCAAGCGCTATGAGATAAATGGAGAGCCACTTGCAGATGCTAGAAGCGGTCGTGAGCATTTAACCTTAATGTTAAAAAGCATCTAATATTTCTACTTTATTTCTGTGATTGCTAGATTAATGTTGTCACTCGTAATATACTTGTCTATTGATTTTACTGTTATGGGCATGTTTGATATGAAAAAGATAATTAAGTGGATAATTATTATTGTTGTTGCGCTGTTTATCATTGGGCTTATCTTTGGCTCAGATGACGCAGAAAAAACAGTGGCACAAACGACGACATCGGCTGATGTCGCTGAGCCCATGATTTCTGAAACTGAGGTGGTCGCAGAAGACAATGGTATGACTAATCAGCAGAAAAATGCCGTTAGATCGGCTAAAAACTATATTAGTTTTCAGGGTTTTTCGCGAGATGGTTTAATCAACCAGTTATCATCTGATGCTGGCGATGGTTACAATATTGACGACGCCACTATTGCGGTTGATAGCATGGATATTGACTACAATGAGCAAGCAGGTAGGTCCGCTGAGAACTACCTATCATTTACAGGGTTTTCATGTGAAGGCTTAGTGACTCAGTTGTCGTCTTCAGCGGGTGATAAATACACGAAAGAGCAAGCAGAATATGGCGCTAAACTAGCAGGCGCTTGTGATTAAAACCCATTAGTATTTTATTAACTAAAAACCCACCAATCGGTGGGTTTTTTATTATCAAACATTTACTAATTCGTTAATCACCAGCATTATCTAATCAACCTCAATCTGGATACAGTGCGCGATATGATTAGTCAGCCAGCCACTAAATAACCGATAACCTACTCAAAAAAGCCCTGTCATCTGATAGGGCTTTTTATTATCTAGGATTCCATTATGAGCGTCGATTTTAGAATAGAAGGCTTGGATGATCTAGAAAGTCAGTTTGACAGACTCGCGGATACATCCAAAAAAAAGGTGATGATGAAAGCCCTTAATGCTGGCATCCAACCTATCAAAAAAGAAGCAAAGGCCCGCGCCCCAGAGAGAACAGGTCTGCTCAAAAAGAATATACGCTCCAAGCAAATGAGATATACCGAAAAGCCCGCTGTCGGCATCTACATATCTGGCAAGGCATTCTATTGGTACTTTATAGAAAATGGCACTAGCAAGATGGCGGCAGCGCCCTTCCTGCGACCTGCCGTAGACAGCAAGTATGAAGAAGGTGTGAATAAGTTTAAAGAAAAATGGAAAGTTGAGATCGATAAGGTACTGATTGGCTAACAAGGATAAACAATGAAAGCTAGCGAGGTGATATACAGCAACCTAAGGGCTCTGTTTGAAAATAAGGTCTATCCACTGGTCAGACCCGACTCTGAGAAAGGACTGCCTTATCTGGTCTATACCGTGCTTAATACCAACGCGACCAATGTCATCATGGGCTATACCGGTCGCGAGATGGCTTACTTGCAGTTGGATGTCTATCACAGCAATTATGATGGCTGTGAAGACAAAACGAATGAGATGCTTGAGATACTTAAAAATAACGTGCAGCCGTTTCACTATGACAGCCGCCGATATATGTATGAGGACGATGCCAAGCTATTTAGACAAAGTATCGAATGCCATATCTGGCAAACCAATTAAACAAATATAGCAACCGCTATTATGCAATCTCAGGCATAAGCCTCGGATATAACGCCCACAAATGAGAGAGTGACAAATATGGCTATTTCAACCGATAAGCTGGTAAACACGCAGTACACCTGGAGTATTGCAACCGATGATGTGCCCACTTTTAACCAAGTGCAGTTTTTGAACAGCATGGATATGCCTAATCTACCCAAAACAGTGGTGGATGTGACGCCTACTGATGCCACGTCTACTGTGAACGCAGTGGCCAACTTCCGAGAAACGTCAGAAATAGCGTTTACTTTGTACTACATGCCGACTGATCCTCAGCATATGGAGCTAAAAGCGGCTTTTAATAACAATACGACGCTGAAAAATAAGATTACCTTTGTAGATGCTGCGGGTGAAGGCTTTACCTTTGACGGTATGATCAAAGAGTTTAACTTGGTCGCTGAGCAAAAAGACATGCTAAAAGTCGAAGGTGTATTGGTTATCAGCTCAGAAGTCACGCCAACAGTCTAGTCGTTGGTTATTACGCAATAAGTTTATAGGTGTAGTGGTCTAACCGGCTCTACGCCTTTTTATTTTTCTTTTTTATTATCCCTAACTAATAAGCAGGTAACAAAATGACCAAACAAGTAGCCAAAAAAGTATTGAGCAAAGCGGATTTTATGCAGTTAAAAACCAGCGTCAAATCCATTGAGATTCCCGACCTTGGTGAAGTGTTTATCAAGGTAATGACTGCTGCTGAGCGTGAAGGCTTAGAGCGTCATATGCAAAAAGAATCAAAAAATAACGGCGTACGCGCAGTGATATTTATCTACTCGGTCTGTGATGAAAACGGCGTTTTAGAGTTTAACGATGACGACTTGGAAATGGTTAAAGGTTTTCCATCTGCCATTGTGTCAAAAGTCTTCGACGCATCAAGCGACATCAACGCCCTGCAACCAGAGGCAAAAGAAGAAGCTGCAAAAAACTAATAGCCCACCCGCTACGTATATTTAAGTTTCGGCTTGCCGCTCATTTGAGCAAGTCGGTGGCTTGGATTGATGACAACATCACATCAAAAGAGCTAACCGAGTGGCAAGCATTTTATGAGTACGTAGAGCCGTTCGGTGGGAAGTTTTTTGATATACAGTTTGCCACTTTGCGCAAGCAGAATTATGGCAGTGAGGAAAAGCCAGAGCTAAAAGAATTCATGTTATTTGACTATAGCATGCAAACGCCTGAGCAAAAAGAACAGCAACGAATACAAGTCGCCAAACAGCAAGCACAAGCTCAAGCAGCCGCGCTAAAAGACTTCCTAAAATCAAAAGTCAATCCGCAAAACAATCACAATTAATCATAGGGTGACGATATGGCGTCGGTATTGAGTAGAATCCAAATCATTATGGAGGCAAACACTGCCAGATACAACAATGAGCTCAGGCGAGCACGGGAAAACTCTAGCACCAGTTTTGGGCAAATGGGTAAGAGCGCTACCAAAGCGGCAGCGGTTGTTGGCACAGCGCTTGCCGGTATGGGCGCATTATCATTAAAGACAGCGATGTCGTTTGAGACCTCGATGGCTGAGATTGATAAGACTGTAGACTTTGCCTCAAGCAACGGCTTGGCAAATATGCGTAAAGAGCTACAGGCGCTGACAACACAGATACCGCAAACCTTTGAAGAATTGGCAGCTGTCACCGCTACCGGCGGTCAGCTGGGTATTGCAGAAAAAGATTTGGTTCACTTTACCGAAGTTATGGCAAAGATGGGCGTTGCTTTTGATATACCAGCGCAGCAAGCCGCTGATAGCATGGCGAAAATCGCTAACGTGTTTCAGATACCTATTGAAAATATCGACCGTCTGGGCGATGCGATTAATACGCTATCAAACAACACCCCTGCTACCGCCGCCCAGCTCATTGATTCACTGCAACGTGTCGGTGGTGTCGCTAAAGTCTTTGGCTTGTCAGAGGACGCAACGTTAGGCTTGACCGGCGCATTGATTGCCATGGGTAAGCCTGCCGAGGTTGCTTCTACGGCGGTCAATTCATTATTAACTTCATTTTCTACACTGGATAACGCCACCAAGTCTCAATTAATCGGCTTTGAGCAGTTGGGGTTAAATATTGATGATTTTAGTAAGCTAGTCGCAACCGATGGTAAGCAGGCCATTATTACTTATCTTGAGGCTATCAATAAGCTAGAGCAGTCAAAACGTATCGGCACGAACGCCTTGATCATCGGTAAAGAATTTGGCGATGATATAACGATGCTCGCAGGCAGTGTCGGCGTACTAGAAAATAACTGGGAAATGCTTGGTGAGACTGTCAATACAACCAAGGATTATTTTGGTTCAATGGATGTTGAGTTTGAGAAAATCAGCGCAACGTCTGCTAATAAAATGGTCCTAATCAAAAACAATATAGATGGTGTAGTCGCAAGTCTTGGCGATGCCTTTATACCTGCATTAAATGAATTGCTGCTAAAGATGACCCCTATGGTCGCAATTGTGGGCACATGGGTGTCTGCAAATCCCGAGCTGATACAGCAAATCACTCTTATTGGCGGGTCATTAATTGGCACAGTGTTAGGTCTAAAGCTAGCAGTTGATGGATTTACGGCAGCAAAGACTACTGTTGACGGCCTGAAGCTAGCATACGCTGCATTAGGCACTACGATGGGCTTGACAGTACTAGGGCTTGGCATATTGCTTGCGACTGGAGCTTTGGTTTATCAAAACTGGGACGAAATAAAGCGTGTCGTTAGTGAGAATAAACCTGCTTTTATTGCACTAGGCGTAGCAGTAAGCGCGCTTACAGTGGCTTTGATTGCAGCAAATGCGCCATTGATACTATTGAAAGTACAGGCAGCAGCGGCAGCGGTGCAAGCAGGTGTGATGACTGTGGCAACCGCAAGTTGGTCAGTGGCGGCGGGCGTAGGCGCCGCAGCGACTTGGACTTTCAATGCTGCGCTAGCTGTCTTAACCAGTCCAATACTTGCGGTGGTTGCAGCTATTGCATTGATTGCCGCCGGTGGCTATCTAGTCGTTAAAAACTGGGCTGCTATCAGTGCCGGGCTTAACGCTGAGTTTAATAAGATAAAAAGCTATGTCTTGAACACGGTTGCGACTATGCAAGCGGCTTGGGATAGAGGTGTGGCTAACACCCGCGGCGCAATTATTAATATCAAAAACACCATCGTGACTACGCTCAGAGAATTGCCCGGTCGTATGCTGCAAGTCGGTAGAGATATAGTCAACGGTTTGATTAATGGCATTAAGCAAGGCGCAAGCGGTGTTGCTACAGCTATTGGCAGCATGGCATCAAGCGCAGTTGCTAAAGCTAAGAGCGTGCTGGATATTCGTTCGCCATCACGGGTCATGAAGAAAGTTGGTGAGCAGACTGCTGAAGGTATGGCGGTTGGTATCAAGAAAGGAAGAAAGGCAGTCGTGTCTGCCGCACAAAAAATGGTAGCCGATGCGGTCAAAGCTGTACAAGATGGTGTTGCAAATCTAAAGCGTGAGATTGCATTGTTTGGCAATGACAGCGCGCTAGCGGCGCTTAAATACGATATTAGTGTCGGCAAGTTTGGCGCTGCTGATACCAGCCAATTGATAGCATTAACACAAACCAAGGAGCAGTTAGAATTAACTAAGAAGCTTGCTGATGCCAATAGATCAGTGCAAGACAGTATTGATGGGCTTATCAAGCAGCAAGCCTTGTTTGGTAATAGCAGCTCGCTTGCTGCGCTCATGTACGATATTGAGCACACCGAGAAATACAAAGGCATCAATGAAGAATTGCTTGAAGTGCTTAAAGAGCAAACGCGGGCTTACGAGCAACTGGGCATGACCGCGAAAGCGACTGACGCTATCAGGGCACGCTTTGCAATACTAGGAAAAGATAGAGAAAAATCTAGCGAAGCGCTAAAAGGTATGCTTGGCGGTATCGAGCAAGAAACGCCGTTGGGTAAAATACAATCTGACTACGAACAGCGATTGGAGATAGTGCGCCAATTTGAGCAGCTGCATACCGACGAAGTGCAAAGAGCGTCAGAAGCGAGAATGGCAGTCGAGCAAAGTTACCAAGACGCTAAACGTAATCTCATGCTAACGCAAGGTGAGGCGCTGTTTGGTGATTTGGCAGGTATGGCCAAATCTTTTGCTGGGGAGCAATCAGGTATCTATCGTGCGTTGTTTGCAGTGGAGAAAGGCTTTGCTATTGCGCAGTCTGCAATGGCTATTCAGCAGTCTGTCGCCAAGGCAATGGCTGTTGGCTTCCCGCAAAACATACCTATTATCGGTCAAGCGGTTATGCAGGGCGCTGAGATTGTTAGTAACATCAAGTCAATTGCTATGCCTGTTGGTCAAGCGCATGACGGTATTGCATCCGTACCGCGCGAAGGCACTTGGGTGCTTGATAAAAATGAGCGCGTAGTAAAGGCTGATGACAACAAAAAGTTAAGTCGCTTTTTGGATAATAGCGAAGGCAGCAAACCTAATATCAACGTCAACGTCAACGTAACCGTATCAATGGACGGCAATTCAAACGTCGAATCAAACAGCGCATACGGCAAACAAATCGGACAAGGACTAGCAGCTGTCGTCGTCAGCGAAGTCAATAAGATGACCCGACCAAACGGCACGCTCGATAGATTGTACGCAAAACGGTAATCAACCTATATCAATCAACCAAAAGCCCACTACTCAGTGGGCTTTTTAGTGGGCAAACCTATGATAAAAACATTTCCTTGGCAGATGGATATGGGCGCGGTTGCTGACAAACAGTATCGCGTGAACAAAACACAGTTTGGTGATGGCTATGCGCAGCTGTCATCTATTGGCATTAATAACACAACCAAAAACTGGTCAGGCACTAAGACTGGCGCACTTGATACCGTTATCAAGCCCATCGAAGCGTTTATCGATGAACATGCGGGCGCCAAACCATTCCTGTGGACCGACCCGCACGGCAACACCAAACAATATACCTGCGCCGGTGTATCGATACCGCAGCGCAAAGGCGATCATTGGCAAATCACGCTCAACTTTGAGCAGTTTAATAATACTTAAGGATTGGTATGCAAATACAAAAAATAAACCTTGGTGCTGAGCCCAAAGGCATCGGCGGCGACAGCGCACGGACCAGTAATGGCAAGGTTAACGACAATTTTGATGCGGTAGCAGCTGAATTTACAGACGTCAAAGCCTTGATACCTAAAGTGACCTCTGAGCTTGGACAATCGACAACGACAGCGATATCACAAAAGCTGTTTACCGATACAGTCATTCCGACGTTCGAGGACATTGGCGTTGCGGGATCGATATCATTTGGTATTGGCATTACAACCAACCTACCGCCTGGTATGTCAGAGATGGAAGGCACGCGCATCAAGGGTCATAGTAATTATGGCAACTATCAATACACAGACGGCTCGGTGATGTGCTATGTCCCCATGTTCTATTACCGCTGGGGACATGCAAGCAATCCTAATTATGCAACTCACGGTCTTAATTCATGCGATGTTAAGTCAAAACAAGCATTCGCAAGCATCGCAGCGGCACAAAGTGCAGGTTACGCAGTCCATCGCGCGTTCTATGACGATGGCCAATTAAAAGACGGCTTCTTTGTTGATAAGTATCAAGCGAGTAACAACGCAGGCAAAGCAAGCTCTATCAAAAATGGCATCCCATTATCATCCGCCGCCGCTAACTCCCCGTTCAGCGCACTAACTGGCTCACCCGCTAATAACTTAGCCGGATCAATCGATGCTGTCAAAACCCGTGGCGCAAGCTTCTTTCCAACGACCATCTTTATCCAGCGCGCGCTATCGTTGCTTAGCATGGCTCATGCCCAAGCAGCAACGAGCACGGCGGCATGCGCTTGGTACGATGCGGCTGGTGTAACCAATTACCCTAAAGGCTGCAATAACAACGCACTGCGCGACGCAAACGACACGAGCGTTATCTATGAAGAGACCGGCTACCTAACAGCGGGCAAAACAGGGTCAGCAAAACCATTCGCTAAGACCACACACAATGGCCAACACAGCGGAGTTGCGGATCTGAACGGCAATATGTACGAAGTGGCTTTAGGGTTGACGCAAACAGACGGTAATTTTTACATATTAAAAACCAGTGCAAAAGCGTCAGCACTTACCAGCGGAGTAACGCTTGCGACCGATGCCTGGGGCACTGCGGCAATGACGGCAAGCTATGACTCGCTTGGCGCAAGCTATGGTGAGCTTACCGGCGAGAGCCGTAACTTTGCAATCGGCTCTACAACCAAACAGGTATTCTCAAGCGCCAACAGTGGTCTGGCTTGGTCTGCCTCATGCGCAGGCATACCGCAACTTGGCGGCTCAGATGGCACCAATATATTCGGCAATGACCGTTTTTATGACAACCGAATTGAGCACCTGTGCCCGCGTGTGGGCGGCAACTGGAGCCACAGCGCGCTTGCTGGTGTCTGGATGGTCTATTGCAACTATTCTCGGACGGACGGCAACTACGGCGTCGGTGTCCGGGCGGCCTTGTACCCTGTTTGACTGAGCGATAGCGAAGGAGTTTGAGTTGGCAGTAGACAGCGAGTCAAATTTAGATAAGAAGTTCATTCAAACGATGAAGCTTTTAAATATCTATCTTAATCATTTCCCAAGCCATGAGAAGCATGGCTTGGCGCTTAAAATAAGACAAACCGCTTACGATATGTATGACTACATCGTCGAAGCGCAAAAGCGTTATCACAAAAAGACGACGCTTACCAATTTAGACATCAAGCATGAGCAGCTCAGAATGCAAGTTAGGCTTGCGTTCGAGCTGTCCTATTTCGGTCATCCAAAGACCGAAAAGATGTCTGTGCAAAAATTAAATGCCAAACGTTATCTTGTGATATCAGCAAGTATCGATGAGATCGGCAAGATAATCGGCGGTTGGATTAAATCACTAAAACAATAAGGTGCTCCAAAAAAGGGAGGCGTCTTAATATGTGCCCGATTGTGGGCGGCAACTGGAACAACAGCACGAATGCTGGTGTCTGGATGGTCAATTGCAACAATTCTCGGACGAACAGCAACAACAACATCGGTGTCCGGGCGGACTCGGCATCACCTAAATCGGCAAGCTGCCGACTGGTGCCAAGGGAGACGTTTTCCTGCTTTAAGCGAAATCGGTTTAAACCCGTCTTTCTAGTAGCGCAAGCGAAAGTCAGACAGGTTCTTTTTTAAGGATTGTTATGAAAAGGATTGGTAATTTATACGAATCCGTAGTCTCAGCCGAATCATTATGGGACGGCTATTTGGGCGCAAAGAAAAGCAAAGGTGGTCGACGTGGGTGTTTTCAGTTTGAAAAAAGCCTAGGCCGCGAGCTAAACGAATTACAAGAAGAGTTGGCAAACAACTCCTATAAGCCAAGACCCTATTTTAGATTTGTGGTACATGAGCCAAAGAAGCGGGAGATATATGCCCCAGCATTTAGAGATTGTGTTGTGCAATATGCAATCTACTTAAGAGTCATGCCAATATTTGATAAAACCTTTATAGACCAGTCATTTGCTTGCCGTGTTGGGCTTGGCACACACAAGGCTGCCGACTATACGCAAGACGCGCTCAGAAGAGCCGGCCCCAATACCTACACGCTACAATTAGACATAAAGAAGTTCTTTTACAGCATAGACAGACCGACTCTTAGAAAATTATTAGAGAGGAAGATTAAGGATAAGCGATTGGTCGATTTGATGATGTTGTTTGCGGACTATCCCGAACCCAAAGGCATACCAATTGGCAACCTACTCTCGCAAATGTTTGCGTTGATATACATGAATCCTGTAGACCACTACGCCACTAGAGTGCTGAAGCCAGCAGCTGGGTATTGTCGTTATGTGGATGACTTCTTATTGTTTGGCTTGACCCGCGCGCAAGCACTGAAGTACAGAGAATTGCTGACAGATTTTGTAGAACATGAGCTCAAATTGACCCTATCACGATCAACGATAGCCAATACCAAACGCGGCGTTAATTTCTGTGGCTATAGAACCTGGCGCAGCGGCAGGTTTATTAGGAAGCACAGCTTATACAAGACTAGAAAGGCTGTAAGGACCAATAAACTGGAATCTGTTGTATCTCATCTTGCGCACGCCTCAAAAACCCATTCACTGCAACATCTACTAAATTATACGGAGCAACAAAACCATGGCTTATATTGTGAGCTACCAAAAATTTATCACCAAAGACACCACCAAGCAGTTGGACGCTCCGGAGGGATCAGTGGAGTTATGTACAATCGATGGGGTGACGTATGTTAGCGTGCCTGATGATGCGGACTTGCCCATCAATCAGCCGGATGAGATTGCAGATACAGTACAAACAGTAGTAATGACTGACGAGCTGCGAGCGCGAATTAAATCGCAATCAACGCATGTGCAGCTCATCGATGATCGCGTCAAAGCAAAGATTGCTGAGCGCTACAGCTTGTCTGACGAACTCAAAGAGATACGAAATTCATCATCACCCTCTTTTGCTGTCTATGCAGATTATGTAGAGGAGTGTAGACAATGGGGTCGTGAGCAAAAGGCCAAATTAGGTCTAACTGATGATACTAGCAAGAAACTACGAGCGCTAACTCGCAGACAGTTTAAACTGGTCTTGATCGAAAACGACTTGCTTGCAGCTATTGAGACAGCTATCGCAGGCATCGAAGATGAGGCGCTAAAAGCCCGTATCGAAGTTGAATACAGGGAGGCGACTAGCTTTGTAAGAGAGAGCGAAAGCGTTGCTTACATGAGTGCTTTGCTCGGATTAAATGATGAGCAGTTAGATGCTATGTGGGCGCAAGCGCTGACGCTCTAACAAACAGAGGTGTAAAATGCTTTCATCCGACCTACAAAAACTCAGTGTCACAGGGCTTGTCACACTATATGAATTAGATGCTACCAAGCAAGGCGGCGGCATATTGCGATGGCATGGGCATGTGAGCTTTGAAGACTGGCGCAAGTTATTTGAGTGGGCCGGTAGTACTGAAACACTAGCGGGAGACACTACAGTCTTAGCTGGTACCGACTATACACAAAGTCCTACAGATACTGATTTTTTTAGAAACATCATTTGGCAAGGTCAAAAATACACTCCGGTTGCCATTCAAACCGATGGGCTTGAGATTCGAGGCGATGGCAGTCCATCTACGCCGGCACTTGTCATTGGCAATAACATCGATGGCATTAATGGCGCAGTTACGGCGTTGTGCGCTTTTTACAGTGACTTTGTTGGCGCAGAGCTCCGCGTCATCCATGTCCTAGCAAAATATCTCGACGCCGCAAACTTCGGCGCAGGTAACCCAACAGCTGATAGTCAGCAATATACTGACCAGTACTGGACCATCAATCAAAAGACCCACGAATCGCTAAGCGACCAAGACAGCTCAGTGGCGTTTGAGTTATCAACCCCGCTCACCGCCCAGCGCAAGATGATACCTAGTCGCACGATTACTAAGTATTGCGACTGGGCGGTTAAAGGTAAGTATCGCGGCGAATCATGCGGCTACACAGGTGCCGCCATGTTTACTGAGGATGGCAAACCAACCGATAATCCCGCGCTAGATAAATGCGGCGGTTGTCTCAGCGATTGCAAGCTGCGATTTGGTGAGCATGAGCCACTCTCGTTTGGTGGATTCCCAGCCGCATCGATGCTAGGTCGGAGATAAGGAATAAATATGTATATTTTAAAAGAAGCACGCGAAGCCATAATCAATCATGCTGCCGCTTGTTATCCCAGGGAATCTTGTGGTGTGATTGTTAATCGCACCTATATCGAATGCGAAAATATTGCTGATAGTGACAATGAGTTTGTTATCAGTCCGCGCGATATCGTCGCCGCTGAGGCGTTCGGTAAAATAGAAGCGATTGTACATAGCCATCCTGACGGCTCAACCAAGCCCAGTACGTTTGACCTTTTGCAGATGCCACTACACGGGCTGCCATGGGTGATTGCCAGCTACCCTGAAGTAGACATCAAAGTCCATAAGGCCAAACCATATAGCGCACCATTGATTAATCGTGAGTATATCCACGGCGTACTGGACTGCTTTAGTATCGTGCGTGATTACTATGCCCGTGAGCTGGATATTGAGATTGATAACTTTGAGCGACTGGACCGCTGGTGGGAAAACGCCGCTAACGCGGATTTATATGTCGATAACTTTGCCTCACAAGGCTTTGTCCAAGTCGATAACTTGCAGCGCCACGATGTCATCTTGTGCCGCGTGCAACCAACCGCGCATGTTAATCATGCTCTTATCTATCTTGGCGACGATGGCCAATTAACCTCAGAGAAGTCAGAGGCAGTGATTGGCGATCACTTAGTATTACATCATCCATACCGCCGCCGCTCGCGCCGTGAGATTTACGGCAATGTCTGGCAAGAGCGCAGCGCGATCATCGTGCGCCACAAATCATTAATGTGAGGTAATCATGCTTCGACGCATCGAGCTACACGGCATCTTAGCCGAAAAATTTGGCAAGTCATTTGAGTTTGATGTGGCGTCGCCCCGCGAAGCGTGCGAGGCGCTGAGCTATCAAGTCGATGGCTTTAGAAGATTTATGATGACCGCACACGAGAGCGGTCTTTTTTTCGCCGTATTTAATGATGATAACAACATTGGCGCTGATGAGGTTGAGATGAAAACGGGCGCAAAAGTCATTCGTATCGTACCTAAAATCACCGGCGCAGGCGGCGACGCAATGGGTTGGATTCAAGTCATTGCGGGCGCTGCGTTGGTTGGTTTAGGCGCTTTTATGGGCTTCAACCCAGCGTTAATGAGCGCCGGCGCCGGTCTTATGCTGGGGGGCGCTGTCTCTTTACTTATGCCTCGACCTACCATCACCCCACAAGACCCGGATGGCAACAAACCAAGCTATGCGTTTGGCGGACCCGTCACTACCGTCGCTGAAGGCAATCCTGTCGCCGTTGGATTTGGCCGCTTCCACTGGGGCGGTGCTGTTATTAGTACGATGATCGTCAATGAGGATACGTAATGTCATTATTAGCAATTAAAGGCGCAAAAGCCGGACAAGAAAAACCACACCAGCCCTCTATCGCCAAAGACGATATCGCATCTATCAGCAAAGTAAAAATCTTATACGCACTCTCTGAAGGCGAAGTTAAGGGCCTAGCTAATGGCGCTGCCAGTATTATGCTAGACGGTACGCCATTACTTGATAGCGATGGGCAGCCAAATTTTGAAAACGTAGAGTGGGAAATACGCAACGGTACGGTTGACCAGACACACATCGCAGGGCTGCCAAGCCTTAGTAGTGAGATTGGCATTGGCACAATATTGCGTAGCGGTACGCCGTGGATTCGCACCATTACAAATACCCAGCTATCTAGCGCCAACGTCAATGTATCTTGGTCGCGGCTCAGCGAAACCACCGATAAGTTTGACGTCATTGGTACCAAAGTCGATTATGCAATTGACGTGCAAACCGATGGCAACGGCTATGTAACGGTACTTGATACCAGCATCAAAGCCAAAACTTCGGGGCGCTATCAGCGCACGCACAATATCAAACTGCCAGAAGCGCAGCAAGGCTGGCAAATTCGTGTGCGTAAAATCACTGCTGATGGCGATAATGAGCGCAAGTTCAATCAGATGCAAATTGACAGTATCGCTGAGATTATCGATGCAAAGCTACGCTATCCGCATACCGCATTGCTATACCTATCGTTTGACGCCCGCGCTTTTAGTAATATACCTAAAATGACGGTTGATATGTACGGTCGCTATCTCAAAGTGCCCGTCAACTATGACCCTATTAGCCGCACCAGCACAGGTATTTGGAATGGTACGTTTAAAACTGCGTATAGTAATAACCCAGGCTGGGTTTTTTACGACCTCATCACCAATGATCGTTATGGCCTTGGCGACCGTTTAAAGCCATTTATGATTAATAAATGGGCCATTGCTCATATCGCGCGTATCTGTGATGAGCCAGTCAGCGATGGCAAAGGCGGCACTGAGCCGCGCTTTACTTGCAACCTATACTTGCAAGTCGCTGAGCAAGCGTACCAAGTCTTGCAGCATATTGCCGCCATCTTTCGTGGTATGTCGTTTTGGGACGGCGCACAAATCGTCCTTGACGCCGATACCCCGCGCGATGTCGACTATGTCATCACCCGCGCAAACGTAGTCGACGGCCAGTTCAACAAAAGCGGCACCGCCATTGATGATCGTCATACCATCGCGCAAGTGGCATGGTCAAATCCTGATAATAACTACGAGACAGACTATGTAATGGTGCGCAATGAGCGTGCGATTGCAAAATATGGCATCAATCCACTTGAGATGCCAGTTGTCGGCTGTACCAGCGAGGGGCAAGCATACCGCGCAGGACTGGCGGCATTACTGTCTGAGCAAAACCGCACGCAAACCGTCACATTCACTATGGGGCTAGATGGCTCACTACCAACTGTCGGCAATCGTGTTGATATTGCAGATATGATGTTCACTGGCGTTAATAACGGCGGGCGTATATCAGCAGTCAATGCAACCCGTACCGTCATTACTGTTGATCGTGATGACATCCCTGCAACCACCGGCGACAGATTAAGCGTTAACTTAGAGTCTGGTCGCGCCCAAACTCGCGAAATCTTAAGCGTATCAGGACGCAACATCACCGTAAAAGCAGCATTTGACCCAGTTGCTGCGGAAAACGTCTGGGCAGTTGATAGCGATGAGCTACCAACCATGTCATTTATCGTGCTATCAATCACAGAAAACGAGGATAGAACGCAATACACGTACACCGCACTGCAATATGACGCAGGGCTCTATGCGCAAATCGATAATGGCACCATTATTGAGCCGCGTCCACCCGCACCGGCGTTTAATCCGTATATCATCCAAGCACCGGATAGTGTCACAGTGTCATCACGTAACCGCGTGGTGCAAGCACAAAACGTCACCACATTTGTTATTGTGTGGGACCAAGTTAAAGACGCGGTTGCATACGATGTTGAGTGGCGTAAGGATGACGGCGACTGGATTAAAGTACCTCGCACTGGCAACATCTCTGTCGAGATTGATGGTGTGTATAGTGGTAATTACATTGCTCGTGTGAGCGCAGTGTCTGCATTTGATGCAGTTTCTAAGCAAACCACGTCAATACTTACCGCCATCACCGGCAAAACTGGTAAACCACCAAAGCTGCTAGCGCTAAAAGCAATTGGCTTGCTCTTTGGTATGCAGCTTGATTGGACATTTAGCCCAGGCAGTGACGACACGGCTTATACAGAGATACAAGTCGCCTCTGCACCTGATGTTAATGTCGCAACCCTGGGTCAGTTTGCATACAGTACCGATACTCACACGATTAACGGACTGCAAGGCGGATTGACACAGCACTATCGTGGTCGCATCGTCGATAAGCTTGGCAACACCAGCGACTGGACAGCTTGGGTTAGCGCGACAACAGACCAAAGTGCTGACAAAGTGCTGGACTTAATCCAAGGTCAGATAACCGGTAGCAGCCTCGATCAAGCACTAACTAGCCAGATTGATAAAATTGCAGTCAATGAAACTGCAATTATTGCCGCCAACAAAGCTATCGCTGCAGAAACGCAAGCTCGCATTGATGCAATACTAGCAGCTAATGACGCTATCACTGCTGAGCGTGACGCGCGTATCGCCGATGTTTTAGATGCAAATAACAAAATTACCGCAGAGCAGCAAGCGCGGACCGCCGATGTTTTAGCTGCCAACGACGCTATTAGCACAGAACAACAAGCTAGGGTCGCCGAAATTTTAGCAACGAACAATGCAATAAATGCAGAAACGCAAGCCCGTATTGATGCGATGCTAGATGCTAACGATGCTATCACTGCTGAGCGTGACGCGCGTATCGAGGGGTTGTTGGCAGCTGAGGAAGGTATTACTACAGAAACGACACAGCGCAAAGCCTCTGACGAAGCACTAGGCAAACGTATCGACACAGTCATTACTAAGACTGATGGGAATACGGCTGCCATACAGACCGAAGTTA
>NZ_JABAST010000106.1 GCF_016107575.1 Psychrobacter faecalis | reverse complement strand
CTGTCATCGATATTACCCGCAGTGACTTTAACAGATAAAAGCTCGCCCTTATGATTGATAATGGCGTGCAGCTTAAAGCCGTAAAACCAGCCCATGCTGCTTTTGCCTCGGGTTGCCATTCTTTCAAAGACTTTATGACGGTAGATACGCTTGTTATGACAAACTGCTATCTTGGTTGAATCAATATAGCTGATACCTGTACAGTCGCCCATCATGCTTTGCAAGTAGGCACATAATGGCATGATACTGCGTGGTATCAGCTCTATAAACCGTGAATAACTGGGCAAGTTTGGAAACTCCCGCTTCATCATGCCAAGCATGTGATGGTAGTAA
>NZ_JABAST010000105.1 GCF_016107575.1 Psychrobacter faecalis | reverse complement strand
AGCTCTCTATTCCTGAAAACCCCCTTAGCTTAATTGCTAAGGGGGTTTTCTTTTGCTGCTTTAAGCTAGATAATTATTAATCCAATGACTGTACGTTTTTTCATTCATAAGGCTCAACATTAGCTATTATTCGTGTATGTATATTCGGCTTAAGAATCTTATATCCTAATGAAGTAATAGCTTTATGGCGTTTTTCTAAAAAACTAATGCTCTATTCAACTTATTTAAAGTGATGTATTTTAATAAGTTGTAATATGTATAAAATAAAAATGGATATTAGCTTGACCCCCTACTAAAAGCGCGTATAATGCCACCCAGTCGAAAGGGAAGGGCGT
>NZ_JABAST010000104.1 GCF_016107575.1 Psychrobacter faecalis | reverse complement strand
TAAACAGATGAGCCTATGGTGCTCAATACTTTACCGATACTGACTGAGGCTATAACAGCTATGTCTCTAACGCCGCAGCCTCTAACTGTCATGAGCCGTATAAGCTCTTCTACTTTAGAGTGACAGCCATGATAAGTTAAGGCATGGTCGCCAATAAACTGACGTTTGCAGTCCTTACATTGATAATTCTGCTTGCCATAGCTTTTTTTGCCATTTTTCTTTAGACTATTACTGTGACAGTCGGGGCAACTGATATCTATTTGTGTCTTCATAACCTCAAATATATCATCTTGCTCTGGCTGTCACTCCTCCTTTTATTTCCTCAGCATACTTTCTGATACACCACC
>NZ_JABAST010000103.1 GCF_016107575.1 Psychrobacter faecalis | reverse complement strand
GTTAAGTACAGAACTCAGTCCTTATTGTAAACTTAAACCGTCCAAGTTTAGGGGGTCAGTTCAATTTTTATAGCGGGTTTTTTTATTGCGTTGACGTTTATTTTTTAAGTGGTCCATTATACGAACTAAACTGTCTATACGTACTAAACTGTAAAATGCATCATTTTTATAAATCTATTGCACAATATAGCTTACTAACGCATAAATATTTGGTGGTGTGTCAGAAAGTATGCTGAGGAGATGAAAGGAGGGTGACAGCCGAAGCAAGATGATATATTTGAGGTTATGAAGACACAAATACAGATCAATTGCCCCGACTGTCACAGTCCCAGTTTTTCGATACACGGCAAAAAAAGCTATGGC
>NZ_JABAST010000102.1 GCF_016107575.1 Psychrobacter faecalis | reverse complement strand
AAGTACGTGATCTCGCCTCTGCTTGGTCACGATTTTTCGACCCTAAAGTTCATGCTAGGCTCAAAGAAAATAAAAAGAAGCTCCGAAAACCCAAGTTCTTTAAGCTAAGCGATGGCACAGAGATTCAACTACGACAACTGATGCCAAGATTTAAACGTAAATCCGATGGCTGCGACTCAATCAGGCTTGTTCAGTTTGATAAGTATTGCCGTATTGAAGGCAACCGCATCAAACTACCTAGCGGTATTGGCTTTGTGAAGTTTAGAAAATCGCAAGACATCATCGGCACCATTAAAAACATCACTATTAGCAAGAAATTAGGGCACTGGTACGTGTCTTTTGGGTGTGAGCGAGCACTGGATCAAAACCCAATT
>NZ_JABAST010000101.1 GCF_016107575.1 Psychrobacter faecalis | reverse complement strand
GATTATTAACCATCTTACTTAGTTGTACCGTTGGTGGGTATTGAATTAGCATGTGAACATGATCGCCTTCACCGTTACATTCCTTGAGTTCCGCACCAAAATCCTTGCATATCTCAGCAACAACTTCTTTAAAGTATTGACGATGATTATCAGCTAAAACCTTTTTGCGATACTTAGTGATGAATACTAAATGCACATGCAGATTATAAGCAGAATGACGGTTTTTATATATCTCACTCATTATAATAAATACCCTTTATTGTTTATGTTATATAGTATAACATGGTATAAATAACAAACACACTGACCAATAAAGCATTCATTATGAAAATTAATAAAGCGTACAAATTTAGGCTTGAGCCTAATGCAGAACAA
>NZ_JABAST010000100.1 GCF_016107575.1 Psychrobacter faecalis | reverse complement strand
GCCTAATAAGCGCAACGGTCATACTAAAAAGACCGTCCGTAGCGACACAGGCGACCTTGAGATCTCCACTCCAAGAGACCGCGGTAGCAGCTTTGAACCTACACTAGTGCGCAAGCATCAAACCCGTATTAGTGGCCTTGATGATAAAATCATATTTCACTACAGGCATAGCCTTACGTCTTGCGCTTCGGGCAAGTGTCTCCCAGACACTTGCTGATCCTCGCTCATACGCCAAAGGTCAAACCACCACTGAGATTGTAGAGAGTATCAAAGAGCTTTACGACGTCGATATCTCAAGCTCTCTTGTCTCAAGAGTCACTAACAACATCATAGACGACATCACCGCATGGCAGAACCGGCCGTTAAGCAGTGTTTATCCTAT